>CALXLV010000046.1 GCA_944389295.1 uncultured Spirochaetaceae bacterium | reverse complement strand
TCCCTCTGATGCAGACCGATAGAGGGCTCGTCAAGGACGTAGAGGACGCCAGTGAGCGCCGAACCGATCTGCGTCGCGAGCCTTATCCTCTGCGCCTCACCTCCTGAGAGCGTTGCGGCGGAGCGGTAGAGCGTGAGATAGCCGAGGCCGACATCCTGCAGGAAGTGAAGCCTCGCGTTGATCTCCTTTAGTATCTCTTTCGCAATCTCCCTCTCCGTATCAGTCAGCTGGAGATCACGGAAGAACTCTATCGTCTTATTCACTGAGAGTTTCGTCGCGGAGATTATATCCAGCCCTCCGACGTAGACGGAGAGCGCCTCCTTCCTGAGCCTGTTTCCGTGACATGCGGGACAGACAACATCCTCGCGGAATGAATCCAGCCACATGCGGATGTTCATTGACTGCGTCTCGTAGTAGCGCCTCTCGAGCTCGGTGATTATCCCCCTGAACTCCGTTGTCCTCTGCTGGCTTGTCCCCTGATATGTATATGAGAACTTCTCGCCTCCGCCGTAGAGGAGAACGTCTACAAACTCCTTCGGCAGCTTCTCTATCGGAGTATCCATCGAAAGTCCGTAGTGCTTGTAGAGACTCTCTATGCCGGCTCTGTAGTAGGCTGCATCGGGGCGATGGGTTCTTATCGCACCCTGATTGTACGAGAGCGTGCGGTCGGGGATTATCTTGTCGGGGTCGAACTCCTTTCTGAATCCGAGACCGTTGCACTCCGGGCAGGCTCCGAATGGAGAGTTGAAGGAGAAGAAGCGCGGCTCTATCTCAGGAATCGTGATGCCGCAGTCAGGACAGCTGTTCTTCTCGCTGTATATCTCCCTCTTTCCCTCGTCGTGGTAATCGACCTCGGCCAGACCTGCGGCGATGTCGAAACACCTCTCGATGGCATCGGATATCCTCGTTCTGTCCTTCTTCTCGTTCTTCACTCTGTCTATCAGGATGGAGATGTTGTGCTTGACCTTCTTCTCAAGCTGGGGAATCCCCTCGTCAAGGGCATACATCTTCCCGTCGATCTCCGCCTTGAGATAGCCCAGCTTGAGCGCATCCTCAAGAGCGGAGCGGAACTCGCCCTTCTTGCCGCGCGCAATGGGTGCTAGGATCATCAGCCTTCCGCCCTCTGGGTGGGAGAAGATTATATCCATGATCTGATCAACGGACATTTCCGTTATCTCGCGTCCGCATTTAGGGCAGTGCCTGTGTCCTATCCTAGCCCATAAAAGGCGGTAGTAGTCATAGATTTCGGTGACCGTTCCGACTGTCGACCTGGGGTTCCTGTTCGTGGATTTCTGTTCTATTGCGATGGCGGGAGAGAGCCCCTCTATCGAATCGACGTCGGGCTTGTCCATCCTTCCGAGGAACATCCTCGCGTAGCTCGAGAGCGACTCGATGTACCTTCTCTGCCCCTCTGCGAAGATCGTGTCGAAAGCAAGGGAGCTCTTTCCCGATCCTGAGAGCCCCGATATCACGACAAGCGAGTCCTTCGGAAGCTCCAGATCGATGTTCCTGAGATTGTGCTCGCGCGCACCGCGTATAACTATTCTGTCATTCATTTCCGATAGCCTCGAAAAGCGCGGCCTCCGCATCCTCCGGCCTGACGGAGCATACGAGGCTTCCTTTTCTGTAGAGATAGACCTTTTCCTTCATGCCGGTCACTGCGTAATCGGCGCCTTTCGCCTCTCCGGGACCGTTCACAAGGCATCCCATTATAGCAACGGTTATATCCTTATCAAGCGAGAGAAGGCGCTTCCTTATCTTCTTCTCGAAGGCTATCGTGTCGAAGCTGTGGCGTCCGCATCTGGGGCAGGAAACTATCCTGACGCCTCTTTTCCAGAGGCCGAGCGTCCTCAGAAGCTCAGCTCCCGCTATGACCTCATCTTCGATCTCTCCCGTCATCGAGATGCGCAGCGTCGCACCTATCCCCTCTTTCAGGAGATTGCCGAGAGCCCATGTGGAGCGCACTGCCGAGATTACAGGGTCCCCTGCCTCCGTGACGCCTATGTGCTGCGGATAGTCAGAGAGGCGGGCAAAGGAACGCGCCGCCGCCATCGTCTCCTCAGTATCTGAGGATTTGAGCGACACGACAGTGTTTGTAAATCCCCATTTCTCGAACCAGTCAATGTACTCAAGCGCGGTGCTGACCATCGCATCCGGCACGCTCATTCCCTCAGTGCTCTTAGGGAGAGAACCTGAGTTGAGCCCTATCCTTATCGCGGCGCCGTGATCTGCTGCGCTCTTGACGACTTCTTCGGTTTTCCTCTTATCTCCTATGTTTCCCGGATTTATCCTTATCTTGTCCACGTCGGCATCAAGCGCCAGAAGCGCCATTTTGTAGTCGAAGTGGATATCAGCAGCGACGGGAATCACGCTGTGGGTGGCGATGTAGCGCATCGGTTCATAATCATCGGGAGAGACGAAGCTGAACCTTATGAGAGAACAGCCAAGCGCGGCAAGCTCCGAGATTCGGGAGACTATCGCGGGAGCCTTCTCCATTGTGAGCGCTGAATCGTACATCGTCTGCACGCTCACCTCTCCTCCGTTCTCTATCCTCAGATTCCTGACTACAGCCATCCTCTCACCTCAGCACACGCATCGATATCTCGGCATCCTCTTCGTTCGCTTTGACAATGAACGGCTCGCCCGGAAGGAAGAGGACGAAATCGCCTGCGCCGAGCGTTACTGCGGCCGTGGCTTCCATCGAGCCGGGATTCTCACGCCATGACGTTGATGCCGTGGCGCTCCCCTTCTCAACTGTGAAGACGACGGTATTGTCCTTCATCGTCCTGTAGCCGTGAAAGACGGGAAGCTCCTCTGCGGGCATATCCCTGAGACTGCCAAGTTTCTCGTCCAGAGGACGGTATTTCGCGATAGAGTGAAGATGATCCGAGACCATAGCGCGATTATATCCGAAAAACGCATAATTGGTCATCGTCCGCACCGCTTTGCGCTTAACCTTTGGCAGAAGCTCTGCTATTCTTCATTCTGAATCACTAAAAAGGAAGGTTATATGGCTCAGAAAGAGTATCTTGAGTCCAGCGACAGCGTAATAGCTTCCCTGGGCTCGTCGAAGGAGGGCCTGCAGGAAGCCGAAGTTCAGAAGAGGCTTTCCGAGTACGGCCGCAACAGGCTTGAGGAGAAGAAGAAGGACGGACTGGTAAAGCAGTTCATCGACAAACTCAAGGACCCCATGCTCATCATCCTGATGATCGCCGCGGTGCTTTCGGTAGGCACATCTTATGCGGCAGGCGAACCTGAGTGGTCGGATGCAATCATCATCCTCATAGTCGTACTGATAAACGCCATACTCGGCGTAGTCCAGGAATCAAAGGCTGAGAAGGCCATCGAAGCGCTGCAGAACATGTCCAAGGCGAAGTCCAAGGTAAAGCGCGGCGGCAAGATAGTCACAGTCGAGAGCGAGGAGCTCGTGCCCGGCGATATCATTGAGATCGAGGCGGGAGACAGCGTTCCGGCAGATGCGAGGATCATCTACTCCGCATCGATAAAGGCCGAGGAAGCGGCTCTTACCGGAGAGTCCGTTCCTGTGGACAAGACCGCCGATACGCTCACCGGAAATGAAATTCCTCTCGGCGACAGACGCAACATGCTCTACATGGGCTCAACGGTCGTCTACGGACGCGGCGAGGCTGTAGTCACATCAACCGGCATGAAAACGGAGATGGGAAAGATCGCCTCCGCTCTCTCGGATGCTGCTGACAACCTCACGCCGCTGCAGCGCAAGCTCAACCAGCTTTCCAAGATACTGACATGGCTCGTCCTCGGAATCTGTGTATTCATGTTCGCCGTCAACCTCATAAGAATGGCGATTCAGGGCGACATCCATCTCGCAGGCGTGCTCAACACCTTCATGATCGCGGTATCGCTCGCTGTTGCGGCCATTCCTGAGGGACTTGCCGCGGTCGTCACGATCGTGCTCTCGATCGGCGTGACGAAGATGAGCCGCAAAAACGCCATCATCCGCAAGCTCACCGCTGTCGAAACTCTCGGCTGCACCGAGGTGATCTGCTCCGACAAGACCGGTACGCTCACGCAGAACAGGATGACCGTCGTCGATGCCTACGGCACGGACAAGGCGCTTCTTGCTCAGGCAATGGCGCTCTGCTCCGATGCCCACCTCAATGACGAACTCAAAGCCGAAGGAGAACCTACGGAGGCCGCTCTCGTCAACTGGGCATGCTCGATGGAGCTCAACAAGGACTTCCTTGAGAACGGATCATACAAGAGGGTCGCAGAGGCTCCTTTCGACTCCGAAAGGAAGATGATGACGACCATACACACGAATCCGCAGGGCGGATATGTGCAGTACACGAAGGGAGCTCCCGATGTCCTTCTCTCAAGATGTGCGTTCATCCTCTCCTCCGAGGGCGTGAGGCCGATAACGGATGACGACAGGAAAGCGATACTCGCCAAGAACAAGGAATTCGCAGACAAGGCCCTCAGAGTTCTCGCAGGAGCGATGAAAACGCTCGATTCAGTTCCTTCTGACACAGCGCCTGCAGCCCTTGAGAAAGATCTCGTATTCATCGGCCTTACAGGAATGATCGATCCTGTGCGCCCGGAGGTAAAGGATGCGATCAGGGAGTGCCGCTCTGCTGGAATCCGCCCTGTGATGATAACAGGCGACCACATCGACACCGCCGTCGCGATCGGCAAGGAACTCGGAATAGTCGAGTCCGCCTCAGAGGCCATCACTGGAGCGGAGATCGACAAGCTCTCCGACGAGGAGTTCCAGAAGAGGATAAGGAAATACTCCATCTACGCCCGCGTCCAGCCTGAGCACAAGGTCAGGATCGTCAAGGCATGGCAGCAGGCCGGAATGATAACCGCGATGACGGGAGACGGCGTCAACGACGCTCCTTCCATCAAGAATGCGGATATCGGAGTCGGAATGGGAATCACTGGAACGGACGTCACCAAGAACGTCGCAGACATGGTTCTCGCCGATGACAACTTCGCGACCATCGTTGTCGCTGTCGAGGAAGGCAGGAAGATCTACGACAACATCCGCAAGGCCATCCAGTTCCTCATCTCCTCCAACCTCTCCGAGGTCATCGCGGTATTCGTATCCTCGATGATGGGCATCACGCTCCTCCAGCCTACCCACCTTCTCTGGATAAACCTCATAACCGATGCCTTCCCGGCTGTCGGACTCGGTATGGAGCATGGGGACCCGGACATCATGAAGAGACCTCCGCGCTCATCCAAGGAAGGACTCTTCGCGGGCGGAATGGGCGTTAACTGCGTCATCCAGGGTGCGGCTCTCGCAATCATAACGATCATCTCCTACATCGTCGGAGAGGTATTCGAGAACGGATCGTTCCACCTCTTCACATCCAGCGAGGACGGCATGACGATGGCGTTCCTCACCCTCTCGATGGCTGAGCTCT
>CALXLV010000045.1 GCA_944389295.1 uncultured Spirochaetaceae bacterium | reverse complement strand
CGCCTTTGTATGATTCTAGACTTCTGATAGCTGGTAAAAGGTGGCAGTCTGCTGCCTCAGCTGCAGATTATTTTCCTTCTTTTGACTAGCTAAGAGGGAATGTCCACAAAACGAATTACACTCCCAGCTGGGTGATGGACACATCATATGCTGACAACCTGCTTGAATTCATAGATTGCGAGATGAGATTCAATGAAAAGCCAGAAGCAGGAGGAGAACGCATTCTTTACTGTCTTGAGAATGGCTTTGATGAAGGTGGTGCTGATATCACGAATAATCGTATTATCATTGATGATAAGACAATGGATTCCCTGCTTGGCGGTGAATATAACCTTCTGGATCTTGAGGCCGTTGACTATGGCGGTGGAGTGTTCAGTACAGCAACTGTAATGACACTTTCAGATTAAACTTTATTTATATAGGGGTTTGCATGTGGAAAACCTCTATAAATTATTCTTTTCTCAGAAGTTCGCGCCCTTGTTTTCCTGTCAGATGCTCTATTCTCATCTCAAGGACTGCGAGGGCGTTCCAGCCAGAGTTTATTTCCTTCTCCATCATCTCTCTGCTTACTTCAGGAGCGTACTTTCTGGAGAGCTTCTCGATTGCTCTGCGCTTTTCGTCGCTGTCATCAATGATCCGCATCTTTCCGAATGCTATGACGCTTCTGTATGCCGTGGTGAATTTCTCAGGTATTACGCTGTCTGAATCGATCACGCAGAATGATGCTTTTTCTGATCTTCTTATTGCATCGATCTTATGTCCTGTTACGGCTGAGTGGAATATTATCCTATCTCCGTCGAGCGCGAAGCTGATAGGCACCGCATAGGGATAGCCGTCATCGCCGGAGAGGGCAAGCACTCCCGATGTTGCTTTCTCAAGTATTCTCCTGCACTCATCATCTGAAAGCTGCTGCAGAGCTCTTCTCATGCTGCGGAACATCATTCCTCCTTAAAAAGAGAGGCAGGATATCCTGCCTCTGCGCTACGCGTTCTCTATCTCGCTTTCCTTCACCCTCGTCCTCACAAGAAGCTCCGTCTTGAGGTTCCTGAGCTTCTCAGAGAGCGATACCTTGTAGATATGCGGGTTGATGATTCTCTTGTACGTCTTGTCGAAAGCCGCCAGCTTCTCAGCCGAGCTTCTCTGTATTTCCGTAAGCGGTACAGGAGCGGCAGTCCTCTTTCCGTTTTCCATCTTCTTTGTCAGCATCGGGCGGAATGAGGCGTATCTGTCCTTCTTCATGATGAAGAAATCGGCGGTGGAGAACGGGTGGTGGAACGTGATGTTCTTTCCGCTCTCTATCGTCTCATCGTTGAGAGCGATAAGGTCCGCAAGCGCGTTTCCGGATTTGTCAAAGAATCTGTAGACCTGTTTTATTCCGGGATTGGTAGTCTTTTCATAGCTGTTGGAGACTTTCAGACAGGGAACCATCGTGCCGTTCTCCTCTTTTGCGGAGAGCTTGTACACTCCGTTGAGCGAAGCCTGGCTTCCTCCTGTCACAAGGTGCGTGCCTATTCCCCAGCTGTCGATCGGAGCGCCGTCCGAGACAAGGCTCCTGATGATCTCCTCGGTCAGATCGTTGGAGACGCAGATCGTGGCATCCTCAAGTCCCGCGCTGTCGAGCCTCGTCCTTATTTCCTTTGTGAGGTAGGAGAGGTCGCCCGAGTCGATCCTCACGCCGATTCTCTTTCCCTTAGCCTTCTGCTCAAGGCCGATCTTTATCGCAGCCTCGATGCCGGAGCCGAGGGTATCGTAGGTATCTATGAGAAGAATTCCATTGTCAGGATAGATTTCAACGAATTTCCTGAACGCCTCTTCCTCGGACTTGTAGCTCATTATCCAGGAGTGGGCCATCGTGCCTGCGACAGGTATTCCGTATATCCTTCCTGCCTCCGTGTTGCTCGTCGAGCGTGTGCCTCCGATGAATGATGCGCGGGAAGCGGAGAGCGCGCCGTTCATTCCCTGCGCCCTTCTCAGACCGAACTCCATGATCGAGCCATGGCCCTTCGCCGCAAGCGTCATCCTTGATGCCTTTGTTGCGATGAGCGTCTGGAAGTTCACGGTGTTGAGGAGCATCGATTCGATAAGCTGTGCATCCATCAGATCGCTCTCAACTCTTATCAGAGGCTCTCCGGGGAATGCCGGAGTTCCCTCGTCAAACGTGTAGACATCGCCGTGGAAGCGGTAGGACTCCAGGTACTCGAGGAATGAGGCATCGAATATTCCCAGCGATCTGAGGTATGCGATATCCTCTCTGCGGAATGAAAGGCCGTCCAGCATGTCCAGAAGATCCTCGACACCTGTGAATACGGTGTATCCGCCCTGGAACGGGTTCGTCCTGTAGAACATGTCGAACACGGCCTTTGAATCATGATGCTCGAGGAAGTATCCCTGCATCATCGTGAGTTCGTAGAAATCTGTGAGTAGGGCGCTTCCAGCCATCAGCCTATCCTGTCGAATCCGCAGTACGGTACAAGCGATGCGGGAATGGAGACAGACCCGTCCTCGTTCTGGTAGTTCTCAAGTATCGCGACTATTGCTCTGGAGAGAGCTACGGCGGTGCCGTTGAGCATGTGCACAAACTTCGGTTTTCCGTCATCGTCGCGGTAGCGGATGTTCAGCGAGCGCGCCTGATAATCTGTGCAGTTTGAAGTCGATGTGACCTCTCCATACTCTCCTTCATCGCCGCGTCCGGGCATCCACGCCTCGATATCGAATTTGCGGTATGCGGGAGCTCCGAGATCGCCGGTGGCTGTATCAACGACGCGGTAGGGAAGTCCGAGCCCCTGGAAAATCTCCTCCTCGATCGAGAGTATCTCCTGATGGTATTTGTCGCTTTCTTCCGGCAGACAGTAGATGAACATCTCCAGCTTGGAGAACTGGTGGACGCGGTACAGTCCCTTTGAGTACTGTCCGGCGCCGCCTGCCTCGCGGCGGAAGCAGTGTGAAAGTCCTGTCATCTTTATCGGCAGTCTGTCCTTGGAGAGAATCTCACCAGAGTAGTAGCCTCCGAGAGTTATCTCTGCCGTTCCTACAAGACACGTTCCCGTTCCCTCGAGCGTATAGATGTTGGATTCTGCCCCGCGGGGATTGAAACCTATTCCGTTGAGTATCTCCTCCTTGGCGATGTCAGGAGTGATGAATGGGGTGAAGCCGTGCTTCAGCACGATATCCATGGCATAGCGCTCAAGCGCCATCTGCAGGATTACACCCTTGTTCTTTATGTAATAGAACTTCTGTCCTGCGACCTTTGCGCCGCTGTCGAAGTCGAGTATGTCGAGCGCCTCTCCGAGCTGTACATGATCCTTGGCTTTGAAGTCAAAATGGCGCGGCTCTCCCCAGAATTTCACAGCAAGGCTGTCCTTGTCCTCCTTGCCTATAGGGGCATCGGGATGTGTGTAGTTCGGAATAGTGCGGGCCTCTTCCATGAACGCCTTGTCGATGGCGGCGTACTCCTCCTCGACCTTTGCAAGCTCTTCCTTTATGGCTTTGCCTTCCGCGATAAGCGATGCGCGCGTCTCCGGGTCGAGTTTTCCCTTCATCTTCGCCGCGTTCTCGTTCCTCTTCGCGCGGAGGCCCTCAGCCTCCTGCATCAGCTCCGCTCTCTTCTCCTGATCAGCGACGATCTTGTCGAGATCGACATTCATGAAGCGGTCCTCAATGTTCTTCTTTATCTCACTGTATCTTGTTTTCAGTTCTCTGATGTCTATCATCTTTATCTCTCTCCATAACGGGCTTTATTCTCAAGTTCTATGCTCTTCTCAGCGGATGCGTGCACTGCGTTCATCACCGCGGAGGCGAATCCTCCGTCCTGCAGCGCCTTCACTCCCTCTATCGTGGTTCCGGCTGCGGAGCAGACCTTAGTCTCAAGCTCGATCGCATTGCTTCCGGTGCTTCTCTGCAGTACGCCGGCACTGAGAGCCGTGTCCCTTACGATGGCAAGCGCCTCTGGGTATGGGATTCCCTCCTTCACTCCCGCCATCGCCATCTGATGCATCATCTCGAAGAAGCAGGCGATGCCTGAGCCTGAAATTCCGATGAAAGCGGGGAAGAGCGACTCGGGAAGGAAGTATGCCGAACCGAATGATGTTGCGATCGCGAGGGCAAGCTCCCTGTTCTCCGCGCTCACCTCATCCGAAACGGCTATTGCTGTAACAGACTTCTTCGCTTTCGCCGCGATATTGGGCATGAATCTCACCACATTGCCAGAACCTATGTGATCTTCCAGCACGGAAAGAGGCACTCCTGCCGCTATCGATACCCAGAGCCCCGTCTCTATCTCGCGCAGTGCGCAGTAGAGCGACGGAAGCACCTGAGGCTTGACGGCGAGGATCACGGCGTTGCTTCCGCTTGCTCCGTCAGGCGATGAGAGAATGGAGATTCCCTCGCAAGAGGAGGCGAGCTCCTCGGCTTTCTCCGCCGCCTTGTCGTAGACGGAGACTTCCCATCCTGCATCGGCGAGGGCCGCTGCGATGGCGCCCCCCATGTTTCCGCATCCGATAACGGAGATCCTCATAGATCCTCCCTCTGCCCGGCCGCGGTTCCGCCCGAGAGCGAGAATCCCGGATAACCGAGCTGTCTGTAGTATTCGTATGCCGCTATTGCGGCGCTGTTGGATAGATTAAGGCATCTGACGCCTTCTTTCATCGGTATCCTCACCACTCTGTCAGGATATTCCTCAAGAAGCGCATCGGGAAGCCCTCTGCTCTCGCATCCGAAAACGAAATATATTTCCCTGTCGTCCGGATAGCTTATTTCTGAAAATGACCGCAGTCCTTTTCTTGAGAAGAAATAGAATTTACTGCCGCGGCAGTGCTCCATGAATGCTTCAGCGGAATCGTGGACTGTGATATCGACGTCATCCCAGTAATCGAGACCGGCTCTTCTCACGCTTGATGCGGAGATGTCGAAGCCCAGAGGACGCACGAGATGCAGATGCGCACCCGTAATCGCGCATGTGCGCGCGATGTTCCCTGTGTTCTGCGGTATCTCCGGATTGATCAGGCAGATATTGAGCATGGAGACAGGGTAGCATCATCTCCTTTTTTCTGGAAGAACTTGCCCCTCTCTCCGGAGCGTCCTGGCCTTTGTCACCCTGGAGCCGCGCTGTGCCAGAGTGAGTATAGTTTTCTCGAGTTTCCTCTCTTTCTCCTCCTTGCCGGAGAAGAAGTCCGGCTGTTCGACATCATCCCCGTCGTATATCCCAGAGATGAATACCCCGAGAAGCCTCACGCCTCCTCCTGAATATTTCTCGCGGAGAAGTCCGGATGTGATCTGGAAAACATCGGAGGAGGAGTAGATCGGTTTATTCGGCGTCGTCTGCAGCGTCAGGGTGGAGAAGTCCCCGTATCTCAGCTTTATGCCCGCAGTCCTCGGCACCTTTCTCTCCTCAAGCGCGCGGAACATAACTTCCTGCGACATCTCGAGAAGGTATGTGTCGAGAGCATCGTATCCGTATATGTCGGGATAGAAAGTTTTCTCGGTGGATATCGACCTCGATTTAGAGTCTCCCCTGAATATCCCTGGGTCAATTCCCCTGGCGACTGAATAAAGGAACTCTCCGCTGTTCTTTCCGAAGAGATGCCTAAGCTCCTCCGCGCTTTTAACCCTCAGCTCCTGCACGCTTCTTATGCGATGCCTGAGGAGGTTATTGTATGTCGAGTCCCCGATTCCCCAGAGCTTCTTCAGCCCCACGGCATCTACGAAAGCCTCTTCCTTTCCCGCCGGCACGATAGTGAGGCCGTCGGGTTTGCGGTAGTCCGATGCCAGCTTTGCGATGAATCTTGAGGCGGCAACGCCTATCGAGACTGTGAGCC
This sequence comes from uncultured Spirochaetaceae bacterium, assembly GCA_944389295.1. Lineage (GTDB taxonomy): Bacteria > Spirochaetota > Spirochaetia > Sphaerochaetales > Sphaerochaetaceae > Ornithospirochaeta. The sequence continues at coordinate 15,398 of CALXLV010000045.1, read as the reverse complement.
CTGTTTCCTCCAGAATAGTCCTTTTCAGCTCTTTTGCCGCTCTGCCGGGCAGGGGATATATCCTCTCCATGCCTGTGAGGTCGAGAAACGCCTCATCTACGGATATCTGCTGGAAACCCGGCGCGAACGAACTTATTATCCCCATGACCTCTCGGCTCTTCTCCGCATAGCGCTCCATCCTTCCCCTTACGCATACTGCTTCCGGACAGAGGCGCAGGGCCGTCGTCATCGGCATTGCGCTGTGCACTCCGTATTTCCTCGCCTCATATGAGCATGTGGATGCGACGTGGCGCGGCCCGGGAGTGCCTATTATCAGAGGCTTTCCCCTGTACTCGGGGTGGTCGAGCACCTCCACTGAGGCAAAGAAAGCATCCAGATCGATGTGGAAGAATACCGTGCCCATGCCATGAGTATATAGCACATCGCGTGCGATCTGGTATAATCGGGAGCGATGAAGCGCCTCATTCCTGCTGCCATCCTCATTTTTGTACTTTCCCTCTTTCCGGCTGCGGCCGACTCAGGGGCGTCGGAGCTGAGTCCTCTTGCCAATCCTCAGGCAAGCCCTCTCAGCTCGGTATCGGGCTTCGGACGCTTCAGCGATGTCTTTGCCAACCCTGCGGCGCTTGTCATGATGGAGACGGATACGGGACCATTCGCGCTGACGCTTGGAATCTCGGACCTCTACAGCGCCGGTGAGTTCTCCTCTGACAGACTGCCTTTTGTGCAGAACCAGCTCTGGAACATGGGTCTTTCGTTCATCGCAGACCACATAGCGCTCTCCGCGTTCTTCGGCTCTGAGTTCATGCGGCAGGATCAGGAGCGCTCTCTCTTCGATATCAGATCATCGCTCCGCATTGAGCTCGATATGGCCTATTCGATCCCTCATTTCTCGTTCGGCATGAGGATTTCGGGCGGAAACAGCATGCTCAGGAGCTCGAAGAAAATGACTGGCATCACCGATATCTTCGCAAATGCGTGGTTTTCGCCGTTTGAACGGGAGCGCGACAGCCAGTTCTTTGATGTCGGGGTAGGAGCGATACTCACATTCGGGCCGTTCTCTGGCGGAATATATTCCGGAAGCATTGTCACTCTCCGTGATGAGAACATCTATCTGGGGTGGGATGCGATCGCAGAATCGACAACACTTTCGCTCTCTCTCAGCGCTGACAGGTTCCTTCCTTCCGGCGATCTCCGCTTCTTCCGCCCGGGGCTCTCACTCTCCATGACAGGACTATCTGATGCCGAGAAGAGAAGCGTCGAGGCCGAAGCGGAGCTGACATTCCAGTTCCTGCCCGATGCCTCATTCTCGCTTGCCGCCTCATATCTTGAGTTCCGCCACAGTCTTTTCCACTTTGACACGGACAACGCATTCCTGAATATAGCCGCAAGAGGGGACTGGTCAGGCTTTTCGGTCACACTCGGCGTTTCATTCCGAGTCAGCGAGTGGAGCGACTTCGCCCCTTCGATAATTTTCTCGTATATAAGCTGACATCCTTCCTATCTGAGCGGAATTGAGAGTGTGAACTCCGATCCCTCTCCGAGCCTGCTCTCAGCCTTTATCGTGCCTTTGTGGATGATAGCTATATGGCGCACGATGGAAAGCCCGAGTCCTGTTCCCCCTGATTCGCGGCTCCTCGCTTTGTCGACGCGGTAGAAGCGCTCGAAGATGCGCGGAAGATCATCCTCCGAGATTCCGAATCCCCTGTCAGATACTTTGAACTCAGCTCTGTCGCCCTTCTTTCTTGACGAGATGCTGACAGAACTCCCCTGCGGAGAGTAGGAGATGGCGTTGACGACAAGGTTTATCAGCGCCTGGACTATCAGGGACTCGCTGCAGATCAGGGAGAATCCTTCGGGAGAGTACGAGACAGCGATGCTCTTCGCTTCCGCCCTGAACTGTGTGTATGCCCTTACTTCCGAGAGTATCTTCGTATCCGTTGTGTTCTCCATCGCCGGCGCTATCTCCTCGCGGTCGAGCGATGTGAGGAGCAGAAGATCGCTGATGATGCGCTGCATCTGCGTCGAGTTCTTGTGGATGATGCGTGCGAAGCTCTTTGTCTCCTCTGCGCTGAGATTTTCGTCCATAAGAGTCTCCGCGAAGCCCGTTATGGCGGTGAGAGGAGTCTTAAGCTCATGCGAGACGTTTGAGACGAAATCCTGCCTGACTACAGACATGCGCTCCATCATCGTCTCATCCGTTATCGTCACGACAGCGTATTTGTCATCGAGGAGGGTTATGCTGAATTTGTATATCTTCTCCCGGCCCTTTCCCTTTATCACGGCATCGGCGCCGGATGAGCTGAGGTAGCTGGTTATTTTCAGCTCCTCCTTCCTGCCTGTGCGGAACACCGTGTCGATCGTCGCGGGGAGAATGCTGCTGGAGAACACCTCTTCGATATGTTTTCCCTTCAGCGGGGATACCCATGAGAGCATGCTGCAGGCGCTCCGGTTCGAGAGTGTGATCCTGTGCTTGCGCGATATCAGCAGGACGCCTTCTCCCATCGCCTCTATGATCGCAAGATATCTGTCCCTTTCATTACTCTTCGGCATATCTGTACCCTATGCCCCACACCGTCTTTATCGCGTTCCCGTTCTGTCCCAGCTTCTTCCTGATGGCGGCTATCTGCACGTCTATCGAGCGCTCCGTCACAGGGTAGTCGTTTCCCTTTATCCTGCTGATGATCTCGCTTCTGGACATGACGCGCCCTCCGGCTTTTATCAGGGCCGAGAGTATGTCGAACTCCGTTCCGGTGAGAGTAAGAGGTTTTTCGTCTATCCGGCACTCCCTTGTGCTCGTGTCGAGGAAGAGGCCGCTCTCTGTGTGTATAACTCCTCCCGCCGCCCTGTGCTCGGCCCTTCTTATCACTGACTTCACCCGTGCTGTCAGTATCTTGGGAGAGAAGGGCTTGGTTATGTAGTCGTCGGCGCCGAGCTCGAGGGCAGTGATGATGTCGCTCTCCTCCGCAGCTGCGGAGGCCACTATAACCGGCAGATCGGGCTGGGGACTTCCGCTCCTGATGAAGCCGAGCACCTCTATTCCCGGTATCTCGGGAAGGAGCATATCGAGGATCGCGAGATCATACCGGTTCGCTTTCAGCTTCTCCTCGGCCTCCTTTCCTGTGGCGGCCGTGTCGCAGGTGAATCCCTGCGCCCTGAGATGGAAGGTTATCAGCGTGGAGATATCGCTGTCATCCTCAACTACGAGTATATGCATACGGGAATGCTAATCCCTCGCCGTGAAAAAGACAAGGAAAAGCCTCTCCATGCCTCCTGAGACCTGCAAAAGACAAGAAGGCGGCGTTGTGCTATCTTCATTCCATGCTTTTCATCACCGCTCTCGATTTCACAAAGAACCCTGAGATGTTCCTTCACCTTCAGAACAGGGGAGAGGAGCTTCTGCTCTCGGCGGGGCGGAAGATGATGAAGAGCATCCGCCATCCGTTCATCCTCATTGCAACATGCGACAGGGCGGAGGTGCTTTCTGAGGAGAGAATTCCATCTGAGATAATGGAAAGATCGCTCTCCCTCAGCCCTGCGGCCGTGAGGGATAAGAGGTATTCTCTGGAAGGAGAAGAAGCTCTCCTCCATGTATTCCTTCTTGCTTCCGGAATCATATCGCCGCTCTTCGGGGAGGATACGATCCAGGGGCAGATGAACGATGCGGCATCGGCTGCGAGGCTCACCGGTTCATCCTCACCGTATCTCGATAAGCTCATCAACATGGCGGTCTCATTCTCCAAGCGCATCCACTCAGAGCGTACTCTGAGGGTATTCGACAGTTCCGTGACGGAGGCAGTGTGCAGAATGTGCGATGGCAGGCGCAGCGTGCTTATCGTCGGTTCCGGCGCTCTGGCAAGGCGCACAGCAGCAGCTCTTGCCGAAGGACACGATGTGACGATGACGCTCAGGGATGCGGAGAAAACCTTTCTTGTTCCTCCGGGTGTACGTCCGGCGCCATATGAGGACAGGGTGACGCTTGCCTCATCCGCAGATGCGGTCATCTCTGCCTCCTCCGGTCTGATGCATACTTTCAGCGGCGATGAGCTTAAAGTCCTGAACGGGAAAACCGTGTTTGACCTTGCATCTCCTCCTGATCTGCCGCCTTCATTCCCCGCGATAAGAACCGCTGACCTCGGAGTAGAGGAGCCAGAGAAGGAGAGAGCCGCTGCCGTTGTCAGGAAGATGGCGGAAGAGGAATGCATCTCTTTTAATAAATGGCTGGAAAGACGTGACGGAATGGAGATGCTCAGAGCCGGCGGCGAGGCGCTCTCATACGAGGTGCTGAGAAGGCTTGCGGGACCAATCTCATCGCTCTGTCTCTCCGCTGAGAAGGAGAAAGCCCTCAGAGCCGCAGTATCAGACAGCGTGCGCAAGGCTTTCGTCTCGCAGAGCCTCGGCAGGAAGAAAATATAGTCTTGCAGAAACTCCTGAAAACCTGTATCTTCCTGTTGTTGAAACAACGCGCCCTTAGCTCACCTGGATAGAGCAACTGCCTTCTAAGCAGTAGGTGATTGGTTCGAATCCAATAGGGCGTATAGATTTGAGCAAGACTCGGGAGCAGGGAAACACCCTGCTTTTTTGCTGCCTCCATTCGGTATCTTTATCCTGATCTCATTCCTTTTATTCTTCCGGTCTGCGGTTTGAGCGGGTACAATCGTAGCGAAAGGAGACAGGAATGGACGTGCAGGAAATTGTCAGCAGGATGAGCCTTGATGAGAAACTCAGGCTGATCGCGGGAAAGGATTACTGGCACATGGAGGGTGTGGAGAGCGCAGGACTGCCGCCTGTGATGCTTACCGACGGTCCTCACGGGCTCAGGAAGCAGGCTGAGGCTGCCGACCATCTGGGAATAAACAAGAGCGTTCCCTCCACGTGTTTCCCTCCAGCCTGCCTGATGGCATCCTCGTGGGACGAATCCGTCGCGGAGAGCGTTGGAGAGGCGATCGCAGAGGAGTGTATCGGCGAAGGTGTCTCGATCGTTCTCGGTCCCGGCGTCAACATAAAGCGTTCGCCCCTCTGCGGAAGGAATTTCGAGTATTATTCCGAAGATCCTCTTCTTGCGGGAAAGATGGGCGCCGCGTTCATCCGCGGTGCGGAGAAGCTGGGAATAGGGACGTCCCTGAAGCACTTTGCCGCGAATAATCAGGAAAAGGCGAGGATGATCAGCAACTCCGTTGTGGATGAGCGTGCGCTGAGGGAAATCTACCTTCGGCCTTTTGAGATCGCGGTGAAAGAGGCTGAGCCTGCGACGGTGATGTGTTCATACAATATGATCAACGGAGTGTATTCCGCTGAGAACAGATGGCTCCTGACCGATGTTCTGAGAAAGGAGTGGGGATTCGGCGGTTTCGTGATGACCGACTGGGGTGCGATGACCGACAGGGTAAAAGCCGTCAAAGCCGGCCTCGATCTGGAAATGCCGGGTCCGGCTCCGCATAATGCGGAAGAAGTCAGGAAGGCGATTGAGAACGGTACGCTTGCGATGGAGGAGCTTGACGAATGCGTGTCAAGGCTGGTCAGTTTCATTCTCAGAGCTGTGAAGGTGCAGCAACGGCCTTACAGCATTCCGCTGCATCATGAGACCGCAAGAAAAGCCGCGGCCTCTTCGCTTGTGCTTCTTGAGAACCATTCGGCGCTGCCGCTTTCTGCGGACGGCAAATATGCTGTCATAGGCTCGCTTGCTGAACATATCCGCTATCAGGGAGCAGGATCAAGCAAGATAAATCCGCATAAAGTCGATAATATCCTCTCCGCGCTGGATGAGGCCGGCGTCAGCTATGAATATGCTCCGGGTTACAGCAGCGCCACAGGTGAGAGCAGCAGTGAACTGATAGAAGAGGCGCTTAAGGCAGCGGAGGGAAAGGATGCTGTGATCCTCGTCCTCGGCCTGCCCGATTCCTACGAGTCGGAAGGATTCGACCGCACGCATATGAATCTGCCGGAAGGGGAGCTTGAGGCTGCATCCGCACTCATCGCATCGGGGGCGAAGGTCATAGCCCTTGTGATGGCGGGCGCCCCTGTCCTGCTTCCATTCAGGAAAGAGGTCTCGGCTCTCCTCTTCTGCTATCTCGGAGGGGAGGCGGCAGGAAGCGCTGTCGCAGATGTGCTCACCGGCCGCGTCAATCCTTCCGGAAAGCTGGCCGAGACATTCCCCGTTTCGGAGAATGACATTCCATGCAGGGAGTGCTTCGCCACATCTGAGCGCAATGTGGAGTACAGAGAGTCGATATTTGTCGGATACAGATACTACGACTGGGCGGGGAAGGAGGTTGCATATCCTTTCGGATACGGGCTTTCCTATACCACGTTCTCTCTAAGCGGACTTGCAGTCTCCGCAGATTCCGTGCATCACACGGCAGAGGTGAGCGTCAGAGTCAGGAATACAGGGAAGAGAAGCGGAAGCGAGGTCGTGCAGATTTACACAGGAATGACGTCGTCCCGGATAATGAGGCCTCTGCGTGAGCTCGCCGCTTTCAGGAAGATTCATCTTGATGCGGGAGAGGAGCAGGTCATCACGTTCTCTCTCGGGGAAAGGTGTTTCTCATATTATGATACTGAGACAGGGAAATTCGAGGTTGAAAGTGGTGAATACATGATCTATGCCGGCGTTTCCTCCCGTGATCTCCTTTCCGGCGTGCCTGTGGTGATGGAGGGAACGGATTCCCCCTCCGGCGCTGTAACAGAGCGCGGCGTTTTCCCCGATTTTGAGAAACTCTTCAGCGGGCCTCTGCCGCTTATCAGGGATGATGGCAGCATTAATGCGAATACTCCTCTCTCTCAGGCTCTTGAGAGCGAGCGCGGCCGCAGAGTGCTCGGGCCTCTTGTCAGTGCTCTGGAACAGGCGCTGGAAGCTCAGGGTGACGATTCGGCAAGGATGATGCTCTCAATGCTTTATGATATGCCTCTCCGCGCTGTCTGGATGTTCAGCCCTCAGGCCGGAGATGCGGTGCGTGCTCTGATTGAGTGAAAGATTGTGGAGGATGCATGAATGGTTTTCCTATATGCATCCTCCGTACAGCTTCAGGATGTTTTGACCTTTGCTTTTCTTTTTTGTTCTATATGCTTTCTTTTATTTTCTTTTTCTGTTGTGCGATGCATGGAACGCTGGTAGAATCGTAGAAAAAGGAGAGCATGATGGATCAGAACATCGGAATGTTCAAGGCCTACGATATAAGAACGAAGTATTCGGCGCTGACAGCGGAATCAAAGGAGAGGCTCATTGAGGCGATAGCCCGCTACTATGCCCTCGACACCGGTACGGAGGCTGTTATAATAGCCCGCGATGCGCGTCTGCACTGTCCCGAGCTGATGGAAGCACTGACGGAAAGACTTCTCGAGGCAGGTGTCGATGTTCTCCTCAATCCGCTGCAGAGCACTACATGCTGCTTCTACTTCACATGCATGCGCAATCCTGCGGCTGGCGGCATCATGATAACGGCAAGTCACAACCCCGCAGAGTATGTCGGTTTCAAGTTCGTGGGCAGGGAATGCGCTCCGATAGCATCCGGATGCGGCCCGGCAGGAGGCATAGGAAAGATAAAGGAATACTATGTGAAGGAGGAGGACATACCGTCTGGACGGAAGCGCGGCAGGCTGAGCTGTCTCAACATGCAGCAGGAGTATGTGGAGTACTCCATGAAACTTGCAGGGGTGGAGGAGGGAAGCCTTTCCGGCATGAGGTTATTCGCCGAATTCCTCTCAGGTTCCGGCGGTTCCGATTTCCTCATGGCTTTCAGCCGTGCGGGAGCAGACATCGTCCTCTCCGGCCTCGTTCCTGACGGACTTTTTCCCGCAGGTGATCCCAATCCTGTGATCGAGAGCTCGATAGCGCCTGCAAGGAAGAAGATGAGGGAGGGGAATTACGATCTCGGCTTCTGCTTTGACGGGGATGGTGACAGGATGGACCTGATGTTCCCCGACGGAGAGCAGATAATCCCCGGTCTGAACATGTCAGCGATAATTCCCTACATCAAGCCGATCTTCGCTCCTTATTTCAATACCGATGACTTAAAGTGCTTTGTTGATGTCAAGGCCATACCTCTTGCTGTCATAGAGATCGCGAGAAGCGGCATAGAGCCGCACATCATCAGAAACGGACACTCTTTCATAAAGGAGAAGCTGAGAGAGCACAGAGCTGAGGGATATGTCGTCTCAGAGGAGGAGTCGGCGCATTACTACATGAACTTCCCTGTTGATCCTTCCGATCCCTCAAAGGGACTCACAGCAACGGAGAACACGCTCTTCTTCGCACTCCTTACGGCAAGGGCTGTCATGGAGAACGGCGCTGCATATGAGCGCATCCGCGAATTGCAGAAGGGTATCTACCGTTTCCGCGAGTGGCCGCTGAATTTCAGGACGCCGGAGAAGATGGAGCGCATCATGGATGATGTCGAGAGAGTTATGACTGAAAAGGGCGCCGCGGTGATAAAGCGCATGGATGACGGTTCCGATCTCGATGCGACGCTGATGAGGTTCAACCTTCCGGTGAAATTCACTCCCGATTCAACATTCCCAGAGTCATGGTGCCAGGTCGCGCAGAGAATATCTCGCAGCGAGGATGCGATGACGCGCTGGGAGGTTGTCGCAAGCGATCCCGTTCTTTGCCAGGAGTACAATGATATGATAAAATCCATTGCCGAACGGTATATCCACGATGGGGATGCATTCTACTGAGAAAGCGGGGAACGAATGAACGGAGTCGAGAGGAAGAAAGAGATACTCAGACTGCTCAGTCAGCAGGAAAGCGTTGAGGTGGAGGAACTTACAAAGCTCTTCGGAGTATCAAAGGTCACGATCCGCTCAGATCTGGATGCCCTTGAGGCCAAAGGCCTTCTCATAAGGACGCACGGAGGCGCGCTCTCCGCGGAGAACCAGAAGCTCATCAGGATATTCACCGATACGATGACTGAGGAAGCCGAAGAGAAGGAGAGGATAGCCGCGGCGGCATCCGCGTTCATCCACGACGGACATACCGTGATAATAGACAGCGGCAGCACTGCGGTGCACATCGCGAAGTATCTTCACGGAAGGAGCATCACCGCCGTGACAGGCTCACTGCTGGCCATGAACGCCCTGATGAATGATGAGAGTGTCGAGCTTATAATCCTTCCCGGAATGCTCCGCAGGTACTCGATGGGCGCGATAGGTCCTCTGACCAATGCTGCTCTCGAACAGATTCACGCAGACATCCTCTTCATGGGGGCATCGGCTGTCACCGCTGACGGCATCTGGAGTTCCAATCTTGTCGAAGCCGATACAAAGCGCAGCATGATAAAGGCTGCGGACAAGGTGTGCCTTCTGGCTGACAGCAAGAAGTTCAGCCTTCGCGGGCTCGGCAGAGTAGCCCCCTGGTCCGATATAGATTACTTCATTTCGGACAGCGTCCCCGCCGAGATGCGCAAGAAACTTGAGGACGCAGGCGTCAAGGTAATAATAGCTTCCTGATGAGAAAAGGCATTTCGCTGGTCGGAATAAAGACAACAGAGGAGATTTTGAGGATAACGGAGGAGTTTCCGTCCGTATCCTTCGAACTCTCATATGCTATGGACAGTGCTTTCCTTGAGGCTGCGGCCCCATATATCGAAGGCAGGACTGTTTCAGTCCACTCCCTCTCTCCGCGCCGTGAGTTCTTCCCGAACTTCGCATCGGATGACCCTTCTGTAATAGAGTGGTCAGAGCGCGAGATGCTCCGCGATGCCGCCACGGCGAAGCGTTTCGGGGCAAAAGTTCTTGTCCTCCATCCTGGTTATCTCATTCCTTCCCTCGTCCCGTCCGACAGCAATGGACGGATAAGGATGATGGAGGCGATGAAGCCCTTTATCGGTATTGAGAAGGGAGCGATCTGCCGGCAGGACTATAATAAGATGGAGGAGTACCGTGCGGCGTTTGAGACGATGATTCCCAATCTTGTGAGGCTTGCTGAAAAACTTGCCGGCATGGGGCTGACGCTTGCTGTTGAGAATCTTAATCCCAGAGCGGGGTATATGCTGATGCTTCCCTGCGAGATTGAGGAGCTTGCGGAGCGCACCCCGCTTCATTTCACCCTTGATATCGGGCATCTCTGGATGTCGGCAGAGCTCTTCGGCTTTGACTTCCTTGACGGTGTAAAGCGTGTGCTTGCCACCGGCCGCGTCGTGACGACGCATCTCCATTCAAATCCATCCTCAAAGGAGAAAGGCATATTCGCCGATACGCATCAGAGCCTTGACCGCTACGGCATGCCGTACAGGGAGGTTCTGTCTGCGATAGAGAGAAGCGGTGCGAACATGATTCTGGAGACTGTCGAGGAAGCAGGCCATAATCTCAGCCTCCTTTTTTCATGAATTTTCTTCAATTCTTTCTTTATTTTCTTTTATTCAGAAAACAGCATAAAAAATAAATATTTTTCTTGCGAAAAACAAATTCATACCTGATACTATCTGTTGAAAGGAGCAAATATGAAAAAAGGATTGGTTTTTCTGCTTATCGTTCTTCTGTCTGTTTTTACGCTCTCAGCACAGGGAAGCGGAGAGGACAGCAGGGAACTGGTTGTCTATAGTGCGGCCAGCGAAGGCGAGGCCGAGAGCATCACAAAAGCGTTCAACGAGCTCTATCCCGATATCAATGTGACTATCATCAGGGCGGGATCGGGCGATCTCGTGACAAGAGTCAAGACAGAGTGGCCGAAGCCCGATGGAGATGTCATCCTCCTCATGGCTTCCGAGAACCTCGATCAGATCTATGACATGCTTGAGCCGTATAAGTCCGCAAATCATGACAAGATAGACCCCGAGAACATGGATCAGAACGGCGAGATACCGGCATACTACGGAACATCGATGCCTCTGCAGGCCATCATGTACAATACCGATCTTCTTTCCGAAGAGGATGCGCCTAAGTCCTGGAAGGATCTTGCCGATCCCAAGTACGCAGGCGAGATCGTCCTTGCCAATCCCGCATCCAGCGGAAGCGCATATGCGCAGCTCTATATGATGGACAAGCTCTACGGCATGGATTTTGTCGCCGATGTCGTCAAGAACACGACCTTCGTCGCATCCTCGACATCCGGTCCTGACTCGGTCGCGAGAGGCGAGTATGCCATCACTGTAACAGGCGAGGCCAACATCGCGAACAAGATCGAAGCCGGCGATCCGGTGAAGTACGTGCTTCCTGAAGAGGGTACGGGCAGGAGAATCGAGGGTTCTGCAATCCTCAAGAACTGCCGCAATCCCGAAGAGGCCAAGCTCTTCATCGATTTCATGACGAGCACAGAGGCTTTCGAGATCGTCAGGGACGAGTGCAACAGACGTCCTGTCTCCTCCGAGATACCGGGCCCGGACGGACTTCCTTCCCTTTCCGAGATGAAGTTCTTCCCGTATGACACGGAAGAGGCCGCCGCGATAAAGAGGGATCTGGTCCAGCAGTTCAACGGACTTCTCTGATCCAGCTTTCTTCAATGCCGCTGGACACTCCAGCGGCTTTTTTCATCCAAGGAGAGAAACAGAATGAGCAAAAGCGTTACATACGAGAAGATAAACAAGATATATGACGAGAAGGGGAAGAACCCCGTACACGCACTGAAGGATGTCTCCTTCACCATCGAGCCGGGTGAGCTCTTCTGTCTCCTCGGGCCGTCGGGATGCGGAAAGACGACGCTTTTGAGGGCTACGGCCGGACTGGAATCGATATCGTCGGGAAAGATGTATTACGGCGATGTGGACATCTCCACGATACCTCCCTACAGAAGGAACATCGGCATGGTATTCCAGTCGTTCGCCCTCTATCCCCATATGACGATCTTCGAGAATGTGGCTTACGGGCTCAGAGTTAGGAAAGTGGATAATGCGACCGTGAAGAAGAAGGTCACAGAGGTGATGGAGCTTGTGGGACTTCAGGAAGAGCTGAAAAGGAATCCAAGTCCTACAGGACTTTCGGGCGGACAGCAGCAGAGAGTCGCCATCGCGAGGGCGCTTGTCTATGATCCCGATGTCCTTCTCCTTGACGAGCCGCTTGCAAATCTTGATGCGAAGCTGAGACGCTACATGAGGGCCGAGATCAGAAGAATACAGAAGGCTACGAATGTCACGACGATCTTCGTCACGCATGACCAGGAGGAGGCGATGGCAGTCGGCGACAGGCTTGCAGTTCTCCGCAAGGGCGTCGTGGAGCAGATTGGAACCTCCGACGACCTCTACAGCTATCCCGAGAACGCTTTTGTCGCCAACTTCATCGGCAAGATGAACTTCTTTGAATCTTCCGTGACAGAGGTGGGGGAGGACAGGATAACAGTACGCCCTGACTCTACCGACATACTCATAAGCATTCCGCTTGAGAGGTGCCACGTCAATCCGTCGCGCGGCGACAAAGTTCTCCTCGGGGGAAGGCCTGAGCAGCTCTCGGTGTCTAAGAATCCCGCGCCTGACTCGGTGAGGGGAAAGGTCAGGATAATCCAGCATCTCGGCTCGTTCATCAGATACGAGGTGGAGATGGATGAGCGCATCTCTCCTGTGACGTTCGAGATCGATATGGATTTCCTCGATAAGGATATAAGAGAGGCCGATGACGTCTATGTGAGCATGAAGAAGGAAAAGATGTCGCTCTTCTCACCGGACGGGAGGGAGATATGAAAAGAGGCATGAATGAATCGATGACGGATTTCGCTTCCGAGAAATCCACTCTCAAACGCTTCTTCAAGAGGGATTTCAGCCAGGTGATAGTATTCGCCATCCCGATGATGTTCCTTGCGATATTCCTTCTCTATCCGATGGCCTCGACGCTTGTGAGGGCGTTCATGGCGCCGGCGGAGGACCTTGCGTTCCACGGCTTCAGCCTCGAGAGCTTCAGGCAGTTTCTGACGAGCAATCTCTACAAGAAGAGCCTTCTCAATTCGTTCATCGTCAGCATCGCGGTCACTTTCTTCTGTATCCTCATAGGAGTGCCGATGGGGTACTGCGTGGCCAGAGTGAAGATGCCGGGAAAGCGCCTTATTCTCTCTCTGGGCATCCTTCCGATCATAATGCCGTCATTCGTCGGGGCGTTCACATGGGTCATACTCCTTGGACGCAACGGAATCGTCAGGCATTTCTTCAACCTTCTTCATATTGAGCTTCCGTCAATATACGGAATGTTCGGGATGATACTCTGCATGACGCTCACTTATTATCCCTTCGTGTTCCAGCTCAGCTACGGAGCCTTCGCCTCCGCCAACTCCCTTCTTGAGGAGTCCGCGGCGCTGATGGGAGCATCGAGGGGAAGGATAATGAGGACGATCACATTCCCCCTGATTCTGCCGTCACTCGGTGCGGCGGCGCTTCTTGTATTCGTCAGGGCGATAGGAAACTTCGGCATTCCCGCGATAATCGGCGGCAACAACTATGTGCTTCCGACGCTGATCTACTTTGAGGTCAACGGTTTCTGGAACATAAACGGCGCATCCTCAATCGCAGTCGTGAATGTCGCGATAACCGCTTTCGTGCTCTGGCTGCAGAAGTGGATGGTCTCGCGCCATGAGTATGAGACGATATCCGCGACGCATACTGAGATAAAGCAGCATGAGGGAAAGGGTGCCGTGATCATCTCATCGGTCTACTGCGCGATCATCCTCATTGTCTCGCTGCTCCCTCAGATAACGATCATAGTGATGTCGTTCTTTGAGAAGTGGACGGGACTCTTCCCTGAGGGATTCACGCTCAGCAACTATACGAGGATTCCGGAGTATTCCAGCCATGAGCTCTTCAACTCCTTCTATCTCTCAATTCTCGCGACGCTTCTCTGCGCGCTTCTCGGAAGCATTGTCGCCTACATAACAGAGAGGAAGAAGCCTAAGGGAGCGGCGCTGCTCGATCTTTCCATAATGGCGCCGTTCATACTCCCCGGAACCGTCGTCTCGATAGCGCTCCTTTCGGCGTTCTCCGGTTCCAGCTTCCTCCGTCTTACGGGAACATATACGATAATAGTCATCTCGTACATGATACGAAGGACACCGTATGTCTACCGCTCTGTAGCGGCCTCGCTGACGCAGCTCAATCCTTCGCTTGAGGAGGCAAGCACGATAATGGGAGCGACGTGGTTCCACACTTTCCGTAAGGTCAGTGTTCCTCTCATCCTCCCCGCGATCGTATCTGGCTCGATCCTCACTCTGACGACGCTCCTGCAGGAGCTGAGTACGACGATACTTCTCTATTCGGGAAGGACGAGAACGGTTCCAATCCAGATATACGGAGCTGTTCAGGACGGAAAGCTGGGGCAGGCGAGTGCGCTCTCCGTAGTCCTTTTGGTGGTCGTGTTCATAATCGTATTCATGATGAACCACAGGAAAGGCAAGGGGGATTTCTCCTCGTCGTTCAAGATGTGAAAGAGGGGGCTGCGGCCCCCTTCATTATTCCATTCCCAGCAGAAGCGATGCGGAGTCTCTGTCCAGAAAGAGGCTCCAGTCAGGATGCGTCTTGAGAATCGTCGCGGGAATATAGGGCGAGACTTTTTCTGTTATCGTATTGCGCACAGCCTCTGCCTTAACCCTGAACGGAACTGCGGAGACTATATGCTTTGAGGCCATTATCCTCCTGACGCACATAGTTATGGCCTTCTCCGGCACTTCATCGACGGAGGCGAACCACCCTTCATGCACCTGCTGTTCCCTGCACTTCCTGTCAAGCGTGACGATCTTGTATGCGCTCTCCGTATCGAAGTCCGCAGGAGGATCGTTGAACGCTATGTGTCCGTTCTCGCCGATGCCTATCACCCCGATATCCACAGGCCTAGACTCAAGCTCAGCAGAGAGGGCTTCAATGCTCTCACTCCCTACGAAGTGAACCGCCTTGAGGCTGACCTTTGAGACAAAGCGGTCTGTGAGGTACTTCCTGAAACTCGCAGGATGCTTGGGAGATATCCCCACATACTCATCAAGATGGAACATCTCGACTTTGTTCCATTCGACATCCATCTTCACAAGGCTTGCAAGCGTATCAAACTGGCTCATGCCGGTGGAGAGAATGATCCTTGCCTCTCCGTTTTCTTTTACAGCTTCGCCGATCAGCTCCGCAATCTTCTCCGCGGCTCTCTTCCCGAGTTCCGCGGGTGTGTCAGCAATATCTATATGCATATATCCTCCGTCTAAGCTCTTCAATGATAGCATGCCAGCGGCAGTAATTCTTCATCATTTATGATTCTCTCTGTCCCGCAAAATTCCATAATCCTGATGAGTGTGCGTCATAATGACCACATTTCTTCTGTCATTCCTCTTCCCGGGGATAATTTGTCCTTTTCTTCTGTTTCTTGTTTCGTGTCCGTTTTTGTTAATTGCTTTAAATATAATGAATTGTATATCTTGGCACACGGAATGCATCTTCGTTGGTGTTCCAATAAGGAACATCCTTATAGAAGTTCAGGAGGCTTTATTATGGCACAGGATGTAACAAGAT
>CALXLV010000044.1 GCA_944389295.1 uncultured Spirochaetaceae bacterium | reverse complement strand
CAAGCGGAATTCCTGCTCTTGCAAGGTTTGCCGAGAGGAAGGAGAAAAGGATTGATGGGCTCATCGCACATGCCTCTCATCCCATCTCCACTGGTAAATTGGAAGGTTTCAATAACAGGATTAAAGTCGCTAAGAGAATTGCCTATGGATACAGGGACGAAGATTACTTTTTCTCTTTGATTAAGTTCATCTCCATCCCTTCTGTTAAACCTCAATCCCTCAGAAAAACGTGAAGAACCAAAATAGTGAGTAATGATATGCCACATCGGATGCAATAGAGAATGTGTCTGCCATAAAAACTACTTCTTCAGATTCTTCACGTCAGTGCAGGCTGGAATCTGATATCCGGCATTATGCCGCTGCTGCCAACACACCTTCACTATCAATGTAGCCTGTTTTGCAGAAAGTGCTTAAAGATTGTTTTTCCGACGGGCTTCATTTAGGATATTTCCATGAGTGACATAACAAGGAACGCCATAGCTGATACACTCAAGGCTCTGCTTGCCGAACGGCCACTCTCACGAGTCACTGTGATGGACATAGCATCGCAGTGCGGGATAAGCCGCATGACATTCTACTATCATTTCCGCGATATCTATGACCTTGTCGCGTGGATCATCTCGTCGGATATAACCGAGATACTCTCCGGGCGAAAGACATATGACACATGGCAGGATGGCTTTCTGGCCATATTTCATGCAGTGGAAAAGAACCATGTTTTCGTATTCAACGTTTATAATTCGATGAGCAGGGAGCAGATGGAGAGAAGCCTTACGGGGCCGGTTACAGAACTCCTTCTCTCCGTTCTCAAGGAGACCGAGTCCTCTGGCAGGCTCAGAGAAGAGGAGCTGATGTTCATTTCCTCTTTCTACTCATATGCGTTCATTGGCATCATGCTTGACTGGATCGGAAACGGCATGCATGAGAAACCTGAACTCATGATACGCAGAATAGAGTGCGTCATGGCAGGCACTTTCGAGAAGGCCGTTGACCGCTTTCTCTCCTTACACTCCAGCCCTGATGCAAGAAATGCTGACAGAGAAGGAAAACTGTAAATACTCTCTGTGAATCTTTTCCTGTAGCTTCTGGACAGGAGGAGATATATGTATCATTCCAGCGGGAATTATGAGGCTTTTGTAAAACCGAGAAAGCCTGAGGGAGCGGAAAGAAAATCTGCTTACATCATCGGATCAGGGCTTGCGGCCCTCTCTGCGGCGGCATTCCTCGTGCGGGATGCCTATGTGTCGGGAAATCGTGTGCATATAATCGAGAAAGACCCTGTACTTGGCGGAGCGTGTGACGGATGGTTCTATGAAGGACTTGGTTATGTCATGCGCGGCGGACGGGAGATGGACAACCACTTCGAGTGCATGTGGGATCTCTACCGTTCAGTTCCATCAATTGAGAACGAAGGGCTGAGTGTTCTGGATGAATACTACTATCTGAACAAGGATGATCCGAACAGCTCACTGATGCGGGCTACGATGAACAGGGGAGAGGATGGCAGGACAGATGGCAGATTCGCCCTTTCAGACAAGGCGCAGCTTGAGATCATGAAACTTTTCTTCACTCCGGACGAGTACCTCTATGACAAGACAATCGAGGATGTTTTTTCGAATGAAGTGCTGGACAGCAATTTCTGGCTCTACTGGCGGACTATGTTCGCGTTCGAGAACTGGCATTCAGCCTTAGAGATGAAAATATACATAAGAAGGTATATCCACCATGTCAAAGGCCTTCCGGATTTCTCTGCCCTCCGTTTCACGAAATACAATCAGTATGAATCGATGATACTGCCGCTGCAGAGGTATCTTGAGGATCATGGAGTGGACATCATAACAAATACGAAGGTTACAGATATCCGCTTTGACATCGGAGAAGGAAAGAAGCGTGCAGCTGCCATCTCCATAATGGATAGTGACGGTGAGAGGATAATTGAGCTCTCTGACGATGATCTTCTTTTCATCACACCCGGCGGATGTGTCGAGAACAGCACGCTTGGAAGCCAGGATTCAGCAGCACCTTACTGTCCGGAACTTAGTAAGGGCGGAGGCTGGGATCTCTGGAAGCGTATTGCCGCAGCGTCGCCTGACTTCGGGCATCCCGAGAAGTTCTGTTCCGATCCTGCAAAGACGACATGGATGAGTGCGACTGTCACGCTCTGCGATGACCGTGTCGTGCCGTATATAAAGAAGATTACTAAGCGCGATCCACATTCCGGCAGAGTCGTTACCGGCGGCATAGTGACTGCACGCGATTCATCATGGCTTCTCAGCTGGACATTCAACCGCCAGCCGCAGTTCAGAGCACAGAAACCTAATGAGCTTGTGGGATGGATATACGGACTCTTCCCGTTTGTAAGCGGAGATTATGTCAGGAAGCCGATGAGCGAGTGCACCGGAAAGGAAATTGCAATGGAATGGCTCTATCACATCGGAGTACCGGAGGAGGAGATTCCGGAGATCGCGGAAAAGAGCTGCAATACAGTCCCGTGCATGATGCCTTACATCACGGCATTCTTCATGCCGCGTTCTGCGGGAGACCGCCCAGATGTGGTTCCCAAAGATGCTGTGAATTTCGCTTTCATCGGCCAGTTCGCAGAAACTGCGCGTGATACGATCTTCACCACAGAGTATTCGATAAGAACTGCGATGGAGGCGGTATATACACTGATGAACGTTGAGCGCGGGGTTCCGGAGGTATGGGGCAGTGCATTTGATGTCAGGGACCTTGTCCGGGCCTCTGTCGCACTCAGAGACGGTGAGAAACTCACCAGTATGGATTTAGGACTGCGCGGGAAGCTTATCATGAAAGAAGGCCTCAGCCGCATATCTGGTACGGATATCGAGAAACTTCTGAAAGAATACGGTGCGATCTGAAGTCCTGACCGTTTATCAGTGTATGCATGAATGCATGGCCGGGGCGTGACTGCAGTTATGCACGCTCCGGTTTACTGCGAAGTGACTTCTCAGAGAAGGATTGTTTTCCACATTCCTTTCCAGAATGATCTCGCAGCGGAACTTTTTATATTATTCCTGCCTGCACTCTGAATACTGTCGTATAATCTACCGCATAAGAGGCTTCGGCATGCAGTCCAGAACAGTTTATACGGTGTTTCCGGAAGGAAAGGTAAAGGCTCTGACACTGAGCTATGATGACGGGAGGGATGAGGACAGGCGCCTTGTCTCCATATTCAGGGAACATGGCCTCAGGGCGACATTCAACCTCAATTCCGGCCAGTCGGAGACAGACCCGAGGAGAATCCCTCAGAGCGAGTGGAATGAAGTCTACAGTGGTTTCGAGATAGCCTCGCACACTGTGACGCATCCCTCGATCGACAGATGCCCGCTTCCGTATGTTGCGGAGGAGATAATTGAGGACAGGAAAGCTCTTGAAGCGATCACCGGTTATCCCGTGAGGGGATTTGCCTATCCGAACGGCTGCTTCAGCCAGGAGATAATCTCGCTTCTTCCCGCGCTGGGAATACGTTATGGCCGCATTGTCGGCAATTCAGACAGCTTTGCCATTCCTGATGATTTTTACAGATGGAAGGCAACCTGTCATCACAACCACAGACTGATTGAGAATGCGGAGGCGTTCCTCTCCATAGACAACACACGCCATCTTTTCCTTATGTATGTCTGGGGGCACAGCTTCGAGTTCTCCCGTGACGGCAATTGGGAGCTTATGGAACGGTTTGCTGATATGGCCGGAGGCCGGGATGATATCTGGTATGCGACGAACATCGAGATCGCTGATTACCTCGATGCCTCGCGGCGTCTTATTTTTGCAGCCGACTGTTCATTTGTTTATAATCCGTCCGCAATTTCCGTATGGATATCATCTGGTGGTGAGCCTGTGATGATACCAGGCGGCGAGACTGCAAAACTTTAGGAGGCAGGCAGTGAGATATCAGACGCTCAATGGAGAATGGAGACTCTGCAGCAGTTCAGATAATGGCAGAGTTCACAACGGCATCGTACCAGGTTCAGTATATTCCTTCCTGCTTGCTGACGGATCGATGGAGGACCCGTACTGGCGGGATAATGAGCTGAAAACGATGGAGCTTATGAAGCAGGATTGGACATTCAGCCGGTCGTTCATGCTCGATGAGGCTATGATGTCATGCCGGAAAATAGAACTGGACTGTCCCGGCCTTGATACGCTCTGTGATATTTTCATCAATGGCATTCCTGCCGGGCGTGCTGACAACATGCATCGTCACTGGGTGTTTGATATAACACATGCGGTTCATGAAGGCGAAAATGAGATAAGCATTGAGTTTCATTCTCCCGTGAACTATATCAAAGAGCGTGATGCAGAAGATCACTGGGGCGGCAGCCGGCATGCAATGCGCGGCTTCCCTTATATCCGCAAGGCGCACTGCATGTTTGGATGGGACTGGGGACCAAGGCTTCCCGATATGGGCATATGGAAGGATATCGGGATCACGGGCGTGGACAGTGCAAGGATAACAGGATGGAAGGAGGAACAGTCTTTCAGCGATGGCAGAGCCGTTCTGAAGATAACTGTGGAACAGAAGGGAGACGCTGAAAAGGAAGTCATTGTCATTACTCCTGATTCAAGGGAACTCCGCTCTGAGGACAACTCCGTATTCGTCATAGATGATCCGCAGCTGTGGTGGCCGAACGGCCTTGGCGGACAGCCGTTATATACTGTAAAGATGTGTCTTTTCTCGGATGGACGCTGTGTGGATTCCCTAGAGAAGAAGATCGGGCTCAGGACGATGAAACTCTCAAGGAAGAAGGATCAGTGGGGAGAGAGCTTCGCTCATTCAGTAAATGGAGTCAGCTTCTTTGCCATGGGAGCAGATTATATCCCGGAGGACAATATCCTCACACGCATAACGCCGGAGCGCACGAGGAAGCTGCTGTCGGAGTGCAAAGCGGCAAACTTCAATGTTGTGAGAGTATGGGGAGGCGGTTTCTATCCTTCCGATGATTTCTACGATGCGTGCGATGAACTGGGGCTCGTTGTCTGGCAGGACTTCATGTTCGCCTGCGCCCATTATCCGATCGATTATCCCGGCTTTGAGGAAAATATAACTGAGGAAATAAAGGATAATGTCAGAAGGCTCCGCCATCATCCGTCACTCGGGATCTGGTGCGGAAACAATGAGATGGAGAAGCTCGTGGATGATTTCGACGGCAATCTGAGAACCAAGGCCGCGTATATCCGCCTCTATGAACACATAATTCCCCACATTCTCAGGAAAGAAGATCCCGTGACTCCCTACTGGCCGTCATCTCCATCATCGGGAGGAAGTTTCGATGATCCTTCCGCCCCCGACAGGGGGGATGTCCATTTCTGGGAGGTCTGGCATGGAAGGCTTCCATTCTCCGAATACAGGAAGCACTTCTTCCGCTATGTTTCCGAGTTCGGCTTCCAGTCGTTCCCGTCGATGGCGACAATCAAGGAGTTCACAGAACCGGAGGACAGAAACATCTTTTCCCGCGTCATGGAGACACATCAGCGAAATGAAGGCGCAAATGGTCTCATAATGACATATATATCAAAGAACTATCTCTATCCTTCATCATTCGATGTCCTCTTATATGCCTCACAGCTTCTGCAGGCTGAGGCGATGAAATGCGGGGTGGAGCACTGGAGACGAAACCGCGGCAGATGCATGGGAGCTATCTACTGGCAGCTCAATGATATCTGGCCGGTGGCTTCGTGGGCTTCCATAGACTACTTCGGAAGGTGGAAGGCTCTGCACTATTTTGCAAGAAGGTTCTTTGAGCCTGTACATCTCAGCGTAGAGGAGTACGGTGAGAGTCAGTTCATGGATTCGATCGTTCAGGAACCGCATGGAGAGATTCCGCTCAGGACAAGGCTCAATGTCACAAATGAGACGATGAATGCTGTCGAGGCAGAGGCTCTCTGGGAACTCAGGACTCCTGCCGGAGACATTGTCAGCGAGGGAAGGATACCGTTCCGCTGTGATGCACTCTCTGCTGAATGGATCGGAGACCTTGATTTTGCAGGCAATGATTTCCGTTCCGTGCATCTCTTTTACCGTCTGGAGGCAGGAGGAGAGGAGATATCCTCATCGTCTGTGCTTTTCACGGAGCCTAAGTACTACAGATGGGCGGACCCGCATCTTGCAGTCAGACGTGATGGCGATGAGCTTATAGTTACATCCTCTGCATATGCTAAATCGGTTGAAATATATTCCGATAATGGAAATTTCATACTTGATGATAATTTCTTCGACATGGAACCTGGTGAGAAGCGTGTAAGAATACTGGAGAGCAGCGGTGTCTCCGCTTTCAGTGTAAGGAGTGTGTGGGATATAATGTGAGTCTGCCTCTGTTCCGGCGTATTTGCCTGAGTGTATGTGAGGAGCATTTTCACTATGGTATGGTAAATACTCCTCTGAACTGGTGATTATAATTGCTGTATGAGAACGCTGGATGATTCGTGGAAATGGTATTTTGATGATGTGATACTTCACCGCGGCTATGATTATTTCAGATCAGGAGCCGTCTCCGGTGCAGAGGTCACTGAGGATGGATACAGTGCCGTGGTTTCCGGCACCCGCGATTACACCGTGAATGTAATCATTGACGATGGCCATTTTGCTGATGCGGAGTGCGACTGCCCATATTCGGAGGCCGGCAATTACTGCAAGCATGAGGCGGCGCTGCTCTATTATATCTCTGAAAATCATTTCGAAATCCGCTCTGGAAAAGGGGAGTGCAGCAGGAGTGAGATAGGCAAGCTGATTGACGGGTTTGATGAGAAGACTATCAGAAAAATACTTCTTGAGCTTGCCGTCTCTGACAGGGATATACGTACCATGCTCTATACCCGTTATTCAAATGGCATTCCGGATCAGCTGGTGAAGGATATAAAAGCCAGAGTGCGGAGGATAGCAGCATGCCTTGACCCTGAAGAATATGATTACCGCGGAGGTGCCGCCATCATACAGAAGCGGATCATTGAACTTTCGGTAATCGCGGATGAGAAGGTTAGGCCTCTGCTTGAGAAGAATGACTTTTTCAAGGTGTTCTGTCTCGCCGCAGATATAGTCGAGTCCATTCCGTCTGCTGAGCTTGATGATTGCGGCTACGATGCAATAGATGATGTCATATGGGATTTTGAGGATATAATGCGGGAGGCCTGCGGCAGAGCGGATTCGTCTGTGCGCGAAGCGATCAGAGATGAAGTCAGAAAACGCATGGCCGGCAGTTCCAGAGAGTTCTACCGCGATTTTCTGATAACTGTACTGCATGACAGAGATGCAGCAAAGCAGAGACTTGATGAAATAAGAAACTCTCCTGACAGCAGGACAAGCTCTGTTCTGGAAGAGATCACCCTCATGGAAATCCTCGGATATGACGAGGCGGAGATAATCTCCAGACTGGAATCAAGATCTGAAAATAAGCATGTACGCGAGGCTCTTGTGATGAGACTCTGGAAGCATGGGAAGTGGAAAGAATGCCTTTCCCTGATTGATAGTTTCCAGCAGCGTTTCGGGTATGACAGGGAGTGCAGCGGGATTATGAAGAATATTTACCGTGAGCATGGAATCAGAAGAGAACTTGCGGAGAGTTTGACTGAAGAACTCATGACAGTGACGCAGGGCTCGCTCAATGACGTCCGGGAGCTACATGATCTTGTTTCTCCAGAAGAGTGGAATGAGATATGCGGCAGGCTTAAGCATGCAAATACAATGACTCTTATAATGGCCCCGTTTCTAGACTATATAGGAGATGATGACTCCCTGATGGATTGGCTTGAGTCTCCGATGTGTCCTCCCCATTATCTTCAGGAGTATGGCGAAAGGCTGGCAGAGCGTTTTCCCGGAAGAGTAGTTGCCAGATATGAGGCTATTGCCGACTCCATTGCAAAAAGGATGCATGACAGATCAGGATATGCTGCGTATGCGGGATGGCTGAAACGCATGACTGTGACGGAACGAGGACGGCGCAGGGCTCTGCAGAAGGCTGCAGAGATGAGGAAGAACCATCCACGGCACAGAGCTCTTCATGATGAACTGGCTGAGGCAGGGCTGTAAGTCCGGTGATCATTCAGAAATGCCGTGCTTCAGATTATCTTTGCCTTTATATTCTGCATCCAGCTGCTGATTATATTTGTCTCCGGCGGAGGTTGGTGGTTGAATGAATAGTGAGGTGCATCATGAAGATTTCAAATGATAATCTGGCTTATATCGCGAAAATGGGAATAAAAGTACCTGACTATGACAGGAAAGGTCTGAATACCTCCATTGCCCATATCGGGCTGGGGCATTTCCATCGTTCGCATTTCCTTACATATATGGATGAGCTTCTCTGTCAGGGACTATATGACGGCGGTGTATTCGAGATTGACGTGATCCCCTCTGACTGGACGTTTATTGAAAACCTGAAAGCACAGGACTGGATGTACAGCGTTCTCTCGCTTGGTCCGGACGGCTCAAGGAATCTCCGCATAAACGGTCCCATAACGGGATATGCTAACCAGACGGAGAATCCTTCCCTTGTAAACGCTGTTCTCTCATCACCTGAGATCACTCTGATAACTCTCACCATAACGGAGAAGGGATACTGCTACCGGGATGATATAGGGAGCCTTGACTGGGACAATCCCATGATAAAGCACGATGCGGAGAGCGATGAGGCTCCTCTGACAGCTGTCGGCTGTCTTTCGCTGGCTCTTCGTGAGAGATATCTCCGCAGATCTCCAGTGACGATCATGAGCTGCGACAATGTGCCTGAGAACGGCAGGATGCTCCGCAGCTGCGTGCTTCAGTTCTGCAGGAGAAAGTATCCAGAAATCGCAGACTGGGTCGCAGCGTCTGTCTCATTCCCGTGCACGATGGTTGACAGGATAACGCCCGGAACAGGGGAGAGCGATATTGCGATGCTCCGTGATGAATACGGTCTTGAGGACAATTGTCCTGTACACTGCGAGATCTTTATGCAGTGGGTAATCGAGGATAATTTCTCCACGCCCGTCCCCGATTTCTCCAGAGCCGGCGCATTGATGGTCAGGGACGTGAAACCATATGAGCTGATGAAGATAAGGCTTCTCAACGGAGCTCATTCCGCGCTCTCATATCCCTCTTACATGCTCGGATACAGAATGGTTCATGAGGCGATTAGTGATCCTTTGATAAAGTCATTCATACGGAACTGCTATATGGAGGAGATAACATCCACTCTGTCCGAAGTGCCAGGCATCGATCTCTCCGCATACAAGGACCAGCTTATCTCCAGATTCTCCAACCCTCATATTGCGGATACACTGCTGCGTCTTGCCTCTGACGGTTCCAAGAAGATATCCAATGCGATACTGCGGCCGCTGGAGGAGGGGCTTGAAAGCGGAAAGAGAATGGATGCACTCATTCTCGCTCTTGCTCTGTGGGAATACTATTTCACCGCGCACGGCAGAGACGGCTCTCCGATGCCGATTGACGATCCCAAGAAAGATGAGCTTCTTGCAGCAGCTTCATATCCGGAAAGATTCCTGAGAGCGGCAGGACTCTCCGAAAATACACTTTCTCCGGAGCTGACAGGCAAAATGGAGAGTCTGCTCGCCGCTCTGGAGAAAGAAGGTGTGCGGGAAGTTCTGGAGAGGTTTGTCAGGGAATATTGAAGCCTGCCTCAAGCTCTTCTGCGGCGAGAAGAAGCGGAAGGGCCTTCACACGGTCGGAGAAATCACTCCAATCCCTGTTCTCGCCCCTCCAGTAGACTTCGGCGATGGCCGCAAGGCGCGGGAAGATCATATATGTGGCGGATTTCGGGAAGAGTATCTTCTCAGTCCAGAGGTTTCCCTGTCCTCCGATTATCCTTCCTTTTCCGCCTCTACTGTCGTACTGAAGCTGCGATGAATACGAGTCTTTCAGCGTCGTAATGCCGAGATTGCCGGGCTCATATTCATCCTCCGTCTGCCTGTAGTCGATATATGCGCCGTCATCTGATCTTGCAAGTATTATGTCATTGCCGCTGCTGAGCACTGACGAGGCGACCTCCGGACCTCTCCACAGCATTATCACCAGTCCGCTGTCCAGCGTCCTCTCAGGATAGGTGTTGGCTATCTCATCCCAGCCTGTTGGCCTTTTCCCATATTTGATTATCATTTCGATGATGCGGCGTGAGAAATACCACTGCAGTTCCTGCGGACTGCTGAGCCCTTCTCTTTTCATCAGGGCACGGCACTTAGGACAGCTGTCCCATCTCTCATGAGGACATTCATCGCCTCCAATATGGATGAACTCTGACGGGAAGAGCTGTGATACCTCCCGGAATACATCATCAAGAACATCATAGACCTTCTCATTGCCGATGCAGAGGACATCGGGGAAGATTCCGGTTCTGGTTTCCACCTCGTACGGGCCGCCTGTGCATCCGAGTTCAGGGATAGCTGTCAGCAGTGCGGATACATGGCCGGGACACTCTATCTCAGGAACCACATCTATATGCCGTTCCGAGGCATAGCTCACCACATCTCTGATCTCTTCCTGTGTGTAGTATTTTCTCTCTGTCATCCTTTCGGGACATGTGTGCCTTTTCCGCAGAGAGCCTTTCTCTGTCAGCTCAGGGTGCGACTTTATCTCGATGCGCCACCCCTGATCATCTGTCAGATGCCAGTGGAATACGGAGAGTTTCAGGAGCGACATTGCATCCAGCAGCTTCTTGATGTATCCGACCGGCATGAAATGCCTGCAGCAGTCTAGCATGAAGCCTCTCCATCCATATTCCGGGGAATCGCTTACTTTGCAGCACGGGATTTTTCCTCCGCTGAGTATGGACATCTGCCGTACCGTCTCAAGCGCGTGATGGAATCCAGCTGCGCTTCCGGCTTCAGCAGAGATGCCGTCCTCTGTGACGGAGAGGCTGTATTCCTCCTTTTTCATATCGCTTGAAAGACTGCCGCTGATAAAAGGTCCGGAAGATGTCTTTGCGATGTGCATGTTCCTGATGAAAAGCTCTGCGGCATCTGTCAGAGACTCCGGTACTGAGACGCTGCCGATGCCGGTGAGAACAAGTGTTCCTGTTCCCGCCCTGTATTCTTTCGGAAATGGTATGAGAGAAGGTGTTTTCATACGATGGATTCTCAGTCCGGGGGTATCAGCAGTCAAGCAAAATTTAGATTGCAGCCGCTGATTGCCGGTGGGATAATCACCCCTATGATGGATATGCTTGTGCGTTTATATGATCTTCCGCCTCTCCAGCCGGAGCTTGATGCTATGAAAGCTGCGGGGATTTCCGTTTTCAGGGCGCTTCCTCCCAACCGGAATATGGTTGTGGAATGGGTCAGGGAACATACATCTGATCTCGCGGCAGGGGAGGCCGAGGGGTGTTTCGGCTCTCCTGTACCTTCTGTTTTCATTGCGGTAAAGGACGGAAAAATACTTGGATATGCCTGCTACAATGCCACCGCACCTGACTTCTTCGGCCCGACGGAGGTCGATGAGGAATACAGGGGGATGGGAATAGGCCGGGCACTTCTCATCTCTGCCCTCAGCGCGCTCAGGGATGAAGGATATGCATATGCCATCATTGGCGGGGTCGGTCCTGCTGAGTTCTACTCCAAATGTGCTGGTGCGGTTCTGATTGAAGGCTCAGATCCGGGGATCTACTCAAGGATGCTGCATCCCCGCACCGAATAAAGCCTGTTTCTTTTACCGGAGGTTTTCATGGAAGGATGGAATCAGAACGGCCGGATGACTGTGATTACGGAGAGGCTCCGCACATTCATCCGTGAACTGGATGAGAGGAGTATAGTGAACCGCATTCCCCTCTCCGCATCTGTCTATGTCACGGATGAGCGTCTGCCTCTCAGAGAGACAATAAATCTTCATCGGCATCCCATCTCTCCGGGAACGGAATGGGGCAGCAGCTGGCAGTCTGCATATTTCCTTCTTGAAGCGGATATCTCCGAGGCTCTGCCGGGAGAGAACACTGTCATTTCCGCTGACCTCGGCGGTGAGGTGCAGATATATTCCTCTGACGGAGTACCTCTTTTCGGTCTTACCGACGGCTCGGCGTTCGATGCGAACTATGTCAAATGCGTGGAACGGCTTGCTGTTGAGGCGGGACACTGCCGCATCTATGCGGAGGCCGCCGCCAATGCCCTCTTCGGCCTGAAACGGAGGGAGATCAAATATACCCGCGATATCCCCGGGGCGGAGGGGCAGCATGCAGGAGTTTTCTCATATGCATGCATCGCTCAGCGGGACCGTACCCTGCATGAGCTTTATGTCTCAATGGACGCGCTTTTTGATCTCTACGGCGTGCTGGACAGGAATTCAATCAAGGCCGTGAGAGTAATCTCAGCGCTCTTCGAGGCTATGAAGGCATTCTCGCGCTCCGGTGCGGATGCCGCTCTGGCGATTGTACGCAGGGAACTTGCAAAGCCTGCGGAAGCCTCATTCCTCTCATCTGCGGTCATAGGACATGCGCATATAGATACGGGATGGCTCTGGCCGATTGCGGAGACTCACCGCAAGGTAATGAGGACATTTTCCAGCCAGATAGTGAATCTGGACAATTATCCTGAGTATATATTCGGAGCATCGTCTCCGCTGCACTACCAGTGGGTGAAAGACGAACAGCCGGAACTTTACGGGAAAATCATTAAGGCTGTGGAGGATCGCCGCTGGGAGCTTCTTGGCGGAATGTGGATAGAGCCGGACTGCAATCTTGTCTCCGGAGAGTCCCTTGTCAGACAGATACTCGAAGGCAAGCTATTCTTCCGCAGGGAGTTCGGCAAGGATGTGCGCACATGCTGGATACCTGACTCTTTCGGTTATCCTGCATCGCTTCCGCAGCTTCTTGCTAAATCAGGGATTCCATATTTCTCCACGCAGAAGATATCGTGGTCCCTCTCCAACAAATTCCCGTATGACAGCTTCATTTGGGAAGGAATAGACGGAAGCCGTGTGCTTGCACACTTCCTGCCTGAGCACACATACAACTCTTCAGGGAATTTCGGTGCTCTGAGAACAGCGCAGGAGAATTTTGCTGAGAAGGATAGGATTGACGAGTTCGTAACCGCCGCAGGCATAGGCGACGGCGGAGGAGGTCCGAAGGCCGAGCACATAGAGCGCATACTCCTCGCAGCTGACACGGAGGGAGTTCCAAGATCGCGATTCTCCTTCGTAGAGGACTTCTTTGAGAGACTTTCGGGAGAGGCAGAGAGACTTGAGAAGTACAGGGGTGAGCTCTATCTTGAGTTCCACCGCGGTACATACACTTCGCAGGCACGCAACAAGAAAGCGAACAGGATTTTCGAGGAAGCGCTGAAGCCTGTCGAGCTTCTTGATCTCTGGAGAGGGGAATACAGAGAGAAGATAAAGGAAGCACTGCATCTTGGCCTGACATTTCAGTTTCATGATATCCTCCCCGGGTCATGCATCGGACGCGTATATGAGGAGACTGCCGAAGGGTACAGGAGGATATTCTCACTGTTCTCTGAAATCATCTCGGATGCGCTGGAATCATCAGAATGCCCGGATGCTGCGTTCACATCATCGTTCGCATCCCGCTCAGGCAATGCACATCCATCTTATCTTACTGTATTCGGGGGCGATAGATACGCTCTTCCTCACATTGTCCGTCTGCCGGATTCCGGGACAGGGGATGTCCCTGTGTCATGTGACGGTGCTGCAGTGCAGAGCTACCGCGGCAGTCTTTATGCTTCCGTCATGCTCTCAGACCAGAACTGGAATGTCTTTCCTCTGGAGTGTTCTGGAGTGGATTCAGAAAACAGCTCTGTGAAAGAGCCTTGCGTCTCCGGGCCGCTTGTCCTCGATAACGGAAGAGTGAGGTATGAGTTCGACAGCCGCGGGCATTTGACGAAGGGAATGTTCAAGGAGAGCGGTTTTGTCTTTACGTATTTCGGTGAGGGTAATGTGCTGCAGCTCTATGCCGATGAGCCGCATATCTATGATGCCTGGGACATCGAGTATTACTACCCTGATATGGAATGCGCTCCTGTTGAGTGTACTGAGTGCAGCCGCAGCGCGGACGGACCTGTGTTCTCAGCACTTCGTTTCATCTACAGCGCGGGAAATTCACGGATAGAGCAGGATGTGATCCTCCCGTATGGTTCAGATGAGCTCTATTTTGTGACGAAGGCTGACTGGAATGAGGAGAAGCGGCTTCTGCGCGTATCATTCCCCTGCGATCCGATGACAGGAGAGTGCACCTGCGACATTCCGTACGGAGAGATAAGGCGCAAGACGCATGTGCAGAACGAGTGGGATGCTGCGGCTTTCGAGTTCCCTGCAAGGCTCTTTGTTGATGTAAGTGACGAAAGAGGTGTTGCACTCGCTTCGGACTGCAAGTACGGATACAGCGTCAGAGACGGGCGTATCGGAATGAGCCTTCTGCGAAGCCCGCTTGATCCAGATCCGCGTGCGGATCTCGGAGAGCATGAGTTCATCTATGCACTGATACCGCATGAGGAGCCTCTCCATTCAAGTCATGTAAGGGAAGCTGCATCGTATCTATCATCATCCCATCTTGCCATTATGAGCAGCCGTGTTCCCGGCTTCGCCTCCGTTCCTGCTGGTTATTCTGTAAGCGGAGAGCATGTGCATCTGATGGCGCAGAAACGTGCAGAGGAAGGAGATGGGGCTGTCATAAGGCTTGCAGAGACCGACGGCTGCCGGACTTCCGTATATCTTCTTTCACGCCGTGAGGGATACGGCCTTGTCGAGTGCAATCTCATGGAGGACACTATTTCCTCCGTACCGCTGGACATATCGCTTCCGCTTACTTTTTCTCCCTATGAGATAAGGACATTCAGGGAGGTAAGAATCTGAAAAACGCAGTGGAAAAAGGGAGCAGGGTGAAATATCCTGATCTGGGAGCATTCTCGCCCTCTCTCATGCCGGAGGCTGCAAGGATTTTCATATGAGTGCGGAATTTCATTTCGGCGGGGATTACAACCCCGAGCAGTGGATGGATCATCCGGATATTCTTGAGGAGGATATCCGGCATTTTCACAGAATGGGCATCAACACAGTCACGCTCAATGTATTCTCATGGGCGTTCTTAGAGCCGGAGGAAGGCAGGTATGATTTCTCCTTCTTGTCTTTCGTAATAAAGAGGATGGGAGAGGAGGGAATATCTGTGATTCTCGCAACTCCCTCCGGCGCGCGTCCGAAATGGCTTGCGGCCAAATATCCGGAAGTGCTCCGCGTAACGGATGACAGGCGGAGGATGCTCTTCGGAGAGCGGCATAACCACTGCTATACGTCTCCAGTGTACAGAGAGAAGGTGCGTCTTTTGAATGAGCGCCTGTCGGAGGAGTTCGGACATGCAGAGAATGTGATAGCGTGGCATATCTCCAACGAGTACGGAGGCGAATGCCACTGCCCGCTGTGTCAGGATGCGTTCAGAAATTGGCTCAGAAAACGCTATGGGAGCATCGAAGAGCTCAACAGAAGATGGAATAATGCCTTCTGGAGCCATATCTGCAGAAGTTTTGATGATATAGAGAGCCCATCTCCGATAGGAGAGCATAAGAATCCGTCTCTCGCTCTGGACTGGAAACGTTTTGTCACATATCAGACTGTGGATTTCATGAGTGAGGAGATAAAGGCCGTAAGGAAATATTCTGAGCTTCCTGTCACCACCAACATGATGTATGACTATGACGGCCTCGACTACTCCCGCTTTGCTGACAGTCTGGATTTCATTTCCTGGGACAACTATCCGTCTTGGGGTACCGGATTCGGAGGCGATGGTGTGCTTGTGGCTGCGGACAATGCCATCGAACATGACTATTTCCGTTCGCTGAAAAACAAGCCTTTCTTCCTTATGGAGAGCTGTCCTGCTGCTACGAACTGGCAGCCGTACTCACACCTCAAGCGTCCAGGTGTTCTTGAGGCCGCCTCGCTTGAAGCTGTCGCCCATGGCTCTGACAGCGTTCTCTTCTTCCAGATGAGGAACAGTTATGCGGGATATGAGAAGTTTCACGGTGCGCTGATAGATAATTCCGGGCGCTGCACCAGGGTTATGAAGGAGGCTGAGGAGCTTGGCAAGAAGCTCCGTATGATCAGCCGGGTGAAAGGTTCCATAGTCCATGCTGAGGCTGCTGTTATAAACGACAGGGAGAGCCGCTGGGCGATGGAAGGGGCTGCGGGGCCGCGCAATGCTGGTCTGCATTTCCGTGATAATCTGCGCCGTATCTATCTCGGCCTCAGATCATGCGGCATCGATGTCGATGTCATCGATTCTGAGCACCCGTTTGACGGATATAAGCTGCTTGTCGTGCCGATGCTCTATATGTTCAGAAGCGGAGCGGAGCAGAGGCTGCGGGAGTTTGCGGCAGATGGAGGGACTTTGGTTGTCACGCACTGGAGCGGCGTGGCGGATGAGTGCGACGCGGTTTATCCAGGTCTGTCTCCCCATGGTCTTGCAGATGTGCTCGGGCTGTACCGGACCGAGATCGATGCGCTTGCAGACGGAAAGACAAATACAGCCGTTCCCGCGGCCGGGAACAAGCTGGGAATGAAGCGTTCATATGAGTGCTCCGTGCTTGCGGAGGTGGCGGAACTGACATCGGCATCTCCAGTTCTCGTCTACGGTGATGACTTCTACAAGGGATATCCCGCAGCTGCGGTCAACAGTTACGGCAGCGGCAGGGCTTATTATATAGCTTCTATGCTGGAAGAGGGATTCTATGCAGATTTCTTCGCATCTATCATTGCAGGATGCGGCATAGAGCCTGTTGTCAGCGGACTTCCCCGGGGTGTGTTCGCTTCCAGACGGACAGATGGAGAGAAGAACTTTGTATTCATGCAGAATTTCAGCGCTTCGGAAGTCATTCTGGACAGTTCTGTTGCATCCGGCTGCAGGATAATTGCAGGCAGTCCGGAGAGGCTGCCGTCTTATGGTACGCTTGTATTTGAGAAATGACGATAAAATCATCCGTGATATATGAAAGGAGGATAGGAATGGAAAAGATGAAAGTCGCGGTGATGACAGCTATCGGGAAGATAGAGATAGAGGAACGTCCGATACCGCAGCCCGGAGATAATGAAGTGCTGGTGAAGATCGGATATGTGGGTATCTGCGGCAGCGATGTCCACTATTTCGAGACAGGAGCGATAGGAGACTTTGTCGTGAAGCCTCCATTCGTGCTCGGCCATGAGGCGGCCGGAACAGTAATCGCTGCGGGAAAGGATGTGAAGAACCTGAAAGTTGGAAACAGGGTTGCGATGGAACCCGGAAAGACCTGCGGGCACTGCGAGTTCTGCAGAACCGGCCGCTACAACCTATGTCCCGATGTGCAGTTCTTCGCGACACCTCCTGTTGACGGAGTGTTTCAGGAGTATGTGGCATATGATGCCGATATGTGCTTCAAGCTGCCGGACAACGTGTCTCTGATGGAAGGCGCATTGATAGAGCCGCTTGCAGTAGGATTCCATGCAGCGAATCAGGGAGGAGCTCACATAGGACAGAAGGCGGTGGTGTTCGGCTCCGGATGCATAGGCCTTATGTGCCTGCTTGCTTTGAAGGCGGAAGGGGTGACGGAGATATATGTCGTCGATATGATAGAGAAGAGGCTTGAGAAGGCGAAGAAGCTGGGAGCGACTGCAGTGATAGACAGCAGCAAGGAAGATGCTGCGGCCCGGATAGCTGAGCTTGCCGGCGGGAGCGGAGTTGATCTTGCGATAGACACAGCGGGAGCCGATGTGACGGTGAACCAGGCGATAAGGATGGTGAAGCCAGGCGGGACGATAGTGTGCGTCGGGTACAGCAGGAGCGGAAAGGTTACATTGGATATGAGCGTGGCGCTGAACAAGGAAATAACGTTCAAGACGGTATTCAGGTACAGGCATATCTATCCGATGGCGATAGCTGCGGTTGCAGCAGGGAAGATAGACCTGAAAGATGTGGTGACGGATGAGTTTGGGCTGGAGGAGATACAGGAGGCGATGGAGAGGAGTGTGAGCGACAAGGTAAACATCGTCAAGGCTGTGATCAAAGTCGCAGGAGAGTGATTCATCAGAGCTGCCGTCTGCGTCAGTGCGGCGGCAGCTGCATTCATTTATCAGTCGAATTGTATTATTCTGTTGCCTGGCAAGTAAATAAAGTATATCTCAACTGTTTGCAGAATGTATTATTGACAATTATTTGCTGCAAAAACTGTCACTTATGACATTTTTATCGCGTAAAAACTGTCATCAATGACAGAAATACATATGTAAAAACTGTCAATTATATAGTATTCTTTGTACAGAGGATATTGATTTGTACAGAGAGAAGCTGGAAGAACTGAGAGCATGGAGGGAACAGAAGGGCAGGCTGCCTCTTATTATCAGAGGAGCAAGGCAGGTTGGGAAAACATGGCTTGTCAATGAATTCGGCAGGCTGGATTTCAATGATATTGCTGTTTTCAATTTTGAAAAGCAGGAATCGTTGAAAAACATATTTGAAGGTGATCTGGAACCGTCTAGGCTTATCAGAATGCTCGAGATCTCAGCCGGGCGGAAAATTCTGCCTGGGAATACTCTGATATTCTTCGATGAGATACAGGAGTCTCCCCGAGCGCTCATAAGTCTGAAATATTTTGCGGAAGAGGCGCCTGAATATGCTGTTGTCGCGGCTGGATCACTGCTCGGGATTGCAGAGGATCAGGGTGTTTCCTTCCCTGTCGGCAAAGTAAGTTTCATGGATCTGCTGCCTATGTCATTCAATGAATTTCTCATTGCCTGCGGGGATGAACAGCTTGCCGCGCTGATTAATGAAGGGGATTTCCAGATGATCGGTGCATTTTCCCAGCGGTATGAGGACAGACTCAGGGAGTACATGCTCGTCGGCGGAATGCCGGATGCTGTGAAAATCTGGACGGAAAGCGGAGATTTTAAGGCACTGCGCAAAAGGCAGGAAGAGATAATCGAATCATATCTTTCCGATCTCTCTAAACATGCTCCTGCGGATATTGCGGTCAAAGGCCGCCAGATAATCTCGGCAATTCCATCCCAGCTGGCCAAAGAGAATAAGAAATTCATCTTCAGCCGTGTAAGGGAAGGCGGAAGGGCAAGGGAATATGAGAATTGCCTGGGATGGCTGGAAAGCTGCAGGATAATAAATGCGGTGAAAAGGGTGACATCCCCCTCTGTCCCGCTCAAGTCATATGAGGAAGATTCTGTATTCAAGCTGTTTCTTCATGATACAGGGCTTCTCTCTGCCCTGATCCAGATAGATCCCTCTGTGATCATCAGCGGTTCTGAAGTTTATGACATGTTCAAAGGGGCTTTGACTGAACAGTATGTTCTGCAGGAACTTATTGCTTCCGGCTGGAAGAGCATAAGCTATTATTCAAATGACAGAAGCTCAGCAGAAATTGATTTTCTTCTTGAGTCCGGCTCAGATATCGTTCCTCTTGATGTGAAGTCCGGACTGAATCTCAGAGCAAAGAGTCTTAAAGCCTATTATGATAAGTATTCCCCGCGGCTTTCTATAAGAACCGCGCTTGTTCCCTTCATGGACCAAGAATGGCTGATCAATGTGCCTTTATATGCTGTATCTGCAATCAGAAGAATATGCAGGGACAGACTTTGAATACTCTCTAATCAGCTGTTCTTCTCAATGGCAGGCTTGTATCCGAGTTCTTCCGATGCCTGTCTGCCTAGGTCAAGGAGATAGTTGATAATCTCGTTTGTCTTGTCGTAAGTCAGGCGGGTTATTGGAGCGGAGAGGCTCATTGCGGCGACGATCTTTCCGGAGTATTCCCTGACGGGCACGGCCACGCAGCGCACTCCGATCTCGCACTCCTCCTCGTCGATCGCATATCCCTGATTCTTCACTTTTGCTATTTCCGCTTTCAGTTCAGGCAGGGTAACAATCGTTTTCTCGGTGAGTTTTGAAAGGCCTCTTCTGTTCACAAGCTCATCGAGCTTAGAATCGGAATACTCCGTGAGGAACAGCTTGCCTACTCCTGTGGAATGCATCGGCGCGATGCGTCCAATCCTCGAAAGCGTCTGCAGCATGTGCTGCGGTCCTTCCTCCGTGGCTATATATACCATCTGCATGTCATCCTCAATGCAGAGAGAGGAGGATTCATTGAAGTGTGTGGCTATATCCTTGATGTATTTTCGCAGAGAACCCTGGAATGGATAGTTTATTCTGTTCCTGTTCCCGAGATCGGCCAGCTTGAGCGTCAGGTAATACAGGGAAGTCTCAGAGTCCTGCTTGGCATATCCGAAGTCAATGAATGTATTGAGGAATCTCAGGACAGTGCTCGGTGACATGTCTGTTTTCTGTGCTATATCCTGGAGGCGAGCCGGGGCAGTCATATCCACCATGACCTCAAGGATGTCCAGCGCTTTCCTGAGGGATTGGTTCTTCTTCACACTGTCGTTCATATGGTTTCCTTTTACGTTATTCTATGGCCATCTTTCTCTTTTGTAAATGATTTTATTATATGAAATCTGATTTTTAATTTTAAAATTAATTTGACATATCCAAGAAGCTGTAATCTATAATTTAACCGAACAAGGAGTGACTATGCGCATCGGTATCACAATCGGCGATCCTGCTGGGATTGGGCCGGAAATTGTCATTAAGGCCGTTGCCGGAATCAGTTCCGGCGATGACGCCTTTGTCGCATTCGGCGACAGGAAGATCATCGAGAGGGCAATGTCCTATCCCGGTATGCCTGAAATAGAACTGAGGTGCATTTCCAGCCTCTCTGAAGCAGTATCGGCTCCCGGACTTCTCAATATCTATGATATGGATAATATCGATATTTCCTCATTCAGGGAAGGTGAGGAGGCGGCGCAGTGCGGAAGAGCGGCATATGAGTATATCGCTGAGAGCATCAGATATGCCATGGCGGGAGAGCTGGATGCTGTCTGTACTGCTCCGATAAACAAGGTTGCTCTGCATATGGCGGAGGTCCCGTATATAGGGCACACAGAGATATTTGCAGCGCTTACTGGTTCTTCCGATCCTCTGACAATGTTCCAGGTCAGAGCCATGAGGATATTCTTCCTTACGCGCCATGTCGCTCTGCGCAAAGCGTGTGATATGGTGACATACGAGCGCATTATGGATTATGTCAGACGCTGTACCAGAGCCCTCTGGCAGCTCGGGATAGATGAAGGAACAATGGCCGTGGCCGGTCTCAATCCCCATTCCGGCGACCATGGGCTTTTCGGAAATGAGGAAATCGGGATAGAGAAAGCAGTGAGGGATCTGCAGGCGGAGGGATATAAAGTGACCGGCCCAGTGAGCGCGGATTCTGTTTTCCATCAGGCGCTTCAGGGACGCTACAACAGTGTTCTCAGCCTCTATCATGATCAGGGGCATATTGCGGCCAAGACCTATGATTTCGACAGGACCATATCTCTCACTCTTGGAATGCCTATTCTCCGTACATCTGTGGATCATGGAACTGCTATGGATATCGCCGGCAGGGGCATTGCCTCTGAGATCGGGATGATAGAGGCCCTGAAAGCCGCTTCCGAATATGCTCCGGCATTCAGGAAGGAGAGATAGATGGAGCTTTCATCTCTTAAGGCATGGTATTCTGCCTATCCTGACCAGTCGTCAGAGTGGTGGGCTGCTTCCGTACGGAGACTTGCCGATGTAGTAGCAGTTCTCGATGACGATCCGCTTGGCGGGCAGGCTGTAAGCGATGTGCCTGTCTATTTCTCCTGGGACAGAGAGACTGTCGATGGCATAATCGACAGTGGCACCGACAGTTTCTTTATCCTCACATCCTCTCGCAGTCTCTCCTCTGATATGGCCGCAAAGGTGTGCTATGAGGTTGTGCGCAATATCGCGGCATCCTGCAGGGAAAGAGGAAAGAGCCTTCAGATTGTATGCAGATCGGATTCGACGCTGAGAATACACTATCCGGAAGAGACAGATGCAATAGCAGCAGCTCTTGCGGATGAGGGAATGCCTGCCGATGGCGAGATAATCGTGCCTTTCTTTGAGGAAGGCCGGAGATATACATTCTGGGGCGTGCAGTACGGGCTATCGCCGGAGGGGAAGATGCTGCCTGTTTCAGAGATGGAGTACTCCAAGGACATGACGTTCGGATTCACCGCATCCAACATTCCCGGATGGGTGGAGGAGAAAACGGGGGGACGTGTGCCGTCTCATTCCGTAAGGAGCATCCTTCTGGGTCAGCTCCGCGCTGACTATCGTAATGCCGTGCGTGAGTTCGGCAGAGGTGACGGCTTCCGCGTCTGCACGGCAGATTCTATCGAGTACCGCGATATCTTCTCTGTAATCAGAGCGGTGTCTGATCTCAGGGCGGAAGGGCATAATTATATAATCCGATGCGCTTCTTCCGGCGTCAGGGCAGCCCTGTTCAACAGGAATGACGGAAAGAGCCTTCCTTCTGCGATGCTCTCTCCGGACAGAGGAAGAATCCTGATTGCCGCCGGATCGCATATGAAGCGCACGACGGCTCAGCTGGAATATCTGCTTTCTCATGCGGAGAATGTATCAGAGGTTGTCTTTGATCAGCATACGGTTCTTGACGCGGGTGCTCTTGAAGCGGAGACATTGAGAGCGGAGGAAGAGATAAGGAAAGCAGTATCGGAAGGCAAAGATATTGTTCTTGTGACAAGAAGGGAGAGACTTGATCTTCCCGATGCCTCGCCGGAGGATCAGCTCAGACTTACGGTTCAGATTTCGCATGCATTCATATCGCTGATATCAAGGGTGAGTTCGCTTTTCTCTGGTGTAATAGCAAAAGGCGGCAATACCGCCAGCGATATAGTCCGGATATGCTTCTGTGCAGACTCCGCTTCTGTTTCAGGACAGATACTTGACGGGGTTCCTGTCTGGAAGCTGCCTGGTGGCTGCTCTGTCGTGATCTTTCCCGGAAATGTCGGGGAAGAGGGCGATCTTTTCAGAGCATACAGTCGTTTCCGGGGGTTCTGATGGGCTTCTGCATTCTCGCCGATGATCTTACCGGCGCGCTTGATTCCGCTGTGAGATTCACGCAGCGATGGATATCGTCCGCTGTACTGCTTTCGGGGTCGTGGCCTGATGCCGAGGCTGTTGCTGTCAATACCGGTTCAAGGAACATGCAGCCTGATGATGCATATGATGCTGTCGCTTCGGCTTTAAAAGACATATCATGCCCTGTCTACAAGAAGATAGATTCACTCATGCGCGGAAATGCGGGCAGGGAGATAGATGCGCTTCTTGATTCCGGCAGGTATGAAGCAGCTTTCGTTGCTCCTGCTTATCCTGCCAATAGCCGCACTGTCAGGAATGGCATTATATCGTATCCCGGAGGAGAGATTGACGCTTACAGGATAATTTCCAGACAGTCAAAGCATAAGAGCGCTCTTGTTGCGGCAGATATGATGCCTGTTTTTTTCAGCGATGAAAGAATTATCGAAGGTTTCATGAGAGAAGGCTGCCGGATATTCTTTTTCGATGCAGAGAGCGATGAACAGCTGCAGCAGATTGCTGATTATGCCTTATCGTCCAGTCTTAACGCTGTACTTTGCGGTTCCGCAGGTCTTGCAGGATTCATTGGCGGAGATGAGTGTGCGGGGAATTCTCAGTCCATGGTTTCGGTTGGCTCCGTTTTTTTCGGAATAGGAAGCTACAGTTCCGTCTCTGATGAGCAGGTCTGCGAGCTGATCTCTGCATATGATATGAAGAAAACAGGGCATGACGGACGGCTTGAGAGTTTTTCAAGTGCAGACGGCTCTGTAAGACTTATCCATACAGATCATGAGAAGAATATAATTATTGAGGACAGTTCCATAGCGGAAGGAATTGCCTCCGGGATTATCAGCAGTCTTAAGAATGAGAGGAATGCATGTCTCGTCCTTTCCGGAGGTACTACCGCGGAGGCTGTACTGAATATGCTCGGGGCTGGATCGCTGCAGGTTCTTGGTTCTGTGGAGGAAGGAATTCCCATATCAAGAATATGCGGCGGAGAGGCAGATGGATGCTTTGTCATAACGAAGAGCGGTTCATTCGGGAACAGAAGAACTCTCTTAAAGTGTGCTGCTGCGGCAGGAGGTGTGGAATGAGTGATGGGAGGCCTGTTATAGCTCTGACGATGGGTGATCCGGGCGGATGCGGACCGGAGCTTTCCGCAAAACTGCTTTCTGATCCGGGAATATATGATATCTCCAGGCCTGTGGTGATCGGAGATCCTGATACGATATCGCTTGCGGCCAGAATGCTTGGAATCCGGGCTGAGGTGAACCGTGTCCGCAGTATTGATCAGTGTACTTTCAAGCGAGGAACCATTGACGTTCTTGATCCGGGACTGCAAAACTGCGGGACATTCAGCAGATGCAGAGTGTCCGCCGCAAATGGGCGTGCGGCTTTTCTCTCTGTAAGGAAGGCGATAGAGCTTGCCATGGCCGGTGAGGCCGATGCCACTGTCACGAATGCGATCTCAAAGGAAGCGGTACAGCTGGCGGGATTCAGGTTCTCAGGACATACGGAGATATATGCGCATTATACAGGGACAAAGAATTATACGATGATGCTTGTCCATGATGATCTGAGGGTGACACATGTAAGCACGCATGTCTCTCTGCGGGAGGCCTGCGACAGGGTGAGGAAGGATAGGGTTCTTGAGGTCATCAGGCTTACAGACAGGGCCTGCAGGTCAATGGGGATTGCAGATCCGCGGCTTGCTGTTGCCGGTCTGAATCCGCATGCAGGGGAGAATGGTCTTTTCGGCAGGGAAGAGATCGAGGAGATCAACCCTGCTGTATCCCAGGCAAGATCTGAGGGCATTGATGTCTGCGGGGCGCTTCCTCCCGATACAATTTTTTCGAAAGCGCTTGGCGGCTGGTATGATGCTGTCGTTGCCATGTACCATGATCAGGGGCATATTCCCCTGAAAACAGTTGGATTCCGATATGACAGGGAACAGGGGAAATGGAGCAGTGTCAGCGGGGTCAACCTCACACTGGGGTTGCCGATAATCCGCACATCAGTCGATCACGGCACTGCATTCGATGCCGCGTGGAAGGGCGTTCTGTCCCCTGACAGCCTCAGAAATGCATATATGATGGCTGTGGCAATGGCTGAAAATGGTGAGGTGATTGGATAAATGTGTGGAAATAATTTTGAATTTTAAAATCTATTATTATATTTTGAAATTTTTCTTGACAGATGATAAGTACAGCTTGAGAATCATATTAGAAATTGAAATTTGATTTTTAAAATC
The DNA here is from genome assembly GCA_944389295.1 of uncultured Spirochaetaceae bacterium. Taxonomy (GTDB): domain Bacteria; phylum Spirochaetota; class Spirochaetia; order Sphaerochaetales; family Sphaerochaetaceae; genus Ornithospirochaeta. Next base: position 235 of record CALXLV010000044.1, on the reverse strand, counting down.
AAAATCAAGTAAGTTGCATGCATATAATGCAGGTTATCTTTTGATCGGGTTTCAACCATAACAAAACAGTATAAAAGGAGGGTTTTGCTATGAAGAAGATCATTTCGTGGGCACTTCCGAAAAAAGAGGACAACTGTGAAAAAGGGTACAATGGTTAATAATCTCCTATAATTGTTGATTCAAAAGCGGAAGGAGTCAAACCCCCTAATGCAGTATGAGGGCGTAAATTGTTGTA
>CALXLV010000043.1 GCA_944389295.1 uncultured Spirochaetaceae bacterium | reverse complement strand
CTTGACATTGATGCGGAGCACGAGGCCCGGCATCGGAGCCTTTACCTCAACAGAGCCGGTTACGACTGTCTGCTGTACAGGAGCTGCCTGAACGGGAGCTGCTGCCGGCTGAGGTGCTGCGATTCCGTCAGCGATCGAGTAGGGGTATGCCACTCCGTTGACGACAGCCTGTCCGCCCTGGAGCTGTACACCATAAGCCCTGCCGTTGACAGTGACAGTGTAAGCGCCGTTTCCGCCCTGAGCTTTCGGAGCTGCTGCGGCCTTCTTGGCCTCCTCAGCCTTCTTCATCTCGCTCTTGAGCCTTACGCCGTTGACCTTTGCCTTTCCTGTGAGATAGAGGATGCCCTTCTCCTTGCAGGCTGCTGCGATGAAGATGTTCTCATCTGTCTCGGGGAGATTCGCGGCCTCAAGCATCTTCTTGGCTGCTGCGATTCCCTTGTTCGGGTCGCGGTCGTTGATGTCGACGCACTTCTCTGTGGTGGGCTGGAGCTTGAGCTGCTCGGAAGCGAGCTTCACGACTTCCGGATCAGGCGGGCAGGGTGTCTTGCCAAAGTAGCCGAGGACCATCTTGCCGTAGCCTTCTGCGAACTTCTTCCACGGTCCGAACATGACGTTGTTGAACGCCTGCTGGAAATAGAACTGGGAAACAGGTGTTACAGATGTTCCGAAGCCGCCCTTTGCGACCGTTTCGCCCATGGCTTCGACGATCTGGGGATACTTGTCCATCAGGCCGTTGTCCCTGAGCATCTGCGTGTTGGCTGTAAGAGCTCCGCCGGGAAGCGGGAAGAACGGGATCTCGGGATTGACCGCTGTTGCCTCAGGCGGGAGGAAGTAGTCGGACATGCACTCCTCGAATACCTTCTCCGCCTCGCGGACCTTGTTGACATCCACGTCGAGCGTATAGTCGGTTCCTCTGAAAGCGTGCCACATCGTGAGGATATCAGGCTGGCATGTACCGCCTGAGCACGGTGTCATCGAGAGGTCGATTCCGTCAGCGCCGGCATCGAGCGCTGCCATATACTGCGCGATCGAGACGCCTGCTGTCTCATGGGAGTGGAATACGATCTTCACATTCGGTCCGAGGAGCTTTCTTGCCCTCTTCACGGTCTCGTAGACGTTGTGCGGTGTGGATGTTCCGGAAGCATCCTTGAAGCAGACGGAGTCAAACGGGATGCTTGCGGCGAGGATTTCGCGGAGAATCCTTTCATAGAACTCCGGAGTATGGGCTCCTGTGACGCCCTCGGGAAGGCTCATCATCGTCACCGTGACCTCGTGCTTGAGGCCGGCATCGTGGATCGCCCTTCCGCTGTCGATGAGGTTGTTGACATCGTTGAGGGCGTCGAAGTTCCTGATCGTCGTCATGCCGTGCTTCTTGAAAAGCTGTGCATGGAGCTTGATGATGTCCCTCGGCTGGGAGTCGAGACCTACTACGTTGACGCCTCTTGCGAGCGTCTGGAGGTTCGCATCCGGACCGGCCACGCGCCTGAACTCATCCATCATGGCGAATGCATCTTCATTTGTATAGAAATAAAGAGACTGGAATCTTGCGCCGCCGCCCGCCTCGAAGTGCGTGATGCCGGCTTCCCTGGCCGCAGCGACCGCAGGCATGAAATCCTTTGTGAATACACGGGCACCGTAAACGGACTGGAAACCGTCTCGGAACGCCGTACACATGAAATCAACTTTCTTCTTGCTCATTCTGTGAACCCCTTTTTCAATTCCTGGACTTGTCGTATGCAGCCGCTATAGCCGCCGCTACTGCCGCATCGTCTCCTGTCGGAGCCGCAGCAGCCCTCTGCTGGATCTGCGCCGCCGCCTGAGGAGAGGCTGTCTCTGCCGCTGCAGCAGGGCCGTTATTCTCAGCTCCGTTGATTATCCTGCTCATGAGCTTTGAAATGAAGATCAGGATAACAAGGAAGATGAATACCGTACCCATACCGAGGACAAGGAGAATAAGACCGTCCTTAAGCTGCGCGATCAGCGCATCCTTTGGCATATTTGTCAACAATGTCAACATATATCACTCCTTACCTTATTAGGTATTCAATTTCAGAATATATCAGAGATAGGGAAAACGGTTCAACAGCGATATCCGGGTAATTTTACTGCTGCCGGATTTATTTTTCCGCCTCACAGCTGATTTGGCGGCAGCCGTGCTCCCGCTATAGAGCCGCTCGCTCTCTTTTGTGCTATATTCTGGATAGCTAGGAGAGTGCAATGCCTGATAATCAGATGGATGAATATGAGGCCCAGAGCCTCCGCATACGCGAGAGGATGGACAAGATCGGCCGCAAAATCATGATAATGAGCGGAAAGGGCGGAGTTGGAAAGACGACAGTGACTGTCAATCTCGCCAACGCCCTCGTCGATATGGGATGCAGGGTAGGAGTTCTTGATACGGATCTCCACGGACCGAACGTCGCGGTGATGTTCGGATGCAAGGACGGAGAGCTTCAGAGCGCAGACGGACAGACATTCCTTCCCGTGGAACCGAGAGAGAATCTCAAGGTCATGTCGCTTGCCTTCGCGCTTGAGGACCCTGATTCCCCCGTGATCTGGCGCGGAAGCCTCAAGAACAGCGCGATACGCCAGTTTCTCGCCGATGTGGAGTGGGGAGAGCTGGATTACCTCCTCATCGATACTCCGCCCGGAACAGGCGATGAGCAGCTGACTGTCTGCCAGTCGATTCCCGAGCTCACCGGCTCGATAATCGTGACTACTCCTCAGGAGGTCGCTGTTCTCGATGCGAGACGCTCCGTCAACTTCTCGCGCAAGCTCGGCGTTGCCATCATAGGCGTGATAGAGAATATGTCCGGCCTGATCTGCCCCGGCTGCCATATGGAGATTCCCATTTTCGGCAAAGGCGGCGGCAAGAAGATGTGCCAGGATATGCATGTGCCCTTCCTCGGCGCCGTGCCGATGGAGGCAGGACTGCCCGAGGCTGAGGACAGCGGCAGGGAGTGGGTGAAGGAGCCGGGAGTGCACCCGTCTGCGGAGGCGCTGAAGGCAATCGCCAATGAGATAAACAACGGCACAGCATGTTCGACGAGCAGGGATACATCGTTCCTCGGAACTCCTTCATGCAAACCCTCGGCATGTGCATCCTGCACATCTAACTGCCCGTCAAGGAAGAAATGGGATGGCTGATGAGGAAAAACTGATCTGGAAAACACTTTCCAGAAAGAAGGTGCAGGACTGCAGGATATTCTCCGTCGTGATGGCCGAGAGGGAAGCGCAGGACGGAAGGCACGGCGAGTTCGTCGAGATCGACAGCCCGGACTGGATAGTAGCGATTCCCTGGTTCAGGAAGGACGGAGTGCCGTATTTCGTGATGGAAGAACAGTTCAGACATGGTTCCGAGTCAATCACGAGAGAGTTCCCCGCTGGACTTGTCGAGGCGGGAGAGCCCGATCTGGATGCCGCGGAGCGCGAGCTCATGGAGGAGACGGGAATGGCGGGAACGTTCACACGTCTCGGAACCGTCTGCCCGAACAATGCCTTCATGTCCAACAGGCAGTCATTCTTCCTCGTGACCGATCTGGAAAGAAAGAGCGCACAGTCGCTTGATCCTGACGAGACCATCGATGTCATAGAGGTTCCCGTCGAGGAGGCCATAAGAGATATGGGAACAGGACTCTACAGCAACGGGATAATGATGATGGCGATCGGTTTCTTCATGCGCTACGCTGAGGAGCATCCTGAGCTCGGACTGCGGGAGAAAATATGAGAAAAGGAGTCATTCTCATCGTTTCTTTGCTGCTTCTCGCATCATGCCGCAGCGTTGATCTTCCTACCGTAGAAGTGGTCGGCAGCGCTACAGTAATGGCAGAGCCCGATGCCCTGAGATTCACTGTGGCCGCCGCTTTCACCGCTCCGACTTCGGAGGAGGCCAGAAGCGTCTCATCCGGAATGATCAATCATGCAGTATCGATACTTGAGGATGACTTCGGCGTTCCCTCTGATGATATCGCCACATCTTCGCTCTCCGTCTCTCCTGATTATTCTTACGATGACGGAAAGACGGTTCTCAGCGGTCAGAGGGCCTATCAGTCAGTGACCGTTCTCCTCAGGGATATATCTGCCGCCGGCAAGGTATTTGAGAGTCTCTCCAAAATTGACGGCATTGAGGTTTCCGGGATAACTGCGGATAAGCTGGACAGAAGCGCCGAGAAGGCGAAGGCCCGTTCCATTGCCGTTTCGGATGCACATGACAGAGCCTCCGTCTATGCCACCGCCGCAGGCTACATCCTCGGCGATGTCATTTCGGTAAGGAGCGCCGGCAGTACATCCGCCGCTTATGAGGCAAGCGAGGCTTATATGATGGATTCCCGCAGCTCCTCAACAGAATATTCTGCAGGGAAGATTCCGGTAAGCGACAGCGTCATCGCCGTCTATTCGCTTGTTGAATAGGAATTCACTTCTTTATTCTGAGGCGCATTTCCTGAATCAGCCGAGGACGGAGAGAGTGTAGTCGTTCAGGCTGTCATTCTCATAGAGAAGCCTGTAGAGCGCCTGCACGAGCGGGAAATCCTCAGCAACGCCCTTATCCCTTGTGATCTCCCCGATGAGCTTTACTGTCCTCAGTCCTTCCACGACCGTCGATGATCTTGAGTCGGGATCATAGCTGAAGCCTTTGCCGATAAGCATCCCTAGCGTCCTGTTGCGCGAAAGATCGTTGAGCGCCGTAAGTCCCAGGTCCCCGATGCCGCAGTATCTGAATATTGTGTCTTCATCACAGGAGAATATCCTGAGAAGTCCTCTCATCTCGTTTACGGCTTTCGTGTAGACCAGGAAGTCGACGTTCGGGCTGTTGAACTTTCCTGACACTATTCCTATCGCGATGGCATACATGTTTTTGAGGATGCTCATAAGCTCCACCGCCCTGACATCGCTTGAGTAGTCGAGGGAGAACTGTGTGTCGGGAAGCACCTCGTTCTTGAAGTACATGTAGTCCTCCCTCTTGCCTCCGAATGTGAACGATGTCGGGAATCCGTTTATCGTCTCGATCGCGAAGGAAGGTCCTTTCATGCTCGCCGTACGCTTGAACGGAATGTTCTCTGTGATGAACGCACCGTCATCGCTCATGCCTTTCGCGAGGTTGACTATCAGAGGCTCTTTTGCGGTGTTCTTCCTGATCTCCTCTGAGAACGGCACTATCGCCTTTGAGGGTATCACGAGCATTATTACATCGGCCTCGGCGAATACAGAGAATGACGATGTTGCAGAAAGGTATCTTGAGAGGAACCTCGTCGGAAAGTATTTCCTGTTCGTGTGGCTGTCGTTTATCTCCTTCTCCACATCCTGCTCGATGGTGTGAAGGGTGACTCTGTTGCGGCTGTTCCAAGAGAGGCGCTCTGCAACTGCCGTACCGAACGTTCCCGCTCCTGCTATTACAATATTGTTCAATTATCGATTCTCCTTATTATGTAGAGACGCGAGGAGAAGTCTCCGAGCATTCTCATTCCCTCGCGGTAGCCTGTTCCGGAAACCTGCTCGGCAAGGGATATTCCCGCCCATTTCAGGGTGTCTCCCGGAACTGTGTAGCATTCATTTTCCTGAGGATACATCGAAGACTCCATCTCCGTCATCGTGTGGTCTCTGCTGAATATCCTGTAGTCGTATTCCTCGTTCGCATCCGGCACTCTCAGCTTCTCCGCGGTTGTGTTAGGCCTTATCAGATGCTGGAGATAGAGAAGCAGGATCACCGATCTGTCCTCGTTTGAGACTGTCCATATAGTCCGGTTGCCGTCCTCTGCAACGCGGAATCTTCCCGTCTGCAGAAGAAGCCTGTAAGCCTTGTAGAACTCCGTCTGCTGGCGGAACGCCGTCATCTCGCTTTTTGAGAAGGAGGAAGGATCGAGCGAGTAGGAGAGTACGCCGAATGCGGCGACGGCGAACCTAGTCTCCCTGTCGACGATGCGCCTTGTCACGGCATTGGGAGAGGGAGAGACTATCGTGCCTATCACAGCCTGCGGGTACATTAACGAGGCGGCTGACATCAGCCTTGCTCTCTCAATCGGGTCCGAGACCTCGCTGGGAATGATGGAGGCCGATATGCTGAGCATTCCCAGATCGAACCTTGCGCATCCCGCCGTCTCTATATACATATCAGGGAATCTCTCCCCGATTGCGGAGAGAATCTTGCAGAGCGAGACTGCGTACTCATGCGCGTACATTCCGTAGTCGCGTATTCCGGAGAGCGTGAAGAGATCGGAGAAATTCCTGCTTATGTTCCAGCGGAGATAATCGAGATGGACGACATCAGCAAGTTTCGAGATTGTCGATATGATCCAGTCCTGCACATCGTAGCGCGTTATATCCAGGAGCTGCTCATGACTTCCTTCTGCGTTTGTCTCGGCGCTCCTGCCTATTATCCATTCAGGGTGTTCCTTGGCAAGGAGAGAGCGGCGGCTGACACCCTCAGGCTCAAACCAGAGGCCGAAGAGGAGGCCGCGGCGGTGTATGCTGTCCGAAAGACTGCTCAGCCCGGACGGAATCTTCACCGTGTTCACATGCCAGTCCCCGAGGCTTGTGCGGTCACTGCTTCTTGCTCCGAACCAGCCGTCGTTTATGAGAACACCCTCACAGCCCATGGCCTCCGCGCCCTTCGCAAGCTCCTCTATTCTGTTTTCCGTTGTCGCGTATCCGAGCGCCTCCCATGTGTCCAGCATTACAGGCCGCATCCTGCCGCTCCACGATGAGCGCATTATCGCTGCCGCTATGAATCCCTTTATCCTGTCTCCTGCCGCTTCAATGCCGCCGCTGCTGAATGTCATCACGGCCTCCGGAGACTCGAAAGTCTCACTGTCTTTCAGCACCCATGTGAACATGTCGGGGTTTATTCCCCATACGATGTGCGTGATTCCATGTTCCGTCACTGACATCGACGCCCTGTGCGGGCCGGGGTAGATGAGGTTGAGCGCATAGCAGCCGCCGCGCGCATCCGTCACCATGAAGCCGGGATTGGCCTCCGCGGATGATCCGAGCATCCTGCTCTCGGATATGAATGTCCCTGATGTGAGGTCGTTGATGTCCTTCTCCATCTCGCGTCCCCATGTGCCATGGAGAGTAAGCGCTTTCATTCCCGTTTCCCGGAAATCGAGCTGGGCTGATGCGAGCGAGCGGACTCTGAGTGTCTTTCCGGAAGCGTTCGTCAGCACCGATCTTCTCACGATCACGTCGAGAGCGGGGAAGAGGGTATATACAAGACCGAGGGTGATGTTCCTTTCCCTGTCGGAGAAAATGAGTTCCAGGGTCTCGGCATCTCCGAATGCATCCTTTGCCTGAGGCAGCCTGAGACCTCCGAACGGTTTCGTTCCCTTTGATATCCTGTGCTTCAGGAAAAGGGGATTGAATGTTCTCTCTCCGTCCTCTCCCAGAGAGATGGCGGCAAGAGGAATCCTGTAGTCTCCGCGCCCCTCAGTAGTCATCTCAAGAGGTGCATCATCGAGGACGAAGGAAGGGAAGTCCGGATCGGTGTATGTCCCCATTCCCGGAGCTGTGTAGTGCTTCTCCCTCATCGCCGTGACCGAAGCCTCCACATTCCGGAGCTTCCTTCCGTAGTAGAGATGCTCTGCGTGTCCTGTATCGGTTATGCGGAGTATATAGCTTGTATTCACCGTGGAGAGATGGAATGTTCTCTGTGCCAATGCTTCGATCATGGATAACCTCTGGATTATGCTCTACAATCATTCTAACGCAGATAGTGCTGTTTGTCGTCACTGGAGGCTCAGATGGATATAAGGCGGCTGTCGCTGTGGGAAGGCAGATACGCGACGTACATGTCTAATGATATCTTCTCGGCCCTGATCGAGGATCAGGGGGAGGTCGTCCTTGAGCTGACATCGCGCACTCTCTCGGGTGCGAGGATAAACGCTCTCTCCCTCCCTTATTTCCGCGGAACAGGCGCGGGAGTCCTCTCTGATCCGAACTCCGAGTGGTGGCAGGGCAATGAGGCGCTGTATCAGGCAGGAGGCGCCTATTTCACCTTCCCGTGCCAGTCCGGAGAGGGGATTAACTCCACCGATACATGCTGGTCTGTGCGGCGCTACGGTACGGAGGAGGAGCACGGCGGCGTATGGAGGCTCTCGGAGATGAAGAGCAGGGAGGAGGGGAACCGCTACCGTCTTGAGAAGGTGGACATGCTTCTCCCTTCGCAGCCTGTCCTCTATACCGCCGTCAGGATAACGAACACAGGAGATACTGTGCTTTCAGGTTCCGCTTCCTGGCACTGCATGCTCTCTTCTCCTCTCCTTGAGACAGGCTCTCTCATCTCCAGCAATGCGAAATACTATACCGCATACGCTCTTTCACGAAGGGAGTCGGGGATAAACAGGTTCATGCCCGGGAGGGTTTTTGAGGAGCTGAGGCACGCGCCGCTTGTGCGCGGCGGCACGGCAGATGCGGGGTATGTCCCGCCGCCGACCGGAACCTATGACTATCTCATAGGAAAGATCCCTGACAAGGAACACCTTGGGTGGGTTGTTCTGAATAATCCGAAGTGCCAGCTCCTGTTCTGCATGTTCACTCCTCATTCATCTTCCGAGGATTCTCTGATATTCCCGAATGTGGACATCACTGAAAACTACCTTGGACGCATGGATGCGCCATGGGCGCTCTTCGACGGAGCTACTCCAGAGATAAGGTCCGTCACCTGCGGTTTCAACACCGGACCGAAGGGTACGCGGAACATATCGATACAGCCGGGCGAGACCAGAACTGTCTGTTTCGCCAGCGGTTTCGTGAGCTATGACAATCCGCGCATAGGGCAGGGGTTCTATTCAGTTGAGCCCACTCAGGACGGACTTGTATTCAAGAGGACGAAAAGCTGGGCTTTCCTCCCTGCGGATCATCACTTCCGCGCGCTGAAAGCCCAGATGAAGCATCTTTTCTCAGAAGAGTCCGCTTAGCGCCAGGGCCAGCTGTCTTTGAGACCGAATCTTTCCGAGAGCGTATCGATCACGCGCTGCAGCGAGACAGGAACGGGGCAGCCGTATTTCATCCTGTAGCCGCGCGCTTCCCATTCAAGCTCTCCCGCGGTGTAGATTCTTTCCTCTCCGGGAGCCTTGCGGCTTTCTCTGAGTTCTCTGAGTATCTCGGATGCGATGCGCCTGAATACCTTGCCGCCGAGGAAGAACTCCGGATTTATCGCAATGAAGAAGTGACCGAGATGATAGGGAATGTCCTTTCCGTTCTCATCCTTTCCCGTAAGCGATTTCAGGTACGAGCCGTCCTGCAGAGCCGCGGAGAGGATTTCCACGACTGTTGCGAAACCGTACCCCTTGTATCCTGCTCCGTCGGTGCCGATTCCTCCAAGCGGAGCGAGCGCGGCCCTCCCGGTGGTGAGATCATGAAGTATTCCCTCTGTATCGGTCCTTGTCTTTCCTTCTTCGTCGATGACCCAGCCGGGAGGCACGTCCTTTCCGGCTCTGCCGTAAACTTCTATCTTTCCGCGCTGCGATACCGATGTTGCGGCATCAAGCACGAACGGGAAGGGGTCGTCGGTGGGAATGCCGAATGTCAGCGGATTGGTTCCTAGCATGTTCTCCGTGCCGAATGTGGGGGCGATAGAGGGCCTCGCGTTCGTACCGGTTATGCCTATCATGCCTTTATCCGTAGCCATTGTCGCATAGTAGCCTGCGATTCCGTAGTGGCTGCTGTTGCGCACTGCGACCATGCCCATTCCGTATTCACCGGCTTTCTCTATGGCCATTTCCATGGCTCTGTGTCCTACTACATGGCCCATTCCGTCATGCCCGTCGAGGACAGCCGCAGTCTTGTTGTCAGATACAACTTCGATTTCCGTGACCGGATTGAGTATTCCCTTGTCTATTCTGTCTATGTATATAGGTTTCAGGCGTCCGATTCCGTGGCTGTCTATTCCCCTTTTATCGGATTCTATCAGTACGTCGGAGATGATTGAGGCATCGGAGGAGGGGACGCCTTCCGCTGTCAGAGTCTCCCTCATGAATTTCTCCAGCTTGTCAAATGGTACGAATGCCGAATCTCTGTATTTCTCCAGGAATTCCTGTTCTGTCATTTTTATTCTCCTTTTTCTCCTTTTATCTGCTCAGTAGATGAGATATCCCACAGCGGGCATGGCCAGAAGCGATGCCGGTGCGGGGTATCTGAATGATACGGCGATGTATCCTGTTCCCATGAAGCTGAATCCTCCGTCCTTCTCGTCGCTGAACACGGCGAACTGCGGATAGAGAGAGGTTCCGGCCGTGATTCCTATTGATTTGGTCTCTCCGAAGAAGTAGCTCAGCGATGCATCGATTCCCAGTCCGATTCCTGCGTATGATCTGCTGTCTGTCGCCTCGGCGACGACTCCAGGTCCGACTGTGAGATTTATCGAGGCATCGCTTCCTATTCTTATTTCAGTGGCTATTCCCGCAAGCGCGCCGACCATAACCGGCAGGCTGCTGCCTTTCAGGCCGAATCCTATATCAGAATGCACTCCGCCTCCGATGCTGAGGCCTCCAGAGATAGTTGAAAGATATTGATAGCTCCCGCCGAAGCCGAGATACGGCGTGTCATACTGTGTTGAGTAGCCGCCGAAGAATGAGAGATTCCCGAAGTCGCCGTCTGCAGAGAGCGGCATGAGCATTGCGAGGAAAATTACGATGGGAATAATTCTTTTCATGGTGCTAATTATACATCGGCGGAGTGATTATGCTACAGAAATGCATGGTTTGGAACAATCTTTTATAAGTATGCTGTATGGCAGATTCATGCAGTGAAGCAGCTTTGAGAAGAAGGGATAGTTGTACTCTTAGGTCATATCAGAATTCCGGAGCTGCAGGAAAGAATTCGCATAACGGATGTAGTATTTCAGAATCGTCCGCAAGCTGTACTCATTCTGATCATTTGAAGGAAATCGAGAGCTTTTTCCCAAGAGCTTCGGCTATACGCTGAAGAGTAGATACAGAAGGATTGCCGTTGCCATTCTCGATCCTGCTCAGGTTCGATTGATTTATCCCTGTCTTTTCAGAAAGCTGCTGCTGAGTGATTCCAGCCTCCATTCTTGCCGCAATCATGGCTTTCATAATCTGGTATTCAGGCTCTGTTTCATCCCATTCTTTTCTGAAATCGGGATCTTCAAGCTGCTTATTGAGAAATCTTCTGAAATCATCCATTTTGTTTTCTCCTTTTCAGGTAGTCAGCCCTGTATATCCTGGCCTGTCGGATATAATTATCTGGTGTCTTTTGTGTTTTCTTCACAAATCCGTTCGTCAGGACTACAGCTTTTCCTTCACAGAAGAAATAGATAATTCGGACTATGTCTGTACCAAGTTTGACTCTTAGTTCGAATATTCCATCTCCCAAAGGTTTTGAGTCAGGTTCTCTGAGCGTATTCCCAAAATCAGCTAGTAAATTGATTGCCCTCAAGGCCTTTGCCCGCATTCTGATGTTCAACGAGATAAGAAAAGCCTCAACGGGACATTTTCCATCAGCCGTTTTGTAGAATTCTATCTCAAACATCTGACCTCACTTTCAACATTTATTGCATAAAAGCAATATTGTCAACCCGCAGTGTATCTATCATACGGGCTGAATATGGTGTACGGATCATGAGTTCTTTGAAAATTTTTCAGCAATATCTGATGGACCACAACAGAAATTCACTGCTGTACACTGTGATGAAGATTTGCCCAACTAATTATTAGTTCAAAGATTGAAGGGAAACATGTCATATTGCTTTTTCTCTTTTTGTACCCCATACTTTACTCAGTTATGATTAACTAAGTTTATACTTAGTAAAAATGGGGTGATAATGGTAGGACGTGAGAATGAGAAAGGAAAACTGCTTCGTTTTCTGACAGGAAAAGACAAGGCTTGTCTGGTTTATGGTCTCAGAAGGATAGGCAAGAGCTATCTTATCCAGAATACATTATCCTCCTCAGGAAGGAAGTTTCTGTATTATGAATGCGTAGAGGCTTCTATTGATACTAATCTTCGTTTTTTCTGCTCTTCATTTGGCATTAAGCCTCTGGTTCCATATGCTACATTCCTTGATGCCTTTATCGAACTCGGGCGAATGAAAGGGGATATAGTCGTTGTAATTGATGAGTATCAGAATTTGAGCCATGGGGATAGTGATGCTGATATCGACTCGCTTATGCAGGTTGCGATTGATCAGGCTTCATCCAGCATGAAAATCATAATATGCGGTTCATATGTAACAGCAATGAAAAAGCTCCTTGAGAAAGAGAATCCTCTTTTCGGACGTTTCAAGCCGATAATCCGTCTTGAAGCAATGGACTATCTTGATTCCTCTCTTTTTTATCCTGAGGTTAATATCAGGGAGAAGATATCTTTCTATTCTGTATTTGGAGGAAGTCCTTATATAAATGATTCCCTTTCTCCTGAAGAAGGCCTCAGAACGAATATAATAAATGCAATCATAGAACAGGACAGCATAGCCAGAAATTACATAGAAAACCAGCTTTTCAGGGAAATCCGCAAACTTGACGGAATAAATGATATACTTTCCATAATTGCCAATGGCAAGAAAAGTTATAGTGACATACAGTCAAGACTTGCAGGACGATCGAGCAGTTATGCGGCAGATCGCCTTGCTGTTCTTGAGAACATGGGAGTGATAAAGAAAACTGCTCCTATCAATGATCCTGGGAACAAGAAGAAGTCCCGTTATGAGATATCCGATAATCTCATCCGGTTCTATTTCGCATATATCTTTCCAAATAAGAGTACAATACAGGTTCTTGGTGGAGATGCCTTTTTTGATTCATATATCCAGAAAAGTCTGGATACATTCATTTCATATCGTTTTGAGGGAATTGTCAGAGAATATTTTTCAAGGTTGGCAAGAAAGGGAGAACTTCCAGGAATAATGGATATAGGTGTTTTCAGTTATGATAATCCTGCAGCCAAGAAGAATGGGGAGTTTGATGTAGCTCTCAGATTTGATGATGGATATGATGTCTATGAGGTCAAGTTTCTGAAAGACTGTATGGATAAAAATCTGATGGAAGAGGAGATAGGCAAGATCATGGCCATACCTTCTTTCAAAGCAAGGAATATAGGATTTGTTTCTTCATCAGGTTTTGCCTGTTCACCGAATGATGTGATTCTTATCAGCGGGGAAGATATCTATGATGTTTGACTTGCTGGTTCTCTGCGGCGGAGAGATTGTAAAAGCAAATCCCTTATCACACACTGGATAAGGGACTTCTCGACATAATGTAATATTAATAAAGGTGCGAATCGGATTCGAACCGATGAAAAACGGTTTTGCAGACCGTCCCCTTAGGCCACTTGGGTATCGCACCATCGCCTGATTGCTTTATGACTTTAGCAGAAGATGGTGAATCAATCAAGGCCAAAGTATCCATAAGGGATTTCGTATTTCCCGTCTTTGCTTGCAGAAGTAAATGCAAGTAACACGTATTTCCCTTGCGCTTCCTGTCTCAGTGCCCTATGAGAAAGTCCAGGACATTCGAGGCTGTGGATGATTCCTTCCTGTAGAGTTCCGTATATCCGCAGCTTTTGCATGAGACGGCAATGAATTTCCTGTTCTGAACATCGAAGAACTTTGAGAAAGTCCCGCCCGTAGTCTGTATTGTCTCCGCTATGTATTCTGTGCAGCCGCACTTCTGGCATCTGTATTCACTCATGTGACAGATGATAGCACATAAGAGTATCAGATTTGTAAACTTTTATTTATTAAAAAGATTACATTGCTATGGCCTTCCGTCCTCTGAAATGCTAATCTTTCCGCATGGACGCACTGAGGACAGAGGATCTTCGGCTTGATATCGGCGGCAGCAGAATCCTGGACGGCATATCGCTTTCACTTGAAAAAGGCAGCTTCACCGCGCTCTGCGGAAAGAACGGAGCGGGGAAAAGCCAGCTTCTCAGGTGCCTTAAAGGACTCAGGAAGCCGACGGGAGGGAAGATATTTCTCGGGGATGCGGAAGCGGGAGAGAAGGAACGCATGAAGAGGGTGGCCCTCGTTTTCCAGAACGCTGAGATGCAGATTGTCTCACAGAGTGTCTGGAAGGATGTGGCGTTCGGTCCTGAGAATCTCGGTCTCGGCAGGGATGAAGTCGCAAAAAGAGTTGAAGGGGCTCTTTCCCTGATGGGACTTGAGCACAAGGCCGGGCAGAGGCCGCAGACACTCTCGGGAGGAGAGCTGAGAAAGACAGCCATAGCCGGAGTGCTTGCCATGAAGCCAGAAGTCCTTCTGCTGGACGAGCCGTTCGCAAACCTTGATTATCCCTCTACGAAGGCTGTGATAAAAGCTCTCGTCTCGCTGCATCGTGAAGGCTATACGCTGCTTGTCGTCTCCCATGATGCGGAGAAGTTTCTTGCCCATACAGACACGCTCATGATAATGGATCACGGCGTTGTCTCCGAGTGCGGAGAATCCCGCGTTTTATATGGAAAACTCCGCGAGCATGATATCTACATACCCGCGGGAGCATCATTTGAGGAGCTTTCATGGTTGAGGGCGTGATCTTCCGCTACAGGGAAGCTGACAACATTCTCACGCGTCTCAATCCGTGTACGAAACTTCTTTCAGTTCTAGTGTATTCGGTTGCGGTCTCCTCATCAGGCGGCCCTTTGGTTTTTATCCTCTTTCTCTTTCCTCTGATCACAGCCTCTGCCATCAGACTTCCAGTGCGGAGCTATCTTAAAGAGAGCATCTTCTTCCTGATACTCGCTCTATTCATCTTCATCTCCTCATTTCTGAGCTTTGCAGACCCTGTAGCAGCGCTTGTTCCCTCCGTCCGGTTTCTCTCTGTGATGCTTATCTCAATGCTTCTGACTGATACGACCATGCCCGATGATATAGCCCGGTCTCTGGGAGCCGCGCTCTCACATATTTTAGGCCGTGCCGCCTATCTCATTGCGAGCGTGGTCGAGATAACGATATCAATGATTCCTTTGATAATAGACTGCGCTGTCTCAGTTTATGAAGCCAGAAGGGCAAGAGGAGCATCGTTCGTGCGCCACCCGCTCCGTTCCGCATCAGAGTTCTCAGCTTCTCTCATCACCGATCTTCTAGATAAGGCTGAGATCTATGCGGATGCTCTCTCTGCAAGAGGGTATTCAGCCTCGGGATGCCGCTATACGCTGCCATACAGAACGGCGGACAGAATAATAATTGCCGTTAACATAATCGTGTTCATATTGTATGTAATAATCGCTGTTGTCGGCACAGATTGACACTTGCAGGCCATAATAAGTAAACTTTAAATATAAATAAAGTTTACAATATGGAAAGAAAACAGATTCTCAATGTTGTCATCACTGCTCTGTTCGCGGCACTTGTTGCGGCAGGTGCTTTCATCAGGATACCGCTGCCGCCGGTACCCATTACGCTGCAGACGCTCTTCGCGCTCATCGCGGGGTGCGTGCTTCCTCTTCCGCTGGCTGCCGCAAGCATCGCAGTCTATCTTTTCTTAGGTATCATAGGGCTTCCCATCTTCACCTCCGGAGGCGGTCTTGCCGCAGTTCTCGGCCCTACGGGAGGCTACCTCATGGGACTTCTGCCAGCCGTTATCGTCGGCGCTCTTATGACGAAGGCCATGAAAGGCGGACGCATTGCCTGTGCTGTCTCCTCCCTCGTTATGGATGTGATAATCTACGCCATAGGTCTTGTCTGGCTCGGCTCTTCCATGGAGCTTTCATTTATGGCGACGCTCTCCGCAGGTCTTATTCCGTTCATTGTCGGCGATGTGATCAAATACATTGTCACTGTGATGATCTCCCCTTCGTTAAGGAAGAGAGTAGAGGAGCTTCTCTCCAGAGAGGAGTGATTATCTCCGATATTTCCGTTTATTGAGTGAAACATTCTGTAAATTCATCGCTTTACGATTTAGACTGTTCATGACAGCGGTTCCGTTTTCCCGGCAATCTGCTGATTAGGAGGTATGATTTGAAGGATCTAGAGAAGAAGGCGCTGGAGTATCACTCAAGGAACGGAGTACCGGGCAAGATTTCCGTCGTTCCCACCAAGCCGTGCAGTACGGCAGAGGATCTCTCTCTGGCATATACACCGGGTGTTGCTGAACCTGTGGTCAAGATTCAGGCCAATCCCGGAGATGCGTATAAATACACGTCAAAAGGCAATCTCGTCGCAGTCATTTCCAACGGAACCGCGATTCTCGGTCTTGGCGACAGGGGCGCACTTGCCTCAAAGCCCGTGATGGAGGGAAAGGGTGTTCTCTTCAAGAGATTTGCAGATATTGATGTCTTTGATATCGAGATAGATGAGAAGGACCCGGCAAAGCTGGTCGATATCATCGCAGCGATCTCTCCGACATTCGGAGGAATAAACCTTGAGGACATCAAGGGGCCTGAGTGCTTCTATATAGAGAAGGAGCTTATAAAGAGATGCTCCATCCCTGTATTCCATGATGACCAGCACGGCACTGCAATCATAGCCACTGCGGGACTGATGAACGCGGCGGAGATAACGGGCAGAAAACTCTCCGAGATGAAGGTTGTTGTCAACGGTGCCGGCGCAGCAGGAATCTCATGCGCGGCGATGTTCGTGGCTGCGGGAGTGAAGAAGGATAACATCATAATGCTCGACAGCCGCGGCGTCATATACAGCGGACGTCCGAATCTCACTCCTGAGAAGTCGCTCTTCGCCGCTGAAACGGATAAGCGCACGCTTGCCGAGGCCGTTGACGGTGCTGATGTATTCATGGGACTTTCAGTTGCCGGATGCCTCAAGCCGGAGATGCTCATGACGATGGCTGACGATCCGATTGTATTCGCCATGGCCAACCCCGATCCTGAGATCACATATGAGGATGCCACGGCGGCGAGGAAGGATGTCATAATGGCCACAGGACGTTCAGATTACCCCAACCAGATCAACAACGTCCTCGGTTTTCCATTCATCTTCCGCGGAGCGCTCGATGTCAGAGCTTCCCGCATCACAGAGAACATGAAGATGGCCGCTGCGAAGGCTCTTGCCGCGCTTGCCAAGGAACCTGTGCCTGATGAAGTGAGGAAGGCCTACGGCGGAAAGGACTTCTCCTTCGGCAGGGAGTACATCGTTCCCAAGCCGTTTGACCCGAGGGTCGTTGCCTATGAGGCTGTCGCTGTGGCGAAGGCAGCATGTGAGGACGGAGTCGCCGCAAGCCCGATTACGGACTGGAATGAGTACAGGACTTCCCTTGAGAAGCGCATGGAGAAGTACTGGGCTTAGTCAGCTTTCGTTTGACGGCCGGGAATATGCACCTTAAACTGGAAATGGTGGTCCGGTGGAAATCCGCCACCGGATCTTCCAGAGGTGCATATGGAAGATAATCTTTCGCTTTTCTACGGTCTTTCGTTCCTTACAGTCGCCATCGCATTCGCATTCGCCGTATATCTTTATCTCTGGGTCAGACGTGAGAAAATCCAGAACCGGCGCATCGAGGAGATCGCCGGTCTGATAAAGGAAGGTGCCGATACATTCATCAGGCGTGAATACAAGATACTCGCCTCATTCGCAGCAGTTGTCGCTGTCATAATACTGATTCTTCTTCCCCAGCCCATATGGAAAGGCGGGATTATCTCAAACATATCTATGGCGCTTGCCTATATAGCGGGCACAGTGCTCTCCGCCATAGCGGGGAAGATCGGCATACTGGTTGCCACTCTCTCCAACGGACGCACCGCTGAGAGTGCTGACAAAAGCCTCAGGGAAGCGTTCCTTCTCGGTTTCCGCGGCGGCGCGGTAATGGGGCTTCTGGTTGTAGGCTGTTCGCTTCTTGGAGTCACGGCCGTACTCATGCTTACAGGCGATACCACGATCCTTCTCGGCTTCTCGTTCGGCGCAAGCTCTCTTGCCCTCTTCGCCAAGGCGGGCGGAGGAATTTTCACCAAGACTGCAGACGTGGCTGCCGATCTGACCGGAAAGGTAGAACTCGGAATTCCGGAAGATGATCCGCGCAACCCCGCAGTCATCGCGGACAACGTAGGCGACAACGTAGGAGATGTCGCCGGAATGGGTGCGGACCTCTTCGACTCCAACGTCGCGGCCGCGGCCTCCGCGCTCGTGATAGCCCAGTCACTCTCTGGCGGAGATCTCAACAACATCTCGATGGTGTTCTGCTACTCGCTTCTCGGACTTCTCTCCTCGGTCATAGGAATTGCCACGGCGAGAGTGGGGAAAAACGGAAATCCTACCCGGGCGCTGAACTCCTCAACTTATGTGACCACGGCAATTTTCCTCGTGCTCACCGCGATCGCGACAGCTGTGTTTGAAGGCTTCTCGTGGCGAATATGGGGTGCATCGAGTGTCGGACTTCTTGTCGGAGTCATTATTGGAATCACGACTGACTACTTCACCGATGATACCAAGCCGATAGTGCAGAAAGTCGCGCACGCTTCCGCATCGGGACCTGCGTTCACGATCCTGTCCGGCACAGCATACGGCTTCATATCGGCACTGCCTGCTATGATCGGAATAGCGGTCTCAGCTCTCGTCGCTTACAAGCTATGCCAGCCGATAGGAGACGGGTATGCGATATTCGGAATCTCGATGGCGGCAGTCGGAATGCTCAGCATAGTCGGAATGATAATCTCCAACGATGCCTACGGCCCCATAGTGGACAACGCGAGAGGACTGGCAGAGATGGGAGGACTGGGAGAGGAGACGATACGCATAGCCGATGAACTCGACAGTGCGGGAAATACCGTCAAGGCTGTTACGAAGGGATTCTCGATAGGAGCAGCCGGGCTTACGGTCATATCGCTTCTGGGAGCGTTCATGTCCGAGGTGAACGCCGCGCTTGAGAGTGCCGGCAGACCTCTGATCGAAGGTTTCGACATCATGTCTCCAACTGTATTTTTCGGAATAATGATCGGAGCTGCCGTCCCGGCGGTATTCTCCGCGATGCTTATCCTCGGCGTTGACAGGAACGCTGAGAGGATGGTTGCGGAGATACACAGACAGTTCAATACGATTGAAGGTCTCAGGGAAGGACGTGTCAAGCCGGACTACGGAAGATGCATCGACATCGCCGCATCCGGCGCGCTGAGAGAGCTGATACCCGCCGGACTGATGGCTATTCTGATGACGCTCGCAGTAGGCTTCATCGGAGGGCCGGAATCGATAGGAGGATTCCTTCTCGGCAATATCGTGAGCGGACTGCTGCTCGCCCTCTTCATGTCCAACTCAGGAGGACTCTGGGACAACTCCAAGAAGTATGTGGAAGCGGGAGCCGAGGGCGGAAAGGGAAGCGAGGCCCATAAGGCCGCCGTCATCGGTGATACCGTCGGCGATCCCTACAAGGATACGGCAGGACCTTCGATAAACACGCAGATAACGGTGGTTTCGCTGGTCTCATCGCTATCCGCCGCGCTCTTCGTTGCGTTCTCCATCTTCTGATTGCTATAATGCCGGCTGATGGGAAGAAATCTTATAGCCGGCGATATTCATTGCCACTGCAGCCTCCTCAGGGAAGCTCTCGATAAGGCGGGATTCGAGCCGGAACGTGATACTCTCTACAGTGTTGGCGATATAAGCGACCGCGGCCCCGAGCCCCTTGAGCTCCTGCGTTTCCTGATGTCGCTCCCCGATTACCGTCCTGTGCTCGGCAATCATGATCTGCATCTCCGAGACTATCTTGTCTCGGACATTCTTGACGGGGAGTGGATGGCCTCGGACGGAGGAGCTGACACCGTAAATGCATTCATAAGGAACAAGGTCAGCCTCAGCGAGAGGCAGGAGATTGGGGAATGGCTTTCCTCCGTCCCGTATGTGCGCATCGAGGAGAAATACATAATCATTCATGGGGGAGTGCCGAAAGGATGGACAATGACGGAGCTTGAGCTCATAGCGGCGCTCCGTCCCCGCCCGATGGGCTACGCGATAGCTGAGGACCCCGCATCATCTCCTCTCTGGAACAGATCGTATCTCCAGAGCGCGATGGCCTTCGAGCACGGCGCGGATATTTCGTTCCTGCAGCCTCCTCTTGACACCGAAAAGAGAGTTTTCATCGGACATACGCCGCTTTCTCTTCCGTTCATATCAGATATCTACCGCCTTGCCGCAGTTGATACGGGAGCGGGACACGGGAAGAAGCTCACAGTGATGGATATGGATACGCTCGAATATTGGCAGGCCGGCAGAGGATAGCGGTGACGCCATCTTCCTGAGGTGATATGCTTTGTCCATGGATACCTTGAAGAAAGCCGTTGTCATAGGCGGCGGCATTGCTGGAGTTCAGGCTGCATCCCGTCTGTCAGGAATGGATGTTACGCTCATTACGGAAGAGGAATATCTTCCTTACTACAGAATGAGGATCGGGGAGATTCTGCGCGGCAGCGACCCTTCATCGCTTCTGATCCATCCGGCAGAGTGGTATGAGGAGAAGGGGATAAAGATCGTGAGAGGCGCTGTGTCGGAAATTGATACGGCGGAGAAGAACGTGCATGTCTCAGCCCCGGATTCCTCTGATCTCCGCATCCCGTATGACAGCCTGATAATAGCCACAGGCTCAAGAGCGCGGACTCTCTCTCTGCCGGGAGGCAGGAAAGAGAGCCATGTTCTCCGCACGCTCTCCGATGCGCTCTCCTTGAGGAAAGCTCTCCTTTCAGCAGATAGCTTTGCCGTGATCGGAGGAGGGCTTCTCGGGCTTGAGCTTGCTGCAGAGGCCGCGGAGAGCTTCCATATCCCTGTAAGCGTGATAGAGTGCGCAGACCATCTTCTTCCCCGTCAGCTCGATGCCGCCTCGTCCGAGGTGATAGAGAAAGCGCTGAACGCGAAAGGCGTCGAGGTGATAACCTCCGGAAATGCGGAGAGCGCTGATGATGATTTCCTCTATCTTTCCGGAGGCAGGAAGGTGAGCGCTTCCGTGCTTGCATTTTCTGCGGGAGTGTGTCCTGCGAAGGAGATTGCAGAGAGTGCGGGAATAAAGACCGGACGGGGAATAATCGTGGACAGACATCTCCGTACATCAGCGCCTGATGTCTACGCCGCAGGCGATGCTGCTGAGCTTGACGGAAAGACCTTCGGCCTTGCGGTTCACGCCAGAGAGATGGGCAGCACCGCCGCCATGTCGGTGATGGGATGCGGGGAGGATTATATCCCTTCCGAACCTTCCGCGCTGCTGAAGATAGCAGGCCTGGATGTGGCATCGTTCGGAGTACCGGAGGGCGATGCCAGAGTTGAGAGCGGTGGAGAGAGAAGGCGCACAATTTTTGTGAAGGACGGCATCGTCAGAGGTGCTGTGCTTATCAATGACAAGGCCTTTATGGCTTCGGCAAAGGCCATGATAGGAAAGAGAATATGATCAGGATACCTGACAGCACACTATGCGGGAGACTTTCGTTTCCATCTCTTGAGACAGCCGCTGTTCCTCAGCCGCTGCGCAAATGGTTCCTTGACAGGGCAGACGAGATGCTAAGCGAGCCCTTTGACCACCTTCCTCTCTCGCTCTACAGGGACTTCTCAGAGACTGGTTCGAGGGAGCATTATGAGACGCCGTATTTCAGGAAGAGAAGAAGGCTCTCGACGCTTGTTATCGCGGAGCTCCTTGAGAACAGTGGCCGGTATATTTCCAGAATAGAGGATGAGATCTGGGAACTCTTTGCCGAACCTGCCTGGGTGATTCCTCCGCATAACTGCTACATACGCGACACGCCGCAGCTGCCTGTTCCTGACACCGGACGTCCAGTTCTCGACCTTTTTGCAATGGAGACAGGAGAGATTCTCGCGCTTTCCCTCAATCTTCTCGGAGAGATGCTTGATCCAGCACTCCGCAGGAGCATCAGCACTGAGCTCAGGAGAAGGGTGATCGATCCATACATCGGGTCATGGTTCTGGTGGATGGGCGGCCGCGGAGATGAGAAGCTGAACAACTGGACTGTGTGGTGCACGCAGAACGCGCTTCTCACTGCTTTCTCCATTGATCTTGATGCGGATACACGCGCTGCCGTGATGGATAAGGCCCTTCTCTCCCTTTCAGACTGGTATTCCCAGTACGGAGAGGACGGCTGCTGCGACGAGGGCGCGCAGTACTGGCACGCCGCGGGGCTCTGTTTCTTCGGCTGCCTGTGCATAATAAAC
Source organism: uncultured Spirochaetaceae bacterium (assembly GCA_944389295.1). Classification (GTDB taxonomy): domain Bacteria; phylum Spirochaetota; class Spirochaetia; order Sphaerochaetales; family Sphaerochaetaceae; genus Ornithospirochaeta. Next base: position 102,166 of record CALXLV010000043.1, on the reverse strand, counting down.
CAGGTGACAGGCAATGCGCTCACTTCTCTGTTCAGCGAGAATAAGGTCAGGAATATCGCTTCCTACATAATGAACATGCACGTCTCAGGAGACTGGTATCTGAACTTCTCTGACTGCTCTCCGAGAGCGGGGCTGCTGGGTGCGAGGGAGTACCTCTTCGGCAGGGCCGTGGGCAATACCGCGCTTATCAGACAGGCGATGCTGGACACGCGCTCAGTCATCGATGCCATGGAAAAAGGCGACAACGTTCCTGAAGATGACAACAGCTACAATCTCTGGTATATGTGGCTGAAAGTCCGTTATTCAGGGGAGATGTGCTCTTCGCCGCTTCCTGCGGAGAGTTCTGTCCCCGGATATGTCTACTATCCCAGCGTCGGCATCTCCATCTACAGGGATGGCGGGACTCTCCTTGCCGTCAAGACGGGCTGCAATGATGACAGCCATAACCATAACGATACGGGAAGCGTCATTCTCTGCAGCGGCTCCCATCCGCTTTTAATCGATATAGGCGTTGAGACATATACGAAAAAAACATTCTCTCCGGAGCGCTATACGCTTCCTCCGATGCAGAGCCTTTATCACAACGTGGTGAACTTCGGCGGCAAGGGACAGGCGGCGGGCAGGGAGTACAGGGCGGAAGATGTTGTTTCAGATTCCTCTTCCATCTCGATGGAACTCTCATCCGCATATCCGGAAGGAACGGTTGGTAGCTACAGGAGAAAAGTTGTTTTCAGCCGCGATCTCATCTCGTTCTCCGAGAGTGTTAAGGACGGTGAATCGCCAGTTCTCTCGCTTATGACAATGGACCGGCCCTCAGTCTCATCCTCATTGCTCTCATTCGCAGGATGGAGCATCTCGTTCTCGAAGTGCGGAGAGATAAAGACCGAGGAGATTAAGATAACGGACAAAAGGCTCAGAATAGCATGGCCGGAGAGGCTTTACCGCACGCTCATACCATTTGCGGACACACTCGAGTGGGCAGTGCATATCGGAAAATGACTCTGCTGATGAACTTCCTCATATGATTTCATGCAGGAAAAGTCTTTTCTTCTGACGCCCGCCGCCGGAAATGGCTGCGGGCATTTTTTCATGCGGAATTCATCCCACTGAATCACATGCTGGAAATCATGTGATGCGTTCCCATCTTTTTACACCGAATTAACTTTCTTTCCATCTGGAAGCAACACTGCATATGTATTCCTTCATTCAGGGATACGGCATTGAATATAGAACTCAGGAACATAACAAAGTCATTCGGAGGAAAGAAGGTCATAGACAGCCTGTCGATGGAAATAGCCTCTGGAAGTTTCACCACTCTTCTCGGACCATCCGGCTGCGGAAAGACCACGCTTCTGAGGATGATTGCGGGGCTTGAAACTCCTGATTCCGGGGAAATCTTTCTGGATGGACGCTGTGTGTTCTCGTCAACGGAAAAGGTGAATATACCTCCCGAGAGGCGCGGCTTCGGTTTTGTGTTTCAGGACTTTGCGCTCTGGCCGCATATGAAGGTCAGGGAGAATGTCGCTTTCGGACTAAAAGTGCGGAAAAAGCCGGATATAGAGAGAAAAGTCATGGAAGCTCTCCATGCTGTACAGCTTGATGAGTACGCTGACCGTTATCCTTCACAATTATCCGGAGGCCAGCAGCAGAGAGTCTCGTTCGCACGCGCCATAGCGATGGAGCCGTCCTGCATACTCTTCGATGAACCGTTGTCCGCACTCGATGCGATGCTCCGCGAGGAGATGAGGAGCGAACTGAAAAGCCTTGTCTCGGAGAGGGGAATAACCTCAGTCTTTGTGACCCATGACCAGACGGAGGCGATGTCGATGTCAGATATGATCGCAGTGATGTACCGCGGGGTGATAGAGCAGTACGACACTCCTGAGAATATCTATTCAAAGCCCTGTTCCGCATTCTCCGCACGCTTCATAGGATCATCGAACTGGATCGATGATTTCACGATGTTCCGTCCGGAGCATATCAGCTTCACTCCGTCCGGCGATTCGGATATTGAATACAGGGCAGTCGTTTCCGGCTCCGAGTACCTCGGTTCGTCATACAGAATCCTCATGAGATACGGAGACGAAAAGTGGATCGCGGAGTGTGATAAGCGAATACCGCCAGGTACTGAAGTGCCTGTCTATATAAACAGGAATTCGATCCTGAGGATCGGAAAGTGAGGTGATGAAATGAAGAAAGCGCTTATTGTTCTTGCTCTTCTTTCCGCGTTCATGCCGGCATTTGCGGCAGACAGCGGCATTGTTACAGTCTATATGCCTTCACCGGCGGGACTTGCCAACAAACTTGCCGCTGATTTCGAGGAAAAGACAGGCATCGAGGTTAAGACATTCCAGGGAACGACTGGTGAGATACTTGCCCGTCTTGAGACCGAGAAGGCTAATCCTGTCGCGGATGTCGTCATTCTGGCATCGTGGTCCGACGGTCTTTCCATGAAGGAGAGCGGGCAGCTTGAGTCCTATGTGCCTGCCAATGCGGATAGAATGGTTCCGGGCTGGATTGATGAGGATTCCATGCTCTTCGGATACAGCGCTTCCGCTGTAGGCGTCATATACAACACGCTGATATATCCTGCTGAACTGGATGCTGACTGGAATGAGCTTGCAGATCCTCAGTATGCAGATGATATAGCTATTCCCGATCCCGAGCTCTCCGGAGCATGCAAGGATTTCGTCGCAGGCTATGTCAATGATTTCGGATGGGATACATTCGAGGCGCTTGCCGCCAATGGCATGGTGGTTCCGGGTGCCAACAAGGCAGCTCTTGAGGCTGTGACGACTGGCGAGGTCGGCATCCTTCTTGCCGGAGTTGATTACAACGCTTATGACTCGATGGCGAAGGGCGAGCCACTTTCGATTTATTATCCGGAGAGCGGCACTGTCGTTAATCCCCGTCCGGCTATGATCATGAAAACCGCCCCAGATATGGATAACGCGAAAGCATTCATCGACTATCTTCTCTCCGACGATGCGCAGCGCATGGTAACGGAAGCCTACCTTCTCCCGGGCATTGCGGACACCGAGTATGACAACAGATCCACGCTTGATGAGATTCCGCAGATCGAGTGCGACTGGGATGAGATGATGGAAATTTCATCCGATGCGGCCGCAAGGATCAATGAGCTCTGCTCGAGGTGACCTGATGAGCGGACAGATGAATGGAAGAAGAGCAACTTCGGCACTGCTGATAATATTCCTTGTCATTCTCATCGTCTGTCCGCTTCTCTCAATCTTTGCCGAGGCCGTTTTTCAGGACGGTCATTTCGGCTTTGAAAGCGCTGCCGCTGCGATAACCCAGAGCGAGAACGCGGCAATGATAGGTTCATCATTGCTGCTCGGGTTCATGGTAGTTGTCGTTTCATCGGTCATAGCTCTGCCGCTGGCATATATATTCTCACGCACGAATCTTGCCAGATACCGCTTCTTCGACATCGTTTTCATGATTCCTTTCATGACGCCTCCTTACATAGCATCGATGGGCTGGATTCTCTTCATGCAGAAAAGAGGATTGATGCAGCAGCTGTTTCCATCTCTTGCTTTCCTTTCGGAGTGGTTCTTCTCCTTCGGAGGGCTTGTGCTGGTGATGAGCTTCCACGTTTTTCCGTTCATGATGACTATGATGAAGAACGCCATGCTTTCAGTTCCGTCCGTGCTTGATGAGGCCGGTGCCGTTCTCGGCGTTCCATTCCGGACGAGAATCAGGAAAATCTTCATGCCTCTCCTTACGGGGAATTATGCGATCGGGGCGCTTCTGGTATTTGTCAAGACCATCTCTGAGTACGGAACTCCCTCTACGCTGGGCCGGAGAATCGGTTTTTCTGTATTCACAACCGATATACACCGGTATGCGACTGTCGCGCCGATAGAGTTCGGAAAGTCAGCATCGCTTGCCTCCGTGCTCATCGGAATATGCCTTCTCATATGGATGCTGCAGAACTACATAACAATGAAGAAGTCATATACCCTCATTTCAGGGAAGGGGATCTCAGTGAAGTGTGTTAAGCTCTCCGGAGCTGCGCTTGCTGCCGCTGTGATTTTCATTGCCGCAGTAGTATTCTTCTCCATGTTCATTCCGCTCTTTTCCGTTGCGGCTTCCTCCCTGATAAAACTGAGAGGCTACGGACTCAGGGCGGGAAACTTCACGTTCGGGAACTATGCGGCCGTGTTCATGGAGGATACTCAGGGAATAAACGCTCTCTCTGTCTCCATCTTCCTGGCAGTATCATCCGCCACGATTGCGGCGGTGCTTGGGACGCTGATAGTCATTTCCGTGAGGAACTCATCAAGGCAGCTCGGGAAGATCATCGAAGGAATATCCCTCCTGCCGGAGATGCTGCCGAGCATCGTTATTGTCCTCGGCATAATGCTTTTCTACAACTCAGTATATAAAGTCATACCGATATACGGGACGATCTGGATAATGGTTCTCAGCTACGTTATCCTCTTCCTGCCATATACGATACAGTATGTCACGTCCTCATACTCGCAGATCAGCCAGAGCCTTCTCTCCGCCGGCAGAATATGCGGAGGCACTCCGTTCTGCGTTTTCCGCCGCATAACACTTCCTTTGCTTTCACGCGGGATAATGTCGGGCTGGATGATGACGTTCATCATCGCATTCCGCGAACTGGTGACACCCTCTCTCATCGCTCCGACAAACACGCTCACGGTCTCAACTTACATAAACAGGCAGTTTGAGCAGGGCAGTGTAGGCAAAGGCATGTCCATGGCGGTCATCTGCATCCTTTTCAGCACAGGCTCCCTTCTTCTGCTCAACAAAGCGGTAAACAGGGAAAGACGGTAATATAAAAGGCCGTTCTCCTCTGAACGGCCTTTTCAATGCCCCGGATTTCTGAATTTCCAACAGGGGCCGACGTATCTTTTTAGTCGTCTCCACGACTGCTCCGACACTTGTCGGGGGTATCAGGAGCATTCCCCGCCGGATCTCTCTTCCGGCTCTTTTCTTGCCGCTTTCCCACGGCTCCCTAGGCTTTCAGGGTACGCCTAAGACTTTTGCCTGACAGGATTTACCTTCCTGCCTTACATCTGCAGGGTAACACAGGGTATATCTGCTGTCAACTTTTTTCTTCACCCGAGATTATGGCTCTCAGCTGGTTCTTGGCATCCTGCAGCGTTGACTCATACTGGGCCTCAAGACGTTCCAGATTCTTCCTTGCAGCCTCGAGAAACTCCTTGTCGTTCTCGAATGAAAGATGAACCTCCGTGCCGTACTGACGCGAGAGCTTTGCGGATTTCTCGTCAAGCACAGGCTGGTACTGGGCTTTCATCTTCTCCATCAGATCCTTCCTGTGCTTCGGGTACTGGCCGGTGAAGGCTATGATCTCATCCATAAGTCCCATCGCCCTGGGGTCGCCGCCGCTTGCGATAGAGAGAAGCTGCTTCACTCTCTCCATCCGCGAACTGTCAGCGTTTTCGTCGGCCGGAAGCGATATATTGGCGGTCACCGTCATCATCAGCGCCTCCGCGAGCGTGCTCCTGTCATACTTTGAGAGCTCATCTCTCAGCTTGGCGGTATCGGGATCATCCTCTGCCAGATATGCTCCCGCTGTTTTCCTTATGTTCTCTATGTCGCTCTTGCGGCGGATCTTCTCCTTGTCCATCTGGATGCCCTCTGTTTTCTCAAGGGCGATCTCCCATGCGCTTTTTATCTTTCCCATGTCTCTGAATATAGCCGATGTTTTCCCTGTCGACTATAGCTGGTGGACTTGCTTCACCCTTTCGGGATAGTCTTGCTGATATGGACAGCGGAATAGTTTACGCTTTCGATATTTTCGGCACGGCAGTATTCGCCGTAACGGGCGCCGTGAAGGGCGTGAGGCACAGGCTCGATTTTCTCGGCGTCATAGTATTCGCGATCACAGTAGGATGCGGAGGAGGAATGCTCCGCGATGTCCTTCTCGGCATACATCCGATAGCCGTGTTCAGCGACAACGCATATGTTCTCGTCTGCATTGCGATGGGTATCATCGTCTTTCTGATAAGCCCAAAGGCCGTAGGCAGATGGTACGTCATACAGTATCTCGATGCGATAGGGCTCGGGGTTTTCACAGCGATCGGATGCGTGAAGGCTGCAGCCATGGGACTGGGGGCTATCGGAGTGATAACAAGCGGGGTATTCGGCGCTGTCGGAGGGGGTGTGCTCCGTGATGTCTTTTCGCGGGAGATCCCTATGGTGTTCACCTCTGATTTCTACGCCTCGGCATCCATTCTGGGCGGTCTGCTGTTCGTGGTCCTCGTCCGTGCGGGAGTGGGCGGCGACGTTCTCATGTACTCGATAGCCGTTTTCACAACGGCTCTCAGGATGCTCGGCTATCATTTCAGATGGAAGCTGCCTGTTGCGAGAATGGTCGGGGAGGAGAGAAAATGACGGAGAAACTCTATTATTCCGACGGCTACCTCCGTGAGACGGATGCGGTTGTGACAGCCATCGACGGCGATGCAGTCATCCTTGACAGAAGCATATTCTACCCGGAAGCCGGAGGACAGCCCGGAGACAGGGGAATGATAGGAAGTTTCATTGTTTCCGATACCAAGAAGGGGGCTGACGGCACTCCGCTTCATATAGTGAAAGGAGAGAAGCCTGAGATAGGGAAGAGCTATCATATCGTTCTGGACTGGGAGCACAGATATTTCTACATGACTGAACACAGCGCCCAGCACCTTGTCTCGGCGCTTCTTCATTCAATGTACGGAATCGGTACGGCGGCGGTGCATCAGGGTGAGGAGTTCTTCACGATAGAGACGGACAGGGATGAGATAGATACCTCCGTCCTGCTCTCCGTGGAGGATGCCGCCTCGGATGCGATAAGAGCCGGGTACAGGATATATCAGCTCAGCATGAGCCATGGGGAGGCGGAAGCTCTCCATATGAGGCGCTCCATAAAGGTTCAGGGTGATGTTCTTGTGGTATTCATAGAGGGCATTGACGCCGTCGCCTGCGGAGGCGTGCATCTCAGATCAACTTCCGAGATAGGGGAAATCACATTCTGCGGCTCCGAGAGGATAAGGGGACATGTCAGAACTATCTGGAAGTGCTCATCTCTCTCTGTCGCCGAAAGACGCAGGAACGCATCCATCGTCTCCTCGCTATCCGCTCTCCTCTCCTCGGAGCCTGAGAAGATAGTCGAGAGCGCTGGCCGTCTTGCAGAAGAGTGCGCAGAACTCCGGCGCGAGGTGCGTACTCTTTCAGTACGGATCGCAGAATATGCCTATATGGCCGCAAGGGAGAGGACGCAGAAGGGAAAAGCTGTTATATTCATTGCAGATACGGATATCTCGGCATTTGAGGGGGCGGTGCCGGAGGATGAGGAGCAGTCTGTCCTTGTCCTCTCGGGAAACAGGTTCCTCTTCCATGGGACGGAGGAGCGCTTCGCTCTTCTGCGGAAAGGCCTATCGTCATTCTCCATCCGTGGGGGCGGAAGGGGTGTGATGTTCAGAGGTTCCTTTGCCGGAGATGCGTCCGTAGTCGCGGAGGAGGCCGGAAAGATTCTCGATGATCAGCCAGCTCAATGAAAAGAAGGGGACTGAGGTTGAAGAGGAGAGAGAGGAGCACAAGGATGTGCATCTTGAGTGGAAGAGGATAGCGCTTATTGGGTTCATTCCCATGCTTCTTCTTCTGATATGCTCTCTTCTCGTACTTAAATTCATAGGAGGGGAGAACTACTCCCTCGCGATAGACTGGTTCGATGAGAACCTGGGACTTTGGAGCATCTTCCTCTATGTCTATGTGGTTGACACTCTGATCCTGCCGCTCTCTCCCGATCTTGTCTATCCGATAGCGGTGTCGAAGAACCCGCTGGTGATGATTCCTCTGATCGGAACAGCTTCGGCGCTCGGAGGCATCACATCATATGCCATAGGTCTGCTGCTGCATAAGATTCCTTTCATCAGGAAGTTCACCGACAAGGCGAAGGTGAAGTGGGGCGCGTACATCAGGAAGTACGGCGTGTTCTTCGTGATAATAGCGGGAATACTTCCGCTGCCGTTCTCCACGATATGCGTGCTTGCCGGCGCGCTTAAAATGCCGGCGGGAAAGGTCATTCCCGCGACGGCGATAAGGTATATCAGGACAGCGATCTATTTCGCGCTCTTCCGCGCAGGCCTTCTGATGATCTGATCAAGTACCATTCTCGTCCTTGCAGCGGCATCGCCTGTGTAGTCGGAAGCATCGAGCAGGGCGAGAATCTCATCCTTTGAAAGATATGAGAGCAGCCGGCTGTCGGAGGAGAGTATAGTCCTGAGCGGATTGGCCCTTCCTTCCTGCACCTCGGCCCACGCCTTGAGGGATTCCTCCCTTATGACCTCGTGCATCTCCTGCCTGTCCGCTCCCTTCCTGCCGAGCTCCATAAGCAGACGCTCGGTGGATGCGAAGATTCCGTAGCTCTCCATCAGACGCTCCGTAGCCGTGCTGTGTATGTTCATTCCCTTCGCTATCTTAAGCTCCGTTATGAGTATCTCGTCCAGGGCTATGAACGCTTCAGGAATGAAGATCCGCCTGTTCGCACTGTCGTCCAGAGTGCGTTCCAGAATCGATGAGGAGGCATTTCCCCACGCCGGCTGGTAAGTTCCCTCCACTATCCTTGCGAGAGAACAGATTTTCTCGGAGTTGATCGGGTTGCGCTTGAAAGGCATTGCGGATGAGCCGACCTGCATCTTCCCGAACGGCTCTGAGAATTCTCCGATGGGAGGCGACTGCAGTATTCTCAGGTCAAGGGAGAAGCGGTGGAGCGTCGCCGAAACAGAGGAGAGGAGGGAGATCATCCTCAGGTCCTGCTTCCTCGTATATGTCTGCGTGGCGGCGGGAAAAGCCTCTATGCCAAGCTCGTCCATCACCATCTTCTCCATCTCTGCTGCAGATATGCCTGTGCCTCTGAGAAGCACGCTGTAGCTTGCGCCGGTGCCGACGGCTCCCTTCATTCCCTTGCCCTTCATGCTCTCCGTGAACGCGGCTATCTCCTTCCTGTCCTCGTTCAGGTCCTGTATTGTCTGGGCAATCCGGTAGCCTATTGTCGTTATCTCTGCAGGCTGTATATGCGTAAATGCCATTGTCGGGACATCGATATACTCCTCCGCTTTTGCAGCCAGCGCTTCAATGAGGTCGTCAAGGCGGCGTATGATGAGCTGGAGAGCCTCCCTGAATCTCATCGCATCGGCATTGTCCAGAGCATCCATGCTTGTGGCGCCGAGGTGGATTATCCCTCCGGCTGAAGGGCACTGCTCCGCATATGTCCTGATCTCAGCCATCAGATCATGGTGTATGACGCTCTCTATCTCGGAGGCTCTCTCTATATCGATGTCATCCCTGTGTGCCTCCAGTTCCCTGACCTGCTCCTCCGTCACCAGTCCTGCCTTTGATTCGGCTCTGGCGAGAGCGATCCACACGCGTCTGAGCAGCTTTCTCTTGTGCACTTCGGAGAAAATTTCCTTCATCTCATCCGAACCGTACCGCCATGTCAGCGGGCTGATGTATGTATCGTGACTGTATTCCATAATTCCCTCAGCTTATATGGAGGACGAATCTCTCCCCGTCCTTTATCCTCATTAATCTGTTCTCATGAGGAAGGGCGCCCCATGAGTTGTCTCCGCCTGCGCCGCTCCTGCCTTTGAGCGCCCTCACTATGATTTTCCGCACAGGCGGCAGCTCCTCCTTGTGCGATGCGCTGTCAATCTCCTCAGGTGTGTATGGGAGTGCAGAGAGTATCATCTCATCCTCCGCCTCAAACCTTATCCCTCCTGCTTCTGCCCATTTGACGCCGCATCTCGTTCCTGAGTCCTGCGGAACCGCGTATGGAGTCAGATTCTCCGCCGCATCGAATGAGAAGAGGCCGAAGAGCGCGCCCTCCTTCCTGTCGCTCTCGTTCTCCTCCGGCCCGAGGCCGAGGCAGCTTACGCTGCGGCATGAGAGAGGCAGGCGGAAGCAGAGACCGAACTCCGGTACCACAGCTTCCTCTCCGTGATATGTCATTGCGATGGAAACTCCGTCCTCCGTGAATGCATAGTCCATCTCAATGCTGCCATCTTTCGAGGCGAGGGTGAATACCGAGTGCACCGTGTTTCCCTCAAGAGAGCAGCCTGCACTTCCTGCATAGCGTCCGGCACCCATCCAGCCTGCCCAGTCGTGAGCGAGCACAGAGCCTTTGTCGTTGTCCAGCGGAGCTCTCCAGAATGAAGTGTAGGGCGGCTGTGAAATATACTCCGTTCCGTTTTTCCTGAACGAGATGAGCTTCCCAGTCTTTCTGTCAATGATCGCGGTGTAATTCCTTCCCTCAAAACCGTAGTTGAAGTCGCCTTCAACGACCGAGGCGGGAGCTGTGCTCCTGATCGTCCTCGCTGTTCTGTGCCATGAGCCGTGTGCTGTCTCATATCCCGCTTCTGCCCATGGCGTATCCTTCTTGAGGAAAATCCTCACGGTCACGGCGGTATTTCCTTCTGCAGGCGGGTTGAAGGGGAGTGCACCGGATATCTCTTCCCCGGGAAGGGCCTCTGCTGTGATCTCCTTCTCCGCCGTAACCTTTCCTTCCTCTTCAAGCGTGATGACGGTCCGGAACTCCGACAGTGGTGTGAAGAGAGAGCGGTTGACGATCCTCCACTCAGTGTCCGTGACTTCTATCTCGAAGTCCTGATAGGCGTATTTGACTTCCTGAAGTTTCGGCGACGGACGTCTGTCCGCGAAGATCAGGCCATTGCAGGAGAAAGAGGTATCCGAGGGCCTGTCCCCGAAATCTCCTCCGTAGCAGAGATGTCCTTCTTTATTGTAAAGCGCCTGGTCGATCCAGTCCCAGATAAAACCTCCCTGATACTTCTCCATCTCCCTTTCAAGGCGTATGTAGTCCATTATGTCGCCGCAGCTGTTGCCCATCGCATGTGAGTATTCGCACATGATGAACGGTTTGCGGCTGTCTTTTCTCAGAAACTCTCTGACTTTCGCGGCAGGGGTGTACATTTGGCTTTCGATATCGCTTGTGCCGTCAGAGTATCTCCTGTCGTGGAATACTCCCTCATAGTGGACAAGACGCGAGCTGTCAGCCGCATGGAAGTATTCCGCTTCTTTCAGGAGTACGCTTCCGCCGCCTGACTCATTTCCCAGCGACCAGATAAGCACCGACGGATGGTTCTTGAAACTCTCGTAGTTCGACTCAGCCCTGTCGAGCACCGCAGGAAGCCAGATATCATCATTTCCAGGAACCTGCGTCTCAAGAGGATTGCCTGAGAGCTTCTGCCATGTCCCGTGCGTCTCAAGATTCGTTTCCGCGATCATATAAAGGCCGTATTCGTCGCAGAGATCGTAGAATGCGGGATCATCGGGGTAGTGGCAAGTGCGGACGGCGTTTATGTTGCTGCGCTTCATCGCGATGATATCCGAGATCATGTCATCACGTGTGATGGTGCGGCCGGTACGGGCATTCCATTCATGTCTGTTGACGCCGTGGAATACTATCCTCTTTCCGTTTATCGTCATGATCCCGTCCTCGAGGACGAACTTTCTGAAACCCGTGCGCCCGCTGACTTCTTCTATCGTATCTCCGTCCCCGGAGAGAGCCCTGAGCGTATATGCGTAGAGTTCCGGCTTCTCTGCCGACCACAGCCTTATTCCCTCAAGCTCTATCTCCGTTCCGGCTTCGCTTCCCGTGCCTTTGAACTCCTTTGTTATCCCTCCGATCGTCACCGTGAAGCAGGGTGCAGTGCTTTTTACGGAGAAAATCGCCTTCCCGTCTCTGAGTGAATCGCTCACTTCGGCTTTCACGGAGATATCCCTGATGAATCCTTCCGGACGGACAGAGAGCACGACGCGGCGGAATATGCCTGAGAAGCGCCAGTAGTCCTGATCCTCAAGCCAGGATGCGGTTGAATAGCGGAAAACCCTTACGGCTATTCTGTTGCTGCCGCTTCTTGCATACCGTGTGATGTCGAACTCGGAGAGTGTGAATGAGTCCTCTGCATATCCCGCTTCCATGCCGTTCACGAAGAGGTCGAAGGCGCACTGGACGCCGTAGAAGGAGAGGAATACCCTGCCTGAGATATCGCCGAGATCGATGTCGGTTATGTACACCGATGTCCTGTTGTGCTTTCTCGGAACATCAGGAGGAGAGAGCTTTTCGCTGGCATCCCACGGGTATGTCGAATTGTTGTACTGGGGGTGTCCGTACCCTGCAATCTCAACGGGGCAGGGAACCTCGATGGTATCCCATCCTGAGGCGTCAAAGTCCTCTTCGGAAAAGGAGGCTGGAACTTCTTCCGGCTTCCTGTATGAGGCGAACTTCCATTTTCCTGAGAGATCGCGGAAGAAACCCTTTGTATATGAAGGCTCGAATACTGCATGGGCTTTCTCACGGCCCGCGGCACAGCACGAAGGATCATAGAGATATCTGTGTTCAAACGGCATGTACTCATTATAGCCACAGGATAAGGAGAATAAAAAGGAGGAACGCGTTCTTCCCGTTCCTCCATGTTCATTTCCGGCCGTTATCCATTTGGCAGCCTGATATCCTGCCAATATGTTAGCCCTCTGCCGCGGCGTGATCATCAAGAGAGTGATAAAACCACGTTATTTCTCTGTTATCCGGCAGAGGGGAAGCGGCCTGAGATCACTTCTCTCTTATGATCAGCTGGCTGCGCTCCGGACCTACGGATACATATGTGATGTGGGCATTCATCATCTTCTCGAGAGCCATCACATACTTCTGCGCCTTCTCCGGAAGATCCTCCCACTTTCTGCATCCGGTGGTGTCCGCCATCCACCCATCGAACTCCTCGTAGATCGGCTTGGCCCTTTCCTGGAGCCTTGTCTCGGGAAGATGGGAGTAGTATTCGCCGTCGATCATATAGCCTGTGCACACCTTGATCTTCTCGAAGGTATCGAGCACGTCGAGCTTCGTCAGCGCGATGTCGGTGACTCCGTTCATGTAGCAGGCGAAGTCGGCTGCGACCGCGTCGAACCAGCCGCATCTTCTCGGGCGGCCCGTTGTCACTCCGTATTCATGTCCGATGTCCCTGAGCTTGTCCCCGTCAGCATCGAAGAGCTCCGTCATGTACGGGCCTCCTCCGACCGATGTGGAGTATGCCTTGGCGACTCCCACGACCTTCGTGATGGCGCTCGGCGGCACCGCAGAGCCGTTTGCTCCTCCTGCGGCTGTCGGGTTGGAGGACGTTGTGTAGGGATAGATTCCCCAGTCGTTGTCCCTCATGATTCCGAGCTGTCCCTCAAGGAGTATCTTCTTGCCGTTCTCCACGGCATCGCGCACGATAGGAACCGTGTCGATTATATGGCGGCCGAACTCGTCCTTCCACTTTCTGCAGATTGCGAGCATCTCCTCGAACGTGACCGTCTCAAGTCCGTAGTACTCGAGATCCCTGTTCTTCTTGGGGAGAATCAGCCTGAGCCTCTCCTCAAGTCTTTCCGGGTCCATGATGTCGGCGGCCCTGATTCCCATTCTCGCGGCCTTGTCGGAGTAGCAGGGACCGATGCCCCTCTTTGTCGTTCCGATCTTCTCCTTGTCGCTGCGCTTTCCCTCTTCGGCTCCGTCAAGGGCCATGTGGTACGGCATTATGATGTGGGCTCTCTCATCGATGAATACGTTGTCGATCTCTATTCCGGCGCTCTTCCTGATGTTCTCGATCTCCTCGTGCATCCTGTCGAAATTCACGACAGTGCCCGCACCTACGATGTTCATAGTCTCCGGATTGAAGATTCCGCTGGGGAGGATGTGAAGGCCGAACTTGCCCTTGTCGTTTATGACTGTGTGTCCGGCGTTGTCACCGCCCTGAAAACGGATGACGAGCTCCGCATCCTCGGCAAGATAATCAACGACGCGGCCCTTGCCCTCATCGCCCCACTGTATTCCGACTACTGCGCTTACGTTGCTTTTTTTCATATGATGAACTCCTTCCCCTGGCGTCTGAGCTCCTGAAACATCTGTTTCTCCTTCTCGGTATGCTCGTCTATATCATCTGCATCCCAGGGATATTTTATCCACATATCCTCTATCTCCATTGCGGGATAGTATCTCTTTATCTCGGGCGGGAACTCCACGTCCTTCTTCTTCAGCTTGTTGTGCAGGACGAGGACGGCTATCTCCTTCGGCTGGTAGGAGAGGATCTCTCCGACGCAGTAGCCGAGCGTGGCCCTTGTATCATCCACCTCATCTATCAGAAGGACGTTCTTTCCCCTCAGCTGCTCCTGCACCTCGTCGATCCACTGGATCTTCGTGGGATGCTCGCGGTGCTTGTGGTCCATGCCGTAGTATGAGATGCCTACCGCGTAGATTGGGCGGTTGATGAAGGTCTTTATGATACGTGCAGGTATGAAGCCGCCTGAGCCGATTGCGACGATCACATCGGGATCGAATCCTGATGCGGTTATTTTCTCCGCAAGGTTCTTTATCAGCTTGTGCACGGTGTTGTAGCTCACATAGAACTTGTCGATATCCATACAGCCTCCTATTTCTCCGGGATCATCTCTGCGATATAGGGAAGGGTACGATGCCTTTCTTTGTAATCAAGGCCGTATCCCACTACCCAGACGTCGGGAATCTCGAAGCCCCTGAACTGGATCTCCACTGGAATCACATGGCGGGACGGCTTGTCGAGGAATACCGCTGTCTCGACGGACTTCGTTCCGCGGGCGTTGAAGGTCTTTATCAGATAGCTGAGGGTGGAGCCGCTGTCGAGGATGTCCTCGACGATGAGGACGTGATGCCCCGCGAGGTTTTCCCTCGTGTCCATCAGCAGTCTCACTTCACCTCTCTCCGCTCCCTTCTTTCCGTATGATGAGATCGCAATGAAATCGACGACATGCGGGATTGTAAGCCTGCGCGACAGGTCGGCCATGAAAATGAAGGACCCCTTCAGCACTCCGACGAGCATCAGGGGTTCCTCTATATCCTTGTACTTCTCGTTTATCTCCTCGGCAAGCTCGGAGACACGTCTGGAAATCGAATCCTCGTCAATCAGGACACGCGCCAGATCATCCGTAAGAGGTGGCTTGACAGCATTCATAGCATTTCTCCCTTGAATAGAATCAAATCAGGACTATGACATTCTATCAGAAGAACGGAATAATACCAACCGACGGCCGCAGCTTTTTCCATACAGGACATTGAGCCGCGTTTTCTTTGGAAACACTCCCGTCCATCTGGTATAATGTAATGAGAAAAGAAGCCGCACATCCTCTGTGCGGAAAAGGAGGCCAGATGCAGTCCATAGGCTTTGAGCAGCTAGAGCTGAATCCATTTACGGTCATCGGCAATGATTCCTTCCTCCTTACGGCGGGAAGCGGTTCCGACTGGAATACAATGACTGCGGGATGGGGAATGCTGGGATATCTCTGGAATTCTCCTGTGGCCTCCGTATTTGTCCGCGGCTCCAGATACACGCTCTCATTCATTGAGAAGTATCCGCGTTTCTCTCTTTCATTCTTTCCGCCGTCGCTATCGTCCGCGCTGGATTTCTGCGGATCGCATTCCGGAAGGAACACTGACAAGGCGGCAGGAGCCGGAATAACGCCGGTGGAGCTTGACGGCACTGTGGCTTTCAGCGAGGCCAACCTCATCTTCACCTGCACGAAGATTTCGGAGACGCTTCTCGATGCGGGGTCGATGATTGACGCGGAGATACTCAAGTTCTATCCTCAGGGAGACTGGCACAGGATGTTCATAGGCCGCATAGAAGGAGTTTATATCGCCTGACGGAGACATCCTGGGGACATCCGGAGGAAGCATGGATCATCTCTCACTCTTTGCGGCGATGCTCCGCTCGAGGTTCTTTGAGCGCGAGATAGAGCGGCTCGGCTCGAAAGGGGAGCTTCATGGTTCGTATCATCTCTCAATAGGGCAGGAGGCGTGCCACGCCGGTCTTGCGGCCGCGCTGGATAGGCATGACTGGATAGTGCCGACGCACAGATGCCACGGATACAACGCCGCGAGGGGAACAAAACTGGACAGGATGTTCTCCGAGATGTTCGGTGCCCGCAGCGGCATATGCCGCGGCCTCGGCGGCTCCATGCACATGACGGATGTCTCCACATGCAACCTCGGATCGTCGGCTGTCGTAGGCTCCGGGATAAGCCTCGCAGGAGGCGCTGCCCTCGCTTTGGATAGATCGGGGAGGAAGAACATCTCCGCTGCGATATTCGGAGACGGAGCCTCATCGCGCGGAACGCTCTACGAGATGATGAACATGGCTTCCATCTGGTCCCTTCCGATGCTCTTCTTCCTCGAGAACAACCACTACGGCATGTCCGCATCTTCTGACAGAATGATAGCCTCAGACGGCATTTACAAACGTGCAGAGGGCTTCCTGATTCCTTCTGAGAAGATTGACGGCAATGACGTGATAGCGGTGCTAACCGCAGTAAAGCGTGCCAGGGACTATATTCTCTCGGAGAAAAAACCTTATTTCATTGAGGCTGAAACTTACCGCATGTGCGGCCACAGCCGTTCGGACAAGCTCGTTTACAGGAGCCGCGAGGAGGAGAAGGAGTGGGAGAAGCGTGATCCCATCGTCTTCTTCGGGAAGTTCCTCCTCGATAGCGGTGCATACAAAGAGGAGATTCTTCTTGAGACGGCACGCAAGGTGAATCTGGAAGTAAGCGATGCGCTCTCACAGGCTGAGGAGAGCCGCGATGATGTGCTTTCCGTCTCCGAGATGATGAGCTTTGTCAGTGCGCCTTCGCCGATGCAGAACTCTCTGTCAGGTACTTTGCACAGGGGGACATACCGCGAGGCTGTCAGAGAGGCTCTCGATGATATTCTCCGAGAGGACGGAAGAGCCTTTCTGATGGGGGAGGATATCGGGATATACGGCGGATGCTTCGGAGTGACTGAGGGCCTCTCTAAGAAATATCCCTCAAAGGTGATAGAGACGCCGGTCTCAGAAGAGACATTCACGGGAATGGCCGCGGGAGCCGCGATGCTCGGAATGCATCCTGTCGTTGAGGTGATGTACGGCGATTTCTCGACGCTCGCATCCGATGCCCTGATAAACCATGCGGCGAAGGCGTATTTCATGTCAGGAGGACAGCTCTCGTGCCCGATGATCTACCGCACTCCCATAGGCGGCGGCACAGGGCACGGCGCACAGCATACCCAGTCGCTTGAGACGATGTTCCTCGGAGTGCCCGGCCTCATAGTTGCAGCGCCGTCCGATCCGTATTCGGCGAAGGCTCTGCTGAAAAGCGCGAACAGGGAGAACAATCCTGTTCTCTTCTTTGAGCACAAGGCTCTCTACGGAGAAGAGGGGGAGATCGGGGATTCAAACGCTTTCCTTCCGCTCGGAAAGGCGATCGTCCATGGAAACGGAGGCGAGCTTCTTGTGACAGGCTATTCGCGTGCGTTCGCTGAGGCGGGGAAGGTCCTGAGAGATATGGCGGATAGAATTACGTTTCTCGATCTCGCGACTATATCGCCGCTGGATGAGGAGGCGATCGCCTCTCACTATACGAGGATAGGAAAGGCTCTCATCGTGGAGGATACTCCGCTTGAGGGAAGCGTCGCAGAGTCTGTGCTGAGGATAATCGCATCTCTTCCTTCCTATACTCCCGGTTCTGTGAGGATTGTCTCAGCTCTGCCGTCGCCCGTGCCGTTCTCGCCCGCGCTTGAGAGTGCAGTGCTTGTCTCCGGTGAGAGCATAAGGGCGGAGGCCATCTCCATGATTGGGCTCTGAGCTCCGATTGCCATAAAGTGAGGGCAGGCCCTCCATAGCCTTTGATTTTTCTCCCTTAAACAATATAATCACCGTGTATTTCCCAAGGAGTTGATTTATGGATATCGACGTGAAGAATTTGCATCCGCTTGAAGTGAAGCTCCTCAGGCATGTCTCGGCAGGCGAGGACATAACCGCAGAGCGCATTGTAAGCGAGCTTGGATATAAGATAGGCCAGTGCAATCAGGCTTTCTCATGGCTTACCTCAAAGGGATGTCTTGAGGAGACGTCCAGAGAGAAGAAAACATTCTATGAGCTTACCGATACGGGCCGCGAACAGAAGGCCGCAGGAACTGCCCCTGAGAGGATATTCTCATATCTCAAGGAGAACGGCGCACATGCAATGCCCGAGATCGCGGAGGCGCTTTCCATGGAGAAGAGCGATGTCGGTTCTGCGTTCGGGCTGCTCTCCTCAAAGGGCATTCTCAGGCTCAACGGAGAGAGAAAGGCCGAGATCGCATCGGATGCTCTTCCGGAGGAAGTCGTCATCCAGCGTTCCCTTCTGGAGAGAGCTGCTGCCGGAGACGGCACTCTTAATGATGCATCGCTCTCGTCAGAGGAGAAGAAGGCGATCGGAGCGATGGCTAAGAAGAGGGGTGCTGCCTCATCCCCGTTCCGCATCGTCGAAAGGGAAGATGTCGTCTACCGCCTCACCCCTGCAGGCGATGAGGCCAGAAAGGCGCTTCTTGAGGCGAACATAACCGGAGAGGAGTTCGGTGTCCTGACTCCCGAGATGATTCAGACTGGAGCATGGAAGAACGGTACGTTCCGTCCGTACGGGATCAATGCCCCGACATCAAGGCTGATTCCCGGAAGAAGGAATGCCTATTCAGAGTATCTCCAGTGGGTCAAGGACAAGCTGATAGCCCTCGGCTTTGAGGAGTTTGACGGACCGCTTGTGGAAAACGAGTTCTGGAATGGCGATGCGCTCTTCATGCCACAGTTCCACTCCGCCCGCGATATCCACGATGTCTATTATGTTAAAGATCCTGTGCACTGCAGGGAGATCGAGGAGCCGTGGCTCAGCCAGGTAGCCGCGACGCATGAGAACGGTTGGAAAACCGGCTCGCGCGGATGGGGCTATTCATTCGATCATGAGTTCACCAGACGTCAGGTTCTCAGGAGCCAGGGGACAGTTCTCTCGGCTCACCAGCTTACGAAAGCGAAGGTTCCCGGCAAGTATTTCGGTGTTGTCCGCTGCTTCAGATATGACCAGGTGGATGCAACGCACGGCGCCGATTTCTACCAGACAGAGGGCATCGTTCTCGGAAAGGATGTCAATCTGAAAAACCTCCTCGGACTTCTTAAGATGTTCGCGGAGGAGATTGCGGGAGCAGAGGAAGTGAAGTACGTCCCCGGATACTTCCCGTTTACAGAGCCGTCGATAGAGGTTCATATCAAGCACCCCGTTCTCGGATGGTTCGAGCTCGGAGGTTCCGGCATATTCCGTCCGGAAGTCACAGAGCCGCTCGGAATCGACGTTCCCGTACTGGCATGGGGACTCGGAATCGACAGAATGGCGCTGATGCATCTCGGACTCAATGATCTCAGGGAGCTTTTCACCCCCGATATCGAGAGCGTAAGGACAAGGAGAGGAAACTGACATGCCTAAGATCGAAGTACCTGAGAATATATTCTATTCACTTCTCGGCCGCAGGATGACCGATGAGGAGCTTGTTGATATCTTCCCCGTCGCCAAGGCTGAGCTTGACGGACACGATACCGAGAACCATGTGCTCAAGATCGAGCTCAATGACACGAACCGCCCTGATCTCTGGTCAGCCGCCGGTGTCGCCAGAGCGCTCAGATGCTATATGGACGGGGAGATTCCCTACTATGATTTCTTCTCCACGAAGGATGACGAGAGGCCCTCTGACGGCCGCATGGTCATTGATGACGAGAGCGCTGTCGGAATCCGCGACTACTCCATAGGCTTCGCCGCCAGAGGCAGGGCAGTGGACAACGATCTTCTTGTCAACCTGATCCAGAGCCAGGAGAAGCTCTGCACCAACTTCGGCAGGAAGAGAAAGACCATCGCTATGGGAATCTACCGTTCCGACCTGATAAAGTATCCCGTGCACTACGCCGCGGTCGATCCTGACAAGGTCAGCTTCGTGCCGCTCGGCATGACTGAGGAGCTTACGCTGAGGGAGATATGCGAGAAGCACCCGAAGGGTAGGGAGTATGGCTATATAGTCTCGTCTTTCCCGCGCTTCCCGTATCTCTATGATGACAACGGCGATACACTTTCGTTCCCGCCTGTGATCAACAGCGCGCGCATCGGTGCTGTCGAGGTCGGCGACTCCGATCTCTTCATAGAGGTTTCCGGCCCGATACTCGACGACCTTCTCCTCGCAGTCTCTATACTCAGCTGCGATATGGCTGATATGGGATTCGAGATACTTCCAGTGAAGTGCCGCTTTGCAAAGGACACTCCTTACGGCAGGGAGATCACAGTGCCGTATTATTTCCAGCGCCCGATGGCCGCTTCGCTCGATCTTGTCCACTCGAAGCTCGGGGAGGATCTTTCAGGGGAGGAGTGCGTCAATGCGCTCAGGAAGATGGGCGTCTATGCCATCGAGGACGGCGGCGTGATCTACGCCAATGTGCCTGAGTACCGCAACGACTTCCTCCATGGCGTCGATGTAGTCGAGGATGTGATGATCGGACACGGTCTGATGAACTTCGAGCCTGTGATGCCGCATGACTTCACGGTCGGCCGCCTTTCCCCGGTAGAGGAGTTCTCAAGGAAGGTGAAGGGCATTCTTGTTGGTCTCGGTTTCCAGGAGATGATGTACAACTACCTTGGTTCCAAAAAAGAATACATCGACAACATGCACATCTCGGGCGATGATGCCGTATTCATCGCCAATCCGATGAGCGAGAACTATGAGGTAATAAGGCCGTCCGTCCTTCCGTGTCTCCTTGAGAGTGAGTCTGTGTCAGGACATGCAGTATATCCTCACAACATCTTCGAGATCGGCAAGGTCACAGTGAAAGATGCGGAGGATAACAGCGGCACAAAGACGAAGGACAGCCTCGGCTTCTTCTCCTCCAATGCCGCGATAGGCTACAACGACGCCTCCTCCTATATCTACACGCTGATGTACTTCCTCAGGAAGGAGTACACGCTTGCGGAGGTCAAGGATGATCCGAGGTTCATTCCCGGCAGATGCGCATATATCATCTGCAAGGGTGAGAATGTCGGAATCTTCGGAGAGGTTCATCCTCAGGTTCTTGAGTCATGGGGCTGCTCAATGCCTGCCATCATGGCTGAGATCGATCTCGACAAGCTGATGGTCTGAGAGTCTTTCAGCTTTATTTCTTCTGAATGAACATTCCGCGGAAGTTCTTATGATAAGAGTTTCCTGCGGAATGTTTCATCATATTCAGGTATTGCACCTCTTTTCTGTACTACATAGTCGGCCAGCATGCTTGCTTTGGCAAGAGCGATATCTACCGGATATCCAGAGAAAGTAAAATATAGAAATCCAGCTGATAGACTGTCACCTGCACCGACTGTATCGACTACCGGAACATTCTCCGGTTCGCAATGAAAGCATTTACCGCTGCTGTAGCAGTAAGTTCCTTTTTTTCCGTATGTGACAATAACAATTGACAGACTGTATCTGTTCATTAGTTCTTTGATTGATTCACAGCCGGCAATCCTAAGAATCACAGGCTGTTCCTCATCATTCATTTTGAGAATTGTCGCATAACGAAGAGAGTCAATGATGATTTCCGGTGTATAAAAATCCAGCCGCAGATTCACATCAAAAAACAATTCACGTGCTTTTGCAGCTTTCAATATTGTCCTCAATGTCTCACGTGACTTCTGTTCCCTTTGGGCAAGTGTTCCGAAAATAAGTACATCATACTCCTCTGAGAAAAGGCTGTCAGACATATCCTTTGTAAGTTCTATTCTGTCCCATGCGGCAGGTCTGTTGAAAGTGTAGGAGGGGATACCATCTCTGAGTGTGACCAGTGCTCTGCCGGTCTCATAATCTGATGTACGGATGATGTATTTGTCTGTCATCCCCATTTCGTGTATGTATTTTATTGTCTCATTGCCAAGCTCATCATTTCCAACTCCGCTTATGATGTATGATTCGCCTCCAAGGCGTTTTATATGTCCAGCAACATTCAGAGGGGCTCCGCCAAGCGTCTTTTTCCCTGTATCAGTGAATACGTCCCACAGTATTTCCCCGAATGCTATCGCTTTCATATTTTGTGCTGCTCCTTTTTTCTTTAAAATTCTTTTGACAAGTTGGAAAACTCACCCTAAGATGAGTATATAGCTAAGGAAAACGTTTACGCAATCGTTTTAATAGGAGGAAAGCATGGCAATCGGAATAAAAGATGTAGCAATGGCCGCAGGCGTTTCGATTGCCACAGTGTCTCATGTACTGAACAGTACAAGGTATGTTTCGGATGAGACAAGAAGGAAAGTGGAGAAGGCAATGAAGGACCTTTCTTACTCTCCAAACTATCTGGCAAAAAGCCTTAAAGAGAACAAGTCCAATGTAATTGGGCTTGTTGTTCCTGACATATCAAATTTCTTCTTTACCGAAATAGCCGGGGCTATTGAGACAAGGCTCCGTGAGCAGGGATACAATCTGATACTATGCAATACCGATGAGAATCTTGAGCTGGAAAAACAGCATATCGCACACCTCCAGTCATATATGGTCAGCGGTATTATAATAGCGCCGACAACGCGGGAATATAATTATCGGAGCTTATTCAAAACATATGATTATCCTGCCGTCTTTATAGACAGACGCCTTAATACACCTCAGGGGGATAGTGTATATGTTGATACAAAGTCTGTTTCAAAAAAAGCGGTGGAGCATCTTATAAGCAAGGGGCATCGAAATATTGCATTCATCGGGGCTTTGAAAAGTCTGAGCACAACAGAAGACCGTTATGCGGGTTATGCTGAGGCATTATATGAGCATGGGATTGCAGTACGGCCTGAACTTACGGGTTTCGGCGGCGCTAAGGATGACAGCGGTTTTGAGATATGCAGAAACATTCTGGAAAATAATCCGGATGTAACGGCTATTTTTGTCTCTACCAGCATGATGAGCATCGGGGCCATGCGCTATCTTGTCGATAACCGGATAGCTGTTCCGGATAAGATGGCTATTATAGGTTTTGATGACTATATGTGGACTGGGATAACAAATCCTCCTCTGTCGACAATCAAACAGCCGACTGTTGAGCTTGGAGTGAAATCTGCAGATCTCCTGCTTAAACGGATAGAGGACAGAAGTTCCGATATAGTTAATGAAGTATTACAGGCGGAATTGATAATCAGGGAATCGTGCTGAAAGTATGAATAAAGCAGTTTGCGCTGCATAAGATAAAAAGGAGGAAAACATGTGTGTTAAACGTTTAACAACAGTTCTTGCGGTGCTTCTGATCTCAGTCGTAATGGTCTGGGCCGGAGGATCAGGGGAGACAGGAGAACGCGATACCATCACCGTTCTGCTGAATTCAGCAGGGTCAAATGATGAGACATACAGGATATGGTCGTATATATTCGACGGATTCTCTGAGGAGACCGGTATTGAGTTCGAGTATGAGCTTATAGCGAATAAGGCAGACTACATGAACAAACTGCAGCTTTATATTTCAAGCGGTCAGCTGCCTGACATTTACGGCTGTTTCAATGGACCATACTCAGACGCGGCAAAAGCAAGCGGAGCTCTGCTGAATATCCAGGCTGAACTTGAGGATATCGGCGTGTTTGACAAGATGAACAAAGCTGTTGTGGATTTCCTCACGGATGCGAATGACGGCATCATGTATCTTCATCCGCAGGCTCTTTACAGTGAGTTCTTCTTCTATCGCACGGATATATTCGATAAGTACGGACTTGAGCCGCCTACGACATGGGAGGAGTTCCTCAACGTTTGTCAGATTCTTCTTGATAATGGGGAAGTACCCGTCGTTGTCGGAGGAAAGGACAACTGGCAGCTTACGCGCTATCTCTCCTTTATCCCATGGAGGGTCACGCATGATGATTTCATTATGAACTGGATTGCCGGAACTGATGATTTTTCCAGCAATACGGCAGCTCAGGCAGGAGTCGACCTGGTGAAGACGCTTGGAACAAGCGGTTATTTCCAGAGAGGATTCACAAGTTCAGATTATACAGATGCAGTGAATATCTTCTTTGGCGGAACTGGTGCTATCTTCTATGGCGGTTCAGGTCTTATTCCCAATGCGAAGGCTATGTATGATGAAGGCAAGCTCGGAGTATTCCCTGTTCCTTCAATGCAGGGCATGGATAACATGAGTACTGACATACCAATTCACGCCGGTGTCGGTATTGCGTTCAACGCGAAAACCTATGACGAGACGATGAGGCAGCTCCTTGAATATGCTGCGGAGCATTTCAGCGAGGCATGCTTCAATGCAGGTGTCTATTCACCTTACAATGACCCGATTCCGGAGGGAATGGATCAGCTCTTCTATGATGTCTATCCTCTCTTTGAGAACGCTCAGCAGAGCTGGGTCAGCTGGGATGACAAACTTGATGCCGCGACGATGACATCACTTGCAGATGCGGAGCAGGAGCTTGCTCTTGGAATGCTTTCTGAAGAGGATTTCATTTCCCAGATGGACAGGACGATAGATACAAACAACGGAAGATGAACCCGTTTTAATAATTGAAGAGGACTGCCGCAGCGGTTCCGCTGCGGCAGCATGCAAAAAGGAGGCACAATGACTAGGACATTGAATAAACCATCGGTCATAATGATGTTCATTCTGCCTGCATTCATAACATTCACACTCATTGTCATTGTTTCGATCATCTGGGTCTTCTGTGTGAGTTTTCTTAACTGGAACGGTATGACTGACGGATCGTTCGCAGGACTGGAGAATTACCGGCAGCTTTTCTTCGAGGACAGCAACTACTGGGAAATCGTAGGAAATACTTTCCTATATACTGTGTATGAGCTTATATGGCAGGTGCTTGGCGGTCTTCTTGTGGCGATTTTCCTGACACGCATACGCAGAGGAAGAGCGATTCTGCAGACGCTGTATTATATACCTGTCGTCATATCTACAGTTGCTATCTGCCAGATATTCACAAAATTTTTCTCGGTGACACCTCCGGGAATGATCAATTCACTGCTTGGTCTTATCAATGAAGACTGGTATTACCTTGAATGGCTGTCCAATCCTAATATGTCGCTTGAGGTTGCGGCATTTGCAGAAGGGTATAAATACTTCGGATTATATATGGTTATATTCTATGCAGCTCTTATCTCGATTCCTCAGGAGCTTGAGGAAGCTGCAAGAATTGATGGAGCTTCGGTTCTTACGCAGATTTTAAGGATAAAGCTGCCGTATATAAAGCCGGTCATAATCTCAAATCTCATAATAGTGCTCAATGGTTCCATGAGATCTTTCGATGTATCGTATCTTCTTACCAAGGGCGGGCCTGCCAATACTTCTCAGCTGCTTACTCCATATATGTACAAACAGGCTTTCAACAGCCTCAGATACGGATATGGAAGCGCAGTCGCCATCACCATAGTGATTCTCTGTGTTCTTCTCGGTGTTGTTCTGCAGAAAATCGTCATCCGTGATGACAAGGAGGACTGACATGAAAATAAGAAAACTTAACAGAGGATTCCCTGCTATAAGGATAATTCTGGCTTTCCTTCTTCTGATTCTGTGTGTGTATCCTGTATTTTATGTCTTCATGTCCAGTGTTAAGACCACCGCGGATTTTCAGCAGCAGAAACCTTACGAGCTGCCTTCCGAGATAACGTTTGCGAATTATCAGAAGATAATAGAGCAGGGGAGGATTCTCACATATTTCAGAAACAGCATAATAATCACGTTATTTACTGTGATATTCATACTGCTCCTGTCCTCTCTGGCTGGATTCGGACTGAGTAAACTTGAATTTAAGGGCAACAGGTTCCTCCGCGGATATTTCAATCTGGGACTTATGCTTCCTATACAGGTATCGCTTATTCCTCTTTTCTACATATTCTCAAAGATAGGTCTTCTTGATACTTATCCGGCTGTCATAATTCCTCAGGTGGCATTCGGGCTTGCATTCTCAATACAGCTGTTTTATTCATTCTACAAGTTTTTGCCGAATGATGTGATTGAATCGGGGATAATAGATGGCTGTACGCCGATGCAGGTATTCCGGAAAATAGTCGTTCCCATGTCGCAGAACACATTTCTCACGGTAGCGACGATGCAGGGAGTATTCTGCTGGAATGAATTCATTACGACTTATACGATGACGAAATCCGTTGGAATGAAGACTGTTACCCTCGGGCTTAATGATTTCGTGGGAACGATGGGACTTACAGACTGGGGCGCGACATTCGCCATGATAATTCTGACTATACTTCCAACCCTGATACTCTATTTCTTTACTAATAAGCATATGGTATCGGGAATCGCAGCAGGATCGGTAAAAGGCTGAAAAGCATAAAAGGAGGTCTATATGCATAAACTTTATTATCAGCCAGAGGGATTTTGGTTCGGAGACTGCATGCCTTTCGGAAAAGGCGATGAGTTCTATCTTTTCCATCAGAGGGACAACAGAAATCCAGGTCCATTCGGAGAACCTTTTGGATGGTGCCTCGCCACAACCAAGGACTTTGTCCACTATGAGGACAAAGGAACGGCCATTCCAAGAGGCAGTGACGAAGATCAGGATCAGTTTATATATGCGGGAAGTGTCTTTGAAGACAAGAACCATCTCTATCATGCTTTCTACACGGGATATAACAGGGAGTTCCCCAAACTTGGAAAAGCGTCTCAGGTCCTCATGCATGCTACCAGCAAAGACCTGATTAATTGGGAAAAATCAGAAGAGGCCCTGACATTCACTCCTCAGCCTGGATATGACAAAGATGACTGGCGTGATCCGTTTGTGATTTATGAGGAGGACAGACAGCGCTACAGGCTTATTCTCGGAGCGAGAAAGATCAATGGAAAGAAAAGAATAAACGGCTGTACTGTCCAGTTTTTCTCAAAGGACCTGAAAGAGTGGGAGTTCGGCGGTCAGTTCTGGGCCCCTGAACTCTACACAATGCACGAGATGCCAGATTTATTCAGGATCGGAGACTGGTGGTACCATATTGTTACTGAATACAGTGACAAGAGCAAAATGGTGTACCGTATGAGCCGTTCCATTGATGGCCCGTGGATGGCTCCTTATGATGATGCGTTTGACGGAAGAGCCTACTATGCAGGCCGGACATTTCTCCTTAACGGGGAGCGTGTCATTTTTGGATGGGTTCCGACCAAGAAGAACTGTGATGACAAGCAGAACTTTGAATGGGGCGGTACATTCATGCCTCACAGGATAGTCCAGAGAGAAGATGGAACACTTGGCTGTCTGCCAGTTCAGGGAATTCTCGATGCATTCATAAATAATGAGAATCTGGGAAATGTTTCTGTCAGTGCCGAAAGCGGACGCAGAACCAGGTCTCTATATGGTGATACATCAGATCTTTTCCGTTTTAATGCTGATATTGAGTACACAGAGGGTACACGATCCGCAGGCATAAACTTCTATGAGAATGAGGAGACGGGAGAATCCTATACATTCAGGCTTCTTTTTCAGGAGAACAGAATAGTTTTTGAGGAGACGCCTAATCAGCCATGGTTCCAGTGCATGAATATAGGACTTGAAAGGCCCTTCCGGTTTGAGAGCGGCAGGAAATATCATCTGACACTTATTGTGGATGATACTATTGCGACGCTTTATGTGGATGATGTTGCGCTTAACAGCAGATTTTACGGAAAGTTCGGGACAGGATTATCAATATCGGCTTTTGATGGTTCTATTTCGGTATCGGACTGTGCTGTTTCGCATGAACTTAACCGGTAATAGAGAAGGATGACTTAATGAAAACGCCCGCAGCGCTGAACTGTGGGCGTTTTTCATGTTTGCTCTTCTTTTTAGATTCCGAGCATCCTCTTGAGCGCTGCTTCATCCCTTACGCCAGTGGCACGGTCGACGATCTCTCCGTTCCTGAACACAAGCAGGGTGGGGATGGCCTGCACGCCGTACTCTCCTGCGAGATCGGGGTTGTCATCGACGTTGCACTTGCAGATCTTAGCTGCAGAGAGAGCTTCCGCCGAGGATTCCAGTATCCTTGACTGCATCTTGCACGGTCCGCACCATGAGGCCCAGAAATCGAGAAGGACCGGCTTGTCCGATTTCAGCACTTCCGCTTCAAAATTAGCTTTTGTTATCTCAACTGCCATATAATACTCCTGTTTTCCGGAAGATAATCATGGAATCAGCACAGTGGCAAGTACTGCGAATGTTCCCGTCCTGTCGGTAAGCCCGGCAACCGGGAAGCTGATGGCATCGAGGGGAATCATGTCATATGAATAGATGAAGTCCATCCTCTCATATATCTCGCCGTTTTTCCGCGTTATGCCGCCGTCTGTCTCCGCCGTGAAATGCGTGCTTCTGTAGACATCCAGCCACGAGGCATCCGAGAGCGCATTCGAGATGGCAAAGTGCTTTTCGCTTCTGTATCTGAATGGTGTTATTCCCTCCCAGTCGGCTGTCGCCGGCTCAGAAGAAGAGATGACGAGGAGTTTCTCATCATCCTTCATGGCTCCGGCTTCCGCCATTACCATCTCTGCGTTCTCGCTTCCCGTACTTTCTATGGCCTCAAGCCACGCAGGGACATCCTCCGCAGCGGAAGGAATTGAGGAGTCAAAGCCAATGGGAGCTATCGCGATATCCCTTGTCGGGGTGATGAAGAATACCGCAGACGAGGCTTCCGCCTCTTTCAGCAGCGGTCTGTGGAGGATTGTTCCGCCCTCGAGAGTGACCGCATCCCAGCCGGCTGTTCTTGCCCCTGTCACCTGGTTCTCCAGCGATCCGGTGAGGACAGCGAAGTCCGGTGATATGTCTGAAACGGAGGCGAGTATCCTCTCCGTCTCCTCCTGGCTTATCTCATCGTATCCGAGCGGCAGGAAGAGAATCTGAGCGGTGACTATTCCATCGCTCTTTGTCGCATTGCTCCTCAGCGGCGTGTAGACATGCGGGAAATCGATGAGGGAAAGATCATCGGGATACTCGTTGACCTCGGCATCACGCCTCAAAAGAGCCCTGTGTTCAGCTTCCTTTTTCGCGTTCTCTATCGCCTCTGCGGATTTCTTCTCGTTCTCCTCCAGAATTATCCTGTATCTCGTCTCGGGCCTGCCGGACGGGGGCGGGGGAAGGACAATCGCATCATAGCCGTCCTGAACCGTGTAGGTCGCGCAGGAGGAGAGTGCCAGAACCGCTGACACAGCCAGTGAGAGCAGACGGGGAAAGCGTGTCATAGATGCAGCTTCTCTCCGTATTTCTCGGCCTCTCCGTCCTCATATCTGCCTTTGCTCAGCACAGGCGTCTTTCCGTCTCCTGCAAAGCGCGGGATCACATGGATGTGGAGATGCGGAACCTCCTGTCCGGAGGCGGGACTGTTGTTTATCATTATGTTCGTGCCCTCTGCGTGGAGGACCTCCCTCTGCTTTGCATCCACCTTTCTTGCAATTTCCATCATATGAGAGAGAGTTTCCATCGGTACATCCGTGAATGTGGGATAGCACTTTCTCGATATGACGAGAGCATGTCCTTTCTGAACCGGGTTGATATCGAGTATGACGATGCACTCATCATCCTCGTAGAGACGCACAGAGGGGATTTCCCCGTTTATTATCATTTCAAATACGGTAGCCATAGCCTGATGTTAGCATCATCCGCGCCGTTTGTCCCTCTTTTCCGCACCTGCCGGGCCTCTCATGGCGGCCTTTCTCCTTTTCCTTGCATCATAAAGGAATGCTTAACGGATATTTTACCATCTGGATATTGCACAAAGCCATGAAAATCAATATTATGCCAATCTGGTGGCCTGTGGTCGCCGCTTAGCTGAAATATTTTTTGAGAGGTTAATGTATATGGCACATGACTTACTGGGCATGAGAAACATCGGAATCAGTGCTCACATCGACTCAGGTAAGACTACTCTTTCAGAGCGTATTCTCTATTTCTGCAACAAGATCCACGCGATTCACGAGGTCCGCGGAAAGGACGGAGTCGGAGCAACCATGGATTCCATGGAGCTGGAGAGGGAGAGAGGAATCACCATCGCATCCGCCGCTACCAACGTAGAGTGGAAGGGCCACGAGGTGAACATCATCGATACTCCGGGACACGTTGACTTCACAATCGAGGTAGAGCGCTCGCTCCGCGTTCTTGACGGAGCCATCCTCGTTCTCTGCTCAGTCGGCGGCGTTCAGTCACAGTCCATCACGGTCGACCGCCAGATGAAGAGATACCATGTTCCCCGCATCGCGTTCGTTAACAAGTGCGACAGAACAGGAGCCAATCCCTATAAGGTCAAGGACCAGCTTATTGAGAAGCTCGGCCTCAACGCCGTTCTCATGCAGATCCCCATCGGACTTGAGGACAGACTTCAGGGCGTCGTCGATCTCGTCGAGATGAAGGCATACTACTTTGATGCCGGCGCTGACGGACTGCAGGAGAGAGTAGAGGAGATCCCTGAGGAGCTCATGGCTGAGGCCAAGGCGAAGAGGGAGGAGCTTCTCGATGCCGCATCCATGTTCTCCGACGAGCTGATGGAGGCTATCCTCGAGGATTCAGTAACTCCGGAGCTCATCAAGGCTGCAGTCAGAAAGGGAACCATCGGTCTCCAGCTCTGCCCGGTGTTCATGGGTTCTGCTTACAAGAACAAGGGTATCCAGCCGCTTCTTGACGGCGTCATCGATTACCTGCCGAATCCTACAGAGGTAGAGAACAAGGCTCTCGATCTCGATAACGACGAGAAGGAAGTCGTGCTCGAGTCCTCCGAAGACAAGAAGCCTGTCATTCTCGCGTTCAAGCTTGAGGACGGACAGTTCGGACAGCTTACATACATCAGAATCTATCAGGGCAAGATCAAGAAGGGCGACACTCTCCTCAACACGAGGACAAAGAAGAAGTTCAACGTCGGTAGGCTTGTAAAGATGCACGCCTCCACGATGGAGGATATCTCTGAGGCTGGATGCGGCGAGATCGCGGCGCTCTTCGGCATCGACTGCGCATCTGGCGATACGTTCTGCGATCCTTCGCTCAACTACTCGATGACGAGCATGTTCGTCCCCAACCCGGTTATCTCTCTGGCTATCAAGCCGGTTGACAAGAAGGCTGCGGACAACATGGCGAAGGCTCTCAACCGCTTCACGAAGGAGGACCCGACATTCCAGACATATGTCGATCCTGAGTCCAACCAGACGATCATCAGGGGAATGGGCGAGCTTCACCTCGATGTCTATATCGAGAGAATGAAGAGGGAGTACCATGCTGAGGTCGAGGTCGGCAAGCCGGAGGTAGCTTACAGAGAGGCTATCAGCCAGAGGGCGGAGTTCAACTACACCCACAAGAAGCAGACCGGCGGTTCAGGCCAGTATGCCCGTGTTGCAGGCTATATCGAGCCGATCGTGCAGACCGATCCCGATGAGCCGGCAAAGGACTATGAGTTCGTCAACGAGGTCAAGGGCGGCGCTATTCCCACAGAGTATATCCCGTCATGCGACAAGGGCTTCCAGTCTGCCATGAAGAAGGGCACTCAGGTAGGATTCCCCGTCATCGGCGTGCGCGTTGTTGTGAACGATGGACAGTGGCACCCCGTCGACTCCTCCGATATGGCGTTCCAGACTGCCGCAATCGGAGCATTCAGGGAGGCGTTTGAGAAGGCGAAGCCGGTCATCCTCGAGCCTATCATGAAGGTTGAGGTCAACGGACCGTCTGAGTTCCAGGGCAATATCTTCGGCTCGATCAACCAGAGAAGAGGCATGATCGTATCCTCCACCGAGGACAACAACCAGTGCCAGGTCATCGCCGAGGTTCCGCTCTCCGAGATGTTCGGCTATTCAACTGTTCTCCGCTCTCTCACGCAGGGCAAGGCGGAGTTCACAATGGAAGTCGAGAAGTACGGACGTGTTCCGCAGTCGGTTTCCGACGAGCTCAAGAAGGCATATCAGGAGAAGAAGAAGGAAGCATCCAAGTGATCTTCTCCTCTCCGGAGCGTCCCCGGGAATTTCCCGGGGATTTTTCTTTTTCTCATTTCTTACTTGCTTATGTGCAAAGAGATGTCAGGATGTTCAGAATCATTCAAAATATTCGTGTGCTTCCGCAATCCGCATGATATAATTCTGTTAACAGAACGGAGGTGCAGATTATGGATATCAAGGAACTCAACAGCGTAAGCCCGCTCCGCGTCTTCGAGGATGCCATAAACGGCGGACTTGGACGCGGAAACCTCGGTGTTATCGTTTCAAGACATGGAATCGGAAAGACAGCGTGTCTTGTCCATCTTGCTACCGACAAGCTATTCAAGGGCGAGAGCGTGATACATGTTTCCTTCTCAGGCAATGTGGAGCACGTCATAAACTGGTATAAGGAGGTGTTCAGGGAGATTTCCGAGCTGCAGTCGCTCGATGATGCGGCTATGGTATATAACTCTATCCTTGCAAACCGCGTGGTGATGAACTTCTCTCAGGAGCAGGTGCCGGTGGAGAAGGTTCTCTCATCGCTTGAATCGCTTATCAATCAGGGATCTTTCAAGGCTGACTGCATCCTCTTTGACGGCTACAAGCTGACGATGGCCGATGAGGAGGACATAGCGAAGATCAAGGAATTCGCCAAGAAGATGAACATTGAGGTGTGGTTCTCCGTATCTCCGGTCCGCCCCGATGTCGTATATGACGAATATGGCGTTCCCAACACTCTCGTTAAGTACTACGATCTCATTGATGTGCTTGTGGCTCTCCGCTATGACGATAAGATAGACAAGGTAATCATGACTGTCGTCAGAGCTCACCACGCCAATGTGCCGAAGCCGATGAAGGTCAACCTCGATCCAAAGACTATGCTGATCTCCAAATAAGGTTTTCTGCAATTTTGCGGTAGAGGACTCGGAAGAGTCCTCTATTGCTCTTCTATGAGGACCACAGCCTCTGCGCTTACGGCTTCGCCTCTGCCTATCTCCCCGAGCCCCTCGGCGGTCTTTGCCTTGACAGAGACGGCTGAAATTGGAATTCCCGCACATTCTGCAATGCTGCGGCGTATCTCGGGAATGTACGGCCTCAGCTTAGGTTTTTCCAGAGTGACAGTGCTGTCTATGTTCACTATCCTGCTTCCTGTGCGCTCTATGGCGAGGGAGAGCATTGTCAGGCTGGACATCCCCTCAGTTTCCGGAAGAGTATCGGGGAACATCGCTCCTATGTCACCATCGGCTGAAGCGCCGAGAACGGCGTCGGTTATCGCGTGCAGAAGCACATCCCCGTCGGAGTGGGCATCTTCCCCTCTGCTGCTGGGGATCTCAATGCCGCCTATCATAAGCCTGCGGCCCGGAACCAGCCTGTGCAGATCACTCCCTATTCCCGCTCTCATCGTATTTGTCTCCCTGCCTCAGCAGTTCCCTCATGCGGCGGGATGCGGCGGCGCTTTTCCTGCCTTCTTCCCTTGCCTTTATGTATTCTTCGATCTGTCTCTCTGCATCAGGTATGTCTGTGATGTATGTGATCTTCCTGTTTTCAGCGCTTCCTCTCGATACCGTACAATGATAGCCTGCAGATGTGAATACAGCCGCATCATCGTCGGCATTCATGCCGGGGAAGCGGTCATATGCATCGAAAAGCTCTTCCTTTCTGAATATCTGCGGTGTCTGTACTGTCACCAGTGATGATCTGTCCGTATTCTCTGCGATCATTCCGTCGCGTCCGAGTCTCTTTACCGCATCCGTTACACGCAGCGCAGGAACTGCACCTCCTGTGATGGTTGCTGCGGCGAGCGTGCTGATGATGAGTGCGGGTGTCACATATGGTCTTGCCCCGTCATGGACAGCGATATAGTCAAATGGAACTACGAGTTTCTTAAGTTCATCCAGCGCCGCTTTCACAGACTCCTTCCGCGTCATTCCGCCGGGGATTATCATGAAGGGAATCGCGGCGATGTCGGCAAGATCCTCGAGCGCAACAACAGTCTCGTCCTCCGCGCCGATGGGACATGTCACGATCATGGCAGAGAGGCCGGGAACCTCGAAGAACGGGGATGCTGCCCTGTAAAGGACTGTGTGTCCGTCGATGGAAAGATACTCCTTCTTGACCCCCTCCGTGCCTTTTGCGGAGAACCTTGACGATGTTCCGGCGGCGGTTATCACCGCTGCAAATGGTGGTATGCTCATTTCTCGAGTTTTGCGAAGATTTTCTTCTTCATCTCCTCCGTGCCTATTCCTAGCACAGAGGAGGACTCGTCGACAAGGATGGCGAGCGCATTGTCGTAGAGCTTGCGTTCCTGTATCGGAAGCTCCTTGACCTTAGAGCGCCGGTAAAGCGAGCTGACGACCTTTGCAACGGCAAGGAGCGAACCGTCCTTCATCAGCTCCTGATTCGCCACAAGTCTCTGCTTCCAGTCCATCGCGCGGCTCTCCCACTTCTCGGATAGAGAGGAGATAGCCTTCCTCGCCTCTGTGGCGGATGCCAGATGCCTCAGACCAAGCGCTGAGGCGTTGTCGACAGGCAATAGCACATCCATATCGGAGGCCGTGATCTGCACACGGTAGTACTCCTTTTCCCTCCGCGTCTCGCGGCCCATAATGCATCCGACGCCCTGGAGCGGATACACCACAGGGTCACCGATACTAAAGACTGCGTTCTCAGTGCTATTCATGGCAGAATTATACCATGGAAAGCCGAGGTGTGTATTATCTTTCTGCTGCGCGCAGAGGGAGATGAACCTGCTTTAACTATGAGTGTCTAGCGGTTATACTCATGGCATGGCAGATAAAAGGAGAAGAGCAGGAGTACTGCTTCACATAACATCGCTTCCGTCCGATTACGGTATCGGAGATCTGGGGGAGAACGCATACAAATTCGTTGATTCCCTCTCGTCATCTTCCGTCTCGCTCTGGCAGATGCTTCCCGTCGGACCGACAGGGTACGGCGACAGTCCGTACGCCGCAAGGTCGGCCTTCGCAGGCAATGAGCTCATGATCTCGCCGCGGCTTCTCTATCTCGACGGCTATCTTGATATAGAGGATGTGATGAACAAGGCTATGCCTTCGGAGAGGGTGGACTACGGAGCGGCCAGAGAGCTCAAGATGCCGATGCTCCGGAAGGCTGCGGAGAATTTCCTCTCGTCAAAGGGAAAGGCTCTCAGGGATTACGAGGCATTCCGCCGTGATAACGGCTGGTGGCTTGAGGATTACGCTCTCTTCCAGGCGCTTGCCGATGAGTACAATGACTCGCGCTGGTTCCTCGCATGGCCCGCAGGTCTCCGCAACAGGGATGAGAAGGCCATGGCCGAGAAGCGTGAGCTCCTTGCCAGGGAGATCGACATCTACTGCGTCCTGCAGTATTTCTTCCGCCATCAGTTCCTTGAGCTTAAATCATACGCGAACAGCCATTGTGTGCTGCTTGTCGGAGACATACCCATCTTCGTTGCCGGTGATTCCTCCGATGCCTGGTCGGAGCGCAGACTGCTGAAGATAGACGAGGACGGCCAGCAGGAGGCATCGTCCGGTGTTCCGCCGGATGCGTTCTCCGCCGACGGGCAGCTCTGGGGCAATCCTCTCTACAGATGGCCGGAGCATCAGAGGACCGGCTTCAGATGGTGGATAAACCGCTTCCGGGAGAATCTCCGCCTCTTCGATATCGTGCGCGTAGATCATTTCCGCGGCTTCGAGGCGTGCTGGGAGGTGCCGAGAGGGGAGAATACCGCGATAAACGGCAAGTGGGTTAAGAGCCCCGGGCAGGAGCTCTTTGATGCTCTCCGCAGGGAGCTCGGCGATGATCTTCCCATAATAGCCGAGGATCTCGGCGTCATAACCCCCGAGGTTGAGAAGCTCCGGGATGACAACGGGTTCCCGGGCATGAAGATACTGCAGTTCGCATTCGCATTCGACGGCGATGAGTGGCAGACGGATAACGCATACCTTCCGCACAACATCGGCAGGATGTCTGTCGCCTATACAGGAACGCATGACAACAATACCACCCGCGGCTGGTTCGATGAACTCGATGAAGGCCTTAAAGACTATGTCAGACGCTACTTTGAGTGCAGTAATGATGAGGTTGTGTGGAAAATGATCAGAGCCCTGATGGCATCTAATGCAATGTATGCGGTCTTTCCGATGCAGGACATACTCGGGCTGGGCGCTGAGGCGAGAATGAACGTTCCCGCCACATGCGGAACATCGAACTGGTCATGGAAGATGAGGCAGGAGGACATTGCTGCACCGTCGTTTGAGGGAATCAAGTACTTCTCGCATCTCTTCGGACGCGACAGATGAACATAGTCCTTTTTGATGAGGGAGAGGATTTTCTCCCCTCGTCCGACGAGAGATGCCGCCATATAAGGAAGGTGCTGCACCTTGCGGAGGGCGATAAGTTCAGGGCGGGAATCATAAACGGCGCGGCAGGTGAGTGCACGATACTCTCCTCCTGCGAGGAAGGAATGAGAGTCTCGTTCGCGCCTCTCAGCGACGGTTCGGAGCTCTATCCGCTGACCCTGATCGTCGCGCAGGTGCGCCCCATCTGCATGAGACGCATCCTCCGCGAGGCTGTCTCGCTGGGCGTGCGGAGATTGATCCTGCCCGTTTCAGACCTTGGGGAGAAGAGCTATCTTGAGGCCTCTCTCTACAGGGACGGGGAGTACAGGAAGATACTCCTCGACGGCGCCATGCAGTCGGGGTTCACAGGTGTGAGCGATGCTGCCATCGTATCCAGTGCGGAGGAGGCGATAGCCGCGGCGGAAGGAGAGGCCAGAATACTTCTCGACAACGCCGTGGGAGCTTCGCCTCTTTCAGGTGCGGAGCTTGGCGGAAAAAGCTGCGTTCTTGCGATCGGTCCGGAGAGAGGCTGGTCAGGAAGGGAGCGCAGCCTCTTCATAGAGAGCGGCTACACCCCCATGCTGCTTGGCCGCCGCATACTCAGGACAGAGACAGCAGCTGTCGCGGGAGCCGCGATGGCGCTTTCCCGGATGGGATATATTTAGGAGGAGATATGCATTGTACAGTACCCGAGGCAGAGGAGATACTCGACAGGGAATACCCCGTTCTTGACCATGGCTTCATCCGTCTTGTCGATTACCTCGGCTCCGATCAGAGAATCGTGCAGGCCGCGCGTGTGAGCTACGGAGAGGGAACCAAGACCTACAGGCAGGATAAGGGACTCATCAACTACCTGATGAGGAATGATCATACATCGCCTTTCGAGCAGGTTGTATTCACATTCCATGTCAAAATGCCGATCTTCGTCGCAAGGCAGTGGACGAGGCACCGCACGGCGAGGATGAATGAGATATCCGGACGCTACTCGGTGATGAAGGATGAGGTTTACATCCCCGCAGCCAAAGACATCGCGATGCAGAGCGAGGACAACAAGCAGGGAAGGAAGAGCGAGCCTGTTCCGCCTGAGATGGCCGAGGCAGTGATAGCCGTGATGAAGGAGGACGGGGAAAGGGCTTTTGAGAATTATCACCGCCTTCTGGATATGGGAATCGCGCGTGAGATCGCGAGAATAGACCTGCCTCTGTCGCTCTATACCGAGTTCTACTGGGAGATTGACCTGCACAACCTCTTCCACTTCCTCGCGCTCCGCCTCGATGCTCACGCACAGTATGAGATAAGGGAGTATGCTAAGGTCATGCTGGAGATAGTCCGCCGCGTCTGCCCGATCGCCACTGAGGCGTTCGAGAATCACAAACTTGGCGGAAGGTCGTTCTCAGCCCGTGAGGTTAATGCTCTCCGCGAGATGCTGAAAGGAAATGAGTGCCCTCTGGAGAGGAGGGAGCGTGAGATCTTTGAGGAGAAGCTCAGATAAGCGAATTCTCTCCTGTGAAGTTCTCTGCAAGTATCTCTGCGATTTTCTCAGAGTTTACGACGTAGGATGAGTGGTTCTCGCCGCTGAGTATCAGGAGCCTTGAATTTGGGATTGAGGATGCGATGAAGCGTGTGTCGCTGAGCTTTATGCAGTCCTTCTCTCCGGCTGTTATCAGGGCGGGAACCTTTATTTTTCCGAGATCATCTTTCCCGATGTGCGGCTCTGTTATCATCAGGCGGGCCTTAATGTCGTGAGTGAATACCCAGAGCTTTGAGTAACCGAAGCGGTAGAGCCATTTCAGACCCTTCGGGCTGGTGTTGGCGCCGCTTGCGGCAATCGCCCTGACAGAATCCGGATGCTCCGCTGCGAGGAGCAGCGCCATGATGCCTCCGTCTGAAAATCCGTAGACGACAGGCCTATCCAGCTGCAGCAGCGTTATGAATCCGTAGATGTCATCTGCCATCTCCTCATAGTGGAGCATTCGCACAGGAGAGCTTTCTCCATGTCCCCTTGAGTCGACGCGGTAGACTGTGAAGTGCTTCTCCAGAACCGGAAGAGCCTTTTCGAATATCGAGATATCCTCGCCGTTTCCATGGAGCATCACAAGCGGCAGTCCGCTTCCTGAGACCTCGTAGTGCAGTTTCACCTTCGTCGTATCGCAGATCATGACCAGAATTATACAGCAGCGGAGCGCTCTCCGCTCATAAAGGATAGGACTCTCCCCATATTTTCCCGAGATAGTGCCTCTTCATATCCGCCTCAAACTCCCTGTCAGAGCTGTATTCCCTGCCGAGAACGGGCAGCCAGAGCGATGGGTCCTCCATGCAGAGGTAGAAGAACACATTTTTCCTGAACTCTTCAGGGAAAGCTCTGTACACCGTGCTGAACATCTTTCTTTTCACGTCCAGAGGGTATGAGAACTTCCCGGCGGCAGGAGTGAGCTCCATCTCCAGCACTTTGCTCTCCTCTCCGCGTTCCCTGAGCGTCCTCAGCACCGATTTCGTGAATGTCAGCGTGCCTATGCTTATCATGCAGACCTCATCGGGGGAGAAACGCTCTGTGATCATCTGCGCGATGCGCGGATACTCCTCGTCCCATCCTCTGAAGTAGACCATAGGGTGTATGTGGAAACCTACGAGGCAGCCGCTGTCCCTTGCACGTTCGGCGTTCCCGATCCTTTTCTCAAGCGAGGCTGTGAGATGCTCCTCCTTCTCGACGATGGTCGGTGCGTTGAGAGACCATGTGAATACCATGTTGCGGGGATACTTCTCCGCAAAGACATTCCTTGAGCTCTTGCTCTTGAGTTCTATCACTATCTCAGGATGTTTTTCCGCAAAGGAGCGCAGCGCGCTGAGCGTTCCATAGTCGTCTCCAAGCAGAAGGGAGTCCGAAGCCTGCCCCGTGCCTATGTGCCAGACATCCGGACCGGGATTAAGAGCTAGGAGTTTCTCCTCAAGATTCCTTACCGCATGTATCTCGTTCTCCGAGTAGAACGCCTGCACGGAGCAGTATGAGCATGAGAATGCGCACTGCGAGACGGCATCGAGCGTGGTCAGCTTGCAGCATCTCGTTTTCTCCCCGTCGACAGGGCAGGGACATCTTCCCAGCACTGCAGGATCATCGGAAGCGACCGTCCTGTACTTCGGCCTCGGGTGTATTGAGGGGAAGAATGATGAGTAGTCTGTCTCTCCCTTCCTCAGATCGTCCATATGGGTGCGCATTTCCTTTACGAAAGCATCTCCCTTCCTACCGTCCTTCCTGCTGTCTATCGCCTCATAACCTGCGGAGAGAAGGAACGATGGCTCCTTCCACTGCCTCAGATCGGCTTCGTTCTTCGCTATCTCAAGTTTCTGGCTCTCTGTGAAGTGGTAGCGGGAGAAGAGTGCCTGGATTCTCTCCCTCTCTTCCTCTGAAAATGTCCTGATTATCTCTTCTGCTGCCGGCATACCGTGAGTATAAGTTGCCAAAGATGTTTGGTGAAGCTATCCTCTTGCTATGTCCGAAAGCGCAAGGCAGATGGCGAGGGAGATGCCGGAGAATCCCGGATGCTATCTGATGAAGAACAGTGAAGGCACAGTCATCTACGTCGGCAAGGCGAAGAACCTCAAGCGGCGCGTCACATCATATTTCCTTCCGAACCGCAATGCAAAAACTGCGGCGCTCGTGGAGAAAATAGCGGCGATAGACTATGTCATAACAGGCAATGAGTACGAGGCGCTGATCCTCGAGAACAACCTGATAAAGAAATACAATCCCCACTACAACATCCTGCTCAAGGACGGAAAGAGCTATCCTGTGATAAGAATTACGAAGGAGCCTTTCCCAAGAGTTTTCAAGACGAGGAGGGTGGTGAAGGACGGTTCCAGATACTACGGGCCCTATCCTGACGGCATGCGCCTTGAGACATATCTGCAGATGGTGGAGGACAACTACCCGCTGCGGCACTGCTCCGGAGTGCTGAAAAAGCGCAGCGCGCCATGCCTTTATTACCATATCCACAAATGCTCGGGGCCGTGCGTCGGAGCGATCTCTGAGAAGGACTACGGACGCTACATCAGGGAGATAGAGGACTTCCTTGAGGGTGATGACTCATCGATGATAAAGCAGGTCGAGCGCGAGATGCAGAAGGCCGCAAAGGAACTCGATTTCGAGACTGCGGCGAGAAAACGCGACCAGATGAAGGCCCTTACTGTGATGCAGAAGAACCAGATGGTGCAGGATTTCTCCTCCGACAGCCGCGATTACGTCGCAATAGAGATGCGCAGCTATCTCTGCACGATCTCGATAATGCAGTTCCGCTCAGGCCGTCTTATAGGCAAAGCGCTCTACAGGGCAGAGTGCCTCGGAGACGAGACAGAGACGCTCTTCTCGTTCCTCGTCCAGTATTACAGCGACGGCGATACTCTTCCCGCGGAGATCTTCGTCTCCTGCGATATAGACACCGGGCTTCTGTCCCGCTATTTCAACGATGAGCTGAAAGCGCCTGTCTATATCACAGTTCCCAAGGACGGAAAGCATTACAGGATACTCCGCATGGCTGCGGAGAACGCATCGAGGGATGTGGAGAAACGTCTCCGGGATGTGGACAACACACCTTCTCTTGAGGTTCTGCAGAAGGAGCTGGGGCTTCCTGCGCTTCCGCGTCATATCGAGGGATTCGATATTGCCCAGCTTTCAGGCAAGTACACCGTCGCTTCCCTGATCGTATTCCGTGACGGCAACCCTTCCAATAAGGAGTACCGCCATTTCTCAATGAAAACGCTTGATGGGAAGATCGATGACTTCCAGTCGATGAGGGAAGCTGTGGGAAGGCGTTATCAGAGGCTTCTCAACGAGGGCGCGGAGATGCCAGATCTCCTTATGGTCGACGGCGGCAAGGGGCAGGTCAGCGCCGCGCTGGACAGCCTTTCCGCGCTCGGACTTGATTTCCCTGTCGTCGGGCTGGCCAAGGAACACGAGGAGATAGTATTCCCCGGTGACAGAGAGCCGCTTCTGCTTGAGCACAGCAATCCCGGGCTCCGCGTCCTCATCGCAGTGCGCGACGAATGCCACCGTTTCGCGACATCTTTCAACCAGAGGATGAGAAGCCGCGAGGCGTCGTTCTCTCTCCTTGAGTCGATCGAGGGCATAGGGCCGGAGAGGTCTAAGCGCATCATGCAGAAATACGGTTCCGTTGAGGCCATACTCCCGCTTTCTGCAGAGGAGCTTGCTAAGGGAGCCTCGATACCTAAACCTGTTGCAGAGAGGGTTCTGCACAAACTCAATTTCTGAGCTGGATGCCGCTCCCGAGCGGGGAGGAGTCAATTTCTATTCCCGTCACTCGGCCCTTGAAGTGTATTATCGCTGCTACAACGGTGGAGAAGATCGTAAGCTGCCACTCGGAAGGTGCATTTTTCATCTCGCTGTCCATCTTCCCGAGGTATGAGATTATCCTTCTCGTGTCCTCCAGTGGATAGGCCTCGGCGGCTTTTCTATAAAGCGGCCACTCCGTTTTCCTTATTCCCTTCGTCGGGAAGAAGGAAGGATAGGGGGAGAGGCAGTCGGCTTCGCTGAAAGCGCGTTCGTCATGATAACCCTCTGCTTTCAGGCTCTCAAAGCTCTCGAGCATCCTGAATTTTGACACGACTGTCGAGAACGCCCTTACTGGAGCTGCGGAGTCAGTGGAGAGTATTGATGCGATTATAGCCTCGGCGTGGTCGAGATCGGATTCGGCGATGGCCTGGAAGAGCGTGCTGCCGTCCTCTCCGCGCGTCTGCACAGAATACTTTCTTATATCGTCAGAAGTGATCTCTCCGCCGCCTCTTCCTGAGGCGTTGAAGTACAGCGAGATGGCTGATACGAGGTTCCTCATCTCGGCGGTGTTGTTATCGACGCTGTAGAGAAGCTCGCTTACCGCATCCGCGGTGATGGAGAATCCTTCCTTCTGGAACGCGTTTCTTATCCATGTCCTCTTCTGGCTGTCAAAGAGCTCCCAGAAGAAGATTATCCTGACCTTTGATTCAGGGGCTTTCTGTATCTTCTGGCTTACCTTCGACTTTGATTTCTCCGATGAGATGACTATGAGCTCCGCATCGTCTCCGCCGGATTCTATGAAGTTCACGACAGCTTTCTCGAAGCCATCCTTAGCTGTCCTGTTCTCATACTGCTTCACGATCACGAAGCGGAATGATGAGAAGAGGGAAGGCTGCATCAGCACGGCCTCGAGATCCTCTCCGCGGTCATCGCCGACGAAGAGCTGGTGTATCTCGGCATCCGGATGGGCAGAGAGAACTCTTTTCTTCTCATCCGCAATCCAGTCGGCCTTCAGCCCGTCCTCCGGCCCGAAGAGCAGATAAGTCATCCCCGCCTCCTGTAGTCGCGCCTGAGTGCTGTCAGCACGGCATGGACGGAGAGATCGCTCAGAGGAACCTTGATGATCCCCATGCTGTCATTCTCCGGCCAGAGTTCAGCGTAGCCGTTGTTTAGTGGTCTGTACCGCCTGAGTTCCATTTCCTCTCCGTCATCCCCGTATGATGCGAGGATTATATCATCCGGGAGGGGTGATGTGCACGGCCTCATCACTGCCGTGTCGCCCGGAAGTATGCCCGCGTTCCTCATCGACTCGGATGTGACGCGGAAGGCGAAAAGGGAGGCGGAGCGGATGGATTTCTGCACGAATATCCTCTCTTCCGGAGGATTATCAGAGAGCATCTCCGCGGAGGGTTCGGAGGAATAGAACGGAACGGGAATGTTCTCCATCTCCTCCCTTCTTGCCGCAGAAAGCGCTATCGCTCTCTGCCTGTTTCTCTCAAGCTCTATGAATCCTTTCCTCTCAAGGGAGGCAAGCGCATCGCGCGCGGCGGTATGTGAGAATCCGAACGCAGTTCCTACCTCTCTCTGCGTCGGTGCGCGTCCGTTGTCCGAGATGTACGCCGAGACGAATGAAAGTATCTCCTTCTGTCTCTCCGTAAGTGCTCTCAACTCTCGAATCTCCTCTCAAAGAGCTTCTCCATCGCAGCCATCGCTTCCTTCTCATCGGGGCCGGAGCATATGCAGAGGAGTTTTGTTCTGTATGTCGCTCCCAGGGTTATCACTCCCATGATCGATTTTGCGTTGACCTTCATCGTATCCTTCTCGAAGAAGATGTCGGAGGAGAATGTGGAGGCGGTCATCGCTATCTCCGATGCGGGGCGGGCGTGTATTCCTGCTCTGTTGGTCACTTCGAGTTCCTTACTGATCAATTCCGTCCTCCCCGTCGTAGCCTATGTCGTCGCTGTTGAAGTACATCTTCCTCGCGGCCTCGCTTTCCAGCCATTTCAGCACGTTCTGGTCAAATTCCTTCGAGGAGTAGTATCCCAGCTTCTTGAGCCTCTCGTTTCTCGCGGCGGTCTCTATCAGAATGGGGATGTTCCTTCCGGGACGCACTGGGAATACTATCTTCGGTATAGAGATTCCGAGGAAGGTGTCTGTAAGCGTATCCCCGATCCTGTCATACTGCTTTCCTTTCTCCCACGTCTGCAGATAGACGGAGAGCTCTATCTTCTTCTTCTCCCTGATCGCTCCGACGCCGAAGAGGGTAGGCAGGTTTATTATCCCCAGTCCTCTTATCTCCATGTGGTGCGCCAGCATTGGATTCTCTCCCGATCCTATAAGGAATGCATCGGAGATATTCTTCAGCTTCACCGTGTCATCGCTTATCAGTCTGTGTCCGCGTTCTATGAGCTCAAGGGCCGTCTCGCTCTTGCCGACGCCACTGTCGCCTGTGATGAGCACTCCTATGCCGTAGACCTCGACGAGAACTCCGTGTATCGTCATTGTCTCTGCGAATACCTCATCCAGCATCGCGTAGAGGCGGCGTGAGAATGATGAGGATTCGAGGGGAGTGGTGAGTATTGCCGTGGCGTTCTTCTCCGCAAGCTCCACGAAGTGCTCCGACGGTCTGTATCCGCCTATGAAGATGAAGCACGGGCTGCCGTAGGAGAAGAGCTTCTCTATATTCTCATACTCGTTGCGTTCCTCGAGAAGTTTTATGTATGACTGCTCGCTTCTGCCTATCAGCTGGATGCTGTCTCCCGAGTAGTCGCTGAAATAGCCTGTCAGAGCAAGTCCCGGACGCGATATCTTCGCATTCTTTATCGTTCTTGAAAGTCCTGAGCGTCCTGCGAAACAGATGAGCTGCAGATGGTTGTGTTCCCTGAGATCGAGATCGAGAAGATCGAGTACGGTGAATTCTCTCATGCTGTGATTATAGCGCAGAGAAATATCTATGTGTATGGAAAGGAGAGGGATGGCAGAGCGTGAAAAAAGGAGGCCGCGGCCGGCCTCCCCAGGTCATCAGACCTTATATCTTCATCGTTTTCTCTTTTTCCTTCTTTGCCGCAGCCTGTATCTTGTCCGCGAGAAGCTCTATTCCCTCATA
Organism: uncultured Spirochaetaceae bacterium; assembly: GCA_944389295.1. Taxonomy (GTDB): domain Bacteria; phylum Spirochaetota; class Spirochaetia; order Sphaerochaetales; family Sphaerochaetaceae; genus Ornithospirochaeta. Next base: position 57,655 of record CALXLV010000043.1, on the reverse strand, counting down.
CAGCTCATATGCATCCTGCGATACCACCTTCTCCTTCTTCCATGAGAAATGGAGAGTGGCATCCAGATGGAAGCCGATGCCCTTGCTTTCCTTCGTCGCCACGATATCCAGGTCATGAAGATAATCGTCAGCGAAGGAGAGCTTCTTCAGCTTCTTGTCGAGGAACTCCCTGTCCTCGTCCTTCGGGGTGAATCCGATACCTCTGAATGTAAGATTCATAGACTTCCTCCTTCCTTGTTGATGATTACATTATAATCCATTATTCCGGATAATGAATGTATAGTTTTGCGGAAGCGGAGATGTGTTCTGAGTGACGGCGGATGCTTTTACTTCGTCCTGCCGAACGATGAGTCTATATCGAGCTCGTGGCGGTACTTGCTCACGGTGCGCCTTGCCGTCTTTATGCCGCGCTCGGCGAGTATGTCGCTGATCTTCTGGTCTGAGAGGGGCTTTCCGCCTGTATTCTCCGCGATGATATTCCGTATCATCTCCTTCACGGCGTTTCTGGAATATCCCTGACCGTCATCGGAGTTCACTGTGCTGGAGAAGAGTGCTCTGATCGGGTAGATGCCGAAATCTGTATCTATGTACTTGGATGACGCTATGCGGCTTATCGTTGCCTCATGCACGCCGACCTCGGCGGCGGCCTCCTGCATCGTCAGGCCCTTGAGATAGAGCGGTCCTTTGAGGAAGAAGTCCTTCTGCTTCTCCATCAGCACCGCTCCCGTCCTTTCAAGGGTGGATGCCCTCATGTCTATCTGGTTTATCAGGCTGGAAGCCGCGTTTATCTTCTCCTTTATGAACTTCTCCGCTTTGCGTCCGCTCTCCGACCTGTCCTTTTTGTACTCCTCTGCAAGCTCCTTGTAGGCGGGGTCTATCTCAACTGACGGAAGGCAGTCCCTGTTCACTCTCATCCTGAGAACTCCGTCCTCTTTCTTTATCGAGAGCTCCGGGATTATGTATTCGTCGTATCCAGAGTCGTACTTCCGGCCTGGAAAAGGCGTCAGCGTTTTGAGAAAGGAGAAGAGCGCCTCTATCTCTCCTGTGTCCGTTTTCAGGGCCTTCGCGCTCTGTTCCGTCTTTCCGAGCCTTATGTTGTCGAGCTCCTCATAGACCATCTTGCGGAAGAGATTCAGCTCGTCTCCCTTCATGCCGCGCGCCTCTGCCTGGATTATCAGACTATCGCGCCAGTCGCGCGCTCCGACTCCCTCGGGCTCCATCTTCTGTATGATCTTCACGGCCTCCGGCACGAATTGTTTCTCTGACGGCTTTACAAGAAGGGAAGGGTCGGAGGGGAAGAAGCCGTTTCTGTCCAGCGAGGTTATTAGGGTCTCTGCGGCTGCTCTGACGCCTTCCGGAATCTCCATGCATCCAAGCTCGCCCAGAAGATGCTGCTGCAGCGTCTCCTTCTCTCCGATCATGCCCTCTATCCAGTTCTGGTGTTCGTCGTCTGAGTCACTGTCGGAGAAACTCTCGCTCCTGTCGGTTTTTCTTGTATATTCCTTTGCGAATCTGTCATATGATGCGGCACGCTCATGGACGAGCAGGGCAGGATTGGTCTCGGCCTCCTTCTTTATCTTCTCCCTGAGCTCGTCCGTCGACAGGGATAATGTCTCCATTGTCTGCAGAAGCTGGGCGTTTATCCTCAGTTCCTGTCTGAGCGTGAGATCGAGACCCTGCCTCATGCGCCGCTCCCCCTGTCGAAATCACGTCCGAAGTAGATTTCCCTCGCTTCCTCGTTTGACAGCAGCTCCTCCTTCGTGCCTGATACGAGTATTTCCCCGTCGGAGATGATATGTGCCGTGGTCGTTATCTCAAGCGTGTCGCGGACGTTGTGGTCGGTTATCAGTATCCCGATGCCTGAATCGGCGAGGCGGCGTATGATCTGCTTTACCTCGTAGACGGCCTTGGGATCTATGCCTGCGAAAGGCTCGTCGAGGAGGAGAAATTTCGGCGATGTGGCGAGCGAGCGGGCTATCTCTGTCCTTCTGCGTTCTCCTCCTGAGAGTGTGTAGCCGTACTGTTTTCTGACCTTTCCCAGCCCGAAATCAGAGATGAGCTTCTCAAGCATCTCGCTCCGGCTCTCCCTTGTCATTCCGTTCTGCGTCTGGAGAACGAGTCTGATGTTCTCTTCGACAGTCAGCTTGCGGAATACCGACGCCTCCTGGGGAAGATAGGCCAGCCCCATCCTTGAACGCTTATGCATCGGCAGTTTCGTTATATCAGAGCCGTCTATCGAGACCTTCCCTCCGTCTGCCTTTATGAAGCCGACTATCATGTAGAACGAGGTCGTCTTTCCCGCTCCGTTGGGCCCCAGGAGTCCCGTTATGTCGCCTGAGGACATGGAGAAGGAGACATTCTTCACCACATGCTTCTTCCCGTAGAACTTGGAGAGATGGTCGACCTCAAGCTCAGCCATTTATGCTTCCTCTTATCCTTCCGTCCAGCGTGATACTGTCGGTGTCGAGATCAACGCTTATGACCTCGGCCTCGTATCTGTCGCCGTTCCACTCCACCGCCGCCGATCCTCTCAGCTGCAGAGTGTTGCCTGAACGAGAGTATATCACGCTTTGGGCCGTACATCGCATTATACCGCTGTCTGTGCTTTTAAGAAGCGAGACATCCTTGTCCAGCCTGAGCGACTCGTCGTCGAGAAGATACTCGAGCGACGCACCTGTCGCTGTGACCTCGTTCTCCGTGTCGTCTATCTCGAACCATGAGGAGATAAGTATTCTCTCCTCTGTCCTGTCGTACCATATGGATGATGTAAGTATCGATATTCCTCTCTCATCATCCCTGACGGAGGCGCTGCCTGTGCATTCCACGAATCTCCACCCGTCTCCGCTCAGCGTTATCCTGTCGGCTCCGATGTTCATTGATCCGACTGTCACGGATGCCCCGCCGGTGAGTTCGACGTTCTCGCGGCCTTCCCTCAGCACCACGGAGCTCTCTCCGCCTGAGAAGACGATGCTCTCCGCTCCAAGAGGAAGGAGAAGGGATGAGATGACTGCCATGAGGATAATCCGTCTGATGATGTGGCTCATATCGTGAATTCTCCTTTTTCTATCGAAGTGAACGAATACGCGTCTTCTCTGAGATCGCCTCTGAATCCGGTGCCTGTGAAGACGCCGTCGTCGGAGGAGACATATACTCTTCCGCCGGCCTCGATGATATCCTCAGCGCTGTCGAAGTAGAGAGTGTCCGCCTCTATCTCCATATTACCCTCACTCCTGCGGAGGCTGACGTTCCCGGAGAGGTTCATTGTCTTTTTATCTGTGTCTATCTCGCCGCTGTCGGCCTTTCCTTCCAGCGCGGCTTCCCCGTCATCTCCGTAGCTTATGAATGTGATCTCCTTCACCGTTGCCCTGCTGTCCTCATAGACCGCCATCTCGGCGCTCTCTATGAATATCGGATTCTCTCCGCTCTGTCCGAGTGTGTATTTTGCTTCGCGGAGCACCATCATCGGATAGACGCCTTTCTCATGGACTTCCTCGTCGGAGCTGAATGAGCAGGAGGCGAGAATCAGGGAGAGCAGCAGAGGTATGAGCTTCTTCAATCTTCCTTCCTGCCTGTTATGACCGGTGTGTACTTCTTTCTGTGAAATCGGAAGTAGACAGCTGAGATCAGAAAGCCCAGAGCTACGGCGCCGAGCGATGAGAGGAGAATCACGCCTTCACTCTTCGTGAACATTGAGGATATGAAGTAGCCGGGGAGGAACATGAGAAGGGGAAGCCCGAGGCTCATGAATACGGTGAAGAGCGTCTTTCCCGACGGAAGGTCTATTTCCGCCTTGTCTCCTTTCTCAAGAGGTATTCCTTCCGGATTGAGCACAGGAAAGACAGCTTTCTTCGATGTGCAGAAGAAAGAGCCTTTGCATCCTTCGCAGGCTGCCCTGTCGCATCCTGCGATCAGTTTTCCGTCTTTATTTTCCTGTATCGTTACCGTCTGCTTCATTTTTCTTCTCTTCGGGCCTCGTTATGGTCACATGCTTCATTATCCTCTCGATGGATACCGCTTTTCCCGAGTTTTCATCTATTCCGACGACCACGCCCTCTATGATTCCGTCGTCCCAGCACTCCCTGCTTCTAAGCGGGAGCTGCGATCTTAGTTTCTGTATCTCTGTCGCGGGGTCGAAACCTCCGACAGACATCAGGGAGCCTACGCGCCCGATGTCGGTGATGTACGCGGTTCCTTTCTCAGTGACGCACTCGTCCGCCGTGATCGCTTTAGAGTGCGTGCCTATGACAGCCGCGGCTCTGCCGTCGAGATAGAACTTCATCGTCTTTTTCTCCGCGGTTGTCGCGGCATGGAAAACTACGATGGGGATTTCCTTCTCCTGGTTCTCCGCGAACTTCTTCAAAAGGCTGTCTGCTGAGAAGAATGCATTCTGCAGGTTCTGACGGGGAAAGCCGGAGTTGCCCTGTATGTTGATTATCACAAAGCGCTTTCCGTTTATCGTTACATGCCGGCAGCTGTGGCCGGGGCAGAGCGGTGGATAGTTTGCAGGCCGGAGTATGAATCCTGCCTTGGCTATGAACTCGACCATGTCCAGTTTGTAGAACAGTTTTTCCGCGCCTGTTATCGTGTCGACGCCGAGCTTGCCCAGCTGCAGCGCGTGGGCCTTCCCGATGCCGAAACCGTTCGTCATTCCTTCGCCGTTGGCCACGGTGTAATCTATGCTGTATTCCGTCTTTAGGGAGGAGAGGCCGTTCTTCAGCGCGGCTATTCCCGGCCTTCCTGTTATCTCCCCGAGGAAGAGTATTTTTACCATAGGAAAAGAATACCTTTTATCTCATTCAGTTACAATCTTGATATCACTGTCCGGACAACTCTGAATCTGGAGAAAATGAGAAGAACAAATGAATGCGGCTGCACTGGAATGTCAATGCAGCAAGACGAGCGGCAGGAGCCTGAATGCAGTCTGGAATCTGCCTAGCACTGTCCGTGCGCAATCTGCCTCTCATGTTGAACTCCGCATAAAATAGAATCTTTTCGTATGTGTAAAGAACTTCTTGTGATTCAGCGATGCTGTCTATCAGATATGGAAAAAGCGAAATGCAGCTTGAGAATATGGATTGAATCAGCTCACCTTCCGAAAATATCTTCTCCGCTTATAAGGTGGATATCGGTGTGCGTGGATGCAAATGCTGCCAGATCATCGGAGAATCCAGACTTCGAGAGAATGAAATAATCCGTATTTTCGTCACCGACCAGAATGTTCCGGCGCATTTCAAGCAGGTTGAGAACGTCGAAACCTACCGGAGAGTTTTTCCACTTGCATTCACCGATGATCCAGCCATCATATGTCTCGCCGAAAAGATCCACTTCCTCATTCCTCTTCTGAAGAGGATTCGGAAAATCAATATGACCTATGGACTTAATCAGCAGGCCTGACTCCGTAAGGACATATTCTCTGAAGGCAGTTTCAATCCATTCGGAGACAAAACCATCAAGGGATTTCATAGCATTCCTGAAGGCTGCCTCCCCGCGGCCTCGCTCAATCAGCGAATAATATGGCTGTACATAGTGATAGAAAAAAGCAAAGTAGCTGTCTGTGAACTCCCATCCCCGTCCCGTACCCCTTCCCGCGACCTTCTCACGCTTTGCAACGATGTCCTGAGAAGCCAGAGACGAAAGCGCAGTGCTTACATTTGCGGTGCTCAGGCCTGTCTTGCCGCTTATTTTGCTTACCTCATTGCAGCCGCTGGCAAGCTGAGCAAGTATAGAGCCATAAGTACTGGTTTTCCGGTAGATGCCTTTCATGAAAAGTTCAGCTTCCGTGAAAAGGCTGCTTCCAGGAAGGAAGAATTCATCATGGATTGCTTCTGTGATGCTCTCATGCCTTGCTATGAAGCTGAGGTAATAAGGAATACCACCTGTCAGAGTATGAGCAATTGCAAGATCTTGAATTCCCCATACGGGAAGCATCTCTGCGGTTTCTTTCGCAGAGAACGGAAATAGCCTGATCTCCTCCGTCCTTCTGCCATAGAGAGGGCTTTCTCTGCTGAGGATATCCTCTTCGATGAATCTTCTCGATGATCCGGACAGGATTAGGACAAGCTTCGTATTCCTGAAGATGGTATCTATGTAGTGCTGCAGCAATCCCACCATCTCCGGACATGATTCGCAGAGGTATGAGATCTCATCTATGGCGAAGTATAACCGTTCATTCTCAGCTTTCTTCGCTATATCATCGAATATCGAGATGAAATCCGGATAGGCAAGATTTTCAACACCGTACAGTCCTTCAGCAGCAGAACGCGACATTAGACGCAGCTGCGTAACTTCCGTACCGTTATCGACAGCTTCGAAATAGACGCCATTTTTTCCTTCACGGAAGGCATCTATAAGGAAGGATTTTCCAATCCTCCGGCGTCCATATATTACAATGAACTCGAACCTGCCGCTTTCCCACGCTTTCTTAAGCCTTGCAAGCTCACTCTTCCTGCCTATGATCTGCTCTTCCATATGCATATGATAATAGAGAAACAGAATTTATTAAATCTAAATTTGTTAAATTATATTTTAGTAAATTTATCTTTATCAACAATGAATACGCTCAATGATCCAGAGGATGAACAGTCATATAGCAGAAACCTAATCCGGAATCACTTAATTATCCTACAGACAGCCTGTTCAGAGGAAAGCGGCCATGAACAGAGGAAGCGTAAGTACTCTATCGGATATTCCGCTGGAAGATTCGGCAAACTCCAGCCCGCGCGGGATATCACTGGAGGCAAGAAGTTTTGAAAGTGAAACGGCCTTGTTGCTACCGCTTTTCACTTCTATAGGCAGGATGGCCTTATCCATCTCGATTATGAAATCAATCTCCATCTTCTAAGGAATGTCGTATTTGGTTGTATTTGGAACCAAATCAGAAACTGAACAACCATATTTAGAACCAAGTGTGTAAAATTGTTGGATTATAGAAACACAGCCATAAATCCCTGTTTCATAATCCTTCAAGCAATTCCATGCTGTCACAAATCACCTTGCGATTGAACAAACGGCTCGAAATGATCAGTGACCTCTTTAGGCCCAGCTCAGGTCTCCGGCTTTATAGCGCCTGAGATAGTCTCTGACCGTATATCTATTGAGGCCGGTAAGCGTCGCTACGCGTTTATATCCATAACCTTCCTGAAAGAGCCGAAGGCATCCCCTCCGGCTCTCATTGGATGTTCTGGAGAGCCTATGCATACAGTTCTGCATGCCGCTCTCCATATCTGATCTCATCATCTGAGAATCGTTACTTACTGTAAATTTTCAGGGATGAATGTAATCTTATATTCACCCGGAGTTACACCGACGGTCGAGCAGAGCTTGTTGTAATCAACGGGGTCTTTATCAAGATAAACTTCAACCTTGTCAGCTGTAGGAAGCGTGAGTGTCATGCCATCAGTCGTAAATTTTCCATTCTCCATCTTGATATTTCCATCTGCAATACCCTCTATCTTTGCGACTTTGAAAGTATGCTCGCCTTTGTAGTCTCCATCAGTATCCATAATTACGACGTCCTCAGTCGTAGAAGCAGTGTAACTCTCAGCCACAAAATTAAGAACACCATCAGTATTGCTTATGCGGCCATTGACAGTAACCGTTCCACTACCATCTTTAAGAGACCTGAATGAATGAGTTTTCTGATGGAAACCAGCAGTATATTTACCTGTAATTTCTACGGTGACCTCAATTGATGTTTGAACCGGGGCTCCTGTATTCGGAATCGTAGGTGTGTTTCCCCCCGCGAAACCATATGATGTTATTGTCAGGCCACCCACATCGCTTCCCTTTTCGTTTGCAGCTGCGACGAGACTTTCTGCAGCACCCTTGGCATAGATTGATTCTGCAAGGTCAGCTGCAAGGTTGTTGTCTGCATAGTCAATACCATTATCTTCTGAGCAGGCTGTGAATGCGAAAAGCATCGCAATCGCACAAATAGCAATGAAAAATGTTTTTTTCATTTCAAATCCTCCAATAATCTGGTAACATGATTCTACCCCCCCCCCGTACAAAACCGTCAAGCATTTTTCTACTTTTTGGGGGAATTTGAAGGGAGGTAAATGAAAAAAATGAGACATTTGAAGATTTTTTCTATTGTTCTCATGATGTCTGCCATCATAATGGCGGTCTCATGTGACCCACATATTGTATCAGAGGAACAGAAATCGCTGGCTGAAGTGTTAAATACCATTGACATGGATAAGCTCTCATCAGATGTGACTGGCAGCTTTTTTGATTTCCTTGATGGGAATGCTGCTGGCGATTCTGCTGTTTATCTGAAAGATGCTGCAATCAATGGAAATTCAATCACCTCAGAAACAGAATTGCGCAATGTGGTGGCTGAAGCCCTTAAAAAAGATGACGGAATTTTATTCAGAGGAATACTTAATGGCGCAGCAGTTGATCCTGATCTCACAATGCAGATAATCACATCTTTCAATGATTATCCTTCTGGATTGAAATCAGGTGATCTACAGATCACATTATCACCCAAGGTACTATATACGGAAGAATTTCTGGGACCCCTCCTCACTCTCAGGATCACAGGTAAATATTCAACTGAGACAGTGAATGAAGCTCCTGTAGAATTCTATGACGGAACTGAATCATGCATTCTCACCGTGGATTCCTTCAATGGCTTATTTGAACTTGGGCTGACAATCAATCTAGTAAAACTTCGAGATCAATCCGATCTGCAGAATGCTGTTTCCATAAGTTACAACAGGTTCTACCTGCCTGGCGCAGAGGACAATGACGTGAAGATTCATAACAGTTTCAATGGGAATTCGTCAGAGGTCAGCTGGAAGAATACTGTCTCAGAACTTGCTCCGGAGATAAGGATAGCTCCAGATATAGATTTTGCAGCAGCCACACCTCTGCCGTATATCACGATGTTCGGAAGTCAGCGCCTCATCTCATCTCTCAATGGCAAAAGCAATAATGACAGCTTTGAGAAGACGGCTATTGAGAAGACTGATAATGAAATCACCGTCGGAATAAAAATGACTGGTTACAAGTATTCGACATCACGGGAAATCAGCGAATATCTTGAGTCAATAGGAATCAATGATCTGCCTGGTATAAGTCCGGTCAAAACCTCTGATGGAGATGCTACTATAACCTTTATCGGTTCTTTTAATGAATCTGGAACCTTTACAGCAGATAGCTACAGGATAAGTTCTGAAAACATAAATGTTTCTCTCTGCAAAACCGAAAATGAGATTGATGAGGTTCTCGATAATACCAATCTGTCATTTGAGGTGCATGGTGATTTCTCACGGGAACCTGAAATAACACTGGCCGATACTGATGAAACAACATTCAAAATCGTTTTCAGCAATGGATCATCGGGAGAAATATACTGGCTTGATGGTGCGGTATTCGATGAAATAAAGGTTAAGGACAATCCAGTTGATCTGACTTCAATACAGTGGCTGTCAGTTTCACCTGCAGAATCCGGAGAGGCACAATAAATTCATATATCTGGTAACTGCTCAGTCGCATTGCCAGGATTTTCTATCAAATCACGCTTTCAATGCTCCAGTTTTTCTGGAGCATTGAATCCTGCTTCTTCTCAGTGCTGTCCTGACTAAGGATTGAATAATGAGATGAAGAGGATTCTGAAGACATATTCCACAAGACGTGAGGTCTTTGTATCAGTACGTCTCATCGATAAATGACCAGATAGTGCGGATGTGGGCGCTGTGGATTATGTTTAGTGCAGGATTGACAAGATGATAAAGAGAACGGTCGGGAAGATGATTTCGGAAAGCACCGGGATGACGATCATCATGGATTTCTGCGGAAGAGGCTCTTCGATTGTCTGTTTCTGCGTAATGGATGACCTCTACGGAGACTATGTGAAGAATAGCATTTCTCTGGATGGGATGATAGGTGTCGCAGGAGCTCTTCAAAGCCGTTCTTGTTTGAAATACCAATAGATGACTGGATAGTTACTTATATACCATTGAGCTTTTTATAAGCTGATTGAACCTATTGCCGGACTGCTATGGAGGTGTCAGCAGGGGGGCTGGGAATAATAAAAGAAATAACCTTCCTTATAACTCCTTGAATATACATACTTAGGAGTAAGGAAGGTTGATTTTGACCAAAACCAGAGGCCTAAATTGTGCCCAGAGGGGGACTCGAACCCCCACCCTTGTTACAGACTAGTACCTGAAACTAGCGCGTCTACCAGTTCCGCCATCTGGGCTGATACACGCCGTATGATATATATCTTTCAGCGGAAAATCAAGAGAGATGCTTTTCCTGCTTTCTGCCTATCTTTTACGGAATGACTGCCCGATATTATGACAATCATTCCGTTATGGGACTGTTTATCTTAAACAAGTATAGACTCAGCTTTCTCCAGAAGCGACCGTATCGGCAGACGCTGCGGGCATACCTTCTCGCACTTGCCGCACTTTATGCAGCTTGAGGCCGCGCCGCTCTTGCCGTTTTTTATCATATTGGCGTAATTGCTACGCGCACGGCTCTTGTCCTTCTGTATCGCAGCCTCGTTCATATAGCGGAAGATATCAGGAATGGCTATCTTTTCCGGGCATCCGTCGGTGCAGTACCTGCAGGCTGTGCACTGTATCGGATTGAGCCTTTCCATAGCCTCCCTGACTTCCTTTATCGCTCTTGTCTCTCTCTCCGTGAGAGGTACGAGAGGAGAGAATGTTTTAAGGTTCTCTTCCAGCTGAGCCTCAGTGCTCATTCCTGAGAGAACTGCAAGTACTCCGTCAAGAGATGCGGCGAAGCGCAGCGCATACGCAGAAGGCGAGTATTCTCCTCCGAGAGAGAAGAGAGGCGCGGAGATACTGCTGTCGAGATCAGCCAGCATGCCGCCTTTCACAGGTTCCATTATCACGATGGGCTTATTGTGTTTCCTTGCTGTCTCGTAGACGCCCTTTGACTGCACTCTTGCATTGTTCCAGTCGAGGTAGTTTATCTGCAGCTGCACGAAGTCCACCTCAGGATGCTCTGTCAGCACTTTGTCCAGGAATTCCGGAGTGTCATGGAGGGAGAAGCCGAAGTGTTTTATCTTCCCCTCTCTTTTCAGCTTTTCGCAGAATGTCCAGCAGTCATTCCTGTCGTAGATTTCCAGATGTTCCTTGTTCACGTTATGGAGCAGGTAGAAATCAAAGTAGTCAAGTCCAGTGCGCTCAAGCTGGCGCTCGAACATCGTTTGGGGAGTGAGACCGTCTGCAGAGAGCGCCCAGCCGGAGAGCTTCGAGGCCAGCGTATAGCTGTCCCTTCTGTGCCTCGATCCTATCGCCTTGCGGAATATCTCCTCGGAGCCGGGATAGACATAGGCCGTATCGAAATATGTGAAGCCCTCCTCAATGAACCTGTCCACCATGGCAATGGTACGTTTCACATCAAGAGCACCGTCCGCATCCTTCGGAAGTCTCATAAGGCCGAAACCGAGTTTCTTCCTGTTTTTTTTCATCAAACCGTCCATGTCACGGATTATACGTACGAAATCCGTGATGTGCACTAAGAGATCATCATAACAGGGAAAAAAGAAGCGCCCGGAGGCGCCTCTTTAAAGAAGTCCGAACCGTTTCGCGGTCTCGGTCAGTCCCAGCGACTTGAATATCTCGGTCTTTATCTCCACAAAGACATCAAGAATGGCATTGAACACCTTGTCCTTCATGCTGTCCTCGTGTCCGACATAAGCCGCCGCAGCAGCATCCGATGTCTCTCCGTTCGGGACATATTCTGTGAAGTTCCACTCCGACGTGCTGTATGTGCTCTCCACGCTCTCCTCTATATCGTCCGGCAGGGCGGGGTAGAAGTCCAGTCCCGTTATCTCCTCGACATCATCTATGCTCATCGCGAAGCTTTGCAGCGCCTTGTCCGATCCCTCGTTGTCAAGGACGAAGCCTATGGCCTTTATATCAGGATCGGTGTAATCCAGTACCGTCTTGTAGAAGCGTTTGGGAACGGCAACCTCGTTCTCCCCGATGGTCTCGTACGGGCCGTCTGTCAGTACAGGCCCAGTGACCACATAGACCTTGCCGTTGTCATAGGCCATCGTTCTCACAACAGCCTCAAGGTCTGCCCATATGCCTCTGTTGAAGGAAGGTTCCTGCGGACACATGTTCGAGAGGTAGAATGTGTCACTCATAGCTTCGTCGGACCATTTGAAATCGGCAGCCGGAGCCATGTGCCCCCTGTCGAATCCAGAGCCTTTGTAATCGGCAAGCGACGCCGACCCAGTCCTCACATCAGGATCGCTCTTGAAGCTGTCCTCCCTCTCTCCGCCTCCGATGACCTCATCCCTTGTCAGCTCGTAGGCGACATATGAAGGAACCTCGTACTCCTCGTTGTATGAGAGCGTGTACCCCGTGTGCCTTATTATCTGCTCGCCGGCGACAGGAGCCGGAAGTTCCAGATCCTTTATCTCGCCAGAAGATGTGAGGCCGCTTTCGCTGCTCTCAGAGGGCGTCAGATAGCAGAGCGCTATGAACGCCGCCACTAGCAGCACGAGAACCACCAGGAGCACTTTCACCCTGAGAAATCTTTTCTTCTTTCCGTTTTTCTTAGCTGTCATTAACTCCTCCGGCCAATTCCCCGGCAGGTAAGAGGGATGTCAGCCTCAGCTATTATAGCGTGTATCGGCCCTTTTCCTGAATGAGTATTGAGGAAGAACTTCTCCTCTGCGGAGCGAGAATATGTAGATTACAGCGAAAATGATCACGCTCCCCGCTATTGAGCGGAGCGTAGAAGGCACACTGCCGCTGATGAAAAAAGAAGCTGTCGGCAGAGGAGATGCTTCATAGTTCACCGCTATGGCTATGAAGATGTTGTTCGCCATGTGCATCGCAGAAGGAGCCTCGAAGCCGTCTGCCGCGAGAGCGAGAAACATCGCGAGGGAGCCCCAGAGGAAGTAGTAGAGGAGCGGAAGGAGTGAGGAAGATGCTGCAACCTCGGGATTCCGCATGTGGGGAAGCGTGAAAAGTATTCCTGTCATCAGGATTATAGGGAGTCCTTCCAATATCTTTTCCGGCCTTCTGTTTCCATAGGCGATCCTCAGCGGAAGGGCGCGGAAGAGGATTTCCTCCGCAAGTGCCTGCACGAGAGTGATCAGCAGCACAGGAATGATGAATATTAGCTTTTCAGCAGTCGAAGCGCTTCCAGGGGATATTGTTTGTACTGACAACAAACTGTCTGCTGCCATGAAAACAATGTATATCACCGCAATCTGGAGAGCATATGAAATGCGGAGCGGATGTCTGCCGCCGGTGATGATCTTCACGATTCCCGTTTTCATTATCAGACGCAGCGAGATGACGAATGAGAGGAACATCATGATGTGCGGGATGTTGACTGCGATGTATCCGCTGAGCGCGGATAACAGAGGCGGAAAATGCTTTGCCGCAGACATGAACGCCGCGGCCGCCAGAGGGCCTATGATCAGCCAGGAGAAGAGGGCTGTCAGCAGTACTCCCATTCCCTTAGCTGTCTCTCCGGTGTCTCTCCATTCCATGAGGCAAGACTAGCACGTTCACTCCTCTTCTGCCTATAATCAGTGCTATGAGAGGGTATGATGATCTCCTGAGGCTTCTTGATGAAGGTGCGGCGCTTGTCTTTCCGACAGAGGAGAGCGCCCGCGCGTTCTCCTCTGATTATGTCCTCCGGACCGGCAAGGGCCTTCTCGCATCCTCCTGCATGGCATTCGACAGGTTTGCAGCCCGCTTCTATCGGGAAGCGGAAGGAACGAGGGAAGCAGATGATGCCGCACGCTATATGTTTTCCTGCTATGCCTCCCGCGCACTTTCAGGACGCCTCGGCTATTTCGCCCCTGAGTCCTATCCTGAGATGCAGAACAGGCTGCCGTCATTCTTCCGTTCCATTCTCCCTCTCCTTGATGAGGCTGCGGCTCTGCCGAAGAAGAGCAGGGAGGCTATGGCGGACATCGCGCTCCTCAGGCACGAGTACGGCGCATATCTCTCATCCTGCGGCCTTTCTGAGAAAGCATTCCTCTCTCCGTCTGTGCCTGAGAGACTGGAGAGACGCTGTGTACTTGTGATGCCGTCCGTCTTTCCAAAGGAGAAGCGGATAGCGGCGGCGCTTGCGGATCATCCTGATGTAATCATCGCTGATGATGTCTCCGCGCCCATTCCGCTCCTTTCCGCATTCACTTCTGAGAAAGAGGAGATCAGAGCGCTGTTCCTTGAGATCAGGAAACTGCTGGACGGAGGAGAGACGATGGACAATATAGCTGTCTCCGTTCCGGCCCTTGACCGCCTGCGGCCGTATCTTGACGAGGAGGCGTATCTCTTCGGCATACCTCTAGATTACGCCTCCGGAATCTCGCCTCTTGCCTCATCCCCCGGAAGATTCCTCTCCGGTCTTGCGGATATCCACAGCTCGGGCTATTCGCTCGATGCCCTGAAGACTTTCATGCTCACTCCCTCGATACCGTTCAGGGACAGCCGGGATCTCAGGCGGTTCATAGCGCTTTCGGTAAGCTATTCGATCACATCGGCTCCTGACAGGAGGAACGACCGCTACATGAGGCTTCCGCCGGGTTCGGGCGTTGAGTATTACAGAGTATTGCGTCTTACTCTTGACAGGCTGATGACAGAGAAGGACCCGGGAAAGATAACCGGTTATCTCCATACGATCTCATCCTCGCTCCTTGCCGACGGTGAGTTTACGGGAAACAGCGGCGATGCCGCAGTCTACTCATTCGCGCTTGACTCTCTCTCCTCGTTCCTCGCTGCTGCAACGGAGGCCGATGCCGCGGGATATGCTCCCGGAAAGCCGCTCTTTCCAGCTTTCATCGAGTACCTCCGGGATCAGAAGTATGTGCCTCCTGCAAGGACGGAAGGTGTGCGCGTATATCCCTTCACCCAGGATGCCGCGGTTCCGTACAGGCATAGATTCATAATAGGGCTCAACGAAGGAGAGAGCGGGAAGGTTGTCAAGGAGGCTGCGTTCCTCTCTGATTACGAGCTTGCATTGCCGCGTGAGGAGAGGCAGATAACGCTGCCGCTGCTCTCGCTGTATGCTGCGATGACCGAGGACCTCCGCATTTCGGCATCTTATGACACATACGGAGGAGCGGCGCTTCCGCTGGCAGCGCTTCTTCAGAAAAGCGTGAAGGGCTCTGCAGCTGACCATGATCCATGGGAGGCGGAGAGCGCAAGGAAGAAAGTGCCGGCGATCCTTCCGCTGCAGCGCGAGGGTTATCTCCGCGCCGTGGAGGCGTCGCTGAAAGAGAGGCGCGCAGAGGACGATATGACCGAGGGGCAGAGAGGCGTAGGCAGGAACCTTCCCGTCCGTCTTTCCTACACATCGTTCAACGCATATATCCGCTGTCCCTATCTTCACGCTCTGCAGTACAGCTTTGGTTTCAGGAACCTGCCCGCATATGAACCTGTGGAGATGGATCATCTTGAGATAGGGTCAAGGCTCCACAGCATCCTCGAGGAGTATTTCCGTGAAGGCTGCACCTCTCCGGAGGATGATATCCCTCGCATTTTCGAGGAGGAGATGAGGCTCTGGAGCGAGGGAATGAGAAGGGGAGAGAACGGTACGGCTGTGGATATGCCGTCATCGGCATCGCGCCCTGAAGCCTTCCTCATAGGATATCTCAGGAAGAAGTACCTGAGGCGGCTTGTGGAGACAGTGAAGAGAATGGATGAAATCTCCGTTCCCGTTCCGGACGGGCTTGAGAAGAGTTTCTCGGCTTCTTTTCCTGATCTGGGCTTCACGCTGGACGGGCGTGTTGACAGAATTGCGGAGGCGAGGGACGGCAGCGGCCTTGTGCTCTATGACTACAAAAAGGGCAGGAAGTTCCGTCCGGATGCACTGAAAGAGAAGAGCTGGCAGTTCCACATCTACAGGCTTCTCCTCGATTCTGCAGGCGCAGGGAATGTCGGTGATGCCTATTTTGTCTCCCTTCTCGACGGTGCTTTCACACACTCCTCCCCGGCCCCGGATATGGATGAGATGAAGGAGAGGCTCTCTTCCGCCTCACATTCCATTGCAGAGGGAGACTGGCATGCTTCTTCCTCTGAGGAGAACTGCTCGGGATGCGCTTTCAAAGGTATCTGCAGAAGGAGGTTCAGCGTACGATGACGGTGGAAAGACTTCTTGAGATAGCGGGACGGAAAGCCTCTGCGGAGCAGATGGCAACCATTATGTCAGACACTGCCACAGTGGTATCCGCAGGCGCGGGGTCGGGAAAGACAACTGTGCTCTCCCTGCGTTTCGTGCGCCTCATCCTCTCCGGAAAGGTTCATGCTGATGAGATACTTACTCTGACATTTACGAAGAAGGCCGCAGCGGAGATGTACGGAAGAATCTACTCGATTCTCTCCGAAGCCGCTAAGGAGGATTCCCTGCTTCAGGAGGAACTCTCCGTTCATTTCCCGAAAGCGAGAATCTCCACGATGGACTCATTCTGGAGCGAGATAGCCCGCACAGATTCCATGCGCTACGGCATCACCCGTGATTTCCTCCTTCTCGACGGAGACGGAACGGAGGATATGGTCAGGGGCATTTACGAGGAGATGCGCGGAGATGATAACCTGAGAGATGGCTTCATGGTACTTTCCGAGCTATATACCTCCGAGCAGATACTCTCATTTCTTGTACGCATAGCCCGTGATGAGACAGATATCCTCACATCTTTCAGCGCTGAGAGGAACACAGAATCCTACCGCTCGTTCATCTCTCTCTACCGTGAGAAGTACTGCGGGAGCGGAGAGGCCGGAAGGATATTCTCCGCGCTGCTTTCCCTTGATGCGGAGAATCCCGGGAACGGCCAGCATGGTGAGATACTTCAGGCTGCGGAGGCATACAGGGACGGGGATTGGAGTGCGATGCCGCGTTTCAGCCTGCAGAAGCTGAGGAAGAAAACGGACAGACCGCTCTCGGATTTCATCAAGAATGAGTACAGGCCTTTCATTGAGAGAATGGAGGCGCTTACAGCTCTGGAGGCAGCTGCGGAGGACGTTCCTGCGGTGTCGCGCGTGCTGGAGAGATTCATCGCAGAAGTGCAGAGACGCAAGAGGATGCAGGGAGCGCTCACATTCCGCGATACAGAGGCGCTCTGCCGCAGAATCCTCATCTCAAATACCGATGTGAGGGATTATTTCAAGAAGAAGTTCAGATACATCATGGTCGACGAGTTCCAGGACAACAACGGCGGACAGAAGGACCTACTGTACCTCCTCTCCGAGAGGCCGGAGATGCATTCCCCGTCAGTTCCTCCTGTCTCGGCGCTCGATCCTGACAAACTTTTCTTCGTCGGCGATGACAAGCAGTCGATCTACTACTTCCGCGGCGCAGATGTCTCCGTGTTCAGGGCGCTGAAGAACGATATCGCGGCAATGGGCGGAAATGTGCTCTCGCTTTCGGCGAACTACCGTTCTGAACCTGCTCTGATTGATCATTTCAACACAGTGTTCAGAAGTGTATTCAGCACTGAGCCCGATGATGAGGCTGAGGAGAGGGAGGCTTTCGTATCGTCTTTTACAGGAATCCCGTCCACATCCTTCCACGCCGATGCGGAGGACATGACGCCGCGCCCGCCTTCTCCCGGAATGGAAAGCCGCATTGAGCTTGCCGTCCTTCCGCGGGAGAAGCCCGATGATGGTGAAGAGTATGCATCCAGAGCTGATTCCGAGGCTCTCTTCATAGCCTCCCGGATAAGGGAGATGACGGAGGGTGACGGCTATCTGATTCCTGACGGCAGAGGCGGGCTGAAAAGACCTTCGTACAGCGATATAGCAGTGCTTCTCCGTACGACGGCAAGCCAGATGCCTGTCGAGAGGGCATTCAGGGCGGAAAGCATCCCCTATACTGTCTCCGAAAGCTCGTCCGCGACGCTTGAAGGAGTTGCGTGGGATATCTATGCCTTCCTGCAGATTCTTGTCTATCCTGAGGACAGGCTCTCATATATGGCTGTTCTCCGCTCTCCGTTTGCGCGCATCTCTGACTGCGGGCTTCTCTTCCTCCGTGATATGGCTGAGGGAGAGGAGGCATTCAGCCGCGATCCTGATTTCCATTCCATCCACAGGGATTTCCGCGGGGAGGCGGATGATGCTGCCGCAAGTGCGGACGAGAAGGCGTACAGGAATATCCGGGATTTGTATTTCTCACTCCGTCCGATGGTCGGAAGATACACTATAACCGCTGTTCTTGACAGACTTTTCTATGAAAGCGGCTATCATTCCTATCTTGAGAGCTCTCCGTTCCTATCCGTCTACTCTGAGCATTTCAGCTATCTCTGGGCTGCCGCATCGCTTTATGATGCGAAGGGGAAGGGACTTCCTGCGTTCCTGGATTATCTCCGTCCGTCCATCGGGCATCCGGACAGGCTTGAGAACGCTGTAGTCCAGCATCTCGGAGCTGACGGCGTGCAGATAATGACGATACACAAGTCAAAGGGACTGCAGTTCCCGATTGTGATTCTTGCCGATGCGGATCACGGCACAGGGGCCGCAGGCTCGCAGAACAGGCTGATAGCCGCAGGAGGCGCCAATCCTGTGATTCTCCCTGATCTCACAGGGGAAGGCTCTTCCGATGCCCTGCTTATGGAGATGAACAGCTACTCAAGGCGAAGGGAGGATGCCGAGCTCAGGCGTGTTCTCTATGTTGCGCTCACGCGTGCTGTTGATCATCTCCTGATAACAGCTGAGGAGAGGCGTCAGAAGGCTGGCCCGTCACTCTATAGTCTCTATGCCGAGACTGCGGGAAGCGAACCTGAGATCATACCTTATGCACCAGTGAGCGCTCTCTTTGGAGGCCGGCGCGGGAAGGGAGGATTCTCATGGTACGATACTCCGCTTTCTCCGCCGCCTGCCTTTGAGACAAAGCGTTTCGGAGTGAAGGATTCCTCTCACAGCGAGAACGGCATCAATATCTCTGAGAGTGCGGAGCGGCTGCCGTCACTTCCTTCCGACGGCATAGTCTCTGCACACGGTATTCAGGAAGAGTTCGGAACGATGGTGCATGCCGCGCTTGAGGCCGCCGTTTCCGGAGGCAGAGCTCATTATGACTTTCCGCAATCCCTTTCCGAGAGCGAGAAGGAGGAGCTTTCAGCGGCCCTTGACGGGATTGTCTCCGGTTTCCTCGCTTCGGAGTTCTATCAGAGCCGCATAAAGGGAAAGCGCACAGAGACGGAGATAAGGTTCTACTATCCGATGAACGGCAGCGTCGCGGAGGGCTCTGCCGATCTTCTCGTTTTCTCCGATGAATACAACTTGGTGGTTGACTACAAGACGGACAGATATATGGATGAGAACATCCACCGCGCCCAGATAACAGCGTATGCAGCCGCGATGGAGGATTTATATGGCAAAAAGTGCCGGTCCGTGCTCCTCTATGTCAGAGGATGGAGGGCCGGCACAATGATAGACCGCAGCGGTGCGCCGCCGAGCGGCTAGAGTGACTTTACTGCCTTGACGATTCTCTCGAGCGCTTTCATCACACGCTCTCTGGATGTGCCGTAGTTGAAGCGCACGAAGCCTTTCCAGCTGTCTCCGAACCAAGTGCCGTCATTCATCGCGACGGCAGCGTTAACGCCGAAGAAGCGCGAGAGCACTCCGCCTCCGTCTCCGCCCATGTACTTATCGGGATGGGAGATTACCTCTGCCTCTATTCTGTCATAGTACGCAGAGCAGTCGAGGAAGCCTACGAACGATGCCTCGCAGTCTGAGAGGATCATGTCAGGACAGGATGCGGCAAGATATTCGCGTATCGCTTTGACATTCTCTCCGAGATATCTGCAGAGCTCTTTGTTGTATTCCATTCCCTTCGAGTAGGCAGCATATGCCAGTTCCCCGATCGTTATTCCCGGCTCGTCAAGCCAGAGCGCCGATTCCGCTTTCCTGAAGGCATCCTCCATTGCTGTGTCGGAAAGTGCGGCGAACGCGCAGTGCTCTCCGGCGATGTTGAATGTTTTTGAGGGAGCGAATAGCGTGATGCACTTCGCGCCGGCACGCTCGTTGGCAAGGCCCATGGGGATGTGCTTCTTTTCCGGATGGGCGAGGTCTGAGTGTATCTCGTCAGATATGATCGGGATGTCCTTCTTCTTAGCCGTTTCCAGCACGAACCTGAGATCATCCTCGGAGAATACTATTCCCGACGGGTTGTGCGGCGAGCAGAATACTATCATCGAGGCGTTCTCCGCATCGCGCGCGAATCTCTCTCTGTCGAGGAAAAAGTGTCCGTTTGAGTATCCGAGATCATGCTCGATCAGACGGCGTCCGTTTCTTGCGGGAATCTCCCTGAACGGACGGTACATCGGGGACGGAACGAGTATTCCGTCTCCTTCTTTCGTGAAGAGGTTCAGAGCCAGCGCAAGGCCGTGCAGCAGTCCCTGACAGAAGATGATCTTCTCCTCAGGGAGTATCCAGCCGTGCTTTGCCCTCAGCCATGATGAGACGGCCTTCCAGTCGTCGGGAAAGGAGGGGTATCCGTAAACGCCCATTCCTGCCAGCGTCTTTGCAGCATCGTGGATATGGGGTTCGGGAAGAAAATCCATATCGGCCACCCAGAACGGCTCCGCATCCGGGTTAGATGCTATGTTCTCAATCGCTTTCCTGTTCCATTTGATGCTGTTTGTGCAGCGTCTGTCCGCAGCTATGTTGAAGTTCATTACCGCCTCCGCAGCTCGCCGGTATCTACGAATCCTTTGTATTGTCCGGCTGCGCCTTTGTATTCTATAGCATTAACGGGGCATCTGTGGTAGCAGGCGAAGCATGAGACGCAGCTGCTTCCCATCACAGGCCGTCCGTTTTCCATTGTTATATTTCCCTCTGGGCATATCGAGGCGCATACGCCGCAGCCCGTGCATGACTGCGAGAGCTTGAGTTTGCTGTTCTCTCCCGGCTTCATCTTTGCTGATATTCCCCTGATGATCCTCCAGCCCGGTCCTCTTCGCGGAAGGTGAATGCGCTCGCCGGCGATATCATCAGCGGCAGCGGCCAGCTTCACATCGGCTTTAACCCTTATCGCTTCCGCCTTCTCCGGTGGGATTGCCTTCTTCATCAGCGGCAGATAACCGTCGGGCATTCTCACAGATGACGCATAGGAAAGCGCTATTCCCGCATCCTGCAGTTCTCTGTCAGCATCGGCGAGTGCGTAAAGAGGTGAGCCGCCATGCGTTGCAATCACAAATACATATCCGAGATCGGAATTGTCACGCGAGGCAAGATACTCTCTGATGAATCTTCTCACTGGATAGGGAACTCCGCCGAAGTAAACGGGGAAGATGATGCCGAGACGGTCTGTCCCGGCAGGAAGCTCGCACGCACCTGATAGAAAGTCCTCGGTGAAACGCAGAACCGTGTCCTCTCCAGTTTTCTCCGCTATGCGCTTTGCGGCGTAGAGACTGTTTCCCGTCCCTGTGTAGAGGGCTATGACGGTGCTCATGCGGAGAACTCCTTTGTGTCCATATTCCTTATGATCGCGCATATCTCCTCGGTATCTTTTTCAGTGACGTTCAGCGAGAGGACAATGCGTCCCATTCCCGCATCCTGGAGGAAGAGAACTCCCTTCTTTTTGAATGCGCTGACTATTGAATCGATCGGGAACTGTGAACGGAAGAAGATCATGTTCGTCGCCGATATGACTATCTCGGCCCATCCTGTTTCCTCGAGTGCTGAGGAGATCGCGGCTCTGTTGGCATGGTCTGCTTTGAGCCTTTCAACATTATGCTCAAGCGCGTAGATTCCGGCAGCGGCGAGTATGCCTATCTGCCTCATTCCGCCTCCGAGCAGCTTCCTGCATCTTTTGGCTTCCTTTATGAAGTCATGTGTGGATGAGAGCACGGAGAATGCCGGGCAGCCCAGTCCTTTTGAGAGGCAGAACGTGATGTCGTCGGAACAGGCGGCATATTCGGAAACAGGTATTCTCGTCTCAACCGATGCGTTGAATATCCTTGCCCCGTCCATATGCACCCAGAGTTTGTGCTCCTCCGCAGTTTTCTTTATCTCCTTGAGGAAGGGAAGGGGATATGGCTGTCCCGAGATTGTGTTCTCGACCTCTATCATCGATGTCTCCGACATATCGTAGGCGTAGCCATGGATGCTTTTCCTCACATCTGCGGGGGCCATGATACCGTTGTCGGAGGGAACGATGACGGGAAGTGTGCCGGAGAGCGATACAACCGCTCCGATCTCATGCTGGACGATGTGGGAGGATGCGGCGCAGAGCACCTCCTTTCCTCTTCCGCCTTTTATCATATGCGGGATGAGGTTGCCCATGCAGCCGGAGGAGACGATCAATGACTCTTCCTTGCCTGTGATCGCGGCTGCCATCTCCTGCAGTCTGTTGGCTGTGGGGTCCTCCCCATATACGTCGTCTCCGGTCTCTGCCGTGTACATCGCCTTCCTCATCTCATCGGATGGCTGCGTGAATGTGTCTGATCTCAAGTCGTACATATTACCTCCTCAGGCTTCCGAAGAGCTGGAAGAATGAGGGGAATGTAACTCCGGCTGCCTTCTCATCGTCTATCGTTATCGTGCTATCAGCTCCGCAGGATGCGACGGCCAGCGCCATTATTATCCTGTGGTCCCCGAAGCCTTTCACCTCTCCGCCCTTTATTCTTCCTTTCCCGTGGATGATCAGGGCATCGGGCTCCTCTTCCGCCTCTACGCCGAGAAGCTCAAGGTTCTCCCGCATCGATGCGATCCTGTCCGTCTCCTTTATTCTTGCCTGCGGGACATTTCCGAGACGCGTGTCTCCATATGCAGCTGCGGCTGTCACAGCGAGAACCGGGAGAGTGTCCGGAATCGCATTGAGATCGAAGTCGCCGCCTCTGAGCTTTTCCGGGCCTTTAACCGTCACGGCGTTGCCATTCCACTCTATGCTGCATCCCATCTTCTCCAGAATGGAGAGAATTGCCTTGTCTCCCTGTCTGTCGTTTCTGTCCAGACCAGAGACTGTTATCTCCGTGCCTGCGATGGCTGCCGCCGCAAAGAAGAACGATGCGGATGAGTAGTCGCCTCCTATGTACTCATCGAAGGGCTTGTACTTCTGCCTTCCCTCTACCTCTGAGTGCATGTAATCGAGAGACAGCGTGAATCTGATTCCCTCCTTCTTCAGCCACTCCTCTGTAAGAGAGACGTAGGGTTTCTCATAGAGGAGGGGACAGTCGATCACTGTATCTCCCTCCGCCATCGGAGAAGCGAGGAGAAGTCCTGAGAGATACTGGCTTGTCCTGCACTCTATCGAGACGTGCCCTCCTTTGAGAGGTCCTCTGACTGTGACGGGAGGATATCCGCCGCACTCCTCAACCTCGGCGCCGAGTGACCTTAGCGCATCGGCAAGCGGCCCTACGGGTCTTTTCCTCAGCTGCTCATCGCCTGTGATGGTTACAGGAACGGAGAGCGTAGCCGCCATCGGCAGGAGAAGGTATTCAGTGGTTCCGCTGTTTCCCGCATCTATCGTCAGCGCTGCTGTGGGATTCATCGCCGATGAGTCGACGAACGCTGCTGATCTGTCCTCATTGAATGTGACTGACACGCCCAGCGCCTGAACTGCGCTGACGCATGACATGGTGTCCGCTGAGATGAGAGGATGCCTTATTACCGACCGTCCTCTTGCGAACGAGGCTATCAGGAGGGCCCTGATGGTCTGGCTCTTCGAGGCGGGTATCTCTATGCTCCCGTATGGAGCTGACGGTTCAAGTGAAATCATGGGATGATTGTATCCTCAGCCACTCCGATGGGCAATAACGGAGCATCAGGGGCATCCTATCTTCTTCCTTCCTATTGCCGGCGGAATATCGAGTTTTGATCCGAATCCCTTTCCTTCCGCATAGCTTCCGGCATCGCCTGCGTGCGATCTTTTTGTCGTCGTGACTATCTTCGTGTCGGGAAAGACCAGTTTCTTCGCAAGTCTCTGGTTCTCGTTCTGCACAGCGATTATTGCCCTGTCCGCGCTTTCGTCAGCTGTCCCGGAAACGAGCACGGATAGCGCTCCCTGCAGGAAGCTGTCCTTCGTTACGCGCCTTCCTTTTCTCCTCAGCTTTGCTATCTCCCTCTCCGCCGATGACATCAGATAGTCATAGAGGTATATCGATGCCTCTGTCTCCTCCAGTGATCCGTATGCCACTGCCGACTTGCTTCCGTCGCCGTTGTACGATGTGACGATGTACACTCCGGTGATACGTGATATGTATGAGAGGAGCATCCGTACGGAGAAGGGGAAGCGTCCCGCCTGATGGAGCGTGACCATGTATATCCTCTCATTCTTCTCTTCCCCGATTTCGATGCTTTCTCTGGCCATCAGCATGCGTGCTTTCTTTATCGCCTCTTTCGCTTCGTTCTCGAAGGGTGAGGAAGAGAGCGCGAGGAGCTTTCTGATTTTCTCCTTCTTCTCCTCCCTCGCATCGAGGTCAATCCGTATTCTGCTCTTCTCGAATCCCGGTTCAAGGCCCAGAAGGCTGCAGTACTGCCGGAAGAGGGCGGAGTGGCCAGAGACTCTGCCGTTCAGGGCAAAGTCAAGGGCGTGTGCGAGTTCGTGGAGGAATACGCCGCGTAGAGCGGAGCCGTCATCTCCCCAGGCAAGGTTCTCTGAGATTACGATAAGGCGTCCCTGAGGTGAGAAATAGCCGAGCCTGCCTTTCTCGAGGTCGGGGGCGATGCAGACTGAGGTAAAGAGGGGAGATGCTGTCACTCCTCCTGCCCTGAGCTCCGCCTCCTTCTCCCTTCCAAGTCTCTCAAGCTCCTCTTCTTTCCTGTCCGTCAGTGTGCTGCGGACCCTTATCGTCCTGTCCATCACTGAGAATATACATCACTCCCGGGTTGTTTTTCTTCAGTTTCTTCAGCGGCTGTTTTACAAATCCATCCATACAGAAGAGAACGGATCGGAGTTCTTCCAGTGAGGAGAGAACGAAGATGCGGATGTATAATTTCGGGGTATGCTGCTTCACTCTTGGTATGTGACGTTGCCTGCGCTTGAATAGACGGTTAAACTGTCTGAGGAGACTGCAATGGCAAAGATAATGACGGCATTCTTCTCCCGCAGCGGGGAGAACTACATGGTCGGTAATGTGGAGAAGGGCAGCGGAAACATCGCTGCTGATATCATCTCATCGATTCTCGGAGCTCCTTCATACAGGATTGAGAGGAAGGAGGACTATCCCTCGGACTACAACGACTGCAACAAGGAGGCGCAGAGGGAGAGAAACGAGAACGAGCGTCCCGCCCTCCGTTCACCTCTCCCTGACATGACCGGCGTGGATGCGCTCATTCTGGTATATCCTAACTGGTGGGGTGACCTTCCGATGCCGGTCTACACGTTCCTTGACGGTATAGATACGGATGGACTCAGCATATATCCGGTATGCACGCATGAGGGCAATGGGCTGGGAATGACGGACAGATGCATCATGCAGGCATATCCCTCTGCGAAGGTCATGAAGGGACTTGCTCTCAGGGGAACTCTGCTTCAGAACGACAGAGACAAGGCCGAGGCGGCTGTCAGGGAGTATCTCTCAAAGTCCGGGCTTGCCGGCTGAGGGGTGGAAGCATGCTGTGCGGTGATGCTCTGTAATGCTCTCCATCAGAGGTTTCTCCTTTTCACAGAGAATATCTGCTCTGGGGCAGGAGCGTCGGAAAGGACATCCATTTCCGGAAGTCATGGTTTCCCATACTTTCCGTTCCTTCCCGGATGAGGCGGCGATAAGGGAGACTGTGAACGGATGAAGAGGTGAGGAGAACACCTCTTCCGTGTCTCCTTCCTCGATTGCTCTGCCGCCGCTCAGAATCATTATCCTCCCTGCAATGCTTCTCAGCATCCTGAGATCGTGTGATACGACTATGAAGGAGATTCCTTCATTCCTGAGCTTTCTGATCAGGGAGAGTATTCCCTCAGCGTTTGCAGTATCGAGTGATGCAGCGGGTTCGTCCGCAAGGATTACCGACGGCTTCATCATCAGGGCCCGTGCGATGCATGCCCTCTGCCGCTCTCCGGAGGAAAGTTCTCCGGGCCGCCTCTTCATGAGCGGAAGCGGAAGTCCTGCCTCAGCCATCATTCTTTCTGTCCGCTCTCTGATATTCTTCCTCTCTCCGGCTATTTTCAGAGGCTCTGCGATGAGCGATCCTATCTCCATCAGCGGATCGAGAGCGGAGAATGAATCCTGGAAGATTATCTGTATGTTCCTTCTCTCCTTTCTCAGCTCTTTCTCACTCATTCCGATAAGCTCTCTGCCCAGAAGTTTTACGCTTCCTCTCTCTGGAACAGCAAGGCAGGAAAGTGTCCTCAGAAGTGTTGTCTTTCCGCTTCCCGATTCCCCCGCTATGCCGAGAATCTCTCCTTTCCCGAGTTCAAGCGAGACAGAATCAAGCGCTGTTATCCTGCCATTGGCATAGGTTTTCGCAAGATCATGGGCAGTCAATACAATTTCCTTTTTCTCTGCAGCGGGAATCTTTTTTTCTCCTGATTCATGCCGCAGGGAAGATTTTGCAAAGAGAGTTCTGGTCTCTCCTTCATCCACGATCCTTCCGTTTTTCATGATAAGAGTTCTGTCTGTGTATTCTGCGATTGCATCAAGATCGTGGCTTATCATGATGACAGAGAGGCCGAACCGTATGCGGAGTGAGTCGATCAGGGTGAGGATGCCTCTCTGCACTGAAGCATCAAGTGCTGTCGTCGGCTCATCAGCTATGAGGATGCGCGGCTTGGATGAAAGCGCCATTGCTGTCATCACTCTCTGCAGCATTCCTCCCGAGAGTTCATGCGGATAGCAGCCAAGACATGAGGCGGGGAGTTCCACAAGGCGGAGAAGCTCTGCCGCCTCTGAAAGTGCCTCTTTTTTTGATATATCCCTGTGAACTCTCATCACCGCTGTCATTGCCGAGGATATGCGCGTGTACGGGCTCAAGGAGGAGATAGGGTCCTGGAAGATCATCGCTATATCCCTGCCCCTTATCCTGCGCATTTCCTTTTCAGTCATTTCCTGCAGGTTCTTTCCTGAGAGAATTATGCTGCCTGCAGAGGGAACGAGCCGCATCACTGAGAGTGCTGTCATGGTCTTTCCGCTCCCCGATTCTCCAGCGATGCCAAGTATTTCCCCTTCCATGAGGTCAAAGGAGACGTCCTTCACGGCTTCATGTCCGCCGATGACGGTCCTGAGATTCCTTACAGAGAGGATTGGGAATGCGCTTTCCATGCTCAGATGCTTCACGATATCTCAGTATATTGCAAGGAGAGCGCACAGGTAATCTTTTCAGCAGCGAAAAAGGCCCAATATCCAACATAAACATTCAGAATGACGTAATATTTTCCTTGACAATAATGAACGGGGGGGGGTAGGATGCATGTATCAAAATCTATGGAGGATTTGAAATGAAGAAGATTCTTATTGCTCTTCTTGCAATGATGGTTGTATTCGGATTTGCTGCCTGTGATGATGATTCTGACAACGGTACGCCTGCAATCTCTCAGACGGACCTTGAGCTTGCAAAGTCATTCTATGAGGCGGCGGCAAAGGATATCACCGATGCATCAGCTAATGTTTCTGATAAGACAATCTCAGATGTTGGCGGATATTCTGTTACTTATACCTATACAGCAGGCGAAAACTGGTCGCTTAAGGTGACAGCTGAAAAAGCAGACAGCGATTATACCATGAGTTTCACAGTCGGTGCTGATGACACCGATATCGTTGTGACAATCAATGGTGATGAATATACAGTTGCAGCTTCCAGCATAACGGCGGGCGTCGTTATTGGCGGCAGCGGTACAGATGATCCTGAGGAATCTGATGATCCCGAGACTGATAACCCGGAACAGCCGGATGATCCGGAGGAGGAAGGAAATCCCGGTACGGACATTGAAGGTACAGATGAGATGGAGCCTGTAGCCTGACAGGCAGTTATTGTGAGCGGGGAGCAGTGCTCCCCGTTTTCAAAACAGAGGCTGTGTGGAGGATTTGGATTACGCATCTTTCTGATTAGGCATATCCGCTGAGCCTTGTTTCTTTTCCTCCCGTTCAGCTTTGATCTTCTTCGGCAATGTGGGGGAAACATGGACAGTATCAATGACAGAAGAGTGCGTATTCCGGAAGAGATGAAGAAGAGATGCCTTGAGTCTTTCAGGGAAGGAAACGGGTACAAGAAAACCGCGACCCTTACAGGAATCAAAAGATACACAGTCCGCGATTACCTCAGACGCTACAAGGCAGGCGACTGCAGATGGGCCGGTGTTTCCGGAAAAGAGGGAGGGGATGAATGAAAGTGAGGAATATATTGTCCGTTCTGCTTTGCATGGTGCTGATGATGGTTTCATGCGACAGCAGTATTGCACCTGTGGATGGTACTCTTGAGGTCAGGGGAGCGGAGGCGAAAACAATATTCACTGTCGGCGGGGTGACCGGTCTGGTATTCAACACTTCCGATATTGTCATCGAGGACGGCTGGATTGTCAGAGGAAATCTTGCAAGCACTTACACAGAGCACGGAATAAAAGGGTTTGCCGGTTCGGAAGAGATGAGAGGGTATTTCCTTCCGCTGGAAATCGTGACCGGCGGCATTGATGACGGCGATGACGTGAAAGCTGTATTCATGGGCAGTGAGGTTCCTGCTGATATCCTCAGGTCCGGTG
Organism: uncultured Spirochaetaceae bacterium; assembly: GCA_944389295.1. GTDB lineage: Bacteria > Spirochaetota > Spirochaetia > Sphaerochaetales > Sphaerochaetaceae > Ornithospirochaeta. The sequence continues at coordinate 29,077 of CALXLV010000043.1, read as the reverse complement.
GAAAATACTATGCCGTCATACGCCTGACAGATGACATAACGCTGGAATATGACAACAGCACGCTGTCTGTGGAGATCACCGCAGGCAATCACCGCTGCAGCGCAGAGATGTCGATAAAGCAGAAACACACCATCGCAGAGGACGGATTCCTGCTCAATCCTGTAATCGTCTCAAACTGAGTTCTTTGACAGTCCATATTTCCGCAGCAGGTGTATCATATACCTGAAAGTCCTTTCCGCCTGCCGGAAATGGAGGAGGAATTATGGTGGAATACCTCTCGCGCCTCACCGCGTACAGGCTCTATGTCATGTATGAGGAGAAAGGCCTCCGTGTGCCTCTGTCGCGCAACTACCTCTCATGCATCAGGGATGATTTCTGGTCTCCTTCGCTCTCGACGCTGGAGATGCTGCTCTATCCGCTGAGAATAGACATGAAGGACTTCTTCCTCGCCTATGAGCGGGACAGGCTTGCAGGCAGAATAGGAGAGTCTCCGGAGTTCAGAGGAATAGCCCACGACAGGAAGAAGGTATTCCGCGCCGTACAGGAACTTATGGCGGAGAAGGAGAAGAGAAGGGACTGCCGTGCGGAGCTGAGGAAGAGAATGGGATATACGAAGGAGCATGTGAGCGATGATTTCACGCGTAAGGAGTGCTCCGTGCATATACACAAGCTGATCGACTACTGCAACGCCGCCGGAGTGCTGCCGAGCGAGGTCTTTCAGCGTTATTACGACAGCTGCCGCCGCACATGAGATGCCCCAAAGCTGTGTTGCAATCGGATGCGCGATGCAATACGATGCACCCGTGAAGCGGATTTATATAGAGAGCCTCGGCTGCGCGAAGAATCAGGTGGATTCGGAAATACTTCTCTCCTATGCCCTCGATGAAGGGTATGAGCGTACTCTCTCGGCAGAGGATGCCGATGTCATAGTCGTAAACACATGCGGTTTCATAGAGAGCGCGAAGGAGGAGTCGGTGAATACCTTCTTCTCACTCCATGAACTCAATCCGAAGGCCAGAATCATAATGGCTGGCTGCCTCGCGGAGCGCTATGGAAGCAGCATGGAGCTTGAGGAGGCTGATGCCATATTCGGCAACAGGGATCTCTCGAAGTTCCCCGAGGTGCTTTCAGGACGTGAGCGCGTACTCATTCCGCATGACTATCCCGATCCCGACAGCGAGCGCGATGCAAGGAGGATACTTCTCGGCTATCCCGGAAGCGCCTATCTCAAGATAAGCGAAGGATGCAACCACAGATGCTCTTACTGTGCGATTCCCGTGATACGCGGGCCGCTGCGCTCACGCCCGATGGCGAAGGTCATCGAGGAGGCTGAGAGACTGATAGCCTCCGGCATCTATGAAATAAACATCGTAGCTCAGGACCTCGGCGCGTATGGAACTGATGAAGGCGGAGCATCACGCTTTGTGGAGTTGATGGACAAACTCTCATCCCTTCCCGGTGATTTCGTTCTGAGGATGCTCTACATCCACCCCGATACATTCCCTGAGGGGTTGATTGAGCTGGCGGCGGAGAGGAAGAAGATACTTCCTTACTTCGACATTCCGTTCCAGCACGCCGACCCCGCGGTGCTGCGCGCGATGAGGAGGACAGGCTCTCCGGAGATATATCTCTCGCTGATAGAGCGCATAAGGAAAGCCCTTCCCGATGCCGTAATAAGAACCACCCTGATGCTCGGCTTTCCCGGAGAGGACAGAAAGGCGTTAGACACTCTTCTCGGCTTTGTCCGCGATGCCCGCTTCGACTGGATGGGCTCATTCCTCTATTCAAGAGAGGAGGATACTCCCGCCTATGAGATGAGAGGCGAGGAAGAGCATTTAAAAGCCGGACGCAAAGCAGCTGAGTGGCAGAAGGAGCTTGAGGCGCTGCAGGAAGAGATAACGGAGGAGAAGCTTCAGAGATTCACGGGCCATGAGTACACCGCTATAATCGAGGACCCGATAGAAGGCGAGGACCTCGCGATCGGAAGAATCTACTCGCAGGCGCCTGATGTTGACGGACTGACTGTAATAATGGGGCGCGGGATGAAGAGCGGCGACAGAGTGCGCGTCGGCATAACGCGCACAAGGGGAATCGACCTTGAAGGAGTTCTGATTGACTGATCTTGATTCCCTCAACCCTGAACAGAGAGAGGCCGTCCTCGACTTTGACCACAACCTCCTGATACTCGCATGTGCGGGTTCCGGCAAAACGCGCACTATAACATCGAAGATAGCGTACGCCATAGAGACAGGGATAATGAAACCCTGGCAGATTCTGGCAGTCACATTTACCAACAGGGCTGCGGGAGAGATGCGCGAGCGTGTGGAGGGGATGCTTCCCGGTCTCGATCTCTCCGGCCTCGAGATGCGCACTTTCCACTCATTCGGCGCATGGCTTCTCAGACGCTACGGAACGAGAGTGGGACTTGCTCCGGAGTTCTGCATCTATGACGATGATGACTCGCTCTCGCTTCTGTCGTCCGTCACTGATTATGACAAAAAGACGCTGAGGGAGGTGATGAAGGCTATATCCAAGGCAAAGGACAAGGGCCTTGATTCATCTTCGCCGGGAATCGGGGATATTCTCCCAGACTATGACTTCCCGACGCTTTTCAGAAAATATGAGACGGCGCTGGAGGCATCCGGCAACGCTGATTTCGCAGACCTCATCTCAAAGCCAACGGAGCTTCTCCTGAATGACAAGGAAGCGGGAGATTACATCCGCAGCCGCTTCCGCATGATCCTCGTTGACGAGTATCAGGATTCCAACAGAATGCAGTTCGAGTTCCTCCGCGCCCTCAAAGGTGATGATTCCCGGCTTGTCGCGGTCGGCGATGATGACCAGTCGATATACTCGTTCCGCGGTGCCGACATCGAGAACATACTGACGTTCGCCTCATCATTCGACAATGTCAGGGAGATAAAGCTGGAGAAGAACTACCGTTCCACATCAGAGATACTCCGCGTCTCCGGAGCCCTCATCTCCCATAACAGGATGAGGCACAAGAAAGAGCTTGTCAGCGCTGACGGCACGGAAGGGCCAAAGCCTTCCGTCATCTTCTCAATGACAGGAAGAGCTGAGGCGGAGAGAATCGGCGGCCTGATACAGAACTTCGGCGACTACGACAGCACTGCGGTGCTCTACCGCACCAATGCGCAGTCGCAGGCTTTCGAGCAGGTTTTCACGGACCGCAGGATACCGTACAAAGTCATAGGCGCGCTCCGCTTCTATGACCGTGAGGAGATAAAGGACGCCCTCGCTTTCCTTTACCTTCTGATGAATCACCGCGACACGGTGAGCTTCCGCAGGATAATAAACAAGCCCTCGCGCGGAATGGGGGAGGCAAAGATACAGAAGATACTCTCCCTCTCTCCCGACCTTAAAACAGCTCTCACTGAATTCGTGGAATCCTCCACGGGAACGATAAGCGGCAACGCGCGCATTTTCCTCACGGCGTGGGATAACGCGGAGAAGGCTCTCGAAGAGGACGGCAACCTTGGAGATGTGCTGAGGCGCGGACTTGAGGAGACTCAGCTTCTCGATCTCTACAACAGCGAGACCGACAGGGCTGTACGGAAAACACGCATTGACAACCTCGGAGAGCTTGTCAACGTTCTTTCGGAGGCTGGTACTGGAAGGGAGGCTCTTTCCCTCTTCCTTGAGAAGCTCACTCTCGACAACACCACGCTCGGCAATAATGATCCGCGTGACCAGAGAGGCGTCACTCTCATCACGATGCACAACACCAAAGGCCTTGAGTTCGACCGTGTATTCGTAGTCGGACTTGAGGATGAGATCATTCCCGGACGCAGCACCGAGACAGAGAGGGAGATGGAGGAGGAGAGGCGCATCCTCTATGTCGCCATGACGCGTGCGCGCAAATCCCTCTATCTCTCCTTTGCGTCGCAGCGCTCGATGTGGGGGAGGGGCGAGTACCACTCTCCGTCGAGATTCTTCTCAGAGATTCCGGTGAGCCTTCTTTCCGGAGAGACCGCGTATCTGAGCGTAGGCGCTCACCGTACGGATGAGCCGCGCTCATACATTGGTTCGTCATTTGTACCGAAGAGGAGGACGGAGGTCTCTTCCCGTCCTTCATGGAGCGAGGGAATAGTCATCAGGAAGAAAGGCGCTGCTGAGGAGAGGAAGCCTGTCAGCAGCGAGACATTCAATCCCGGAGACAAGGTCAGAAGCGCCAATTACGGCATCGGGACTGTAAGGGAGGTCGAGGTCAAGAATGGAAGAAGAGTTCTTCTGATTGACTTCAAAGGCCGCACCGCCAAGTTCATCGAGGCCTTCGCCGCCCTTGAGAGAGTAGAGCAGTGATGATGCCTGAAAAGAGAGGAGATGACCTTCCCAGCCATCTCCTTTTCTCTCTTTTTTATTTGTTCATCCCAAGTTTCTCTGCGAAATCCTTCATCGCTGCGGGGATGTCTATTCCCTGAGGACAGACGCGTCTGCAGCTTCCGCATCCTATGCACGCTGAGGGCAGCTTGTCTGCTGAGAATGAGGCGAGAGCCATCGGGGCGATGAATCCTCCTCCTGTGAATACATGCTCGTTGTAGAAGGAGAGAAGGCGCGGTATGTCGAGCTTCTTCGGGCAGTGGGACGTGCAGTAGCGGCATGATGTGCAGGGAAGCGCTATGCTCTTCACCATCGTGTCCCCGATGGAGAGTATTGTCTCCATCTCTGCAGCATTCAGAGGCTTTTCTTCACTGAATGTCTTTATGTTGTCCTCAAGCTGCTCCTCATTGGACATGCCGGAGAGTATGACGGTGACATCAGGTATCGTCTGCAGGAATCTGAACGCCCATCCGGGAACGCTCTCATCCGGCCTGAGCGCTTTCAGCTTATCCTCGTCTCCGGCTTTCAGTGATGCGAGCTTTCCGCCTCTCAGCGGCTCCATCACCCACACAGGGATGTTCCACTTCCTCAGCAGCTCGATTTTCCTGTCAGCCTGCTGGAAATGATAGTCGATCCAGTTGAGCTGTATCTGGCAGAACTCCATATCCTTCCCGTAAGCCTCAAGGAAGAGCTCCATCACGCCGAGATCGCCGTGGCATGAGAAACCCAGATGCTTTATCTTCCCCTCATTCCTCTGCTTTATCAGGCAGCTGTATGTTCCCCACTTCGCATCGTCGAGATATTTCTCTATGTTCAGCTCGGAGACGTTGTGGAAGAGGTAGAAATCAAAGTAGGGTGTGGAGCATTTCTCAAGCTGCTTATTGAATATCTCCTCAGCCTTTCCGAAATTCACAAGGTCATAGCCGGGGAACTTGTCCGCAAGGAAATAGCTTTCCCTTCTGTACGGCCTGAGCGCCTCCGCAATGGCTGTCTCAGAGTTTCCGCTGTGGTATCCCCAGGCGGTGTCGAAGTAGTTTATTCCGCTTTCGATCGCAGTCTTCACCATCCTGTTCACAGCTTTCTGGTCGACATCGGAATCATTTCCTCCGATGACGGGAAGCCGCATGGCTCCGAATCCGAGCGCAGAGATCTCAATATCTTTGAATTTCCTGTATATCATGGCCATTCTCCTTCTCTGGTGATAATCTAAACCCGCAGCATGATGCTTTCAATGAAAATCATTCCTTTGCCCCGCTTCTATTCTGCAGAAGCATGCTGGATATATCTTTACAAGGAAATGCCTTTTCCGATACAATACCATTCCGTGCGTGGAAACGCACACTCTCGCATGAGCGGAGAGAGCAGGATATTCCTGCGCTGAATCACATGAGCGGAGCCGAAGAGAAATCTTCATGAATACTTCCTTTCCCCGGGAACTCCAGAGTGTGACGGTGCGTCAGGGATTCGGTGACCTGTTTTCTTCCGATCCAGAAGCCGGATCGATGCGTCCCAGACGGGAGCTTTGCCCCAGACGGGAGAGGCCAGTCCTTAGAGAAAATGAATGAAGGTTGAGTTTATGAAGACTATTTTCATCAAACCGCAGTCGATTGAGAGAAAGTGGTATCTCATCGATGCAGAAGGAAAGTCCCTCGGAAGAGTTGCGGCGGCAGCTGCATATATCATCAAGGGCAAGAACAAGGTTGAATACGTCCCTCACCAGGAGATTGGTGACTACGTCATCATCATCAACGCAGCCAAGGCAAAAGTCACCGGCAACAAGATGGAAGACAAGATCTATTACCGCCACTCCATGTATCCGGGCGGGCTCAAGGCTGAGCCTTATGGAAAGATGGTCGCGCGCAAGCCGACTTTCCCGATGGAACATGCGGTGAAGGGCATGCTTCCCAACAACAGGCTTGGAAGGAAGCTCTTCAACAATGTGAAGATCTACGCAGGTTCCGAGCATCCGCACATGGCACAGCAGCCGATTGCTGTTGAAATCTAAGGAGAGGTGTGATTATGGCTAAGAAAGACGAGAACAAGACAATCAACCTCGGTCATGGCGTCGGCCGCCGCAAGACTTCCGTCGCGAGAGTCTACCTCAGGGACGGAAATGGCCAGGTGAAGGTTAACGGAAAGAAGCTCGAGGAGTACTTCGTCGATGCTATCAACGCTGCGAAGGTCGTCCAGCCCTTCGAGGTCACGGAGACTTCCGGAAAGTACGATGTCGTCATCACCGTATGCGGTGGCGGTATCTGCTCACAGGCGGAGGCCTGCAGGCATGGACTTTCGAGAGCTCTCGTGGACTATGACGAGGCATACCGCTCAGCTCTCCACGCTGCCGGATATATGACAAGAGACCCGAGAATGGTCGAGAGAAAGAAGTACGGACAGAGAGGAGCCAGAAGGCGCTTCCAGTTCTCGAAGAGATAATCATCTTTCTCTTCAGCGTGGCCGGTCTACATCGATCGGCCATTTTTCTTTATCCAATTTCCATCATTATTTCATCATTTTGTCATGATTGGCTCTTATCCTCCAGGTAATCAGGATCAAGGAGGATACAGTATGAAAAGAGTAATTGCATTGCTTTCGGTGTTTCTCGTATTAGGCTTCGCCCTTGCTGCGGCGGATGTGGCAGCGGACAGTTTTCCCGCCGGCGCAGTGACTGAGGATATGGCACTTGATGGAATTAACCTTTCGCTGGGCACAGGCTCTGTGACTGTAGAAGCGGCCCTTGATGCTGCAGTATCCGCCGACGGAACGCAGTATTCGCAGGTGTTTGTCATCTCTGGGGATGCTTCATTCTCATTTGACGGAACATCCGGACAGAAGCTCAGCGTCACAGCGGCGGTTCCTTCTGACGGAACAGCTTTCGAGGTTCTTGTAGCGGGCGCTGACACATCGGAGCTCGTAGGCGGTGAGACAACGGATGGTGCTGTGGTCTATGTTGACTACACACTTCCATCTGACGGCGCTTATACCGTGACATTCCCTTCAGGCACGGCATCGGTGTATCAGATCACGCTTGATTGAACTCTCGGCTGCGGTGTTCACATACAGGGAGGCTGGCCCATACCGGCCTCCCTGTTTTATTATCACTATATGAACGGCAGCGCATATGACATGGCGCTGAGGCTTCTCTCGATGAGGGAGCACAGCGGCAGGGAGATAAGGAGAAAACTCTCGGAGAAAGGCTTTCCGGATGAAGAGATCGATGATGCGGTATCTCGTCTTGAGGAGGAGGGAAGCCTCTCGGAGCGCCGCTATGCTGAGGCATTCATACGCTCCCGGCTGAGAAAGAGTCCTGAGGGCCGCACGCTCCTATATATGAGGCTGAAAGAGAAAGGCACGCCTCCTGAGATTGCTGAAAGTGCGCTTAGTGAGGCATGGGAGAGGGAGGATTACCTTGCTCCGCTATCCATGTACTACTCGCAGCTCTGCCGCAGAAAAGGAGAGGAGGGGGCCAGAGCCGTCCTCCTCAGAAAAGGCTTCCGCGGCAGCGAGATAAGAGCGGCCGCCTCACTCCTTGATGGCGATATCGGTGAAGGAGAATGAATCCACGTCAAAGAGACCGCAGTCGGTGATCTTCAGCGAAGGTATGACTGGCAGGGCCATGAAGCAGAGCGTCATGAACGGGTCTATATCCTTTGACACTCCCAGCGTCTCCTCCGCTGTCCTGTGCATCTCATCGAGGCATGCTGTGACCTCTCCGAGCGGAAGGTCTGTCATGAGTCCCGCTATCTCAAGCCTGTGGGTTCCAAGTTCTTTCCCGTCCCTGAACATCGTTATTCCGCCGCCGATTGCGATCAGCTTCCTGGCAGCCTCAGCCATGTCATGATCGTTGTCCCCGATCACAATGATGTTGTGGGAATCGTGCGCTATTGATGTGGCGACAGCCCCGTGCCTCATTCCGTAGCCTCTTATCAGGGCGGTGAAGGCGTTGCCGGTTCCGTGGTGGCGTTCTATCACAGCTATTTTCAGGATATCGGCATTATCATCGTGGAGCCACTCTCCGTTCCCGTCCCTCTTTATGTATGCCTCGCCTTTGCCTGTGACGACTCCGCCGGGGATTATATCTATCACCCTGACATGATCTGAACCGGGCCTGAGGGAGAGTGCAGCCTCTGAGAATCCCTTTACATCCATTCTGCCCGAGACGCCTTCCGGCTTCACATGGGGAGCTTTCATGATTATCTTCCCGTTCTCCGCGGCTTTCCTGCCGAGAATGAACACTTCCTCGGCTTTGAGACCATTGCTGATGGAAGAGGTGAGGAAGAAGTCCGCGCGCCGGCCCGGAGCTATCGCGCCGCGGTCTGAAAGGCCGTAGCAGATCGAGGCGTTGAGCGTTGCCATCGAGATGGCGGTCAGAGGATCGAGGCCGTTCTGGATTGCCAGAGAGACACCGTAGTTGACATGTCCTTCCCTGACGATTGACTGGGGCTGCCTGTCATCGGTGCAGAAGAGAATCCTTGAGGAATTCCTCTCATCTACGCCTGGAAGAAGCTGCAGCACGTTGCGGCAGGCAGTTCCCTGGCGCAGCATCACATACATTCCCTTCCTGACTTTCTCCCTCAGCTCTGCCGGCGTCTCGCACTCATGGTCGGTGGAGATTCCAGCGGCTGTGTAGGCATCCAGACCGTTTCCTGTAATGGATGGCGCATGTCCGTCTATCTTCTTCCCCGTCCTGTACGCTTCCTCCAGTTTGTCCATGACAGCGCTGTCGTGTCCGGCAACTCCGGGGTAGTTCATCATCTCTCCCAGTCCCAGCACGCGCGGATTGTCTATATACTTCGCGATCTCATTGGCGCCGAGAACCGCACCTGCATGCTCAAACGGCGTCGCGGGAACGCATGAGGGGAACATGAAGAATACGGAGAGGGGAGTTTTCTCGGATGCCGAGAGCATGTACTTCATTCCGTCCAGTCCGGTCACGTTGAGTATTTCGTGCGGATCGGCGATAACGGTTGTGGTGCCGCAGGGAACCACCGCATCGGAGAACTCCGACGGAGAGAGATGCGATGACTCTATATGGCAGTGGGCATCTATGAGCCCAGGTACAAGGTATCTTCCCTCTGCATCGATCTCTTCCTTCGCGCTCTTTCCGCTTCCGAACCCGGCTATCATCCCGTCGATGATATAGACATCGCTCTCGAACACCTCTCTGCTGAAAACATCGACCACGCGGGCGTTCCTTATCACTGTGTCGCAGCTGATCCTGCCCATCGCGGCATCTATAAGCCTTGAAGCTCTGTCCTTGTCCATAATCGCCTCCGCTATGATTCTACCACAACAGGGAAGGGACGGGATGAAAAAGGGCCGCCTTTTCAGACGGCCCTGCGGAAGTGATTCCTGTCAGATCATATCGTCAAGCTGCTTGAGCCTTCTCATGTCGAATGCATGGAGCTGGTTCACGAGCGTGTCCGGATCGTCGTACTTCTTCTCCCTGTGCTTGTTCAGGAGGAGGTAGAGGGTAGGCGACAGGAGGAGCGTAAGGAACGCGCCTGTTATGATACCGCCTGTGAACGTCACCGCCAGAGGCTGCATCATCTCCGCGCCCTCGCCCGGGAAGAACGCCATAGGGATCATTCCTAGAATCGTTGTGAGCGTTGTCATAAGAATCGGCCTCAGACGTCCGTATGCGGCCTGCAGACAAGCCTGCTTCACCGGAACCTTCTGGTCCACGAGCCTGTTGATGCAGTCTACGAGAACGATACCGTTGTTAACGACCGTTCCGATGAGGGCAACGATGCCGACGATGCTGAAGAGCGAGAACTGCTCACCCATCGCAACATGTATCCAGATAACTCCGATCAGGAGAAGCGGGATCGTGGCGAAGATGATGAGAGGGTCCATCAGCGACTCGAACTGGGCAGCCATGACGGCATAGACGAGGAAGAGCGCGAGAAAGACGATCATTATCATCGTCGGGAGGTACTCCGCGAACATCGACATCTCTCCTGTCTGCTCGAGCGTCACGCCCTCGGGGAGGACGAGGTGCTCATCAAGAGCCTTGTCGACCGCCGCCTGAACCTCGTTCGCCGCATAGCCTTCCATGATGTCTGCGGTCACGTGGTTAACGCGTTCCTTGTTCTCTCTCATGATCATCATCGGCGCGATTCCTTCCTCAAGCTCCGCAACCGCGTCAAGACGCACCGTGCCGCCTGTGGCTGTCGGAATCATGAGCGCCTCGATGTCCTCGATGCTCTGCAGCTGGTTCTCGTCGATCTTCACCACAAGGTCATAGGTCTCATCTGCGGAGAATGTTGATATCTCCGTGGCTGTAAGTCCCGTGATCGCGGCCTGAACCGTTGTGGTAAGGTCGCTCATCGAGACTCCGAGGTCCTGCGCCTTCTGCTGGTCCACGATTATGGAGTACTTCGGAGCGCCGTTCTCGATGTCGGACTCGATGTTCTCTACCTGCGGCACATATGTGTCGAGGATGTTCATTATCTCATCGGAGGCCTGCAGCGAGAGATCGGTGTCATCGGAGTGGATAGCAACCTGTATGCCCATTCCCGTCATCGATCTGGAGTCAGAGAAGATCCAGTTGGCGGCGGGGTCCTCATTGAGGAACGGACGTATCATGTTCTGCACTTCGGAGACGGAGTACTTCTGCGCCGTGATCTCAGGCAGCTCTATCTCTATGCTTCCCGTGTTGCTCGTTCCTATTTCGGTGAGGATGCTCTCATAGCTGTCCTCGGGCAGTGCATCCATGACCTTCTTCTGCATCTCAAAGACGTAGTCCTTGGTCACGTCCTGCGTCGTTCCCGGATCAAGCGTCAGCTCGAGCGTAACCGCATCGTCCGTGGTCATCTCAGGAATAAGCGAGATTCCGAGATCTCCGAACTTGATGAGCGAGACGATGAGGAGAAGCACCAGAAGCATTATCAGGAGGAACTTCCTGTTGAGGAAGTAGTTGAGAACCCTGACGTAGCCGTTCCTGAGATGGAGCTCGGCGTTGGCCATCGAATCGTCTATTTTCCTCAGCAGCTTTATCCTGAGCGGCTTCTGAGTCCTTGTGTTGATTCTCAGTATCGAACCGCAGAGAGCGGGAACGAGAGTGACGGCCACGAAGAGCGATGAGAAGAGCGAGATGCAGACCGTTATGACGAGGTCCTGGAACATGACGCCGATGATGCCGATGTCATACTTGTAGATGAGGATAGGCACGAACACGCAGATCGTCGTCAGCGTCGAGGCGCAGATCGCGGTGAACATGTTCTTGCTTCCGAGTATGGCTGCGATGGCGCTTCTCTCACCCTTCTGGCGGAAGGTGTATGTGTTCTCGAGAATGATGATCGATGCATCGACCGTCATTCCTATTCCGAGGATGAGGCCGGACATACTCATCGCGTTGACTGACATTCCCGTCACCGACATGAGCATAAGGGTGATGAGAATACATATAGGCATCGAGAGCGAGATGATGATAGTCGTCTTTATTCCGCGGAGGAATACGAAGATGATCGCTGCGGCGAGAATGACGCCCTGCACAGCGGAGTTCACAACCTCGTTCATCGTGTCCGTGATCATCTCTGTTGAGTCTCTCTGGACCTCAAGCAGCAGTCCGGGCGGAAGCTCCGCCTGTATCTCCGGCAGCGTCTCGCGTATTGCCTTGGCAACCGTCGTCTCGTTGCTGTCGGATTCGTTGGAGATGTTTATTGTGACGATCTCCTCTCCGTTGAGGTATGAGAGCCTTCCGTCGTTCTCCGTTCCCTGCACGACATCCGCGACATCCTGGAGGTATATCGGGGTTCCGATGGATGAGTAGCCGATGATCGTCTGCCTTATATCCTCAAGAGTGGAGTAGCGGGCATCCGTCGTGATCTGGTAGTCAAAGCCGTTCTGCGTGACCTCTCCTCCGGTGCTCTGTAGGTTGCGCGCCGCGATCATTCCGGAGATCTGGGAGAGCGTCAGTCCGTAAGCCTCAAGTCTGTTGGGATCAACCTCGACATCGTACTCGATCGGAGCACCGCCGTAGACATTGACCTGCGAGACGCCCTCGATTCTCTCGATGAGGGGCTGTACTGTGTTCTCTGCGATGTACTGGAGCTCGTCCTCTGTCCTGTCGCCTGTAAGCACAAGGCGCATGATCGAGCCGGAGCCGAGCGAGTCGAAGCGTATGACCTGCGGGTTCTCCGCCCAGTCAGGGAGCCTTCTGGAGAGCATCGATGTGATTGTATCGACATCTTCCGACGCATCGTCGAGATCGGTGCCGTAGTCGAACTCAAGGATTATAATTGAGCTTCCGTCCCGGGATATCGAGGTCATCGTATCTAGGTTCTGGAGTGAGTTGAGAGCATCCTCGAGTGTCTCCGTAACCTGCAGCTCTATCTCTTCCGGACCCGCGTCATTGCAGTCGACAATGACTGATATGACCGGCAGGTCGACATCCGGGTAGAGCGCTATATCAAGACGCGGAAGGAATACGATACAGATGACGCAGATCAGAACGTAGATCATTGTCATCAGTACCGGGCGTCTTACCGACAGTTCTGATATGGTCATTTACTCCTCCTGACTGACAACGCTGATGGCCGTGCCATCGGTGACGTTTCCGGCTGTGATGACCATGTCGCCTTCATTGAGGCCGGATGTGATTACCGTATATTCATCGTTTGAGCTTCCGACAGTCACTGCCTGCCTTCTCGCTGTGCCGTTGTCGGCGATGTAGACGATGGGATCTCCGAGATATGTGTCCATGGCTGCTGTAGGAACCATAAGGGCATTGGCTATGTGCTCAGTCTCGAGGTTGAGGCGAATGTACATTCCCTGCTTGATTCCCGCTGTATCTCCTGTGAACTGTATCTCTATCTCGGATGAGCGGTTTGCAGGATTCACGGTCGGAGCGATGTAGGTGAGCTTTCCCTCATACATCCTGCCGGGGTAGGCGACGGACTCCATCTCCGCAGGCATTCCCACTGCTGCGGTGCCGAGGAACTTCTCAGGTATCGATGCGTTCACGACGAGATCAGAGCTGCCTGAGAGCGTGACCACAGGCTGAGATGCCGAAACAGTCTGTCCGACTGATACGGGGATGTCTGTCACGATTCCGCCTGCCTTGGCCACAACAGGGCTTGCCTTGTAGGAGGCGCCGGGGCGTGATGAGTCTATGTAAGCGACAGTGTCGCCTGCGGTTATCTCATCGCCGAGGCTGACAAGCACTTCCGTCACCGTTCCTGTGGATGTGATGTCGGGATAGACGGAGATATCGTCGCCGCCCGCTCTGTCTACTTCGCCGTTGAGTCTTGTTATGTTGCTGAAATCACCGATGAACGCAGCTTCTGCAGATACGTTCACCGCCGCAAGCGCATTGTCCGCGACAGGGGCTGCAAGCCCTGTGTCCGGACGGCTTGCCACCATCCTGTAGATAATGAAGCCCGCAAGCACTATGCAGATTGCAAGCAGGACAAGTGTCACCATTTTGTTGAACTTGCTCGCCGATGTGTCGTTTGCAAGTTTCTCGAAATCCGGTTCCCTGACCGTATTCTTGTTCTCGTCACTCATTATACTGTCTCCTCAATAGTGGCAGGGTAAAGTTCCTGAAGTTCGCTGACCGTCAGGCCAAGCGTATATGCAAGGTTATAGCAGGAAAGAAGATGATCGAGCTCTGCCGAAGTCTCGTTCATCTGTGCCGCAAGCAGGTTCATGCGCGCTGTGGAAAGCTCGTCTGCGGATTTGAGACCCGCGTTGAACGCTTCCTCTGTGAGGTTGTATGTCCTCTCCGCGATCGCGGCGTTCCTGGCTGTTATGGAGAGGTTCTCCTGATTCTGCCCGATTGCGAGGCAGTACTGTCTGATGGTCTGGAGAAGCGTGTCCTGCTGGTTCTTCACCTCCAGCGCCGCGACTTTCACATCATCTGAGGCATCCCTTCTGTCCTCATCGGCAGAGCTTCCGGGAATGTAGCTGCTAAGCGGTATCGAGATTGCTACGCTTCCGGAAAGGCCGTTCGCGCTGTGGTTGTAATAATCCCATTTGCCGTCACTTCCTGTTCCGCCCGCATAGCTGTATCCGACACTCACATTCAGCGCCGGCATGTACTGCAGCATCGCATATGTATCCTCTCCGTTCTCCGCCGCCGCAAGCGTGTTTCTCGCGCTTCTTATCGCTGTGGTCATCTCCCCATACTCTGCAAAGAGGGCCTCGGGCGAGGGGAGTGAGAGCATAACCGCATCGGGCAGCGGCTCCGTGGTGAAGTCCTCTGTGATTCCCGTTGCTGATTTGAAGGACGAGAGCTGCAGCGCTTTCGCATCCTCGACAGTCTTGAGCGCGTACTTCATCTGCTCAAGGTAGTATTCAGCCTGTGAGAGCGCGAGCTCGTCCACAATTCCGCTCTCGTACATCTCAAGCGTTGAGGAGTAGCTCCTCTCGGCATCCTCCGCGGCGAGCCTTGCGTTCTCGATGTCCATGTCAGCCGCCGCGAGATTCCAGTAGTCAGTTGTTATGGAGGACTCAATTGTATCGTACTTTGTCTCGTATGTGAGCGCTGCGCTTTCCCTTGAAAGCCTTCTCTGTGTGCTGTCGGTGAGCATGTTGCCCGAGAATGTGAAAGAGGCATCGACTCCTGCGGAGAATGTGAGTCCTCCGAAGGTTGTGTCAGGGGACTTGCCTCCTCCCAGTGGGCTGGTTATTCCGGGAAAATCAACTCCCGTAGAAACCGCTCCTGTAAGGCTTAATGTCGGCAGATATGTCGACAGATAGTTGTCTGCCTTTCTGATCTCCTTGTTCAGCGTCACAGCGGCCTGCTGGAGCTCTGTATTGCTGTCAGCGGCGGCAGTTATGGCCTCATCAAGCGTGACGACCGGAAGATCGTCCGCCCCCAGTGGCATTATGCACGCCAGAAGGAGCATGATCCTTGGTAAGATCTTCATAGTATTGCTGTCTCCTAAGGGGAAAGTGAGAACATTTCACGTTCCCGAACCCCATTCACATGCTTACCATTTCGGAGGGGAGACTGTCTTTATTGAAGTTTGTACTTATTGTGGATTTTCCGGGGAAACCTGTTTTTCCTATTTACAGATTTCCCCTAACTGTAACATGGCTCTCAGTTTGATCTCAGATCGCCGAGTATGAGGCGGCTGGACTGCCTGTCCAGGTAGAGCGCGCACTCAGTGCGCCTCCTCAGCGAGGCCGCGGGAGATGCGGGTGTGATGTCGTCGTATATGCACATCGCGACAGCCTTTGCCTTTCTCTGGTCGGGGCAGGCGCAGATGATGTTTTTTGCGGAAAGTATCTCGAATACGGACATCGTTATCGCCTTCGTGGGAACATCCTCGATTGATGAGAACCACCCTTCGCCGACCTGCTGCCTCTTCGATCTCCTCTCAAGCTCGACCTGTATATAGGCATCGTGCGTGTCGAAATCAGCGGGAGGATCGTTGAATGCGAGGTGGCCGTTCTCGCCGATGCAGATGAATACCACATCGAGGGGGTAGTCAGCCATGAGTTTGTTGAGCTCCTTCAGCGTAGTCCTGCTGTCTGTCCTGCGTGAGATCGGATGGAATGAGCCGATATTGGGAATATAGTCGAGGAAGTTCTGCTTGAGGAATGTCTCCGATGATGCCGGGTGCCCGTCGGGCAGTCCCACGAACTCGTCGAGAAGGAATACGTTGACCTTGCTCCAGTCTACTGGCTTCTCCCTCAGCGCCTTGAGCATCTCGATCTGGCTCGTACCGGTCACAAACGCGATATTCGCCCTGCCTGTCCTCTCTATCGCGGTCTTGATGCAGTGTCTGCCAAGCGATGCGGCCTGCTGCCCGAGCTCGATTTTATTCTCGCATATCGTTATTCTCATTGGCTTGCTCCTTCTCTGGAATATAAAGGCTTTATGCCTTTAGTTCAATCGAAGTGAAAATCTACATGATATCTTCATTTTCCGCTTTACTTCCCTGCGGGAGACTTCATAATATATTAATATATCACTTTTGAAGGAGAATTATCGCATATGCAGATGACGATGAGATGGTTCGGAGACAAATTCGACTCCGTGAAGCTCTGGCAGATAAGACAGGTTCCAGGTGTGACAGGTGTCATAACGACGCTTTATGACATACCCGCAGGTGAGCTCTGGCCGGTTGAGCGCATCGAGGCTCTCAAGAAGGAAGTCGAGGATGCCGGACTTACTATCGCCGGAATCGAGAGCGTGAATATCCATGACGATATAAAGATAGGAAAGCCTTCCCGCGACAAGTACATCGAGAACTATATAGAGACGCTGAAGAATCTCGCCAAATGCGGGATAAAGCTCGTATGCTACAACTTCATGCCTGTCTTTGACTGGACGAGGACTGATCTCGCGAAGATGAGGCCGGACGGAGCGACAGTTCTCGCATACGACCAGAAGGTCGTCGATTCCATCGATCCCCAGACATTCTTTGATCAGACAAATGATGCCTCCAACGGCTTCGTGATGCCGGGCTGGGAGCCTGAGAGACTCTCGAAGGTGAAGGAGCTCTTTGAGGCGTACAAGGATGTCGATGAGGAGAAGCTCTTCAACAACCTCGTCTACTTCCTCAAGGCCATACAGCCTGTGTGCGAGGAGAACGGCATAAAGATGGCTATTCATCCTGATGATCCCGCATGGCCTGTGTTCGGACTGCCGAGGATTATAACCTCAAAGGAGAAGATCCTCCGCGTGATGAAGGCCGTGGATTCTCCGTTCAACGGCCTCACGTTCTGCGCAGGCTCATTCGGAACCAATCCCAAGAACGATCTGCCCGGAATCATCCGCGCGCTTCCCGGACGCGTGCATTTCGCCCATGTCAGGAACCTCCATCACTTCGCTCCCGGCGTATTCGAGGAGGCTGCGCATCTCTCGTCCGACGGTTCGTTCGACCTCTATGAGATCGTGCGCGCCCTCTATGAGACAGGCTTCGACGGCCCGATCAGACCGGATCACGGAAGGGCTATCTGGGGAGAGGTCTCAATGCCTGGCTACGGACTTTATGACAGGGCACTCGGCGCCGAGTACATCCTCGGACTGTGGGAAGCTGTTGAGAAGAGCGAGAAGAGGCTCGGAAAATGAGACGCACATCCAGTGAGACTATCTACGATGATCTCAAGGATCAGATAATCTTCCTGCGCCTGAAGCCCGGAGAGGAGATCTCGCAGGCGGAGATATCGGAGAGCTTCGATGTCTCCCGCTCTCCTGTGCGCGATGCCCTGATGAGGCTCCGCTCCGAAGGCCTCGTGGTCATGAGGCCTCAGAGAGGATGCTGGGTTTCAAAGATAGATCTCTCGCGCGTCGATGACGAGTGCTTTTTCCGACTCGCTCTTGAGAAGAGCGTCATTGACCGCTACAGGGAGTATATGAAATCATCTGACATCACACGGCTCGAATACTTCATCGATCTCCAGAAGGAGGCTGCCGAGGCGGGCGACACCGTTGCATTCTACAATGCCGACGATGACATGCACTCTATATTCTTTGAGGCCTCTGGGCTGATGAGGATATGGCAGCTGATACAGCGCGAGACCGGAAACCACAGGAGGATGAGGATTCTCTCGATGGGATCAAAAGACGTGCTGGACAAGAACATCGAACAGCATGAGGAGCTTGTCGAGGCTCTCAGGCGGAGGGACTTCACCCTTGCCGTCACTATCGAGACGGAGCATCTCTCGAAGCTCAAGTACCAGACCGATGCGATAATCGAGTCGCATCCGGAATACTTCATGAACAGGAAGGCTGATATATGAAACTCAGTGAGAAGGAACTTTCCAGCCCCGTCTGGAAAGAGAAAGGCTATAAACTCTTCAGCTATGACCGTGAGGCTCTGGCGAAGCGCACTCATGATGAGCCCATATGGGTTCATTTCGGAGCGGGAAACATCTTCCGCGGATTCCCTGCCAGGCTCCAGCAGACGCTTGTGGAGAATGGCCTTTCGGATAAAGGCATCATAGTGGGCGAGGGCTTCGACTATGAGATCATAAGTGACATCTACGACCGCTATGACAGGCTTACCCTCCTTGTGACTCTCCATGCCGACGGTTCTATCGGCAAGGAGATAGTGGGAACGGTCACTGAAGCCTATCCCTGCGACTACCAGCCGGAGGGAGCATGGAAGAGATTCATGGAGATTTTCGCTTCTCCGTCTCTGCAGATGATCTCGTTCACCATCACGGAGAAGGGATATGCGCTTAAAAATCCTGCAGGAGAGTATCTTCCCGGCTATGTGAAGGATTTCGAGGCAGGCCCGGGAAAGGGATCGATGTTCCTCTCGCGCCTTGCGGAGCTTCTTCTTCACCGCTACAAGAGCGGCGCGCTTCCGCTTGCCGTGGTGTCGATGGACAACTGCTCGCATAACGGCGAGAAGATAGAGGCTGCGTTGACGACGATCGCATCTGAGTGGGTGAAGAGAGGCTATGCCGATCAGGGTTTCGCAGATTACCTCGCATCGGACAAGGTCTCGTTCCCGTGGTCGATGATCGACAAGATCACGCCGCGTCCGGATGCAAGCGTAGCCAAGATGCTCGAGGCGGACGGATATGAGGATACCGGCGTCGTAGTGACATCGAAGCATACATATATCGCATCGTTCGTGAACGCGGAGGAGTGCGAGTACCTTGTCATCGAGGATGATTTCCCCAACGGACGTCCGCCGCTTGAAAAGGCCGGCGTTTACTTCACCGACAGGGCGACAGTAAACAAGGTTGAGCAGATGAAGGTCTGCACATGCCTCAATCCTCTTCATACTGCACTCGCAGTATTCGGATGCCTTCTCGGCTACACTCTCATCGCCGACGAGATGAAGGACGATGTCCTCGTGAAGCTCATCAAGAGGATAGGGTACACCGAAGGTCTCCCAGTCGTTGTCGATCCCGGAATCATAGAGCCGAAGAGCTTCATCGACCAGGTCGTGAATATCAGGGTTCCCAATCCATTCATGCCCGACACGCCGCAGCGCATTGCCACGGACACTTCGCAGAAGCTTTCGATACGCTTCGGTGAGACGATAAAGGCTTATCTTGCATCCTCTTCGCTTGATGTCCGCACGCTCAAGGGAATTCCCCTTGTATTCGCCGGATGGCTCCGCTATGTGATGGGCGTGGATGATGAGGGAAAGGCGTTCGAGCCTTCTTCCGATCCTCTTCTCTCATATGCTCAGGAGGCTGTGAAGGGAATAGGTCTCGGGTATGCAGGCAGCCTCGACCAGCTTCACGGAATACTCTCCAATGCCAAGATCTTCGGCGTTGATCTCTATGAGGCAGGGCTTGCCGATGAGGTTCTCGGCTACTTCAGAAGCATGATCGCAGCTCCGGGCGCAGTAAGGAAAACACTGGAAAATGCCCTCAGCTGATCCTTCTTCCCCCGCTCACGGCGGGGGAGGCGCTTCCCGGAAGTTCGTCCTCTTCGGACGCTTCGTCGACTATATTTATCTCGCGATCGGTCCTGCCGTCTCAGGCATGGCCGGTGCGGTGTTCTACACGCCCGCAAGGATAACGGCCGGCGGCGCGACAGGTATAGGAACGATCTTCTACTACCTCTTCGGTCTCGATCAGGGTGCTGTGATGATGTGCGTGAACATCCCGCTCATCCTGATCGGAATGAAGGTATTCGGATGGCGCTACGGCATAAAGACGCTGATCGGCTCGACGCTTGTCTCTTTCTGGACATCCTTTTTCGGCGGTCTGACAGGATACAACGGCATTCTGGACTATTCGGACAACATAAATATCCTGCTGTCAGCCATATACGGAGGCGTTCTGATGGGGATAGGCATCGGAATCACGATGCGGAGCGGATGCAACACCGGAGGCACAGACATCGTCTCCCAGGTGATATCCCACTACTTCCCCGTATCTGTCGGTTCGGTGAGCTTCTCGATCAACGCGGTTGTCGTCTCATGCGGCGGCATATTCCTAGGCCTGCAGCCGATGCTTCTTGCCATCATAGCCATGTATCTCTCCGCACAGATGGTGAACTTCGTCGTGATGAACTTCGGCACGAAGCTGGCGAAGTCCGTGTTCATACTTTCAGATGAGCATACTCCAGAGATATCGAGGAGAGTTATATCGGAGCTCCATCATGGCGGTACTGCGTTCCACGGTACAGGCATATACACCTCCCGTGCGCGTACGATGCTTCTCGTGGTGGTTCCCAACCATCAGATAAACATCCTCCTGAAGATAATTCATCAGGAGGACCCTAAGGCTTTTGTATTTGTCACCGAGGCCTATGAGGTGCTCGGCCGCGGTTTCGTGCCGCTGAAGAAGGCTGCGGAGAAGGAGTGATCAGCTCCTCTCTCCGCCTATGTGCTTGAGGAACTCGTCGTATCCGTCCTTGAGGTTCTCCTCGGGCTCGTACTCTTCAAGCGGGTAGTGCTCCATCACAAAGTCTATGTCCTTGTCGCCGCGTCCGGAGAGGTTGACGAGGATTTTCTTTCCCTTGCCGATCTCTTTTGCCAGCTTCACGGCATACGCCACGGCGTGCGATGACTCGAGCGCGGGGATGATTCCCTCCATTCTCGAGAGCGCGTAGAATGCCTCGACCGCCTCTCTGTCTGTGGCTGTTCTGTAGTTGACTCTTCCGATCGTATGGAGATAGCTGTGCTGCGGTCCTACGCCGGGGTAGTCAAGGCCGGAGGCTATCGAGTAGACAGGGAGGGGCTCTCCGTTCTTGTCCTGCAGGACGTATGACTTGAAGCCGTGGAGGATTCCCACGCTTCCCTTTGAAATGGTGGCGGCGTGCCTGCCTGTATCGAGCCCTTTGCCTGCCGGCTCCACTCCGTAGAGAGCCACGTCCTTGTCATCGAGGAATGCCGAGAAGATTCCCATTGCGTTCGAGCCGCCTCCGACGCATGCGACCACCGCATCAGGAAGTGATCCCGCATAGCGCTGCATCTGCTCCTTCGCCTCTGTTCCTATTATCGACTGGAAGTCGCGGACCATCCTCGGGAAGGGGTGCGGGCCGACTACGGACCCGATGCAGTAAATCTGAGTGACGGGGTCTTTGAGATACGCTTCGAAGGCTGCATCGACGGCATCCTTAAGCGTGGCTGTGCCCTGTGTGACGGAGATGACCTTTGCTCCGAGAACCTTCATTCTCGAGACGTTCGGCGCCTCCTTCTTGACGTCAACGGCTCCCATGTAGATATCGCATTCAAGGCCGAGGAGCGCAGCCGCGGTCGCAAGGGCCACGCCGTGCTGTCCCGCGCCGGTCTCGGCGATCACCTTCTTCTTTCCCATGCGCTTCGCGAGCAGAACCTCGCCGAGGCAGTGATTTATCTTATGCGCGCCAGTATGGTTGAGATCCTCTCTCTTTAGATATATCTCCGCGCCTCCTGCGGCTTCTGAAAGGCGTTTTGCGTGATACACCGGGCTGGGGCGTCCTGTGTAGTGTTCGTTGAGTTCTTTCAGCTCCTCGATGAACGTCGGGTCCTGAGAGATTCTGTCGTACGCCTCGTTGACCTCCTTCATGACGGTCTCAAGCGCTTCGGGAAGGTATGAGCCTCCGAACTCTCCGAAATATCCCTTATCGTCAGGGAGGTTCTCTGTATTGATTGCTTTATTGACGAGATTCTTCATGGTGTTTCTCCTTCTGTGTTTCTTTATGAAGAAACATTACTATACGAAGAAACGAATTGTCAACACTAATCCTTACTCTTCTGATCTTTTTCTTACTTATTATGCTTTCACTTTCCAGTTCGCCGGGAGTCCCTGATCTTCTGCTCCGCCCTTTTTCTTGTGATAGCTGAGACGGAGCTGAGATAATCAGCTGCAGAATTGTCGTCGATGAAGAAGAAGGAGAGGGCCCAGGCTGCAGCCATAGAGATGTAGTATTCATCGCTGTCCGCCCTGCAGATATTCCTGATGATCTCATCGCGTTTCTCCGGATATTTCGCTCTCTGGGACATCAGCGTGACGATGCCGAGGCGCCGCGGCATTACCCGCTCTTCCTCAAGAAGCGATGTGAAGAAATCATAGGCTTCATCAAGTTCTTTCTTTCCCGGATGCAGGGATGAGACGAGAGTATCCGCCTCGTCCCATGTCTCAAGGTACTGGAGATGATCCTCAAGCAGCTTCCGCTTTTCCGAAAACGGTATTCGCTGACGGGCTATCCAGAACCCCCTTAGAAGCACATCCTCATGGTAGACTACGGGGAAATCCGCAGACTCTATCTCTCCTGCAAGTCTGCGCAGTACGGGAATGCGCACTCCTAGATACGGCCTGTCCCTGTGCTTGGTCAGCCGCTGTGAGAATTCGCTGTATTTCCTGTCTATATAAGGTCTGTACAGGGTCTCAGTATCCATACTCCTCTCCGACTATTATCACCATGATCCTGTCCTTGACCATCTGCCGGGAGAAGATCACATGGTTGGAGCAGATACGGTCAGGGGATGCGCAGCCCTGTGCAGAGAGGTGCACGTCGCTGAAATCGGGGAATACGCAGTGTCCTGTCTTTGCGCACGGCGTGTCTTTTGCGAGCCTGATGCAGTTAGGAGGCGCTGCCATTGTCTTTACTCTCTCTGCCGCAGCCCTGAGATTAGGCACAAGTTTGTTTATTCCGGCTATTGCAATCACGTTCTCAGGGCCGAAGAGCATGGCGGATACTCTGTTAGACCTTCCATCCACCTCAAAGAGTTCGCCGTGCCTCGTCACCGCATTGGCTGAGGTGAGGTAGAAGTCGGCACCGTAAGCCTCTTTTCTCTCAGTTCTGTAATCGGTGTGAGTTTTGATCCACTCCATAACTCCCGTTTCAAGAAGTGTTTCAGATCCTCCTGAAGCCGTCACCGCTCCTTCGGGAATCAGTGAGGCGATCAGAGTAAGAAGCTCGTTTCTGTCATTCACGAAGGCCGCCCTGAAAGCGTTCTTCTCAAGATTTTCAAGTGTTTCCTTTACCACGCCCTGCATGGCTTTTCTCTGATTGGCATCCATGCCATGATTATATCATGCGTGACCTCAGTAAGAAGAAAGCTTTTCTCTTTGATTTCGACGGAGTGATAACTGACAGCGAGCCTTATTCGTTCCGCATTCTCAGGCAGCTTGTGCTTGATAATTTCGGCGTCATGATCGATGACAGCTTCATTGACAACGTCATCTGCCACGGGAATGAGCAGATAGCGGCAGCTCTGGGCGCTCTCTACGGTGTTAAAATCGATGCCGGTACTCTTATGACGCTTCTTGCAGATTATCCTGATTACTACACAGGGTATGAGGGAATCGCGCCGTTTCCCGGCCTCAGGGAGTTCTTTGAGGCGATAAAGGGCAGGGAAGGAAAGATCGCGGTTGTCTCCTCAACTGCCTCTTTCCGTCTGCGCACAGCGCTCTCCCGCATGGGGCTTTCTGATTTTCCCTCAGTCATCATCGGAGGAGATATGACCGAGCGCAGGAAGCCTGATCCCATGCCGTATCTGATGGCTCTTGAAGCCCTCTCTGTTTCCGCTGAGGATTCTGCTGCATTCGAGGATTCTCCCGTGGGGATAAGAGCAGCGAAAGCTGCAGACATCTACACTGTGGCGTTCACCGGCTCAGAGGTGCATCAGGATATCTCGCTTGCCGATGATTCATCCGGCGATTACCTCGCTCTTGCTCGTCTCCTGTGATTTCTGATTTCATTTTGATACGAGTTTGATAATTTAATCAAAATCTGATTTTTTAATCAAAACCGGGGAAATTTTAATCAAATTTCTGATATCGACAATCAAAAATTTGATCGTATTTCAGATTAACTATTTTTACTGCAATGAAATAAATTTGATTTTGAGATTTGATGGATTTAATCAAAAATTTGATATTTTAATCAAAATATTGCTTTTTGATATGATTACATGCGTCTTTTTTGTATGAACGAACCCATTGCATAGCTCAGCAGCGTCTCATTCTTCCGTATTTTGATGGCTTTTATTGATATCAGAATGATTGCAGAGAACAGGGCCCGCCGCAGTACGGCAGGCCCTCAGATTCATGCGGCTGCAAGACCGCTGCGGTTTTCGTGGTTCAGCATCAGGCGCTGGTAGAGAGCGGTTCCCGCTATCATTACAAGGCCCAGCACGTCGGTGACTGTTCCGGGGAATACCATGCAGAGGCCGCCCACCATCAGCAGCAGTCTCAGCGGTACGGGAATTTTCCGTATGAAGTATCCGTTGAGCGATGCCGCTATGCCGAATATTCCGATGAGCGCGCTTATGCATATCTGCACTATCTCCACAGGTCCTGAGACATCTATCAGCAGCATTGCTGGAGAGAGCGCGAATACATAGGGAACTATGAATGCGGCTATCGCCAGCTTCGTTGCATTCAGTCCCGTTTTCATCGGATCGGATTTTGCGATCGCGGCTCCGGCATAGGCCGCAAGTGCTACCGGCGGGGTTATATCCGCGACAATTCCGAAGTAGAATACAAAGAAGTGCGCCGCCATCTTGGGAACTCCAAGCGACGGGTCCATGAGGATGGGAGCGCAGGTTGCCGCCATGATGCAGTAGTTCGCTGTTGTCGGAACTCCCATTCCGAGAACTATGCAGCAGAGCATCGTCAGAAGCAGGGCCACTATGACGTATCCGCCGGAGAGGGCCACTATCGCACCGAGGAGCTTCGAGGCCAGTCCCGTGACAGTTATGCATCCTGCGATAACTCCTGCGATTCCGCAGGCCACGACTACCGTGATCGAGCTTCTCGCTCCGTTCTCAAGAGCATCCAGAAGGCGTGTGAATGTGAGCCTTTCCCGCTTGTTCAGCACTCCTACTATTATTGCCGCGATGATGGAAATTGTCGCGGAGTATGCCATCGTGAATGTGCTTGAGCCGACAAGGTAGATGAGCACGATGAGAGGAATAAGCAGGTATATCTCTTTAAGGAGTTCGCTTGCTTTCGGAAGCTCTTCCTTTGGTATTCCCTTCATTCCGAGTTTTTTCGCCTCGAGATGCACAGCGATGAAGATTCCGGTGAAGTAGAGCAGTGCGGGAATAATCGCTCTGACCGCGATCGTGCCGTAAGGCTCTCCTGTAAACTCCGCCATCAGGAATGCTGCGGCTCCCATGATGGGCGGCATGATCTGTCCGCCGGTCGAGGCCGCTGCCTCTACAGCCGCCGCGAACTCAGGCTTGTATCCCATCTTCTTCATCATCGGAATCGTTATCGACCCAGAGCCGACCGTGTTCGCGACGGATGAGCCCGAGGCCATTCCCTCAAGGGCGCTTGCGACGACCGCGACCTTTGCCGGTCCTCCGGAGAAGCGTCCTACGGCGGCGTTTGCGAAGCGGATGAAGAAATCCGCGACTCCCGTGCGCTCAAGGAACGCTCCGAAGATTATGAAGATGACTATGAACTTCACGCAGACCTGCACCGGTGCGCTGAATATTCCGTTTGTGGTGTAGAAGAGCGTCCTCACGACCTGCAGGACATCCAGCCCTGAAGCGAACGTGTAGATCAGCAGCGCTCCGGCCACGCAGAGAATCGGAAGGCCGACGCAGCGGCGGCAGAGTTCCGCAAGCGCCAGAATGGCTATGATTCCCGCGGCCATGAACATAGGATCGCGGATGATGCGCGCGGAGAGCCTTATCGCATCCATCGCGTTGGCCGCATAGAAGAAAAACGCTCCCGAGCCCAGGATCAGGAGGATGATATCATACCAGGGCATGTGGTTCGGCCTTTCGGCCCCTTTCCTGACCGGAAATGTCAGGAAGCCCAGGAATACTATCATTCCCATGAAAACTGAGAGTCTTGTCTCCGGAAGTGTAGTCAGAAAGACGGCATCTATGATGCAGTACAGCGAGAAGGCCACCATTATGAGCCTTATTATCAGTTTGGGTGTTCCCGTCCACACCCTTACGTTCGACTCCCTGTCATACTTCTTCATTACGGCTTCAACGTCAGCAGCCGTTCCTGTGTCGTGGAAGTGGAGTCCATGATGTTCGTGATGTTTCTTTTCTTTGTCCAAATCGTCCCCCTTGGAAGATGCAGGGGACACTGCCCCTGCATCAGCCCATTATTCTGTCGGTACCGTTATTCCCTGTTCTGCGTAATACTTCGCGGCTCCCGGATGGTACGGAACCGTCGTTATCGAGGATGCGAACGCGAGATCGAGCTCATTTCCCTTGTCATGGCTCTGCGCTATCGCTTCCTTATCGTTGAAGATCGTGGAGATGATGTTGTAGGCATCGTCCTCTGAGACATCGTTGTTCGCTATGACCACGGCTGCGATCGCGACGGTCTGGCAGTCCTCGTCGGTGCCGTAGACAGATGCATCTATCGTGTATCTGCTGTAGTACGGTGATGCTGAGATGAGATTCTCTATATGCTCGTCATCAATGGAGACGAGGTAGACGTCGCGCGAGCTGGCAAGAGTTGAGACTGCGACTGTAGGCGCGCCTGCAACCACGAACGCCGCATCGATCTTGCCGTCCTGGAGAGAGTCAACGCTGTCGCCGAAGCTCTGGTATGTGGGATTTATGTCCTCCTCTGTCATTCCGTATGCTCCGAGAACGTCGATCGCATTGTAGTAGACGCCTGAGCCCGCAGAACCTATGGAGACTGTCTTTCCTCTGAGATCAGCCACAGTCTTTATATCAGGATTGAGCGTGACGATCTGCACCTGCTCCATGTAGAGCGCTCCGATCGTGGAGAAATCCGTGATGGCATTCCCTTCGAAGAGGTTTGTGCCGTTGTATGCGTAGCTCATCACATCGGACTGTACGAAACCGAGCTGATAGTACCCCATATCCATCATCTCGATGTTGTCCTGCGAACCGTTGCTCGCGAGCGCGGTCACCTTAGTGTCCGTTTCAGAGGATATCCTCTGTGCAAGGACATTCCCGAACGCATAGTACGTTCCCTGATCACCTCCTGTGCCGAAGCTCAGTTCCCCTGAAGCGTTTTCCCCGGACCCCGAGGCGAGGAGCATGGATGCTGCGAGCAGCAGGACGGAGAGCGCTGTTATTGTTCTTTTCATTTTGGCCTCCTTTGTTCATCTTCCCCGAAAAGAGGAATATTATTCCAATCTTTTAGAATATTGCAGGTGATGTCAAGAGTTATGCAATAAATCTGTAAAATGGTTGCATATTTATGCATATTTTAGAATCGTCAGAAATAATGCATCTGAGTGTTGACATACTGCTGAAAACTCCGTATATTACAACAGAAATCGACGTAGGGTAGAGCAGTTGGCAGCTCGTCGGGCTCATAACCCGGAGGTCGCAGGTTCGAGTCCTGCCCCTGCTAAATAGATGTAATCTGGGCCATTGAGCGGCAAAAGCCGACAGTGGGAGAGGGTCTCCAGACCATCAATGAAACGCGGCAATCTGCTGATTGGACAATGGTTCAAGAGTAGGTTGCCTTTGTTTTTCAGCTGTGATCATCAATTATTCGCTTCATGGCCATATGCTTGCAGAATTGTCCGAATATGATTATAACGCGGCTGTGGAAGTTATTGAAAACACGATCAGGATGCTCGGCGATACGGAGATATCGTCTGAGCTGAGCGCCATAAAGGATTTCTACAGCAGCGTGCAGCCGGAGTTTGACCGCTTCATGAAGGAGATGGATCTGCACTGTCCGTCAGGATGCGGCAGCTGCTGCGCCCACTACATTCCCGATGTGACTGCCTCGGAGGCGCTTCTAATCGGAGCTAAGGTGCTCTTCGGAGAGCAGAAGGATGTACTGAGAGCGCGCGTCAACGAGCCTGTTTTTCCGGATTCGACCTGTCCTTTCTACGATATATGGGCAGAAAAGCATCACTGCATGATCTACAGCGTCAGGCCCCTTGCCTGCCGCATGTTCTTCTCCTGCCCGTCGGAGGGCAAGCACGGAGAGCTGGTATTCAGCCCATGCCGTTTCATCCCGGGAAGAAACCCGATTCCGTCAGATTCGATTGAGAAGAAAGGATTCCGCCCCATGAGCTATTACGGCGCGCTTCTAAACTCACTTCCCGGAAACTCGTCGTCAACCGAGCCTGTCCATGCAGCTGTAGAGAAGGCCGTCAACAGGCTTGGCTATGCCCTCAATCTGCTCTTCCCCGACAGCTCCACGGCGCTGCAGGACGGCAGGATAAGAATAGGGGAGGATGTCACTCCGCAGGCTTAGTGACGTCTATCCAGCCGGCTGCTTCCGAAACCCTCTCAAGCTCTTCGATCGTCAGCTTTATCGCGCTCTGCGGCGTTCCTGCGGCGGGGTAGACGAAGTCGAAGCGTCTGAGCGAGCTGTCGAGATAGACTTTCACTCCCTCGTTCACTGCGAACGGGCATACGCCTCCTACCGGGTGGCCGGTGAGCCTTTCCACATCATCGTGCCCGATCATCCGGGCTTTTTCATGGAATGTGTCCTTGAACTTCCTGTTGTCTATCTTCACATCCCCCGCGGCGACTATTATTACTGCGCCGGAGGAAAGGAGGAAAGACATGCTCTTTGCGATTCTGCCTTCTTCCGTCCCGAGATCGGCCGCGGCCTCTTTCACCGTGGCGCTTGAGACTGTGAACTCGATGATATCTCCGTCCTTTCCGTATTTTCTGAGGTATTCTCTCACATTTTCTATCGACATAGCCGTGATTCTATCCATATGTCCCGCAAAATTCCATAATCCTGAGGAGTGTGCGTCATAATGACCACATTTCTTCTGTCATTCCTCTTCCCGGGGATAATTTGTCCTTTTCTTCTGTTTCTTGTTTCGTATCCGCTTTCGTTAATTGCTTTAAATATAATGAATTGTATATCTTGGCACACGGAATGCATCTTCGTTGGTGTTCCAATAAGGAACATCCTTATAGAAGTTCAGGAGGCTTTATTATGGCACAGGATGTAACAAGAT
>CALXLV010000042.1 GCA_944389295.1 uncultured Spirochaetaceae bacterium | reverse complement strand
ATGTTCCTCTGGCTGCGGCTCCTTCCTGCAGACGCTCGCCAACGCTCTCGGGATACCAGCGAAGGAGTTCGCTTCGCTCGCGATAACCGCGGAACCTCCTGTTGAGCCCGGAGCGAGATGCACAGTGTTCATGAACTCATCGGTGAAGCAGGCGCAGAAGGACGGAGCCTCGATAAACGACATCTCCGCAGGGCTTGCGATCAGCGTAGTAAAGAACGCGCTCTATAAGGTTATAAGGACATCGAATCCCGATGAGCTGGGCCACAGGATAGTCGTACAGGGAGGAACATTCCTCAATGATGCCGTCCTGAGGGCGTTTGAGAAGGAGCTTGGACTTGAGGTCGTCAGGCCGCAGATAGCGGGACTGATGGGAGCATACGGAGCGGCGCTCTACGCTGAGATGATGGCTAAGCGCGACAGACTTGAAGTCTCGTCAATAGTCGGAAAAGAGGAGCTTGATGCCCTCACACATACGGTGAAGAACGCCAGATGCAATGGATGCACGAATCACTGTCTGCTCACGATAAACTCATTCGGCACTAAGCGTCGGCTGATATCCGGCAACAGATGCGAGAAGCCGATCACGGGCAAGGCTCCCGCTTCAGCAGACCGATATGATCTCTATGCGTTCAAGCAGGGCCTGCTGGAGACTTACAGGGAAAGAAAGAGCGGAAAGAGAGGCACTCTCGGACTTCCGCTCGCGCTCGGAATCTACGAGCTTCTCCCCTTCTACGTCACGCTCTTCCAGGAACTCGGCTACGATACAGTCGTCTCACCGTTCTCGGACAGGATGCTCTACATACACGGACAGGCCTCGATTCCCTCCGATACGGTATGCTTTCCGGCGAAGCTGATGCACGGCCATGTGCAGTACCTTGTCGATCAGAAGGTGGACAGGATATTCATCCCCTGCTCCAGCTACAATATCGACGAGGAGAAGGGAAACAACCACTTCAACTGCCCCGTCGTCGCCTACTACGGGGAGGTCATAAAGGGAAATCAGGATCTGAACGGAATTCCCCTCACCCTCGGCTATCTCTCCCTTGAGCATCCGGAACACCTTGCGAAGCGCCTCTCAGAGCTCTTCGACGTGCTGGTGAAAGAGGCGAAGAAGGCTGTGGAGAGGGCGTTTGAGGAACTCGACGTCTACAGGCACAGGCTCACGGACAAGGCTATGGAGATCATCGATATCTCCAGAATCGAAAAAAGGCCGATCATAGTCCTTGCAGGGCGTCCGTACCACACCGATCCGGAGATCAACCACGGCATCGACCGCATGATAGTCCAGCTTGGCGCTTCCGTGATAACAGAGGACTCAATCGCGCCGCTGACGGGAAAAGGCAGCTTCGGCGTGCTCAACCAGTGGACATACCACGCAAGGATGTACGATGCAGCTCGCTATGTCTGCACTCAGAAGGACATGAACCTCGTGCAGCTTGTGTCGTTCGGCTGCGGGCTGGATGCGGTGACGACAGATGAGGTGAAGGATATCCTCAGAAGCAGCGGCAGGATATACACGCAGATAAAGATAGACGAGATAACGAATCTGGGAGCGGTGAAGATAAGGATGAGATCGCTCTTCGCGGCGCTTGAGATGGAAGACAGCAATGGATAGAAAGGCTTTCACGGAGGAGATGAAGAAGGAAGGCTGGTCGATAGTCATTCCCAATATGTCTCCCGTACATTTCGATATAATGAAGAGGATATTCATAAACCACGGCTTCAAGCCTGTGCTTCTGGAGAACTCCTCTCCCTCGGTGATACAGGAAGGACTGAAATACGTCCACAACGACATGTGCTACCCCGCGCTGCTCGTTATAGGACAGATGATAGATGCCATCCACCGCGGCATCGTGGACAAGGACAAGTGCGCTCTGATAATCTCCCAGACGGGAGGCGGCTGCAGAGCCTCAAACTACTACTTCCTGCTTCTCAAGGCGCTTGAGCGCGCGGGGCTGGGAAACATCCCCGTGATCTCGGCGAACCTGCAGGGAATGAACTCCAACCCCGGCTTCAAGATCAGCTTTCCGATGCTGGTGCAGGCTTTCACTGCGCTTGTCTACGGCGATCTGCTGATGCTGCTCTCCAACCAGACGCGCCCCTATGAGATCAACAAGGGGGACACGGACAGAGTCATCGCCAAGTGGACCGATATCCTCGGCAGCTGCTATGAGAAGAACAGAGGCTATTTCTGGGGCAACATGAAGAGGAAGCTCAACCAGATCTCCGACGACTTCGCCGCAGTGCCTGTAAAGCGCATTCCCAAGGTGAAGGTCGGCGTGGTCGGCGAGATATACATGAAGTATTCGCGCCTCGGCAACAGCGATCTCCAGGGTTTCCTGGAGGGCGAAGGCTGCGAGGTGATGCTCCCTCCGATGATGGGCTTCGTACTCTACTGCTTCTCCAACGGCATAAAGGATGAGGAATACTACGGAGGCAGGGGCAGGTACGCCTTCCTGATGAAGCACTTCGGAATGCCTGTGCTCTCGATCGTCGAGAGATGGTCAGAGAACGCTGTGAAGAGGCATAAGGAGTTCCATACAGCAGCGACGTTCAAAGAGCTTGAGGCGTTCGGAGAGCGCTTTATAGACAGGGGCTGCAAGATGGGCGAAGGATGGCTTCTGACTGCCGAGATGGTAGAACTCATAGAGAAGGGATACGACAACATCGTCTGCACACAGCCCTTCGGCTGCCTGCCCAACCACATCTGCGGCAAGGGCATGATAAGGCCGCTGAAGGAAGCCTACCCAGATTCAAACATCGTCCCGATCGACTATGACCCGTCAGCGACGAAGGTTAATCAGGAGAACAGGATAAAGCTGATGCTCTCCGTCGCGAAGGAGAAGCTGGATGCGGAAGAGGCCCGGAAGGCCGACTGACCATCCGCTTCCCCTTCGGGGAAAAATGCACCTTTTTTCACGGATTTTCTGATTGCATAGTTCCGCCCTGCATCTTAGATTGTTCTTATGCAGAGAACCGCAGAGCCATTTGACAACCGTTATCTGAGATCTCTGATCATCCCGCTGCTGATAGAGACGCTGCTCTCGGTCACGATAGGGATGATGGATACGATAATGGTCTCAACCGTCGGCGAGCATGCCGTATCAGGAGTCTCACTCGTGGATTCGGTGTCGAACCTCTTCGTCTTTCTCTTCTCGGCGTTCTCCACAGGCGGTGCTGTGATCGCATCGCAGTATCTGGGGAAGAAGGACAGGGCGTCGGCATGCTTCTCGGCGAAGCAGCTCAT
The DNA here is from genome assembly GCA_944389295.1 of uncultured Spirochaetaceae bacterium. Lineage (GTDB taxonomy): Bacteria > Spirochaetota > Spirochaetia > Sphaerochaetales > Sphaerochaetaceae > Ornithospirochaeta. The sequence continues at coordinate 40,657 of CALXLV010000042.1, read as the reverse complement.
GTATCTCTCGATAGCCTTCTCCGTCACGGTCTCTGTGGTGCTCATCCTCTTCCGCCACCCGATAATGCACATGATCTACGGGAACATCGAGGAAAGCGTCATGAACTCCGCTCTCGACTACTTCCTGCCTATCCTCCTCTCCTTCCCGTTTCTTGCCGTGCTGAACAGCTGCAATGCGATCTTCCGTTCGATGGGAAAGAGCCGCATCACGATGATAGTCTCCATCATCATGAATGTGATAAACGTATCGGGAAACTCCCTTCTCATCTATGTATTCGGAATGGGAACGATGGGAGCCGGAATCGCATCACTTGCCTCACGTATCGCCGCATGCGTTTTCATGGTCTACAAGGTCACTAGAAAGAAGGAAGAGGTGCATGTCGATGAGCCGCTCAAGCTGGAAGTCGACTTCACGATGATACGCAGAGTGCTGAAGATAGCGCTGCCGTCAGGAATCGAGAACAGCGTATTCCACATCGGAAAGATACTCGTCAGCTCGACAGTGGCATACCTAGGTACAGCCTCCATCGCCGCAAACGCCGTGTTCAACGCGCTCTCCACTTTCGCAAACATTCCAGGCACGGCTGTAGGCATGGCCGCCGTAACCGTTATCGGACAGTGCTGCGGAGCCCGCGACTACAAATCAGCCTCATACTACGGGAAGAAGCTCCTGATACTCACCTACATAATGATGGGCATCACGAGCACTGTGATGTACATACTGACCCCGGAGCTTGCAATGCTCTACAATCTCTCGCCGGAGGCAAACGCACTTGCAATCTCGACGACGAGGCTCAACATGTTCCAGACTGCGATATTCTGGCCATTCGCATTCACCGTGCCGAACTACCTGAGGGCTGCAGGCGATGCCAAATACACAATGTTCATCTCCATCATATCGATGTGGCTGTTCAGAGTGCTCCTTTCCAGAATACTCGGCATAACGCTCGGACTGGGGCTCACAGGCGTGCTCTGGGGAATGTTCATCGACTGGTATTTCAGGGGAATCATGTTCGTGATACGCTTCGTGCGCGGAGCGTGGAAGTCCAAGACAGTGGTATAGACCTCATATTCCAAGAAGCCCTGCAGGAACGAAGAGAACACGCTTTACAGATACATTTCAGAACGTTTATCTGCAATTCCGGAAGCATATTTACCTTTAATTTTTCCTCACATGTATTTTGCTGCAGCATAAGAATATCTTAGCAACTAATATATTTTCACTTCCGGAGTTGGCTACAGTTTCACTTCCAGAGTTGGCTGCTGTCTCAGCTTGAAAGGAAATAAATTCTGCGGAGAAAAAGAAAGCTGTCCTTTTCAGGACAGCCACCACTTTATCAGCCAGCGCTGCTCAGGAGAGTACGATGTGCATTTTCTCCTTGATCGCCGCGATGTTCTCGTTTCCGATCCTGTTCGCCTTGTCGGTTCCGGAGTGGATGATATCCCTCACCTCCCCGAGATGCTCCTCGTAGTAATGGCGCTTCTCCCTGATCGGAGCAAGGATTTCGTTCATCTTCTTCATCAGCATCTTCTTGCATGCAACACATCCCATCTCCGCGTTCCTGCACATGGAGCATACATTTCCAGCCTCTTCCGGATTGAACGCCTTGTGATATGTGTAGACAGTGCATACATCGGGATTTCCGGGAATCTTCACCGATATCCTGTTTGTATCTGTCACAGCGTTCCGTATCTTCTCATTGAGCACTTCCTCGCTGTCAGAGAGATAGACGGCGTTGCCGAGGCTCTTTCCCATCTTTGCGTTGCCGTCAAGTCCGGGAAGCCGCGAGACAGAGGAGAGCTTGTACTCAGGCTCCGTTATCGATGTGCCGTAGAGATCATTGAACTTCCTGACGATCTTTCTCGCAAGTTCGATATGAGGAATCTGATCCTCACCTACGGGGACGAGATCGGCGTTGCAGAAGGTTATGTCGGCAGTCTGGGAAACAGGATAGCCGAGGAAGCCGTATGTAAGCTCCTTGTATCCGTAGTTCTTCGCTTCAGTCTTTATTGTGGGATTGTGCCCGAGCTGGTTTACCGTGACTATCATCGAATAGAAGATCGTCAGCTCAGCGATCGAGGGAATCATCGACTGCTGCACGAAGGTCACCTTCTCCGGATCGAGGCCGACGGCGAGGTTGTCCATCGCCACATCGTATATCGAACCGTTTATCAGCTCCGGGTTGTCAAAATGCGTGGTCAGTGCCTGAACATCGGCAAGGAGAATGAACTCCTCGTACTCGTCCTGAAGCTGTACGCGCGAAAGCAGAGAACCTGCGTAATGCCCCAGATGAAGGCGTCCCGTCGTCCTGTCGCCCGTGAGTATTCTCTTCTTCATCTCTCTCATTCCTTATGGGCGTGCTGACATGAATCGCACCCCTTGTGATCGGTACAGTAGTACCCTGAGCCATGATAGACTACGGCAGGCGCCTCTGAGAATACCCTCTCGGCCTCGCTGCTGCACTTAGGGCAGATGTCGTGATCGGCATCATCCGAAAATCTCTTTATAACCTCATAGTCATTTCCGCACTTTGTGCATCTGTATTCATACAATGGCATTTCCATCACTCCTTGAACATTGATTCAGCTTTCTCTCTGCTGAGAGGATAACCGTCGATGGTGACAACGGCTCCCTCATATGTGAAGATACCCGAAAGCGCCCGGACGTCAAGCGTTCCTCCTGCGCGTCTTATCTCCTGCACGAGAAGGTTTCTGAGAAGAATCTGCAGCGTTCTGGCGCTTGACTCGCTCTCCATCGCGATCTCTCCGGAGAGCAGGAAGCCGTCCTCCCCGTCCCCGTTCAAAAGAAGAAAAGCGCTCACGATCTTTTCCACAGTTTCCTTCGGAAGATCGAAGCCGATGGGGAAAAGCGTCTCAGGATTTCTCAGATAAATGCCAATAAGAGCATCCTCCATCCTCACGGACACCGATGCGGGAATATACTCCTCATCCCCGGCAAATATCTTCTCATACGCCCTTCCGTAGGAAAGGGTTGAAAGAAGGACAATTCCGTCCTCGGGAATCCCTATCTCCGCAGAACCGTCGGCAGCCCTGTAATACGCGCCGTCTCTGGCGTGGACATATTCAGGCAGCCATCTGAGGAGCGTCCCCACCTCAGTTGACGACAGACGTCCGAAAGCAAGCGCCGAGACATCCCACTCATCCAGAGGAAGAGGGTATTCATCCCGTGACGGGATAAGCTCGACGGCAATTCTCTCCGTTCTTTCCGTCACCTCATCGCCGGCAGCATCGAGGATGGAGGAGAACGCTCCGCTCTCCCTCATTCTCTCCACATCAGCGGTTATGACGACGGCCCCGTCTCCTCCCATCTTCCTGATTAAATCAGTGCGTCCTGCGCCGAGATAAACGCAGGAGACAAGAAAAGGAAGCAGCAGGAGACAGAGGAGAAGGCGCCTCATCACGCCTTCTCTACCTTCACTTTTGCGCTCTCGTCGCCGAGCTCCGTCTCACAGCCGTCGTTATCGGCGAGAGTGAGGGAATCAGCGAGAGTTTCCTGGCTTATATATGAACCGAACTCATCGACAGTCTTTCTGAGAAGATCGCCTCCGGAGACCGTAAGCCTGATGTGATCCGCAACCTCGAAGCCCTTCTCCTTTCTCTCTGTCTGGACGAACCTGACCAGATCTCTGGCTATACCCTCGAGAAGGAGCGCCTCGGTGATCTCCGTGTCGTAGCCGACGGTGAGGACACCCTCGTTGAGCACCTTCACATGGGCTTTCTCCGTTCTCTGTACGGCGAGATCCCCTTCTGTAAGGCTGATCTCACCTGCGGAATAGCTGACAGTCAGCGGACTGCCGTCGAGAATCGAGGCAATCTCCTGAGAGGAGAGTTCCTGAATCTTCGCAGCAACCTCCTTCATGTTCTTGCCCAGCTTCGATCCAAGCACCTTGAAATTAGCCTTCGCAGAATAAGAGACAAGCGCAGACTCATCGCTGCTGATGGAGACTTTCTTAACGTTCAGCTCCTCGCTGATTATTGAGGAGTTGGCCTCGAGAATCTTCCTGTCCGCCTCGTTTCTGTCAACGACGAAGTACTCGGAAAGGGGCTGCCTGATCTTGATATTGGAAGAAGAACGGAGAGCACGCCCCATCGCGATGGCCTTCATCGTCAGGCTCATCTCGTTCTCAAGCGCCTCGTCCCTCTCCTCCTCGGAATAGACGGGGTAATCGCAGAGATGCACAGATTCAGGCATGTCCGCCGTGCGGAGATTGAGGTAAATCTCATCGGTGATAAAAGGCACGAACGGAGCCGCGACCTTCACGAATGTGAGGAGCACCCTGTAAAGGGTATCGTAGGCTTCCTTCTTGTCACCGTCGTTCTCCGACTTCCAGAATCTCCTTCTGGACCTTCTGATATACCAGTTGTTCAGATCATCGATGAATGCGGTAAGCGCAGAGCACGCACTCTGGATATCGTAGTCATCCATTGCGGCAGTGACCGTCCCGACAAGTTTGTTCAGGTCTGATATGACCCACCTGTCAAGGGGATTCTTCAGCTCGCTGTAAGGCGTCTGCGAAGGCTCATAGCCGTCTATGTTGGCGTATGTCACGAAGAACGAATATGCGTTCCAGAGAGGTATGTTGAGGCTCTTCAGAACATCCTTCACGACTTCATCGGAGAACTTGAGATCATCGGCCCTGACAAGCGTCGAGTCTATCAGCGCGAAGCGGAGGGCATCCGCACCGTACTTGTTTATGACCTCCATCGGGTCAGTGTAGTTGCGCTCGCTCTTCGACATCTTGTGTCCGTCAGCCGCGAGAACAATTCCTGAGACGATGCAGTTATAGAACGCAGGCTTTCCGAAGAGAGCCGCGGCAAGGATCGTAAGCGAGTAGAACCATCCGCGCGTCTGGTCAAGTCCCTCGTTGATGAAGTCGGCGGGGAAGATGCTCTCGAACCTCTCCTTGTTCTCGAATGGATAGTGCTCCTGAGCATAAGGCATCGAACCGGACTCGAACCAGCAGTCGAGAACATCGGGAATGCGTCTCATCATTCCCTTCCCGTCAGGAGACGGCCATGTGAGCTCATCGACATACTGCTTGTGAAGGTCCTCAACCTTGTGGCCGCACTTCTTCTCAAGCTCCTCAACCGAACCTATGACCTCGATATGATCGGAGCCGTCGCACTTCCAGACAGGGATCGGGTTGCCCCAGAATCTGTTGCGGCTGATTGCCCAGTCGCGGGCGCCCTCAAGCCACTTGCCGAAGCGTCCATACTTGATGTGATCAGGAACCCATTTGATCTGATCGTTGCATGCGAGCATCGTCTGCTTTATCTTCTGGATATCTACGAACCAGCAACTCATCGCACGGTAGATCAGAGGCATATGCGTGCGGTAGCAGAACGGATAGGCATGGAGGTAGTTCTCCCTCTTCACGAGGCTTCCGTGCTCCTTTAGCCATGCGATCACATCCTTGTCGGCCTCCTTCACGAACTTGCCCTTGAAATCGGAAACTTCGTCTGTGAAGCGGCACTCCGCATCGCTCGGGCAGACAACGGAGATGCCTGTGCCCTTGAGCACGTTGTAGTCATCCTCGCCGAAGCCAGGAGCCGTATGGACTATGCCGCAGCCATCCTCAGTCGTGACGTAGTCGCCGCATACGACGACGAACGCGCCCTGCTTCTTGAGATCGGCGAAATACGGGAAGAGAGGCTCGTATGTCCTGCCTTTCAGCTCGGAACCCTTCATCTTCGCGACGATCTCGCAGCCCTTGCCGTCCTTGTAGTACTTGCCGATGAGGTTCTCAGCAAGGTAGTAGTAATCGCCGCTCTCCTCATCCCTCACCTTCACATAGTCGATATCGGGGCCTACTGCGAGCGCGAGGTTGGAAGGAAGCGTCCACGGCGTAGTCGTCCATGCCAGGAAGTAGGTATTCTCCTCACCGTCGGCGCGGAAGCGGACCGTGACAGCGGGATCGGTGACATCCTTGTATCCGCCGAGGCTTACCTCCATGTTTGACAGGGGGGATGCGAGCTGCGGGGAATAAGGAAGGATATTGTACCCCTCATAGATAAGGCCCTTGTCATAGAGCGTCTTGAACACCCACCAGACAGACTCCATGTAGTCCTTGTCCATCGTGCGGTATCCGTGGTCGAAATCAACCCAGCGGCCCATGCGCGTGATGGTGTGCTTCCACTCATTCGTATATCTGAGTACTATCGAGCGGCAGGCATCGTTGAACTTGGCAACGCCGTAGTTCATGACGCTGAAATAGCCTTTGATGCCCAGAGTTTTCTCGACCTCCGCCTCGACAGGAAGCCCGTGGCAGTCCCATCCGAAGCGCCTTATGACCCTCTTTCCCTTCATCGCCTGATAGCGTGGAACCGCATCCTTGATCGTTCCGGGAACGAAATGGCCGAAATGCGGCAGTCCTGTGGCGAAGGGAGGCCCGTCATAGAACACATATTCATTGTCTGCGGGACGCTGCTCTATTGACTTATTGCAGATGTCGTTGTCTTCCCAGAATTTCAGGATATTTTCTTCCATCCTCGGGAAATCTACTTTATTGCTAACCGGTCTGAACATCATAGACTCCTTACCGGTCTAATATACAGAAAAGGGCATCTCCGTTCAAGAGAAGGAAGGAGGTGCAGCCAGGCCTCACGATGGCTAAAACACCGCCGTTCTGCTATCCTTTCCGTATGCGGATGAGGATACCTGCCGACATTGCCGATTTCGGAAGAATTTTCCGCGACAGCGGATACCAGCTCTACCTTGTCGGAGGAGCAGTCAGGGACTTCCTTCTGGGAAAGGAGAACGACGACTACGACTTCACCACCGACGCGGAGCCGGGAGAGATAAAGAAGATATTCAGAAGAACGATAGACACGGGCATAAAGCACGGCACAGTCACCGTGCTTTTCAGGGGCTCGCAATATGAGGTCACGACATTCCGCACAGAAGGCGGCTACACGGACTCGAGGCATCCCGACAGCGTGCATTTCGTCAGATCGCTCGAGGAGGATCTGAAGCGGCGCGACTTCACCATAAACGCATTCGCGGCATCACTTCCTGACGGCGAGATCATTGACTTGCACGGCGGAAGGAAAGATCTCAGAAAGAAGCTGATAAGAGCCATCGGCGATCCGAAAGAGAGATTCTCCGAGGATGCGCTGAGGATGATGAGAGGAGCGCGCTTCTCCTCGCAGCTCGGCTTCTCGATAGAAAAGAATACTGCGGAGGCTATGAAACTCCTCCATCCTGCGATAGCAAAGGTCTCGGCGGAGAGGATAAAGGAAGAGCTCTGGAAACTCATAGACGGCAGGGAGCCGCGGAAAGGACTGGAGGCGATGCGCCTCAGCGGCCTCATGGAGGTCATACTGCCCGAACTCGCAGCCGCATACGGTTTCGAGCAGGGGGGAATGCACCGAGAGGACCTCTATGAACACCTTGTGCTTGCGCTTGAGAGTGCCCGCGACCATGGTTACCCTATGACGGTGAAGCTCGCAGCCCTCTTCCACGATATAGGAAAGACACGGACAAGAGCACCGGGAGAAGGAAGAGAATGGACATTCTACCGCCATGACGAGGTATCTGCGGAGATGGCGGAAAAGATATTCAGGAGGCTGAAAACCTCAAACGATGAGAGGGAGAAGGTTGTCCACTTGATAAGAAACCATATGTTCTCATACACCCCTGACTGGTCGGACAGCGCAGTACGCAGGTTCATCAACCGCGTTGGCGTTGAGAACATAAATCCTCTTTTCTTCCTGCGTATCTGCGATATGTCCGCGACAGTGGGGCACGCACCCGATCCAAGAGGTCTATTCATCTTTGCAGAGCGGATAAACGCCGAGCTTGAGAAAGAGAATGCGCTGACGATAAAAGACCTCAGAATTGACGGAGGGAAGCTGAAGGAGCTAGGGATAAAGCCGGGGCCTCTGATGGGGAAGATACTCCAGAAACTTCTTGACGAGGTGATAGAAAACCCCGCTCTCAACAGCGGGGAATATCTGGAGAAGGAAGCTCTCAGCCTTGCTCGATCCCTAGAGCAATGAGCGCGATGCGCGCCGCAGCCTGCTCTGCGGCCTTCTTGTTCCTGCCCGTACCTGGACCGAATACCTTTGTCCCGAGCTCAACGTTAACAGAGAATGTCTGGTCGTGGTCAGGCCCTGTCTGGGAGACGATCATATAGCGGGGAACCTTTCCCCTCCTCTTCTGCAGATACTCCTGCAGCTCGGTTTTGTAGTCCTTGTAGCTCAGCTTGTTCTCAAGCATCTTCTCGACCTGGGCGGGGATGAAAGAGAGGACGAAGCGCTTTGCTGTCTCAAGTCCCTGATCGAGATAGAGCGCCGCGATCACAGCCTCCATGCAGTCAGCAAGTATTGCTTTCTTGAGCTCGCCTTTCTGGCTCTTCTCGCCGCGGCCCACGAGGATATACTTCTCAAGATGTATGGAGAGCGCGATCTCCGAAAGGCTCTCCTCGGAGACTACTACAGCCTTTATCTTGGAGAACTCGCCTTCGTGGAAGCGCGTGAAGAATGAGAAGAGATACTCGGCTGTTATCATCCCCAAGACGCTGTCGCCGAGGAACTCCAGACGCTCGTTGTTGTCTACCTTCCCCCTGCACTCATTCGCATAGGATGTATGAGTGAACGCGAGATTGAGCAGACGGTAGTCGCTGAACGTGAGGCCGATGGAATTTATGAAAGAAAAAAGCTCCCTTTCACGCTCTGCTGAGAGAGAGGGAGCCTTTTCGAGATACGAGAGCAATTTACTTCAGTTCCTTAGCAAGATAGCGGACCGCATCGCCGACAGTCTCAAACTCATTGGCCATATCATCGGAGATCGTGATTCCCGTCTCCTCCTCGATGGCATACACAAGCTCATATGTATCAAGGCTGTCCGCACCGAGATCCTTGCGGAAATTCGCCTCCATCGTGACCTTTGCCGGGTCGATATTCAGCTTCTCCACAACAAGCGACTTGACTTTATCGAATACCTCGTTCTCTGTCATAACATTACTCCTCGTCCTTGACGATGACAGGCTTGCCTGCATAGTAGCCGCACTTCGGGCATACGCGGTGCGAAGGAATCAGGTTTCCGCATGTCTGGCACTCAGACAGATTCGGAGCTGAAAGTTTCATGTTTGCAGCCTTTCTCGATGCTGCCTTTGACTTGGATGTCTTATACTTAGGAGTTGCCATTTCTCACCTCTTATATCCACTTATATTCAATATAGCTGTCTGCTGAATGTTAACAGAAGAGCACACTGCCGTCAACATCGAACGCCATAAGAAGATAGACCATATAACCATATCAGTCAAGGGCCGCAGGAAGGAGTCGGAAAGGCTCAGCATCCCTCGACAGGAGAGAGAACGGAAGAATCTCCTTGCCTGAGCGGGGAAGCTGGGCTAGGATTCATTCTGTCCAGGCAGGCGCATTATGGCACGTTCATATGAAATAGACATGTGCAGCGGTCCCCTTCTCCCGAAGGTGCTCCGCTTCTCCGTTCCACTGATGCTCTCAGGCGTCCTCCAGCTTCTCTTCAACGCCGCAGATATAATCGTGGTCGGCCAGTTCACAGGAAGTCAGGCGATGGCCGCAGTAGGCTCGACGGGGTCGCTGAACAACCTCATCATCAATATCTTCCTCGGCCTCTCCATCGGAAGCAGCGTGCTGATGGCCCGCTACTACGGAGCGAAGGAGGAGCAGAACATACACGAGCTTGTCCACACATCAGTGCTGCTCTCGCTGATCTCCGGCATCATCCTGATAATCCTCGGAACGGTGCTGGCGCGTCCGCTGCTCTCGCTTATGGGAACGCCGTTTGACGTGATCGATCAGGCTGTGCTCTATATGAGGATAATATTCCTCGGGATGCCTGCGATGCTCACCTACGATTTCGGCGCGGGAATACTCAGGGCTATCGGAGACACAAGGCGTCCGCTCGCCTACCTCTTCACAGCTGGAATCATCAATGTATGCCTGAATCTCTTCTTCGTGATAGGTTTCGGCCTAGGCGTCGCGGGAGTGGCCATCGCCACGATAATATCCCAGTACACATCGGCGGCTCTGGTTCTGAGATGCCTCATGAAAGCCGAGGCGGCGTACCATCTCAGCCTGAAAGAACTCTCGCTGAACCGCTCAAAACTCAGACAGATACTCCGCATAGGCCTTCCGGCAGGCATACAGGGCGCGGTATTCTCCATCTCGAACGTCCTGATACAGTCCTCGATAAACTCATTCGGTTCGGTTGCGGTTGCCGGCAACACTGCGGCATCGAACATAGAGGGATTCGTCTACACTGCGATGAACTCGCTCTATCAGGCATCGACGAGCTTCACAAGCCAGAACGTCGGAGCGAGGAACACGAAGCGGATCGTGCCGATACTCCTCTGCTGCCTCGGCGTGGTTCTGACAGTCGGCATAGTGCTCGGCGGCGCTGCAGTGTTCTTCGGCACAGAACTTCTCGGAATATACTCCTCGGACCCCGAGGTGATCGCATACGGGCTGCAGAGACTCCATGTCGTATGTCTGACATACTTCCTCTGCGGAATGATGGACACAGCCTGCGGCTCGATAAGGGGACTGGGATACTCGATCGCACCTACGCTCGTCTCTCTCACAGGCGCATGCGGCCTGAGGATAGTCTGGATATACACTCTCTTCAGGATGGATCACACACTCTTCAATCTCTACCTGTCCTACCCTGTCTCATGGGCTGTGACCTTCACCGCCCACATCGTATGCTTCGTCATCTTCTACAGGGCCTGGAGGGACAGGACTGCGGAAAGGCATCAGTTATCGAGAGCAGCACTGCATTCATCGCATTGAGGCATACAGTGCTGTTTTAAACAGTCCGACAGCAATACACCGCTTTTTGAGGATTAAGAGAATTCTTCTGACCTTCTGAATGGATGAAAAACCAGACTTTAAATTAACGTTAATCTAAAATTTTATGCATTTCCCTCGGTTTTTCTTGAATTTTTTATTGTGGATTCGGCTATCGATGTTAACATTAATCCATGAGAGCAACCTTGAAAACCATCGCAGAAGCAACGGGTTTCTCGATAAATACAGTATCGAGGGTGCTCAGGAATGACCGCAGAATCAGCAATGAAACAAGCACTCTGATAAAGGGAAAAGCAGAGGAGCTCGGCTATATTCCAGATGCGATAGCATCAAGCATGAGAAAACCAAAAAGCATGACAATAGGCGTCGTCAGCGCCGATTCTTCCAATCCGTTCTTCAGTGAAGTCATACGCGGCGTCAGCGAGAAAGCGGAGGAGCTCGGATACCAGATGCTCATAGGCAACACCGAAGAGAACGCCTCAAAAGAAGAACACCTCATCAGGCTTTTCCTCTCAAGGAAGGTAGACGGCCTTATCGTAATGCCGACATCCGAGAAAGAGGAGAAGCACAAGGCATTCTACTCTGCCCTCCCCGTTCCCTATATCTTTGCGGGAAGATATATAGAAGGGCTTGAGGATCACAGCATCCTGCACAGTGATGAGGATGGAGAGAGAAGCGTATTCGAATACCTTCTCAGAAACGGACACAGAAGCATCCTGTATCTGTCGGGGCCGGAAAACGTCAGCAATACCGGAGCGAGGGACAGAGGCATGGAAGAAGCCTTCAGGGCTCTGGGCATTGCAGCAGAGAAGAAGAACATCTTCCACCTTGCCGGGCATGCTGAGGATGGCTACAAGGCTGTTAATACCGCGCTCAACAGGGGAATGGAGTTCTCCGCCGTTGTCTGTTTTAACGACATCATCGCAATGGGCGTACTTAAAAGTCTTTCCGAGAACGACCTGTCCGTTCCTGATGATGTCGAAGTGATCGGCTATGACAATCTCATGTTCTCCCAGTTCATGAAGCCTGCGCTCTCAACGGTAGACGTTCCAAAGCACAGGCTGGGATACAAAGCAATGGAAGTTCTGAACGAGCATATAGAGAATCCGGAACTTCCCTATAGGACTGAAAATCTCCCTGTCCGGCTTGTTTTCAGAGACAGCACGGCAGGGAAAAGATAAAGCGATCATAGAAAAGGAGGAAAACTATGAGAAAAGGGCTTATCACCATGGCAGTACTGCTTCTATCCGGAGCGATGCTGTTTGCCTCTGCGGCCCCCGAGACACAGGCAGCTGAAGGTCCCATCGAACTGAAGTTCTGGTCCCTGTTCACAGGAGGAGACGGAGAGTTCTTCAATGCGATGATTGAGAACTTCAATGCCTCACAGGATGAGATCCACATGACGAATGACATGGTAAGATTCGATGATTACTATACAAGGCTCACAACAGCGCTTGCCGCAGGGACTGCGCCTGACGTAATCGTCCTGCACCAGGCAAGACTCATAAACTATGTCCCGTCAGGAGCTCTTCTCCCTCTCGATGACTATGTGTCAGATGAAATGCTGGCGGATTTCCAGAAAGCCCCGCTTGAGGCGTGCCGCATGGACGGAAGTCTTTATGCAATTCCATTTGATGTCCATCCCATCGTGATGTACAGCAATAAAGCTCTTCTGGAAGAAGCCGGAATCACCGAGCTTCCTCAGACCGCGGAAGAATTCGTGGAAGCCGCGAAGAAGGTGAAGGAAACTACAGGCCAGTGGGGCTCCCTGATTGATAACACCACAGGAACATATAAGGCATATACCCTTACAAGACTTTTTGTCTCCCTCGTAAATCAGCAGGGCGGTTCCATGCTCACTGATGATTACAGCGCGGCCGCTTTCAACAATGAATACGGCTACAACGCGCTCGTATGGCTTCAGGAGCTTCTCAATGAAGGCGTGAACCCGAATGAGCTCGACTACGATGCGGCAATGAACATGTTCAGACTCGGTGAAGGCGCATTCTACTTCAACGGTGTATGGGCAACAGGAACCATGGAACAGGAGGAAGGACTGGATTTCGTTGCGAGCCCGCTCCCGCCGTTCATGGGGAAAAGCGCGGCATGGACAGATTCCCATACATTCGCAATTCCTGTCCAGAAGAACCAGGACCCCGCAAAAGTTGAAGCAGCCATCAAGTTCATGGACTGGATGACAGCGAACGCAGACCAGTGGGCGCTTGCCGGCAACATTCCTACCAGAAACAGCGTCCTTGAGGGAGAAGCATTCAACGCGCTTCCTTACAGAGCTGACTATGCGGCGGCCGTATCCACAGTCGTTGCCAATCCGCCTACTCCGGCCTGGGGAGAAATCTACGAGACCATGAGCGACCTTCTGGAGAGCGCGGTGACAAAGAATGAAGATCCGCAGACAGCGCTTGACTCAATGGAGAGCACTGTAAACGAGATCATCAGCCATTACTGATTTGCAGCTCCCCTCCGGGGGAGCGATTATCCTGTATTCTCCGCAGAGGGTACAGGATAATCTTGGAGGCCTTATGATACCAGGTAATAAAGATACAAGGGACGGAATCCTCTTCTCGCTGCCTTTCCTGATCGTATTCGTGCTTTTCATGGTTTATCCCCTGCTGTTCGGCTTCTACATAAGCTTCTTCCAGTGGAACATACTCGGAACGCCGAAGTTCCTCGGACTGCAGAACTATGCGGAACTCTTTCAGGATGCGAAGTTCTGGTCATCTCTGTGGCACACTGTCCAGTTCGTGCTGATGACAACTCCCGTGCTTCTTGTGATGGGTTTTCTGATGGCGCTGCTCGTCACAAGCAAATCACCGCTGAAGGGAATACTGGAAACCTGCTTCTTTGTTCCCTACATATTCTCAATGACAGTCGTCGCTACACTCTGGGCCTGGATAATGCAGAAGGATTTCGGAATCATAAATCAGGTTCTCGGGCTCCTCGGCAAAGAAGGAGTGAGCTGGCTTACCAGCGACAAGAACGCAATGTGGTCAATCTCCATTGCGACATACTGGTGGACGGCCGGATTCAACATGGTCCTCTTTACAGCCGGAATCAAGCAGATATCAAAGGAGATATATGAAAGCGCCATAGTGGACGGAGCCAGTACATTCCAGAGCATAATCCATATAACGATACCTCTCGTCAAACCCACAACCATCCTCTGCCTGATCCTTCAGATCATAGCCTCCTTTAATGTGTTCGGACAGGTATATGTAATGACAGGAGGAGGACCCGCCGGCTCTACCAGAGTTCTCATCCAGTATATCTACGAAACAGGATTCAGCTATTTCAGGATGGGATACAGCGCGGCCATGAGCTACATACTCTTCGTAATCATCATGGCTGTTTCCGTGATGCAGTATGTTTTTCTGGGAAGGAGGAATGACTGATGCGTAACAGGAAAACCGCAATCTACCGTATTCTTGAAGTTCTCCTCATTCTTATATGGGTATTCCCCCTTGTCTGGATGGTCATAACCTCTCTGAAATTCGAGAATGAGGTCGTTACGAGGAATTTCACCTTCCTTCCCGAAAACCCCACCTTCCAAAACTATATCGATGCATTCCAGTCAACATACATCCTGCGGTGGCTTCTCAATTCACTGATAATAAGCCTTGTCACGATGGCGGCGACATTCATTCTGGATGCTCCTATTGCATATGCATTCGCCAAAATAAAGTTTCCGGGACGGAACATACTCTTCTGGGCCGTAATGGCGGGGATGATGGTCCCTTTCCAGGTGCTTATCGTACCACTGTATCTACAGTTCAATTCCTACGGTCTTGTGAATACGCTGGCAGCAGCCATAATACCGCGCCTCGCGATGCCCATAGGAATATTCATACTGAGACAGTTCTATGAAGGAATACCGGATGCGCTGGAAGAGGCCGCATTCATCGATGGAGCAGGAAGGCTGAGAACCTTTGTAAGGATAATCCTTCCGCTGGGAAAAGCTGCGGCGACAACAGTGATAATCCTCGCGTTCATCAATGCATGGAATGATTTTCTCTGGCCGCTCATCGCCATAAACGAATCCCAGAAATACACTATCACGGTAGGTATAGCCAACTTCCAGGGAACACATGGAACGCAGTACTCTCTTATCATGGCAGGTGCCGTGATCGCTTCGATTCCGGAGCTGATCTTCTTCCTCATCTTCAGAAGGAAGATCATCGATGGAATTGCCATGACAGGAATCAAGGGATGATGACCGATATCAGAGCTGAAGTAAATGGAACCGAGCTGGATATAACAGGATTTCCAGCCGTCATAGATGGCCTGATTCTTGAAAAGAAGGAGCATGAGGACGGGTTCACGCTCTCACTTCAGGCAAGCCGCGACTTGAGCTTTTCCCTGAACATCTCTTTTCATGACGCCATTCAGCGCATCTTCGTTCCGGCAGTCTGGTATGACGGCAATCCTGATGGAACAGGGCTCTTTCCTGCCTTGAAGCGCTCCCCGTATTGGACTTTCGAGGAGACAAGAATGCCGCTTCCCGGAATTATCGGTGCGGAAACAGGGGAAGGCTGGAGATTCATCTACCTTGATGAATGCGGCAGCGGGAAAGCGCTGTTCTCCTCCGGCTGGGATGCAGCTGGAATCAGTTTCTCAATGCCTCCCCGCGAAACACCATGGAGCTACAGAGGAAAGAAGAAACTTATAAAGACTGATAAGCCAGAGCCCGTCATGCTCAAAAAAGGCGAAAAGATCGAAAGACGCTTCTTCATCAGGGAAGAACGGGGAAAGATTTTCGAAGCATACAGAGGACTGATCGGAAGCATCTCGCAGGAGGAACGTCTGAGAGAGGGATGGGATGAGTATAAAGTTCTGAAACTGGAAAGGCTTCTCAACATGGTCATCCCGATGGAGGATGGCACTGCTGCCCTGATAATGGGAGAAGGAAATGGAGCTGTCGAGGATGTCTATAAATTCACGGCGGGATCATTCCTTGTCAAATCCATTGAAGCTGCAGCAGCCTTCATGAGAACGCCTGAGCCGGTCCTTTCCAGAGTCCGTCCTGCCCTTCATGACGCACTGGAGCGGACAGGCGCCTCATCGATTGAGGATATCGCAGGCAGAATAGGAACATTCTTCCTTAAATGCGGGTCAGACGAGGGGTTCTATCAGGATTCAGTTGACCTCATCAGCGGCGAGCGCGGCGGATACCTGGGAATAAGCGATCATCCGGAATTCAAATACCTGATGAACGCAAGATGCACAGGTGAGGCAATGAAAGCTTTCATAGATCTGTATGATGAGACCGGATACAGACCTTTCATTGAGCTTCCGGAACGCGCCGCCTCATTCTATATCAAACATCAGCTCAGTACAGGCTCGTTCGGACGCTGGTGGGACAGGGACGGACAGGCAATAGACAGCAAAGGTACGAACGGAGCTTATATCGCCGCGATGCTGCTCAGGCTCATCCCCTACCTTGACAATAAGGATGAAGCAGTTTCCGCGCTCAGAAAAGCGATAGAGTATTATACAGAGCTTGCTCTTGCAGATGAATTCCATGGCGATACACTGGACGCGGATTCCACGGATAAGGAAGCCGGAGTTGCCATACTCTCACTTCTCTTGTCAGCAGCTGAAAAAGGCTATGGAAATGAGAGAGTAATGCAGGGAGCGGAGGAAGCGGCCTCTTTCATCCTTACCTGGATCTGGCAGGTGCCGTCATATCTTCCTCCGGACTCCCCGCTGGGGAAGATGGGATTCTCCACCAGGGGCATGTCGTCCGTCTCCGCGGCACATCATCATCTTGATTTCTACGGAATGCTTATTGCCCATCTCTATCTGAGGCTGTGGAGACTGACAGGAGAGGAAATCTGGAAAACACAGGCCGTGATGCTGATGAACGCATGTCAGGGACTTATCGGGACCGAAGAGAACGGATATCTTGGAAGGGACAGGAAAGCTGAAGGATGGCAGCCTGAGCAGATAAACCATACTTCGTGGGATTATTTCTCAGATGAGAGCCGGATGAATGGCTATGCAGGTATTGATATAGCATGGGTAAATGTGCTGGGCTACAGTTCACTGCTGTCAATAGAAGAGGACTTCCCGGAAATCTTCCTCAAATAGAATACGGCAGAAAAGGATAACCGCTTCTGCAAACTTTCTGTTTCAATGCACAAAGCAGGGCCGCAGCCCTGCTTTGCCAGCTGAGATGTAATGACGTTTCGCAATAGCAATCTATGCGGCAGCTCATTTGCAGACTTATCTGCTGCCTCTCAAAAAGTGATATCGCGGCAGCTTCCGTCTAAAAGGGAATGAAAACTCAGATTTGCAGCGCTGCTGTCTGCCAAGCGGACAGCAGCACAAGGGAATTATCCGGCAACTACCCTCATAAAGCGCTTCTTTCCCGCCTTCAGCAGCAGCTCTCCGTCATCATCGAGATCGGAAAGTGTTATCACAGCCTTGGGATCGGAGATCTTCTTTCCGTTTATCTCCGCACCTCCCTGCGTGACAAGCCTTCTGGCATCACCGTTTGACGAGGTAAGTCCTGACCTCGTATAGAGATCAAGTACCCCTATTCCGCTCTCGAGATCGGCTATTGGGACGGATACTGACGGGACGCCTTCCTTGCCGGTGCTTCCCGAGGAGAAGAGCGCCTTTGCCGCGGCTCTGGCCTTCTCAGCCTCCTCCTCGCCGTGGATTATCTTCGTCACCTCATAGGCCAGTCTCTCCTTGGCCTCATTCACGTTCCTCTTCGGATCGTCATATTCCGCGATCTCATCGAGGTCCATGAACGTGAAGAGCTTCATGAAACGCACTGCATCTGCATCGGCAACGTTCCTCCAGTACTGGAAGAAGTCATACGGCGAGTAGAGCTCAGGAGAAAGGAACACTGCACCCTTCTCGCTCTTGCCCATCTTCTTTCCATCGGCACGCATTATCAGATTGAACGTGAGGCCGTAGCACTGCTCGCCTCCCATGCGCTGTATCAGATCTATTCCCGCAACGATGTTGCCCCACTGGTCGGCGCCCCCTATCTGCAGGCGGCAGCCGGCGCGCTCATTGAGCATCTTGAAGTCATACGACTGCAGGAGCTGATAGTTGAACTCGATGAAGGAAAGCCCCCTCTCAAGGCGCTGCTTCACGCCCTCGAAAGTAAGCATGCGGTTGACGGAGAAGTAGACGCCGACATCGCGGAGGAACTTGATGTAGTTAAGGTCGACAAGCCAGTCCGCGTTGTTCATCATGCGGGCCCGGCCCATACCGGGCGCGGGATTCTCGGAAAAGTCGACGACCTTTCCGAGCTGCTTCATGATGTTCCCGACGTTTGACCTGATCGTCTCCTCCGAGAGTATCTTCCTCATCTCCGTCTTTCCAGACGGGTCTCCGATAGGTCCGGTTCCGCCGCCGACAAGGGCGATCGGATTGTTCCCTGCCATCTGCAGATGATGCATCGCGAAGAAAGGAACTATGTGCCCGACATGGAGGGACGGACCTGTGGGATCAACGCCGCAGTAGAATGTGACAGGACCTTTGTCCATCAAGTCTGAAAGTCCGTCAAAATCGGTGCAGTCCTTGACGAATCCTCTGTCGATAAGTGTCTGGAGTCCCCTGTTCATCAGATTCCTCTCTGGTAGTTCTTCATGGCGTCATGGATGAAAGCCGGAAGCTTGTCCACAGAAACTCTCTCCTGCTTCATGGAGTCGCGGAAGCGCACCGTCACCGTCTGATCCTCAAGCGTCTGGTAATCGACAGTCACGCAGTAAGGCGTTCCGATCTCGTCCATTCTCCTGTACCTTCTTCCCACCGCGCCGCTCTGGTCGTAGAACGTAGTGAAATCCTCGCGGAGGGAGTGCTCGAGCTTCGATGCATACTCCGCAAGTCCGTCCTTCTTGACAAGAGGAAGCACTGCGACCTTGACAGGTGCGATAGCAGGATGAAAGTGGAGGACAGTGCGGACATCTCCCTCCGGAGTGGGCTCCTCCTCATATGCATCGGAGAGCGCCATGAGCACATTGCGCGTCAGGCCGGCCGACGTCTCGACGACATAGGGAATATATCTCTCCTTCGTCTCGGGATCGAGGTATGTGAGGTCCTTTCCTGAGAACTTCTGATGCTGCGTGAGGTCATAGTCGGTGCGTGAATGAACGCCCTCGAGCTCCTGCCAGCCCATCGGGAAGAGGAACTGGATGTCATAGGCATCCTTTGCGTAGAACGCGAGCTCATCCGGACCGTGCTGATGCCATCTGAGGTGATCGGGATGGATTCCCATCTTCTTGTAGAACGCCATCCTCTGCTCCCTCCAGTACGGGAACCACTCCTCGTCCGTGCCGGGCTTGCAGAAGAACTGCATCTCCATCTGTTCGAACTCGCATGAGCGGAAGATGAAGTTCTTTGTCGTGATCTCGTTGCGGAATGACTTTCCGACCTGAGCGATTCCGAACGGAATCTTCACGCGCGATGACTGCACGACGTTCTTGAAGTTCACATAGATGCCCTGCGCGGTCTCAGGCCTGAGATAGACGACAGAGGCGGCATCCAATGTCGGACCGATATGTGTCTGGAACATCAGATTGAAGTTCCTCGGCTCTGTGAACGTTCCTTTGTTTCCGCATGTCGGACATGGAGCATTGAGATCAATCTGATCTGCCCTGAAGCGCGAGTGGCATACCTTGCAGTCGACCATCGGGTCGGTGAAGTTGGAGACATGGCCGGAAGCCTCCCACACCCTTGGGTGCATGAGTATCGCTGCATCGAGGCCGACGATGTTGTCGTGGAGCTGCGTCATCTCCTTCCACCAGAAATCGCGGATATTGTTCTTGAGCTCTACTCCCATCGGGCCGTAGTCATATGCGCCGTTGAGACCTCCGTAGATCTCACTGGACTGGAATATGAAGCCGCGGCGGCGGCAGAGCGATACTATCTTGTCCATTGTAACTTCAGCCATATCAATTCTCCTCAAATAGCTTCTTCGCCCTCTCGAGGCGTTCTTCTGTCCTGTCCATTCCCAAAAGCCTGATCGAATCAAAAAGAGGCAGGGAAACTGTAGAATTCGTTATAGCGACCCTTATGGGCTGGAATACGCCGTTGACCTTGATGCCAAGCTCAGAGGCGAGAGCAGAGAACTTCTCCTCGATGCTCTTCTCCTCCTCGCCGCTCTTCAGTCCTTCCAGCAAGATCGCCGAGCCGCGGATCAGCGCCGCTGCAGTGCTCTTCTCAACAGATCCCTTCGCGATATAGACGCTCTTGTCCGTGACAGGCTCATCGCGGAAAAGGAATGCTGTGAGCGGCACCACATCCGAGAGAACCTTCATCCTCTCCTTCACAGGAGGGACAATGGCGCAGACAAGTGCTTTCTCCTCATCAGAAGGCGGAGTATGGATGTATCCGGCCTCCTCAAGATACGGGGTTATCAGCGAGGCAAGTCTGTCGTCCGAGCACGCTCTGATGTACTGTCCGTTGAACCAGTCGAGCTTCTTGTAGTCGAATACCGCAGGAGCCTTGTGGATTCCCTCCATCGTAAAGCACTTCTCAAGATCCTCGCGGGAGAAGAACTCCGTCGAGCCGTCCAGCGACCAGCCGACAAGCGTGACATAGTTCATTATCGCTTCGGGAAGGTATCCCTTTGCCCGGAAATCGCGGACTGCGGTTGATCCATGGCGCTTGGAGAGCTTCTGCCCGTCCTTTCCCATGACCATGGGAAGATGGCAGTACTGCGGAACCTCCCAGCCGAAAGCCTCGTAGAGAAGCACATGAAGAGGCCCGGAAGGTATCCACTCCTGGGCGCGCATTATATGGGTTATGTGCATCAGATGATCGTCAACGACATTCGCAAGATGATATGTCGGGAATCCGTCGCTCTTGAGAATGACCGGGTCCGGCGAGATGTCGCGGTTGCGGCGCGTGATGTCGCCCATGATTATATCATGGAACGTGGTCTTGCCCTCTGTAGGCACGCGGAATCTGATCACAGGCTTGATTCCCTGTGCAAGATAAGCCTTTATCTCCGAATCGGAGAGGTGCGCGCAGTGTCTGTCATACCCCTGATACTCGCTCTTCGACTCAGCCTGCTGCTTCCTGACCTCTTCAAGGCGCTCGGGAGAGCAGAAGCAGTAATACGCCTTCCCCTCCGAGACGAGCTTCTCCGCATATTCGCGGTAGATATCAAAGCGTTCAGACTGGATATAAGGGCCGTACGGGCCGCCTACAACGGGCCCCTCATCCCATTTTATACCAAGCCAGTCAAGTGTGCTGTAGAGATCCTCAAGCGATTCATCAGAGTATCTCTCCCTGTCTGTATCCTCAACGCGGAGGATGAACTTCCCGCCGTTTGCCTTTGCGAAGAAGTAGTTGAACAGCGCTGTGCGGATGCCGCCTATATGCTGTAACCCCGTTGGAGACGGGGCATAGCGAACACGAACGTCCATAATCCTCTCCTAACAGAAGATGAGGTTACTATTTTTATCTTTTTTCAGCAATGCGCGCCGCCGGAGGATGGAGACGATGGAACAATAAAAGAAAGAGTGGAACAGCCTTATTCCTGAGGCGAGAGCCACTCAACGCTCGCCTTCACCGCCTTCTCCTCCCCTCCTTTGTCTATGTCATAGAACACGAAGTGAGTGCATTCGGGAATATGCAGATGCTGCCGCCTGCCTTTTCCGCTTTTCATTATCTCAAGCGACGACTTGTCGCCGACCATCTGATCGCGGCCGCCTGAAATCGTGAGGATATCGGCATCAAGGCCCTGAAGAGTCTCCCTGGCCTCTTTCATGAGGCGCATCAGCTCGTAAACCTGCCTTATATAGACCCATGACCAGTACTGGCCTCCGAGGTAATCATCATCGGCGGGAGCGTTCTCGTAATACATCACATACTCGCTCTGGTGATGCCACGGAGTCGGGATGCGCTTTTTAAAGAGCGAGAAGAGATACATCACCGGAAACGGCTTCGGCGGTTTCTGACCGTCGTAAGAGACGGCAGGAGCGGCAAGCACAAGGCGCTTTATCCCGGTTCTGGCGGAGACGATGACGGCGATCGCAGCCCCCATAGAGTGTCCAAGGAGAGAGACCTCGTCATACTTTCCTTTCAGATCGAGAGCGGCATTCACTGCCACTTCAACCCAGTCCTTCCTGCGGGTATGCATGAAATCCTCGCCAGATGTCCCGTTTCCGGGAAGGCGCGGGACAAAGACATCGAAGCCGGCAGCATAGAGATCACGCGCGGGGCGCACAAGCTCTCCGGGATAACCGGCATAGCCGTGTATCAGCAGGACAGCTCTGGAGCTCTTCTTCTCATGAAGCATGGAAAATGAACGCGCGGCGATGCATGGCGATTTGACATCCTGATAGACGCCCGCATACCACAGCGGAGAAACAGAATAGATGAAATCGCTCACCATGAGGCCTCCTCGAGAAGATTAAGCAGATCAATGCGGCTCCGCACCTCTGTCTTGGCGAAGATGTTCGCAATGTGGTTGTTCACCGTATTGACGGAGATTGAGAGCTCGGATGCGATTTCCTTGTTCGTAAGCCCTGATTTTATCAGCTTGATGACCTCGAATTCACGCTCGGTTATATGGAAGCGCTCATTGACGCTCTCAAACGAGAACGACGGTTTCGGCTGGGCTGCCGTCGGGTGCTCCGTCCTCGCAACGGCGGCGAAGAGAAATACGAGAATCGCTATCGTATATGAAAGGCACACTATCGGAATCGAGATATTCCTGAGAGCGGAGAAGATCATCGAGAATACGACGACTGGAAGCATCGCGAATGATATGATGATCAGAACCTTGGATACAGTCCTCACGCTCCTGTCTGCAATATCCCTGCGGCTGCGCAGCAGAACTGAGACGCAGTAGACGACGGAAAGCGTCCAGATGAGATACTGGAATACGGAGAACTCCGTCCGCCCCGTTATTATCCACATGACTGAGACGGAGATATAGAGGCAGATCATTATGACCGCCATGACCATCTCTGCCCTGGTCATGGGACGCGCTATGATCCAGTTCACGGCGAACATTACAAGGGCAATGATGAACGCGGAATCGGCGGCAAGAATCCCCTCCCAGATATAATGGAGGATTGTCAGGGCCGTTCCGGTAAAGACCAAAAACGAATACTGATCAAGGGCAAAGAACACGACGGCACCAAGAAGCGAGGCCAGGAATACAATCCCGGCCCACGTCCAGTCATGATGTACACGCCGTGTCCAGACAATCGCCAGCGCGAGATCCATGCTCACGATGGCGAGTGCGAAGAGGGACAGAAGAAGAGGTACTGCCTCCATCTCTAGCGGCGTACCTTCTGGTTATGAGACATGTCCGCAAGTCCGCATATAGCGGTGAGATCCTCATTGAACGCCGGCATAGTGGTCGCATCAAGTCCTGTGGCAAGGCGCGCCGCCTGATTGTAGTTGCGGGCATTGATATCCGCTGCGGAATGCCTCGGGAAGAGCTTGATATGAAGATTGAGCCCCTTTGTGAGGAAATACTCAGGCGAGAGCTCGTATCCGGGGATCGCGCTCTTCAGCTTTTCCCTCAGAGGAGTTATATCGCTGACGAACGAACCGGGAGCGCCGAGATGGAGAATGAACCAGAGCTCAAAAGAAGGATTGAAGTAAAGCAGCTTGACCTTCTTCCTGGCAGCATACTCCTCCATCTCCTTCACGCTCTCCACTGTCGCTCCGACATCATCGAAACCGAAGAGCACCCATGCGGAGTCGAAGCGCCCGCGGCTTCTCTGGCGTCCGGTGAAGTCAACAAGATCCTTTATATCATCGTTCCTGCCCTCCGGAGCCTGCATGACGGTGAGATTGACATAGCGGCAGTCCTTCCTCATCTGGGAGAAGTAGAGGGCCTCGGCCTCAGTCGCGCAGACAAGAAGCAGAGTCTGCTTCGGTTCGGTCGTATTTTTCTTACGCGTTTTCATCGGTTTCCTCCTTCTCCTCCGTCTCTACGGGCGTGCCGTCATGGACGAACCAGAACTCGCTGATGATCGGAAGCGAGCCATAGGCGCCCTGCATGTAGCGCTGGGATGTGGGTATCCTGCCCTTCGCACCCTTGAAATCAGAGAGCGAGTAATAGATGGTCGAGCTCTCCTGATCCTTCTGCGCAAACCATACGGCATCGCGGCGGAGAAGTCCATCGCGGAGAAGCGACGGATTGCAGTCAACCACGAGCAGCTGGCTCTCCTTGTCGCAGTTCTCGAAGATCTCAACGAGGTGGCAGAGCACATCCGGATGCAGAAGCTGTCCGAAATCGTCGATCACCAGTGTCTTGCCGGTGATGAAAGCCTCGAAGAAAGCAAAGCCTATTACGACAAGCCTTCTCAGCGAGAGGCTCTCTCCTGCGAACATGTTCGCATATCCTTCCGCTTTCTTGTCGTTGACATAGATATGGGTGAACCTGAGATGATCCTCCCCCTTCTCGTTGGTCCTCACCTCAATGCGGTTGATATCTGTAATATCCAGTGCCCAGAGGTAGTTGAGTATCTGCTCTCCCCAGCCCGGATGCGCCTTGAGAAGCTGGCAGGCGAAAGCCTCCGCCTTCGTCGAGACACCCATCGGGAGGATATTGAGCTTCTTGTCGAACCATGTGTAAAGCTCGAGGGAGGTCTGCCCGCCCTTGCGCGCTGAACCTGCGAGGAACGTCCTGTTCTCAGGCAGCTTCGCCGCCTGTCTCTTCTTCTCGCCTCTGTAGTACTTGCCGAAGCGGTACGCGTACTGCCCGTCATCGGTGAGCTTGCGCTCGAACATCAGCTTCTTCGAGTTGTCGATGATGTAGAAAAGCGATTCCTCAAAGATCTTCTCCTTGTTCGCCTTGAGGGTGTAGATGGCGATGATGCAGGGCTTCTCTTCGTTGCCCTCCTCACCCTTGTCGAGAAGAACCTCAATGGAGATCGTCGCAGGCGTGGCCTTGTCGATACCGTAGGCGAATGTCGTGCCGGTAAGAGCTCCCTGAAGGGGATTCTCCGGGCCGTCCTCAGCCATGACTATTCTCTTGAGAACCTCAAGCGCCCTGACGAATGAACTCTTTCCCGCACCGTTGGGTCCGATTATGGCACTTGTCTTTATAACATTAAGACGATCGCGTATATTGACGACCTTGGACGCAGGAAGGCGGGAATCCTTCACAGCCTCAAAGCTGATCGTCTGGGGAGACTTTACGGACTTGAAGTTCGCAATAGTCATGTTTAGCAGCATAAGCCACCTCCTCCTATATGGTGACGATTATATCAGGAAGAGCCGAGAATATGCAGAAAAATGAATGAATGTAGGTTTTTCCGCATTCAGTAGCCCATACTGCAGAAAAACCAGCTGCAGAACAATGGAATATTGCTGCAGAAAACCCTATTTCAGTGCTTCAATTCAATCAATAGAGGATATCAAATTGAATATTTAGAGAAAAACTACTTAACTTTTGGCAAGTATTTCAGAAGCTCATCCCCGCTCTCTATCCTCACGGCCCCGATCTCCGGCTGCGGCGCCGCACTTCCGGTAATCACGACAACGGGGCTTCCCGGCTCCTCCGCGTGATCTCTGAGCCATGCTGCGGCACTCGGCTTCGCCTCTGCTGAGACATCCGAAAACCCTGTAAAGAGGACAGCATCGAAGGCCTCTGAGCTGATGTACCTCTTCGCCCGCTCTAGGCCGGCGCTCACCCGCGAGACGCTCTCAAATCCGGGGAAACGCCCTGAGGCGCTTCCGCTGAATACGATCTCCTTGACCTTTTTTCCGTCCAGCACATCCAGGACGGAGAGATCACAATACACAATTCCCGGCATATCTACCTCCCCATTGCGGCGGCGTAGACCGCATTGCCGTTGTCGGCGGGAAGCGCGGAAGCGCTCGATGCTCCAGTTACCTGATCAATCGCCTCCTCGTTTCTCGATCTCACCGTCTGCAGATCGCGGTACAGCATCCGCACATCACTGCTGCTGTATTTATCCATAACCTCGCCAAGGAGCGCTATGGCATCGTCAAAGGAACCGGAGGCGGCCATGAGAAGCGCCGCATTGTATCCGGAAGGAAGGTGGGAGTTCTCCTGCCACCTTGAGAGGAAGAGAGCTTCCGCGCCTTCATAATCACCGTCCTTGGCCATATCGTAAGCGGCCTCCGCTTTCTTATCCTCTGGTTTGTTCTTCATAAGACTGACATCATATGTTCTTGCAATCGGAACGAACTGATGGAGTATGCCTGCATTGAACGACCTCAGCATCCTGCGGAAGAGATATCCTGTGTCGCTGAGCCTGATCCAGCCGGGATTGAAGATATCTTCCCTCTTATCGCTGTCGGCGAATGTGCGGCGCACAGCCACACGTCCCGTCTCAGTGTCTATCACCGTTATCGTGTACTCGATATGGGCGCTCTGCTCGTAATAGTAATCGTACTCTATGCGCCTGTGCTTCCGCCCGTCGGAATCACGCCACCAGACCTCATGAGGGACAGAGTAAAGGAACTCGTCCACGGTCATGCCGCTGATGCGCGGTATCATCACAGCGTCATATCCCCGCCTTCTGAACTCCTCGGAGATATCCATTCCATAGCTCCCCGACTCAAGGATCGCATCCGTCTGTGAGGGAGGAAGGATATTGAAGAATCCGGATGATGAGAGAGTGTCCATAAGCTCGTCTGTCGCATATGCGGCCACCGACGCTGCTGTCGATGAGGAGAATCCGCCGTAGACATGGTAGCGTGCGGCGCGGAAATCTATTCCCCGCACCCACCTCGAGGATGGGACATATCCGCTGTACGGAACTGCGGAGGCAACAGCGAGATTTCTGTATCCGCCCATATCAATCACGGAGGGCTGAAGGTAAGGAACAGAGATAGTCGTCGAGCAGCCTGTCAGAATGAGGACTGCCGACAGAATGACGAGAACGGCTTTTCTCATATCATGCCTCAGGCCATAAGACTCACGTCGCGGAGCATGAGAGCCTTTTTCACCGCCGCGGTCATCTTGCCTGTGCCGGCAGTTCCTTTTCCCGCGATCTCAAGACCCGCATCACCGATTACGCCGACGCGGAGGAACGGAAGTCCCCATGTAAGAAGCACCGCTGCGTCCGGAGCTGCCGCAGATGAGGCAGCGAAGCCCTCCCCCGCCGTCATTGTGAGCATCGAGGAGAATTCCCCTTTCACGCCGCGCTCATAAGCGACCTCAGGCGCAAGCGGCCCCTCGACATTCATTCCCAGTTTCCTCACGACCTCTATTGCGGGGATTATCGCATCACGCTCGTCGCTTCCGGTCCACTCGCCTCCCGGGCTGGCTGGATTGAGAGAGACGACTGCGATCGGCAACGAGCTGTCAAAGTACGACGATACGCGCAGCGAGTCGATCTGTATTAGAGCCGAGATGATGTTCTCCCTCGTCACGGCCTCTATCGCGCTCCGCAGCGATCTCCTGTGCGTCAGTCCGAAGATGTTCATACTCCCCGCGCTTATCATGTTGCAGAGACGGGAGGATGAGGCGAAAACGCGCAGAAGCTCGAATACTGACCTCTCGCCATGACCAGCCATCTCAAGCGCTCTTCCGCTCAGCGGCGTGGTCACGAGGGAGTTTGCCAGTCCGTTCTGGATAACGTCCACCGCGGCCTTGAGCGCCATGTACGATGCCTCGCCGGTCTCGGCAGAGATGCTGCCATATGAAAAAGAGCTCATATCAATAGACGAGGTGCGGAGAAAGATGATGCTCTCCCCCTCCTCCTCGGCCTTCCTCAGATCATCCTCATCCGAGGCATAGTAGGTGAACGGAAGCGGAAGCTCCAGATCCGCAGCCGTGCGGCGGAAAACCCCGTCATCACCGGCAACGATTATTCCGGCGGAAGGATCGGAGTCAAGCTCCCTTACAGTCTTTGTTATTATCTCCGGAGATGCCCCGGCCGGTTCTCCCATCGAAAGAACGGTGTACTTCTGCATATTCCGATTATATCATCACATAATCCTCTGGTACAGATTGGCAAAGAGGGGCATCATGGGACTATGTGCTTTGAAGATTTTGAAAGCGATGATGACGGAGAGGAGTTTGAGGAGCTTTTCTCCATCATACCGGATACATCCTCCGCAGATGACGACGAGGAGTGCGAGAGCCAGTACGAAGATCTCGATGACGAGAAGTTCGATATAGATTTCTGACTTTCCGCAATGTTTCTATAAAAAGTATCTTGACCTTCACTTGGATTCTATCTAAAGTAACAAGTGTTACTAAGGAGAGAAACAAATGAAGAAACTCATAGCCCTTCTGATAATCGCATCCATTACTGTATCCGCTCTTTTCACGCAGGGAAACGCCGAAGTCCAGGAGAATGCGGAAAAGGAAATTCATATAGGAATATCTAAGCTACTGGCCCATCCAGCACTCGATGCCATCGAGAAGGGCATAAAGGACTACCTCTCCGAGAACGGCGTCAATGCGGATTTCGAAACACAGACGGCAAACGGCGAGATAAGCACCGCAGCCTCGATCGCACAGCTCTTCCAGACAGAGGGCAAGGATATCGTAGTCGGCATAGCGACTCCGACAGCGCAGGCTCTCGCCAACGTCTTTACAGACATACCCGTTGTCTACGCCACTGTCACTGACCCCGCGGCCGCAGGTCTCGACGGAATTGAGAATGTCTGCGGGACTTCCGACATGATTCCCGTCTCCGAGCATCTCAGGCTTATAAGGGAAGTGACAGGCGCGGAGAAGATCGGTATGCTCTACTCCTCTTCCGAAGCCAACGGAATCGTGCTGATGGAAGCTATGAAGGCAGCCTGTGAGGCAGAGGGAGTCGAGCTTATAACCGCATCGGTTGCGAACTCGGCTGAGGTCAGGATGGCAGCACAGTCGATCATAGACCGCGTAGATGCAATGTACGTTGCGACAGACAATACCGTAATATCCGCGATAGCCGCGCTCTCCGAGGTCTGCAGCGATAACGGCATCCCCCTCTTCTCCGCCGACACAACATCATCGTTCGGCACGGAAGTTCTCCTCGCAGGAGGGTTCGACTACTACGCATCCGGCCGTCTTACCGGCGAGATCATCAAGAGAGTGCTGGATGAGGAGAAACCCGCTGATATCGGAACTCTCTACCTCGAGGATCTGGAGATATATGTAAACCTCGATACTGCTGAAAAGCTGGGAATAACGATACCTGAGGATATTCTGGAAAAGGCCGCATATATAATAGAGGATGGAGAGGAAGTGACAGCCGGAGGAAACATCTGAGGAAAAGCAGCAAGCAATAAAAATGCATAAATATTCAGGCGAGTGCATACGGAATGTTGAAAACAACCACGCCATCAGCTATAGTCAGAAAAAACTCCGGGAGGAATTATGAAAAAACACATTGCTCTTCTTCTGATGCTGCTCGCCGCCTTCTCTCTTGCGGCAGGAGGCCAGCAGGAAGCCGCTGATGACGGCTCCGTGCTCATAGGCGTATCGAAACTGCTCTCGCATGCCGCGCTCGATGCTGTAGAGGAAGGTATGCAGGACTATCTTGCGTCGACCGGAATGAACGTCAGATATGACTTCCAGAATGCGAACGGCGACATCTCCACCGCCGCCTCGATCGCACAGCAGTTTGACAGCGAGAACTGCGATGTGGTGCTCGGAATCGGAACAGCTTCGGCACAGGCCCTTGCAAATGTATTTACGGATATTCCCGTTCTCTTCGCCGCTGTCACCGACCCCGTCGATGCCGGTCTTGTGGCATCCAATGAGGGAAGCCCCGACTCGAACGTCTGCGGAGTTTCCGACATGAACCCCGTGGAAGAGCAGATCAAACTTCTCAATGAGATCACGGGCGCGACAAGAATCGGAAACGTCTACTCCTCCGGAGAGCAGAACGGCGTCGTGCTTATGGAACAGGCGCAGGCGGCTTGCGACAAGCTCGGCCTTGAGCTCGTTCCCGTGGCAGTCTCCAACTCATCGGAGGTCAGGATGGCTCTCCAGTCGATCATCGACCGCGTTGATGCCGTCTACATCGCGACCGACAACAACGTAATTTCCGCAATCGCAGCGATCGACGAGGTCTGCAACGATGCCGGCGTTCCCCTCTTCGCGGCCGACCCGTCAGGAATCGATGGACTCGAGTGCATGATCGCCTGGGGCTTCAACTACTACTCCATCGGAACGGCGACAGGACGCCTGATCGAGGACATCGTGGTCAACGGAGCGAATCCCGGCGAGGAAGGAACCGTGTTCCTCTCGGACCCCGCGGATTTCGAGCTCTGGTTCAACCTCGATACGGCAAAGAAGCTGGGATATACTATCCCGCAGGAGTATCTTGATACTGCAGCCGTAATCATTGAAAATGGTGTAAAGACAGAACGCTGAACCATAAACGTATGAATAGTGGAAGGCCGCCTACGGTGGCCTTCTCTTGTTGAGGTGAGAAATGATTGAAGGAATACTGGTTGAAGGACTGATATTCGCGATAATGGCACTCGGCATCCTGATAAGCTACAGGATACTGGACATGGCGGACCTGACCTGCGACGGTTCGGTCGCGACAGGCGCCGCAGTGGCGGCGATGTGCATCGTGAACGGCCTCGGAATAACGGTCGGCCTCGTGATGAGCTTCCTCGTCGGAGTTCTCTGCGGCCTCGTGACCGCCACAATACACAACAAACTCCGCCTGCCCGTGCTTCTGGCGGGAATCCTCACGATGACGATGCTCTACTCCGTCAACCTCAGGATTCTGGGAAACAAGGCGAACGTCTCGCTCGTGCGCGTCGATACGCTCTACAGGCTCTTCCCGTCATGGTTCCCGTTCGCTTCCAGCGATGTCGCCTCTCTTCTGGGTACTCTGATCTTCGTAGTAGCTGTCACAGTGCTCATGGATCTCTTCTTCCGCTCTGATCTGGGAATGGCCATCGGAGCGATGGGAGGAAACGAGCAGTTCGTAGTCTCACAGGGAATGAATCCCGCGGCACTCAAGCTGATAGGCCTCGGGCTCTCCAACGGATTCATCGCACTCTCAGGCGGCCTTTTAGCGCAGTACCAGGGCTTCGCCGATGCCAACCTCGGACAGGGAATGGTAGTGCAGGGCCTCGCCGCAGTCATGATAGGAGAGTTCCTCTTCTCGTCGAACAGGATCTCGCTGATAACTCTCCGCTGCATACTCGGCGCGATCATCTACAAGGGCCTGATGTTCCTCGGAAGAAAGTACGGATATCTCATCGGCATCACGCCGAACGACTTCAAGCTCCTTACGGGCATACTCGTCATCATCTCGCTCACGATCGCGAAAACAAGATCAATGGCTTCAGACAAAGGCGCGAGGAAAAAGGCGATGGAGAGAACCGCACAGCACATCAAGGAGGATGGAAATGCTTGATATACAGCACGTCACCAAGGTTTTCTTTCCCGGAACGGTGAACGAGAAAGTCGCACTTGAGGATATCAACCTGCACATCGACGACGGCGATGTCGTCTGCGTGATCGGCTCCAACGGCTCCGGCAAGTCCACTCTCTTCAATATGATCGCGGGCACTTTCCCGGTGACATCCGGAAAGATCATACTCAACGGAAAGGATGTAACGGCGGCACCGGAGTACCGCAGGGCATTCGATATCGGCAGAATCTTCCAGGACCCCACGAAGGGAACCAGCGCGAACATGTCCATAGAGGACAATATGAATCTCGCCTTCACAAAGGGGATGAAGGGAATAAAGTTCGGACTTACAGCCGAGAGACGCAGGGAGTTCAGGAAACTTCTCGAGCCGATCGGACTTGAGAACAGAATGCAGGACAACGTCGGCCTTCTCTCCGGCGGGCAGCGTCAGGCGCTCACTCTCCTGATGACAACCCTCTCCCACCCCTCGCTGATGCTCCTTGACGAGCATACGGCCGCGCTTGATCCTAGGAATGCCGAGATAGTCATGAACCTCACGAAAGAGTATATCGAACGAGGCAGGCTTACGGCGATGATGGTAACGCACAACATGCAGTTCGCCATTGACTACGGCAACAGGCTCATTATGATGGATGAAGGGCACATCATCCTCGACATAAAGGGAGAGGAGAAAGCAAAGCTCACAGTCCAGGCCCTGATCGACAAGTTCAGGGAAATAAAGAAGGAGGATTTCACCTCAGACGAAGGATTGCTGACGAGGTGACAGAGGAGCTGCCGCGGCAGCTCTTTTTTACTATGGAAAAGATCGGACATCAGTTCACGGCAAAAGAGCTGGCAGCGCTCATAATTCCCCTGATAGCGGATTCATTCCTCTCCATAACGATCGGCATGGCAGATACCATCATGGTTTCCACATGCGGAGAGGCCGCCGTATCGGGCGTCTCGCTCGTGGACAGCATCTCCAATCTCCTGATAACCGTATTCAGCGCGTTCGCCACAGGAGGCGCGGTCGTCGTCTCGCAGTACATCGGACGCGGAGAGAGCGAGCATGCCAGAAACAGCGCCAAGAACCTGATATACATATCGATAATCATATCGGTACTTATGACTGCTATGCTACTCCCTGTCAGAAGCCATATGATAGATATTCTCTTCGGTTCGATCGAGCACGACGTGAAGGCATATACCGACGACTACTTCGTTCCTATATTGATATCCTACCCCTTCCTCGCGGTCTACTCCGGACTGACTGCGCTCTCCCGTTCGGAGAGAAAGAGTTTCAGAACGATGATGGTGTCGCTGATGATGAACGCTATAAACATAGGAGGAAACGCAGTTCTCATCTACATCGTCGGCATGGGACCGAGAGGAGCTGGAATAGCCTCTCTTACCTCAAGAGTTGCGGGCTGTGCTGTCATGTACATCCTGATGATGAACAGGAATGAGGAACTGAATGTCCGCGGACTGCTGAAAGGCCCGTTCTCCCCCTACCTGATAAGAAGAATCCTCTCGATAGGAATACCGTCCGGACTGGAAGGAGCAGCGTTCCATGTAGGCAAAATAATGGTGCAGTCCCTCACTGCGACCCTCGGAACATCCGCGATAGCGATAAACGCCGTCGCAGGCAACTTCAACGCCTACTCCAACATCCCCGGCAACGGAATAAACCTCGCCATAATAACGATTGTCGGGCAGTGCCGCGGGCAGAACAACATAAAGGATATAAAATACTACACAAGGCTGCTGACAGGACTTGTATTCATCGCGACAGCGGCGATAAACCTTCCGCTGTTCATATTCTCGCCATCAGTCATATCGTTCTACGGGCTCAAGGCCGGATCGCTCACGGAAGCCATCCCTATCTGTCAGCTCTGCCTCATCATGTGCACGACAATATGGCCGTTTGCGTTCACACTCCCGAACATGCTGAAAGCAGTCGGCGACGTGAGGTTCATCCTCCTCGCCTCATTCTCGTCAATGTGGATATTCCGCGTCGGCGGAGCATATCTTCTGGTAAGGTCTCTCGGCATGGGAGTCGAGGGCATATGGTACGCGATGTATATGGACTGGACTTTCCGGGGGCTCCTCTACCTCATCCGCGTACGCAGCGGAAGATGGCAGACAAAGAATGTAATCTGAAACATCAGCCATCCGGGCGGGAAAATCATTGCCGGCATCACTCATCCGGGTTATACTTAATGCAGATTAGTTCTACTTATTGGATCTAATCCTTTGGAGAATGCCTATGATAATCCTCGACCTCTTTCTTGATAATATTTTTGCGTTCAAAGATTTCCACATCAATTTCACCTATCCGAAAAAAATCGTGCGGTCGACGATCAACGCGGAGCATCTGAAAGACAGACCGAATTTCCGCTATAAAAAGGTAAACATCATCATGGGTGCCAATGCCAGCGGCAAGACAACGCTCGGCAAGGCGATGACCGCCATATTCAATTTTCTGCTGAGAGATGACACCGTAGGGATGATCGAAACAATCGGAAACCCAGCCCGGAAAGCCTCTTTCTCCATAGATTTCATACTGTCTGATGACACTCTCTACCGTGTCAGTTATGCAATGGATACCATTATGAACGATGGAGTCATCACAGGCTGTGAATTCATTCCGTCTATAATGAAAGCAGCTATCAGGAAGAACGATTCATATGAGACCGCATGTGAACGCCTAGAGGAAATAGACGCTCCCGATTTCTCTTCAATCACTGGCAAGGGATTTGGATGGGCTTTTTCTTATCCGCATAAACGCAAAATTCTCCCCTTTGAAAGAATAAGCGACGATGAGCTTGTGTTCGACGTGCTGAATGCGGTTCTGAAAACTCTTGATCCCTCAATAGTAAAAGTTGAGAAATCGGCGGAAATCAAGAACGCATTCATCGTCCGTAAGCGGAATAAGGATATCATCATACAGGATGGTGAGATCGCGATGGAAAGCGCCCTCTCCAGCGGCACTGCGGAAGGCATTGATGTGGCGATGACACTGATACGCATCATCAAAGGAATAAACCACTTCTACTACTGCGATGAGAAATTCGCCTACATAAACAGTGATATTGAGCAGAGGATATTCGGCATAATGCTGAGCCATCTGAAAGAGAACGACCAGCTCTTCTTCACTACGCACAATACCGATATGCTCGACCTTAATCTCCCACAGCACTCATACACGTTTCTGAAAAAGGAGATTTATGACGGGGACAACAGGATAACGGCGGTCTCGGCCTCGGAGTATCTCAAGAAGTACAGCGACAGCGTACGAAGAGCCGTTGAAAATGATGTGTTCTCCTCACTGCCAGATGAAACGTATCTTGATGAGTTTGAGAGGAAATATCCTGAGGAGAAGTAAGGATGGCTGAAAGGTATTTCTTCGTCGAAGGCAAATGCGAGCAGAAGCTTGTAAAAGCGCTGCAGCTGCCGGAACCGATGCTGCTTCCCGGAAAAGTGGAGGAGATCAATGTCATACAGGAAGTGATATCTTCATCAATTCTGGGAAGGATAAAGGAAAATTCACAGATAGTATTCATATTCGATACAGATACAGCCGGGAATATCTCCGTTCTGAACGAAAATATAAAGCGCATAAAGCTGTTCTGCCGCAGGCCTCATCTCATAATGATTCCGCAGGTGAAAAACATTGAGGACGAGCTGAAAAGAGCATGCAAAATCACGCATGTCACAGAACTTACCGGATCAAAACACCGCACAATAAAGGATTTCAAAACGGATTTCTGCGCGATGAGGCCGGAGGATATACGCACCAGACTCTTGCAGCATCACTTTGACCTGGAAAAACTGTGGTCCTCCGTTCCAGACGGAAGCTTCTCACCTGTGACAAATAACGGATACAGGATAAAGAAAGGAAGCTAGCGCCTTCCTCTCCTGATCTCCTGAGCCTTCCAGGGGTCCATGTAATGAGTAGAATAGAGCCGCTCGAGCACGGGATCATTGCTCTTCGTGAATCGGAGCATTATCCTTCCCTTCTCAGTCTCATATCTGAAAAGCGAGGGCTTGAGGCGGTTCTCCTCAGCATACGTCTTGACGGCGCGCAGGACGGAGTGAAGGCGTGGAAGATCAGCGGAGCACTGATCCTCAAGACATCTGACTTCGCCCCTCTTCCACTCTCCGTACTTCCGCTCATCGAGCATCCCGATGCCGAGAAGCACATCGGGAACGGCTACATAGCCTCTCTCCTCAAGCTGCCTCTCGATCTCGGGAATGAGCTTCTCAGCTCTCTTGTCAGCCATCAGATAAGATTCTCCGATGCCTTCCAGAGCTTCTCGAGATTGTAGAACTCACGCAGCTCCGAACTCATGAGATGTATCACTATGTCACCGCAGTCGATGAGTTCCCATCCGCTTATCTCAGGGGATTTGTGCCTGTTGTTCACAGTAAGGCCGAGAGTGTTTATCTCGTCCCATATCTGGTGCACGACACCGCGGAGATGACCGGCAGAAGTAACGGTGCCTATAACGAAGCACTCCGTCCATGTGCACTCTCCAGAGACATCGATCGCAACCACATCCGAACACTTGTGATCCTCAAGGTACGCCTTGATTCTTTCCGCATCCTGCTTTGTTTTATCTTTCATTTCCTTACCTTTACCGCATCCATCCATACCGACATGAAATCCAGAGCCTCATTCCAATCCGAGGGAGAAGGAAGAATCCTCTCCAGCTCATATTCCCTGAAATCCATATCCCTTTTCCTGATGATATCCTCCGAAAGAATATCATCAAATGAAGAGGAGAGCCCGGAGAGATTTGAGAAGAACTCACTCTCCCCGATATCCTCATCATACCGCACACGCGCCTCATACGGCGAGGACGAGCCTGTTACATCTGAAAGGAGAGAGAGCAGCTCCATCCTCTCGTTGCAGGCTTCTCCGCTGATCCGGAACGCGGGATCATCTTCCCCGAAGCCAAGAAGCTCATGAAGCGCATCTGCAGCATCCTCTCCGGAGAGAGTCTCCAGCTGCTCCAGCATCCCGTCTCCGGCTGTCACCACCGTCACGCGCTTCCCGCTGCCGATCCATGCTTCCGCCCCATCCTCCGAGACAAGGAGAGCACTCCTTCCGCCGGAGCATGATGCAAGCATGACAAGAGAGAGCAGGAGAAGAAGAAATTTATTCAAGCTCGCCCCCGGCCTTTATGTAATCATAAAGCTCGCGCGAGACTGAGGCTTCCGCTATTCCCTCACGCATGAAATACTCTCTCTGCATATCCATGATCGTGATGATCATATCCTCAAGCCGCTCCCCGGAGAGTATCCTTTCCCGGTCACTGTCGT
Organism: uncultured Spirochaetaceae bacterium; assembly: GCA_944389295.1. Lineage (GTDB taxonomy): Bacteria > Spirochaetota > Spirochaetia > Sphaerochaetales > Sphaerochaetaceae > Ornithospirochaeta. The sequence continues at coordinate 4,219 of CALXLV010000042.1, read as the reverse complement.
CAAGATGCTTCCGTCCCGGTTCCATATAGTCCGCGATGTAGAGCACAGCCCCGTACTTTCCCATCCTGCGGTGTCCAAGCGTATGATGGCGGACCGCGATCCTGAAATAATCAGGGACATCGCCCTCGGCATCCTGCGAGAAATGCACAGCCGCAAGGGCGCCGTGAAGCAGCATGGGCTCCCTCTCCTCCTCAGGAAAGACATCGATTCCGTGTTCCCTGCAGAAAGCGGGAGAAGAAGCATCGCAGGAGTAGCGGTAGGCATCGTGGTATATTCCGATATATGCAGCGTCCTCAGGATCGAGCGAGAAACGCGCTGCGAGAGCTTTCGATACTGCAACGACTCCCAGAGAATGCAGGAAGCGCTTTTCCTTTATCATCCCCCTGACCTTTGTCTCAAGCGCGGTATAGCTTATTCTCATCTGCATATCTCCTCACGCTGGCTGTAAGCATATCCCTGTCACCGGCCCGCACCTCGGATGACGAGGCATGGCAGACATCGCTGGGGATGAATACCACCTCAGCCCCTGAGCCGTTCTCAAGGAAGCCGAGCCTCGTGAAGCAGAGAAAGCGGACATGGGAGCGGAGATACTCTATGTCATGCCAGTGGCCGAGGGAAGCAATTATGTCATCGCCGATTATGAAATTCACCTTCCCGCCTTCCGCGGCCTCTCCGTAAAAATGCCTGATTGTCTCCGATGTATAGCTTATACCCTTCCTCTCGCCTTCATAGAGCGAGAGCTCAAGTTTCAGATCATCATCGGGATACATAGAATGGTAGTCGCAGAACGCGAGGCGGAGCATCTCCGAACGCTCCTCAAACGAGGCCGGATACGATCCCCTTTTGAAGTTGGAGATATATGCCGGAATTACGATAAGACGCCTTATTCCGGCCTTTGCGCACGCCTCATGAAAGAGGTGGACATGACCTGCATGGACAGGATCAAAGGTTCCTCCGAGAAGCGCGGTCCTATACCTCATCTCTGTATTCGGCATCGGTATCCATCCTCGAGGTGAATCCGTCATCAGGCTTCTCGCCCGCCAGGCGGAAGAGCGCATGCTTCACAGGCTCGAGAAGATCATCGCGGTAGATGGAGAGCGGAAGGACCTGCGTGTCCCCGTACTTCTCAGCGAGCCTTGAGAAACGTTCTTCCGTATCAGGCTCGTCTATCTTCGTGCCAACGATGATATGATCCTTGGCCCCGAGCTCCTCGCTGTACTTGGAGAGCTCGCTCCTGAGCGTATCATAAGCGGAGAGATACCCGTCATCGGAGAGATCAACGAGATAGCAGAGTCCCTTTGTCCTGGAAATGTGCCTGAGGAACTTGTACCCCATGCCCGAGCCTTCGCTCGCTCCCTCGATTATGCCGGGGATATCGGCGATGACGACATCCTGATCCCCCTCCCTCAGCACTCCGAGCACCGGGATCTTCGTCGTGAACGGATAGCCCGCGACCTTGGAGCGCGCGTTGGTGAAGAGGTTTATCAGCGATGACTTGCCTGCATTGGGGAAACCCACAAGTCCGATGTCCGCGATGATCTGCAGCTCTAGGCCGACGCGCATGGCCGTCCCTTTGGCTCCGGGCTGGGCAAAACGCGGAGTCTGCCTCACTGCGGTGCGGAAATGCCAGTTGCCAAGTCCTCCGCGGCCGCCTTCAAGGAATACATATCTGTCGAGACCTGTAAGGTCCTTTATGACCTCACCCGTCTCCGCGTTCTTTATGACAGTTCCCGGCGGCACCGGTATCTCGACATCGCTGCCGTTGCGTCCGGCGCATCTCGCACCCTGTCCCGGCCGTCCGTTCTCAGCCTTGAACGAGCGCTGGAGCTTGAGGTGTCCCAGCGTTCTCAGGTTGTCCCTGACGACAAAGACAACGTCCCCGCCGCGCCCGCCGTCACCGCCGTCGGGTCCGCCTTTGGGGACGAACTTCTCCCGGCGGAAGGAGACACAGCCGTGTCCCCCGTTGCCGGAAGCGACGTCAATATATGTCTCGTCGGAGAATCCGAACATTATTACTCAGCCTTCGCCTCTTCAACAGCAACGATTGAGCAGTACTTGCGGTTCTTCCTCTCGTGGAACTTCACCGTGCCGGCTGCAAGAGCGAAGAGCGTATAGTCCTTTCCGCATCCGCAGTTCGCACCCGGGTGAATCTTCGTTCCTCTCTGGCGCACGATGACCTCTCCGGCCTTCACGAGCTGACCGCCGAATCTCTTGACGCCAAGGCGCTGTGCATTGGAATCACGTCCATTGCGGGATGAACCGCCACCTTTCTTATGTGCCATTTCTCTCCCCTCCTCAGCCTGTGATCTTCTCGATCCTTATCGTGGTGTAAGTCTCCCTGTGGCCCTGGGTCCTTCTGTAGCCCTTGCGCCTGTGGAACTTGTAGACCTTCACCTTCTCGCCTCTGAACTCACCGCCGACTGTGGCCGTAACCTTCGCACCCTCAACATAGGGAGCTCCGAACTTTGCGGAATCACCATCCACGACAGCCAGAACCTTCTCAATCTCATAGGAGGAACCTTCCTCCATCGAGAGCTTATCGACAACCAGATCCTTGCCTTCTTCGGCCTTGTACTGCTTGTCGAGGATTTCAACTAATGCGTACATGTTTCGTCCTTTGATTTTCAGTTTCCCCTGTTTTCTATACCTTTGCGGAAATGCTGCCAACCGGATATCGGCGTTTTTCTCCGGATAAATGCGGAAAAACAAGGTTTCAATACGAACGTTCGTTCGTTATAATAGAATGTGATGAAGATAAAGGACAGAAACGAGATAGCGGATGCGGCGCTTGAGATCATAGCATTTGAAGGGGTGGACAAGCTCTCGATGCAGTCACTGGCAGAACACCTTGAGATTGCGAAAAGCAGCATCTATAACTGGTTCTCCTCAAAGGAAGAAATACTGGAATACGCATTCAGCGAAGGACACAGAAGGCTGATGGCAAAAGGATTCAGGCTCAATCTTGAGGGAAATGCAGAAACAGTATTAAGAAAAGCCGCAGACGAGTGGACGGCAATATTCTCCGATGAGGCATTGCTTCCATACCTTAGAACAATATTTTCTTTAAAATATTCGGATATAAGAGCAAAAGAAGAAGCTAAAGCACTCTTTCTGATGCTTCACAGCCAGATTGATGTGATAATGGCATCACTGAAAAAAAGAGAGCCCTTCCTATCCTCCTTGTTCACCGCACTCCTCCTGCAGCATCTAGAATCAGTACTCGAAGGAAACGTTGAAGATTTCAGGAAGGATGCGGAAGGGTTCGCCAGACTGCTGGAATAGAATTACTCAGCTATGGGAGTTCTCACCATCTTCATGTTATCAAGATATGCAATCGGAGTGGTCTCTGAAGCATCTGTTACAGAGTAAATATCCCAGTATAAGCCTGTAACATTAACATTAGAAGCTGTCTCACCCGTCTTCACCGCGACACCATTGATCTTTGTCACAATAGAGACCTTGTCACCATTTTTTGCATAAGTAGTGACAACCGTGTATTTCCCGTCCTTTGCAGTAACTCCATCAACAGCCTCGCCCTTAGTTGACTGCGTTCCACCGGCAACAGCAACGGCATTATCTTTCACGAAGAAAGTGACAGGAGCTCCTGCCCATGATGTTGTCTCGCCTGCATCGAAACAGATAAGATTGCTGGCATCAGAAGTGAAATCATTGGCAAGTCTCACAGTGTATGAAAGCGTATAACTGGAATATTTGCTGAAATCCACATCCTCAAAGCCGAGATAAGCAGATTCGTGAGAGATTACAGCTTCTCCGCCCTCAACTTTGAACGATTTAACAAAGGAAGCATGTGCTTCCTTCTTTCCGGTATCCAGCCAGTTTTCGGGGCAATAATATTCCTGAGTATCCGTGGAGAAATCATCAGCGAACAGGACATCCACATCCTCATTCACCCATGGATCATCAGTCTTAACATCATTTCCGCCATCATCACATGCCACGAAAGCGAAGAGCATCATGGCAGCCATAAGTGTGATCAGAATCTTCTTCATCTCAAATCCTCCATAGTTTGATTTGGCTACACTATGGAGAATGATACCCCCCCCCGTATAATATTGTCAATGGGAGCATCATTTTGAACCTTCTCGAATTAGTGGACACAGAAAATCAAGGGTATAACATTTTCAGGAGGTAAAGATGCCAAAGAGGTATCCAAGACAATTCCGTAAGATGGTTGCGGAACTGATCTGCGTCCAAAATG
>CALXLV010000041.1 GCA_944389295.1 uncultured Spirochaetaceae bacterium | reverse complement strand
TTTTACGGACTCATACCATTCCAAAAAACGCACGACCTTGTGCCGCATCTCAATTATAAAGCATGAAAACTCAGGACAGAGTCTCATTCACTGTGGCGAGGCCGGGGAATCATATATGTTTTTTTTGTCTCTGAAATCGGCAGCTTTCTCATTATTTTTTTGTGGATTCTCTTGATCTGAGGCTGATGATAGCTGTGAACAACATTTAGTTCTGTTGTCATGAAGTTTTCAGTCCTGTGTAACTACTGAAAGACTTATTGATGTACTCAATAAACGAGGCCAGTTAATCGAGAAAATCCAAAATGGGTTAGGATAATAATGGAAAAGTTACCTGCATGGATTATTTCCGCTTTCTCTGTTCCCTTGAATAATGACGACAGAGCTGTAAATTCATGATTTGGAAACGGAATTAACAGCACAGAATCATAATGACAAGAGCTGCTGATCAGCATCCTGCAAAAAAGGAGGAATTTGAGAGGATTTTGAGTGAATCCATCTCTCTTTTCACTTTTTCTTTTGGATTGGAATGCTATTCAGAAAAAGAGAGATATGACAAAGGATTTCCAAGCAGGAATTCCTCCAAAGGGATTGCCGAGGAACCGGAGTCATGTTTTGCTGATATGGAAAAGACCTTGCTCCTCGGGTATCTTTTCAGGAAGGCATCCATGCCTCTGCCATGTATTCTTCCGTCGCTTTTCACTTCAAAAGCAGCCGTGGAATATTCGTTGTACAGGACAAAATCAACTTCATCCTGCTTTTCTCTCCAATAGCCGAGGCTAACGTTTTCTCCTGCTATTGAATTGATGAGGTGTGTTCCTACAGCCGATTCTACAAGGCGTCCCCAGAATGTATCATCCTCTTTTGCCCTTGAGAAATTCGTCGGATGTCTTGATGACATAAGAGCATTGTTGAAAACCTGCAGCTTCGGGCTGGAGGCACGTTTGCGTACCTCGCTTCCTGAGTATTTCTGCAGCCCTGCAAGGAGCCCGCTCTGCAGCAGGAGATCAAGATAGTGCGCCAGCGTCGTCGTATTTCCCGCATCTGAAAGCTGGCCTAGCATGTGTTCAAATGGAAGAATCTGTCCGGAATAATATGACCCCAGTTCCATTAGCTGCCTCAGGAGCGCTGGTTTCTGGATGGGTGTCAGCATGATGATATCCCTTGTTATGCTCGGTTCCATGATTGAGTCGCGTATGTATGCCTTCCAGCGTTTCTCGTCTCCTATGAGCTCAGCAGGACCAGGATATGAACCGAAGTATATGAATTCATCAAGAGAGAAGCCAAATACATCCTTCATCTCCGCATATGACCAATGAGGGACAGGGATAAGCTCGAACCGTCCCTGGAGGGATTCCGAGAGTCCTTTCATCAGCAGAAGCCTGGATGAACCGGAGAGGAGGACTTTCACGTTAGTGGCTGTCTTTTTATCTTCATCCCACAGCTTCTTTATAGTCTCGCTCCAGTTCCCAATCTTCTGTATCTCATCGACTGCAATCAATGCTTCGCCATGCCGTCTTGCAAGGTCTCTGGCTCTGTCCCATAGGCTTTTTAGCCATGTCTCTCCTGAAGCAGGAATATCATCGGCGCTTTCACTGACATATGGGATGTCCATTGTGGAGAGGACATCAGCTATTATAGTACTCTTGCCGACCTGTCTTGGCCCGGCAATGACCTGTATGAACCGTCTCTTTTCTTTGAGACGTTTTCTGAGTGTCTCTGTATATCTGGTTCTCTCCATATGGCTTCCTTTTTCTTTACTCAATACATTGAGATAATTAACTCAATGCTTTGAGTAAATTATCATACAATGCTGCAGAAGCTGCAATATCATACTTTCAGTATGGAATGCTCAAGTCTATTGCCCTTCATGAAAGAGAGGGTGCAGCGGGGCAGGTCGATTCCATCTCTGCGCAGCATGCCGGCAGACAGGACAGGATCGTTTTCCAGAGCTCTCCAGCTTTTTTGTCCAAAAGGTTGAAACGGCAGCGCATATCATTAAGTATTCATGAGGTTTTGTCGGTCTGCCTCGAGTAAGACAGAAACTGGGATTCTCTGGCAGGATCACTATTGATATCGAGTACTCTTCTTATGCATCTCATGTTTGCTCAAACAAGATATTAAACTCAAACAATCAATTTTCATGAAATACGACTTTTGCCTAGGGCTGCTTTACATGAAAATCTGGCTTCTTAGGGCGGAGAGCATGTTTAAATCCCTCAATAATCCGTAAACCGAAGAGTGCTGTTTGCCGTTATGATATATGTCTTTTTCCCTGCAACCGACTCAAAGGCTTTTGTCGCCGCTTTCACGATGATAATAGGCGCTCTTGCCTGTGCCGTCTATGCCTCTGTCGTGATCTTGGGAAGGATCAGGAAGATTAAGAAAGGCTATGAGACGGAGGCTGTCTCTGTGATGGCCTGCAAGCTCGTGTTTGTGTGCGCTGTCATCCTCTACATCTCTTACCTTCTGGGAAGAGACAAAGGTATCCCCGTTATCGTCATCCTCCTCAGCATCATAATTTTCTGCTACAGCTATTTCACACGCAGGACTGGTCCAGGCCATTACCTCTATGCGATGGGCGGCAACGAGAAGGCGGCGAAGCTCAGCGGCGTCAATACCGACAGGGTGTTTTTCGGCGCCTACCTCAATGTGGGCTTCCTCGCGGCAATCGCGGCGCTTGTAGTCTGTGCCCGTCTCAACTCCGCATCCCCGAGCACGGGAACGAATTATGAGATGGATGCGATCGCTTCCTGCTATATCGGAGGAGCAAGTGCCTACGGCGGCACCGGAACGGTCAGCGGAACTGTAATCGGAGCCATCTTCATGGGCGTTCTCAACAACGGCATGTCCATTCTCGGCATCGATGCCAACTGGCAGAAAGCCGTGAAAGGATTTGTCCTTCTTGCCGCTGTCGTATTCGATATCGTCAGCAAGAACAGAAAGAGCAAGAAGTGATTTGCTGTGCTTTCCCGCGTACAGAGCCTCCGCGGGAAAACTGTATTTCATGAAAATATCTCAGAATTGCAGCGCAGATGGAGCGTTGACAAGCACATTGCGGCAGACTGCTTTTAACAGGTGCAGGGACATGCCCAATATTTACATGCTTATAGTGCGAGACATTATCCATCAGTATCTATCAGTGAAAATGAGTAGGGACCGCAGGAAAGGGCTGCCGAGAGAATATCTGGTTCGGTGTGTGACTTTCTGAGATGTACCTGTGGCTTCGCTTCAGATGATTCCCCATATGTTCATGTGAAGGCGGAGCACCTTATCACCAGGCAGAGACGTAATGCCGGGATAACTCCCGGCAAGCGATGCGGCGGACGCGGATCAGAACTTCTGCGCCTTGTCTATGTCTATCACGAACACAACGCAGCCGCCTGCCGGAACCTCAACCATATTGGCTCCCGCTGGGTTGAACATGCGCATATCCGCGCCTGAGACGGGGCTGAGCTGCATCCTGTGCCCGGCATATTTCTTGAGAGTCTCTATCACAGCATCGACTTTTTCATCATCCGTTCCGATGAGGAGCGTCGTGTTCTTGGCTTTTAAAAAGCCGCCGGTGGTGGAGAGCTTGGTGACGAAGAACCCCTTTTTGTTGAGCTCCTGTACGGTATCCGTCTCATCGGCCGACTGTATGATCGCAAGAATCAGTTTCATGATATCCTCCTCTGTTCCCGTTATTATAGCATGGCAGTGAATATAACTCCAACTTATCGCCATCAGTTCTCATGGTTTTCATTCTGTGCAAGCTCCTCTTTATGTCATTTTTTCCGTGAAAATACCTTTCATGAGCGGAAAAGACGCCGGAGAATCCCGATGGAAGGAGCGTGCGGATGAGGCTGAGGATGAACTCAAATCAGCAGAAGGAGGGAAGGCGAAAGGAACGATATTCCCATCTGCCGCGCGGCGTCTTGCCGCAGCGCTGCTCCTCTCGTTCATTCTCGTTTTCTCAATCGCACTCTTTTTCATAATCCTCTCTGAAGCCGGGACAGGACGGCGGAGCGAGTATCAGATGGATGAGCTTCTCCATCAGCTTGACGGCAGCAGCTGGCGTACTGACAGGAAGGGCAGGGAGAGTTTTCTCTCAGCTTTCGGCTCGGAGACGGACGGAACTCTTGCCCTCTGGCGCACCGGTGATGATCATGCGGTGGTCTCATTCGGAACGTTCAGTACCCTTGTCAGGGATGAAAGCGGAATCCTCTCGGGCAGCATAGACGGAAAGACATTCACGCTCCACTTCTCCGGAGAGGGAGAGGGGAGCGCCGTCACCATCGTGTCGGGAGAAGATACCGTTATCTACAGCTCCCTGTGACTCTCTTTCAGCGCCGCCTCTATGAATGCGGTGAAACAGGGATGCGGCCTGTTGGGACGGGACTTGAACTCAGGATGGAACTGCACGCCGAGGAAGAATGGATGATCTGGTATCTCGACAGCTTCGACGAGACGGCCGTCAGGACTTGTCCCTGCGATTCTCATTCCGTTCCTCTCGTATTCTTCCCTGTATTCGTTAGTGAATTCATATCTGTGCCTGTGGCGCTCGCTGATCTCCCTTGTGCCGTATGCCTTCTCCATCAGTGAGCCTGCGGCTATGACGCAGGGGTATGCGCCCAGCCTCATTGTCCCTCCCTTGGGTATGACGCCCCTCTGGTCAGGCATCAGGGAGATGACAGCATGTTCTGATTCCGGATTGAACTCCGACGAGTCTGCATCGCTGTATCCCAGCACGTTGCGTCCGAATTCTATGACGGCAGTCTGCATCCCGAGACAGATTCCGAGGTAGGGGATGCGGTTCACCCTGGCATACTCCGCGGCCTTTATCTTCCCTGAGATTCCCCTCGTTCCGAAACCGCCCGGCACGAGGATTCCGGAAGCGGTGCCGAGGAGCGCGTCCGCACTCTCGTCCGTGACCTCTTCCGCATCCACCCAGTCGATCACGACCTGCGCATGATTCGCCCAGCCCGCGTGCCTCAGGGCTTCAATGACGGAGAGATAGGCATCATGGAGCTGTATATACTTGCCGACAATAGCGATTCTCACATTCTCGCGGCTCTCTTTTGCCTTTCTGAGCATTTCACGCCATGAGGACATGTCGGAGGGCGCGGCCGCAAGTCCCAGCTCCCTGCACACTATCGTGTCGAGATTCTCGTTCTGGAGCATTATCGGGGCTTCGTAGAGAATCGGGACGGTGCTGTTCTCGATGACGCAGTCGCGCTTGACGTTGCAGAACATGGCTATCTTGGCTTTGACACTCTCCTCGATCGGCTCATCGGCCCTGCATACGATGATGTCGGGGAAGATTCCGGCGTTCATCATCTCCTTCACGGAGTGCTGCGTTGGCTTGGATTTGTGCTCTCCCGATGATTTTATATACGGAACGAGAGTGACATGTATGAAGAGGCAGTTCTCCTTTCCCTGTTCGATCGCGATCTGCCTTATCGCCTCAAGGAACGGCTGCGACTCTATGTCTCCGACAGTTCCTCCAATCTCCGTTATCACCACATCTGCGCCGGTTTTCTCCCCGAGCGAGTAGATGAAGCGCTTGATCTCATCGGTGACGTGGGGGATTATCTGCACGGTCGAGCCGAGATACTCGCCGTTTCTCTCTTTATTAAGCACGCTCCAGAATACCTTTCCCGATGTGAGGTTCGAGAACCTGTTGAGATCCTCGTCGATGAATCTCTCATAGTGCCCCAGATCGAGATCGGTTTCCGAACCGTCGTCGGTGACGAACACCTCTCCGTGCTGAAGCGGGTTCATCGTTCCCGGATCGACATTCATATAGGGGTCGAGCTTCTGTGCCGCGATCCTGAGACCGCGCGATTTGAGAAGTCTGCCGAGGCTTGCCGCCGTTATTCCCTTTCCCAGTCCGGAGACGACTCCTCCGGTGACGAATATATGTTTTGGCATTCCTACCTCCCTGCCATTCTGATTATCTGAAGCGCGGCATCGCGGAGCGATATCCTCCTGTCCATTGCCGTCCTTTCTATCCTTTTGTGAGCCTCTTCTTCCGTCAGTCCCTCCGAGAGTGCGAGCTCGCATTTGGCCTTCCCGATGATCTTCGCATCGCTGAGCTTTCTCTCCAGAGCGGCTGTCCTCTCCAGATTCTCCTCCCTGATCCTCTTCAGATACCCTGCAAGCATCAGGGATGAGCGGAATACTGCTCTGAGCACTGGTTTCTCCACAGGGATTATCCCGTCGGAGAGCAGTCTTTCCGACAGTTCCTCCACTGTTTCCGGGCGCATGAGCATCACGACAGATGTGCCAGTCTCGGAGACAGCCATATGGGCAAGCTCGAGCCCCGACTCGTCGGAGAGGGGATAGTTTATCACCACGGTGTCCCACTCCTCGTCGAGTATCCTCCGCCGGGCGCTGGATGCAGAGAGCGATACAGCCGACGACATCCCCGCCTCATTTATCAGTGAGACGATGTTCGCTGCGCTTCTCTCTGCTGCGGATACTGTAAGTATTCTCATGGCTGTACTCCCGCGGATTTTCCTGATGCATCACGTCACGAGGAATTCCATATCGCGCGCCGCCACCTTCGGATAACCCGAAAGCGATGCCCTCTCCCAGTCGGCCTTCTTCGCATTCAGGAAACACTCGATAAGGTGTTCCGGCAGCACCGATCTGATGAAAGAGGAGTTCTCAGCCGCCTCAACCGCTTCCCTGAGGTTCTCTGGAAGTTTCTCTCCCGCGCTGATCTCTGACAGTCTCATTCCCTTCTTTATTCCTTCCTCAGCCGCGCTCACGAGCAGCAGTAGGGCAAGATATGGGCTGCATGAGGGGTCGGCGGCTCTCACCTCGATGCGCTTCGCGCTCTCGCTTCTTGTCTCAGGCATCCTCAGCAGGAGCCCTCTGTTTCCTGTTCCCCAGCTCACGGAGCCCGGCGCCTCGAAAGACCCGAGCCTGTCATATGAGTTTGCCACAGGATTGAGGAATACAGTCATCTCCTTTATATGGGAGAGGATGCCCGCTGCCATCATCTCTTTCATATCATCGAATGAGCGTCCGCCGCTGCGGCAGGAAAGACTTATGTGCAGCCCTGATCCAGATTCGTCGAAAAGGGGTTTCGGCAGGAATGAGGCATAGAGTCCTGAGCGGGATGCGAGCATCTTCACCGCGGATTTGAACGTTATGAGGTCATCTGCCGAGGAGAGCAGGGGAGACGGCCTGAACGCCACTTCGTTCTGTCCCGGCCCCTTCTCATGATGGCTTGTCTCGATGTATATCCCCATCTCCTCGAGCATCAGCGATATCTCGCGCCTGAGATTCTCGCCCTTATCCATCGGCGCGACGTCGAGATATCCCGCATTATCCATGGGGTTCAGCGTCGGATTGCCGCTGTCATCGCTCTGGAAGAGGTAGAACTCGCATTCCGTGCCGGAGAGCATTGTAAGATCTTCATCGTAAAGCCTTTTCTCGAGATTTTTCAGCAGGTATCTCGCATCACCCTCGAAAGGCGTCATGTCGGGATGCATGATGCTGCAGTAAAGACGCGTGACTCGGCCGTGCTCTACAGGCCGCCAGGGCAGCACCGCGAGTGTGTCCGGATCGGGGAAGAGAAGGAGATCGGAGTCCTCGATGTTCAGAAATCCTCTGATGGCAGAGGCATCGAAGCCTATTCCCTCCTCAAATGCCCTTTCGAGCTCGCTTGCGGATATAGATACGTTCTTGAGCTGGCCGAAGATGTCGCAGAAGGAAAGCCGCACAAAGCGCACGCTGTTCTCCTTCGCGTATTCAAGGACATCTTTCCTGCTGTATCCGGTCATGTTCACCTCCGTGTGAGTGAGCTGTCAGGAACCGCTGATTCCCTTCGTTCCGGATACCGGGAGAGAAAGGCGCCTCAGCTTGTTCGTGACGCCTTTGTCAACAAAGTGAGAATAACCGTATCGGGGGATTTTCTTCAAGTCCGGGAAGCGCATGCGTTCATTATTGACTATCTTTTTCCGTTCAGCTATAACAGGGCTGTCAACAAGGGTGTTGCAGAGACGATACTGCATCACCCTTTTTTCGTCAGGGAGGAACCTATGGAAACTGTAGCGGATTACTTCGGATCGCTTGTTTTCAACGATGAAGTCATGAAGGAACGTCTGCCCAAGGATATCTACAAGGCGCTCAAGCGCACTGTGGACGACGGCAAGGATCTCGATATAAATGTAGCCAACTCCGTCGCCAACGCAATGAAGAACTGGGCGATCGAGAAGGGATGCACCCACTATACCCACTGGTTCCAGCCTATGACGGGAATCACGGCGGAGAAGCATGAGGCCTTCATCTCCCCCGCAGATGGCGGCAAGGTCCTCCTCGAGTTCTCCGGAAAGGAGCTCATAAAGGGCGAGCCCGATGCCTCGTCATTCCCCTCCGGCGGCCTGAGGGCCACATTCGAGGCGCGCGGATACACCGCATGGGACCCGACAAGCTATGCTTTCATCAAGGATGACACTCTCTGCATCCCGACTGCGTTCTGCTCATACTCAGGCGAGGTTCTGGACAAAAAGACTCCTCTTCTGAGGAGCATGGAGGCGCTTTCAAAGGAGGCGGTGAAGATTCTTTCCCTCTTCGGCAACGATGCCAAGAAAGTTATAACCACCGTCGGCCCGGAGCAGGAGTACTTCCTCATCGACAAGAAGGACTACGAGAGGCGCAAGGACCTCATCTACACTGGACGCACGCTCCTCGGTGCGCGTTCTCCCAAGGGGCAGGAGATGGAGGATCACTACTTCGGCGCGCTGAGGACGAGGGTCTCCGAGTATATGCATGATCTCGATAAGGAGCTCTGGAAGCTCGGCATCTATGCCAAGACCTCCCATAACGAGGTTGCACCCTGCCAGCATGAGCTCGCTCCTGTCTACGGTACTACCAACGTCGCCGTGGACAACAACCAGCTTACGATGGAGATGATGAAGAAGGTCGCTGAGCGCCACGGCTTCGCATGCCTTCTTCACGAGAAGCCTTTTGCCGGCGTTAACGGCTCCGGCAAGCACAACAACTGGTCTATTTCCACCGACAAAGGAGTGAACCTCCTTGAGCCGGGAGACAATCCTAAGGACAACGCCCAGTTCCTCCTCTTCCTCGTGGCGGTGCTGAAGGCGGTCGACGAGTATCAGGATTTGATGAGGATGTCTGTCGCCTCTGCCGGAAACGACCACAGGCTAGGCGCCAATGAGGCACCTCCAGCGATTGTCTCCGTATTCCTCGGCGATGAGCTTACCGAGATCCTCGACTCCATTGCCGAAGGCAAGTCTCTCTCGGGACGTGCCAAGGAGAAGATGCAGCTTGGCGTCCACGTCCTTCCTGCGATTCCCAAGGATACGACGGACCGCAACAGGACGAGCCCGTTCGCATTCACCGGCAACAAGTTCGAGTTCAGGATGCTCGGCTCTTCGTTCTCAGTCGCCGGTCCGAACACGGTAATAAACACGATAGTCGCGAAGGAGCTTAGGGAGTTCTACGGAATACTCTCGAAGGCTGACGACTTCAACAGGGCCGTCTCCGATCTCGTGCGCGACACATACATCGCGCATCGCCGCATAGTATTCAACGGCAACAACTACTCATCTGAGTGGGTCGATGAGGCACAGAGGAGGGGACTTCTCAACCTCGCTTCGTCTCCTGAGGCATATGACACGCTCCTTGCCCCGAAGAATATCGAGCTCTTCTCCGAGTTCGGCATCTACAGCTCGGTTGAGCTCCACTCGCGCTATGAGATTCTCAATGAGGAGTATTCAAAGACCATCCACATCGAGGCTCTGACGATGACCGATATGATAAACAAGCAGGTTCTTCCCGCTGTGATGGCTTATTCTGCGGATATCGCGAGGAGCATCAATGAGAAAACAGCTGCGCTTCCCGGAATGAATCTGGATGCAGAGAAGGAGAGACTTGCGGAGATCGAGGGGCTTTCAGGCAGTCTTTACAGGGCCGTCAAGGAGCTTGAGAGAACTGTGGCGTTCTCCTCCGACTACGAAGGCTCTCCGCTTGCCCATTTCAGCCGCAACTCCATCATCCCTGCGATGGATGAGGTGAGGAAGTACTCGGATGCACTCGAGCTTGTCGTCGGGCAGAAGTACTGGCCTTATCCTACATACGGCGAGATGCTCTTCTACGTCTGATGATGATAACGGCCCAGGAAATACTGGGCCGCGCACAAATGGATACCGGCCGCAATCATGATCCTGCGGCCGGACCGTTTCTATTGATATGCCGGATTACTCCTCCGGGGAGAACTCGTCCTTTCCGGCGCCGCAGAGCGGGCATACCCAGTCAGCGGGGACATCTTCCCACTTTGTTCCCGGTGCGATTCCGTTGTCGGGATCACCGGCAGCCTCATCATAGACATAACCGCAGAGATTGCAGACATACTTCTTCATAATGGCCTCCATTATTGATAATCGTTATCAATAAGGTAACCTATTTGCCGCATGTCGTCAATTCTGTTTGCAGAGACGCCATGCCTGTGACAGACTTGAAAGAGAAAAGGAGTGGATATGGAAATAAACACTGGTGCTCTTATTATAGTTGGGGGATACCTCATAGGTATGCTCGTGATCGGCTTCATCGTGGGAAAGGTGAAGATAAAGACCAGCAGCGACTATATGATCGCCGGACGCAGGATGGGACTTTTCATGGTCGCCTTCTCGCTCTCGGCAAACAACATCGGAGGCGGTTCCACGACAGGACTTGCAGACAAGGCGTTCGGGGCCTGGGGCATGAGCGCCATCTGGTATGTCCTGGCTGCATCCATTGCGATGATTCCGCTTGCATATTTCGCTCCACGTATCAGAAAGACTCTGGCGGTGACGATTCCCGAGGTCATAGGACGAAGGTTCGGGAAGGGGAGTTCTGTATTCTCGGCAGTGCTTAACATCCTTGCGCTCTTCTGCCTGACGTCGTCGCAGGTCGCAGCTTCAGGTGCGGTCGTCTCCACTCTCACTGGGATACCGATGAATGTCTGCCTTATCGTGGCAGGAATCATAATCATCCTCTATACCACGCTCGGCGGAATGATCGCGGATCAGATCTCCGACTTTGTGCAGTTCATCATCATCCTCGCGGGTCTTGCGATCGCGACGCCGATAGTAATTCACGGCTGCGGCGGATGGGAAGTTATATCCTCACAGCTTCCGGGCGAGCAGCTCAATCCTACGAAGATCGGCTGGGTCGTCATAATCGGATATATCTTCAACTACTTCTGCACATTCCTCTCCGGCCCTGAGATGATCAGCCGTTTCGAGAGCGCCAAGGATGAGAAAACGGCGTTCCGCGCCTCCCTTCTTTCCGGCGTTCTGATGGCTGCCATGGCTGTATTCCCGACCCTTCTCGGACTTGCGGCTCTTGCTATGCAGGATCAGATCGAGGGAATAACGGGAGCCACTGCAATGATGGCCGTCACGGAGCATTTCGCGCCCACGATCATCACGGGCCTTGTCTCCGCAGCTATCATCTCCGCGACGATGTCCTCCGCTGACTCGAACCTCCTCTGTATGTCCACCATGTTCATGAAGGACATCATGTTCCACTACAGCGAGAAGTGCAGGAACCTCTCCGACAGCCAGACGATATTCTGGACGAGAACGTGCAATGTAATCTTCTGCGCAGTCGCGATGCTGATCTCTCTCCTGCAGATAAACATAGTCACGATGAACACCTTCGCATTCGCGATCCGCTGTGCCGGTCCTTTCGCGGCCTACGGGCTTGGAATGGTCGTTCCGCGCGCGACGAAGCACTCAGGACAGATATCTGTCATCACGGGAACCATCGGCGTCGTATTCTGGCAGATACTCTCAGGTGGCGACTTCTATCTCGGCGTTCTTCCTGTTGTATTCGGCTGTGCGGTCGGAACCGTTACGTTCTTCATCGTCAATGCGGTTGAGTGGAAGATGGGTGTCGAGCCTGCGCCTTCGGCTTTCCTCTCGAAAAAGGAGGCTGAGAAGCTGGAAGCTGAGGAGCGCTGATCTCCGATGAGGCTTTTCATCGCTGTGCTTTTTCCTCCGGATGCTGTCAGCAGGATCGCCGCAATAAGGGATTCCGTGCACGATCTTTCTGTCGCCGGAAGTTTCACACCCGCTGAGAATCTTCATCTGACTCTTGAGTTTCTCGGCGAGTGCGGGCAGCAGAAACTCCCTTTGATAACAGAAGCGATGGAGGCAGTCAGCGCTGAGCCTTTTTCCATAAGCATGGGCAGAATTGGGTTCTTCCAGCGTCCCGACGGGGATATCTGGTGGCTCGGCGCAGATGAAAGCAGCGCGCTTATCTCCCTGCAGAGGAATCTCCGCAGGGAGCTTGCCGTCCGCGGCCTGAGAGTTGAGAAGAGGAAGTACAGACCTCACATCACGCTGGGGCGCAGGGTGGTCACAAATGCCAGAACAGGCAGAACTGAACCCGTAATCGCCCGCGTGAGTTCCTTTTCGCTGATGCTCTCTGAAAGAGGAGAGGGGAGGATGGTATATACTCCCCTCTATACTCGGGAACTTGAATAAGGCTGCTGATCACTCCATCGTCAGGAACGCTCTGTAGCATGCTTCTGCCGAGAGCACATCGCTTACCGCAGTTATCTCCCACGGGGAGTGCATTGAGAGTACGGCCACGCCGCAGTCAATCACCTGCATTCCGTAGTAGGCCGCATAGCGCGCGATCGTCCCGCCGCCGCCTGTATCGACCTTTCCCATCTCAGACATCTGGTATGTAACGCCGCATCTGTCCATCGTGGCCCTGAGCCTGGCGATGAACTCCGCGTTGGCATCGGATGCCCCCGACTTTCCTCTTGAGCCTGTGTATTTGTTGAACACTACACCGCCTCCGAGCGAGGATGCATTCTTCCTGTCATAGAGTGATGCGTTGAGAGGATCATAGGCTGCGTTGACATCGCTTGAGAGCATATAGGAGTTCCTCATCATCCTTCTCAGCTTCAGTCCGTCATATCCTCCGAGCCTCTGCAGCACCTCCGCTGCGGCGTTCTCGAAGAATACGCTGTCCATTCCTGTAGCGCCGACTGAGCCTATCTCCTCCTTGTCCACAAGCAGGCAGCAGGCAGTTCTCTTCTGTTCTCCGGCATCCAGCAGTGCATCCAGCGAAGTGAAAGCGCATACCCTGTCGTCCTGCCCGTAGGCAAGTAGCATCGACTGGTCAAGTCCCATCAGCTTCGAGCGTCCTGCGGGAACTATCTCCAGTTCCGCGCTCTGGAAGTCCTTCTCCTCCATGCCGAGTTTCTCTGCGATGATGGAGAGAATTCTCTTCTTCCCCGCATCCTTTGCGTTCTCTCCCTTCTCTGAGCTTAGCCCGACGATGAGATCCAGATCCTCTCCTGCGATGAACTCTGAGGCTGTTTTCTTCATCTGGTCCTGTGCCATATGCGGCAGAATGTCGGAGATGCAGAACGTCATCTCGTCGTCCTCTCCGATCGTGATCTCCTTCTTTGTCCCGTCCCTGAGTACGGCGACTCCGTGGATTGCAAGCGGTATCGTGACCCACTGGTACTTCTTGATGCCTCCGTAGTAGTGGGTGTCGAGGTAGACGATTCCATCGCTCTCATAAAGAGGGTTCATCTTGACGTCGAGACGCGGCGAATCGATATGTGCCCCGAGTATGTTCATTCCCTTCTCGGCAGGCTCCGTTCCTATATGGAACAGGGCTATTGATTTGCCGTACTGCACATAATAGACCTTGTCTCCGGCAGTGAGGCTCTCCGTTTCTTCTATGTTCCTGTATCCCTTCTCCTCGGCAAGCCTTATTATCTCACTGATGCACTCGCGCTCAGTCTTGCCCCTGTCGAGGAAGTCCCTGTATCTTCTTATCTCGTTCATAGCTCCTCCTTCACGGAATGATAATCATTCACGGCTGTACTGCAAAGAGAGACTTTTCATGATATGCTACCATTCATGGCAAGGAAAGAGAGAAGAAAGGTTCACACGCTGTCGTTCAGGGAGCAGATAAAGAAGGAGCCGGGAAAGTTCGCCGTCTACTCGCTGCTGAGGCTCTCCGTCATAGCCGTTATGGTCGCTCAGATATTCAACCGCGACTGGCAGAACGTGATGCTCTGCGTCCTTACGCTCATCCTCTTCACGGTGCCGACATTCATAGAGCGCAACTGGCACATCGATATCCCCAACACGCTTGAGGTCATAGTCATAATCTTCATCTACTCGGCCGAGGTTCTGGGGGAGATAAGGGCGTTCTATCTCAATGTTCCCGGGTGGGACACCGCTCTTCATACGATCACAGGGTTTCTCTCCGCGGCTGTCGGATTCTCCCTTGTCGATATCATAAACCGCAACGAGAACACTAAGCTCTACCTGTCGCCCGTGTACGTCTCCATAGCGGCGTTCTGTTTCTCGATGACGATCGGAGTGATATGGGAGTTCTTCGAGTTCTCCATGGACCGCCTCTTCCTTCTCGATATGCAGAAGGATACGGTCATAAACTCGATAGGCTCCGTCCTGCTTGATCCTGAGAAGTCGAACAGGCCCGTCATAATCACAGGGATAACATCGACAGCGGTGAACGGCGTTGATCTCGGAATCGACGGCTATCTCGACATCGGTCTCTTCGATACGATGAAGGATCTCTTTGTGACTCTCATCGGAGCGTTCTGCTTCTCCATCATAGGCTTCTTCTATGTGAAGAACAGGGGAAAAGGAAAGTTCGCAAAGAGATTCATCCCCACAATGATCGCAAAGGAGAAGAATCTGCCGATAGAGGGCTCATCGGAGAAGAAGTGATTTATTAAATAACGGCAGCAGATCATGGTATTTATCCGTACTCATTTCCGGAAGCATGCTTCTTTCTGAATAGATTCCGTTCTGCTACAGCATTAGTGGCGGATAATATCTCAAAAATCGCGCCTCATTATATGTAATTCTTTACGACAAAAAAAAATAGACTATTATCCAGGCATCATGATGAAAAAATTAGTTCTGTTGCTTGGCATTATCGTTTTCCTCTTTGCATCATGCGAAGAGGATGCAGTGAAGGGAGCAGCTGAGGTTGACGGCGTCGTCTATCAGGATTTCGCGGCTGCTCTTGAGAACATCAGCTCTGATTCGGAAGTCGTTCTCCTTTCAGACATCGAGCTTTCCGATCCCTGGATTCCGCTTTTTGAAGGTACAAGGGATGGTTCCTCATATACAGTAGAAACTGAACCGTTCACAGGTGTGTTCGACGGAAATGGTCATACGATCTCCGGACTGAACATCGTCTATAACGAAGATAATGAAGATTATGCCGCAGGCTTCTTCGGTGTTATTGATGGTGCTGTCATAAAGAATGTCATATTCGCTGATTCCGCAGTCGCAGGAAACAAATCCTCCACTGTCGGAACTGCCGTGGGTCTTGCTGTAGGAAATTCACGCATAGAGAATGTGAAGGTAATCGGGAACAGCTCTGTTTCCGGAGCAGAGGGCGGCGGAATTGTCGGCAGGATGATTCTTGAGGGAACGATCACCGGCTGCGTCAACGAAGCTGACGTAACAACAACCGCAGGAGGAGCCGGCGGAATAGTCGGAAAGGCATACTACTCAGAAGAAGGAAAGACCATAGTTATTTCCGACTGCGAGAATCATGGAACTATTGTGACTGAAGGAGGCTACACAGGCGGTATAAGCGGACTTGTCGCCGGAGAGGTCTCAAAGTGCAGAAACTACGGTGATGTGACCGGTAAAGGTACATGTATCGGAGGTATCATCGGTGAGATGGACAACTATGGATTTATCACAGGCTGTGAGAATCAAGGGAAGATAACCAACTCAAATGAGATATCCGGCACATACTACGGACTTGGCGGAATCGCGGGGTGGATACGCTATCAGGATAATGCATCATCGTATGGGAGAAGCGAGGCCATTGAAGTCACTGGCAATTTCAATTACGGGGAAATCACAGGAGAGTACAGCGTTGGAGCCGGCGGCATCGTCGGTATGCTCTACAACACCGGAAAGGTGAATGGAAACACAAACAATGGAGCTTTAATCAAAGGAACTAGGTTTGTGAGCGGAATAGTGGGAGCACAGCAGGTCGATGAGAATAATCTTTTCTCCGATGCTGATTCTGTGAGTGCGACAGAGGTGTGTGATAATACTTGCTCCGATGATACCGTAATTGAAGGTGATTCCTGCGCCAGCACAATTATCTACATAAACGATCCGCGCGTGACAAATGTGAAAAATAATACGCCTGAGAACGGCGCTGTCGTGAAATAAGGTTTTATATCCCTATGATTAAGGGGTGCCAGGTTATATCCTGAGCACCCCTTTTTCCGTCATATCAGCTTTCTGAGATCAGCGAGGGCATCCTGATCGATTATCTCCCATGGGAAGGTCACATCCGTTCTTCCGAATGCTCCGTATCCCGCGCTGGGGAGGTATATCGGGCGTCTGAGATCGAAGCGTTCGATCATTCCCGCCGGTCTAAGATCATAGTGATTCTTTATCCATCCTATGATCCTGTCCTCGCCGATTTTCGCGGTTCCGTTCGTGGAGACCGCGAGGGAGACAGGCTCAGCCACTCCTATGGCATAGGCCGCCTGAAGCTCACACTCTGCAGCCGCGCCTGAAGCGACGATCGTCTTTGCGATGTTCCTCAGAGCGAGGGCTGCTGTCCTGTCGACCTTTGTGGGGTCCTTTCCTGAGAACGCTCCGCCTCCGTGGTGGGCATAGCCTCCGTAGGTGTCGACTATTATCTTGCGTCCTGTAAGTCCGGTGTCCGCCGCAGGTCCGCCGAGAACGAAACGCCCTGTCGGGTTGATGAAGAAGCGCGTCGAGCTGTCGAGCATTGATTCTGGAAGGGAGGGCTTTATAACATTCTCAAGAAGCTCCTTCCTGAGATCATCCATCGGAATGTCGGGATCATGCTGGGCTGAGAGAACGACAGTGTCGATGCGCACAGGCTTCCTTCCGTCATATTCCACCGTTATCTGGCTCTTGCCGTCGGGCCTGAGGAAAGCCATTCTTCCGCTTACTCTCTCCTCCGTCAGCTTCATCGCGAGCTTCCTTGAAAGCGTCAGCGCGAGAGGCATGTACTCCTCGCCCTCGTCTGATGCATAGCCGAACATCATGCCCTGATCGCCGGCACCAAGAGTGGACTGGTCCGTATATGAGGAATCAACACCCATCGCAATGTCTCCCGACTGTTCGTGCACCGAACATGTGATCGAAGCATTGCTGTCAAAGCCGTATTCCGGCTTCGAATATCCGATGCTCTCTATCACGCGGCGTGCTATGGCGATGTAGTCGGGCTTAGCCTTTGTCGTTATCTCTCCCATTATGTGAACCGCTCCCGGTTCCGCTATGACTTCGCATGCCGAACGCGAGAGGGGATCGGCTGCCAGCAGTTCGTCCAGTATTCCGTCAGCAATCTGGTCGCAGACCTTGTCGGGGTGTCCGTTTGTCACAGATTCAGAAGTGAATAGCCTTCTCATTATTTCCTCCGGTCACACAGGCTTTCCTGGTGTAATCTTGCTTTCTCTCCGGACAGAGGACAGTGCCTCCGCCGCTGCAGTGCGTTTTCCTTCTCAGGCTCCTTGTTCCTCCAGCATACGTGGAACGCTTTTTGCCGGAGCCTCAGAGAGTATGCCTTTTTAGCCTCTCTCTGAACAGTGGGATGCGCTTCATATGGACGCGTGCCTTTTCAATATGCGGCAGGCTGCGGCATTGCCTCTTCCAATGCCGTTCCTGAAACGCTTCCCGCCCTCGCGGAAAACAGCTTTCAGTCATTATAACGTCTTCTGACAGAAGCGTTAATGGGTATGCCGGAGGGAGGATTCCGAGAGCCGGAGGATGCTGCGCCTGAGCTGTGCGAGGACTTTGTCGGGATCATCTCCTTTTTCAGAGAGAAGCCATGAGGAGAGGAAGATCGTGAGACCGCTGGCGAGAAAAGAGGCGAACTCATCTACCTCATTCTTCTTTCCGGTGAGATCAAGGAAGAGGGGAGTCAGCAATTCGGAGAAAGATGAGGCTCCTCCGCCGCTGAGGATGCCGCGGTAGAGCGCCTTCTTCTCATGCACATGGCGGCAGACAATTTCAACCGCATCCCACGCATTATCAATCCTCTCGCAGAGTATGTTTTCATTTAAGTCGTCCGCCATCATCCACTCGGCCAGCTGTTCCTTGCATGCGAAGTGGTAGTAGAAGCTCTTCCTGCTCATCGCGGCTTTGCGCGTTATCTCGCCTACGGTGATCTCCCTCAGTCCTTTCTTCCTGAGAAGATTCTGCATCGCTGCGGCAATGCGTTTCCTTGTCTCTTCCGAACGGTAATCGGAGACGCGCCTCCGCCTGGTTCCGGCTCCTCTCATATGTCCCTCCCTCTGGCAACAGCTTTCTTTCATGAATGATAGCAGGAAAATCCCTCTCATGAGTTTTTCTCTGCTTCTGTCAGGCTTGACCATGAAAGGCTAGAAGTTCAGATTAGATGTATGCTTACACTCGATACAGTTTATCAGGCATCCTTTGCTCTGAAGGAAGTCGCAAGGACCACCGATCTCATCCGAGCTCCGCGGATGTTCCCCGGCGAGGAAGTTTATCTGAAAACGGAGAATCTCCAGACGACGGGTTCATTCAAGGTCAGGGGAGCCTACTACAAGATATCAAGGCTGACGGACGAGCAGAAGAGGAAGGGCGTCATAGCATGTTCTGCCGGAAACCATGCGCAGGGCGTCGCTCTCGCCGCCTCAAGGCAGGGAATCGATGCGGTGATCTGCATCCCGGAAGGCGCTCCTATATCTAAAGTGGAGGCTACAAGGGCATATGGTGCTACTGTAGAGCTGGTCAAGGGCGTCTACGATGATGCCTACAACAGGGCCCTGGAGATAATGAAGGAGACGGGCAGGACGATGATCCATCCGTTCAACGATCCGGATGTGATAGCGGGGCAGGGAACAATAGGACTTGAGATTCTCCAGCAGCTTCCCGAGGTGGACAATGTGATCGTGCCTGTCGGAGGCGGCGGCCTCATCGCCGGAATGGCCTTCACGATGAAGATGCTCAAGCCATCGGTGAAGATATACGGAGTTCAGTCCTCCGGCGCGCCGTCGATGGTGAACTCCCTGCATGATCACAGGATCGAAGAGCTCCCGTCCGTATCGACGATTGCTGACGGAATCGCCGTAAAGTGCCCCGGAGACCTGACATATTCGCTTGCAGAGCAGTATGTCGATGACATAGTCACCGTCACGGATGATGAGACTGCCGTTGCAATACTCAGCATGATGGAGACTCAGAAGCTGGTCTCGGAGGGAGCCGGTGCCGTTGCCGTAGCCGCCGCGCTCTTCCACAAGGTCCCCGTGACTGGAAAGACCGTGTGCCTTGTATCCGGAGGAAACATCGACGTCACAATACTCTCGAGAGTGATAAACCGCGCTCTTATAAAGCAGGGACGCCTTGCGGATATAACCGTCGAGCTGATCGACAAGCCGGGGCAGCTCGTTGAGGTCTCCTCGATCATAGCCTCTTCCGGCGCGAACGTGGTCGGAGTATTCCATGACAAGACCGGAAATGAAAAACAGCTCAACAACTGCACCCTCCGCGTGACGATGGAGACGAGGGATTTCGAGCATATCAGGGAGATAAAGGAGAAACTTTCCGCCGCCGGATTCCAGTTCGTCGGCGAGGGAAGGTGATGAACTTCTTCTTCGA
Organism: uncultured Spirochaetaceae bacterium; assembly: GCA_944389295.1. Taxonomy (GTDB): domain Bacteria; phylum Spirochaetota; class Spirochaetia; order Sphaerochaetales; family Sphaerochaetaceae; genus Ornithospirochaeta. The sequence continues at coordinate 50,624 of CALXLV010000041.1, read as the reverse complement.
TGTGGACGGGACCATACTCCCGTTCGGGAAAGGCGCGCCTGAGAGCGCCGTCCGCGCGATAAGGAACCTGAGACGGGATGGCCACCGCGCCTTTCTCGCCACCGGCCGGAGTCATGCGGAGGTTCCGCAGTCAGTCTATGATATAGGCTTTGACGGCGGGGTCTTTGCCGCAGGCGCATCCGTGATCTGCGGCGGCAAGGTGATATACAAGAGAATATTCTCCGCCGAAGAGAAGGAGGCCGCTCTCTCATACTGCCGTGAGCGGGGATTCCGTACGCTTGTGCAGACAGATGAAGGAACGTACATAACGGCTGAGGGCCTTTCTTTCTGGCGTTCTCTCATGCATGCTCATATGGGTGCCGAAATCGTGCTTGACTCACTCATCATCTCCGATGCTCTTCCTACAGATGCCGAGGTGAACAAGATCCTCTATGTCACGGAAGGCTATGACATACAGCAGATAAGGGCTGAGATAGGAGACCGTTTCTCCATTGTTGACAATACTGTCGGACTGCCGCGCGACAACATGGGAGAGATAGTCCTTAAAGGTGTTACGAAGGCTACCGGCATTGACCGCGTGCTGGAGTATCTCGGAGAGGATATCTCCTCCACCGCCGCGTTCGGAGACGGTGCGAACGACATCGAGATGGTCACGCATGCGGCTGTCGGAATCGCCATGGGAAACAGCTCTGAGGATCTTAAAGCTGCAGCTTCATGGGTCGCTCCCGATTTGGAGAATGATGGTCTTGAGAAAGGCATCGATTTTGCCATCAGGGCTCTTTCCGGCGCTTCGTAATCCGTAATAGTGAACAATTTCCCTTTCTTTCCGGTGAAAACCATTCTAAACTGTAAGAACCAAGGGGAGGCAGAGAATGGAGGAGAAAACGAGAGTGAAAGCGGAATACCGAAGTTCGCTCAGATCAAAGCGCCTGATTCGGGAAGCTCTTGTTTCCCTGATGCGGGCGAAGCCTTTCGAGAAGATAACCATAACCGACATAGTGAAGGAAGCCGATATCAACAGAGGAACGTTCTATGCGCATTTCAAGGATACATCCGAAGTCCTTGAGTCGATAAAGGAGAACGCAGTTGAGGAGCTTAATGAGGCCTTCGGCGCAATGACGCCGGATATAATACTTGCCAATCCCCGGCCGTTCTTCGAGGCTCTCTCGGCACTCCTTTCCAGAGACAGGGAATACTACCGCATGCTTCTCTCGGTTCCCGATTTCCGCGCGATGGTGGAGGAGGGACGCTATTCCGTTGTGGATTATTTCATGAAGTCCACATTCACACAGCACTTCGCCTCGGAGAGACAGAAGAGGGAGAAGATTCAGGCAGCCTTCGACTTCATAGTGACTGCTGTGACCGGAACCTACTTCGATATACTCTACGGCAGGCTGCCGCTTGAGCTTGAGGCTGCTCCTGAGCTTATGACGGAGCTGATGGGCTCTGTGGTGAAGCCGCTCTCGGAATCGTTCAAATAGACTTATTTCTTCAGATTATGCAGCAGCAGGGGAAGAAGGGGAAACAGCAGGGGAAGAATCCTGTGCTGAATCCTCCGAAGTTCCTTGACCAGTCCTCATACTGCACCCTGCGTCCCGAGAGCCTGTCCCTGAACGCGAGGTATGTGGCATTCCCCGGTTCCATCGAGATGGCGGTGTTTATGTCCCTCAGCGCGCCGACGCTGTCCCCTGTGTGGGCCTCAGCGTAGGCCATCAGATAGTACCATCTTCCGGAGCGCTTCTCCCTTGGAATCGCGCCGAGAGTTGTGATCGCCTCGGCATAACGCCTCGCGTTGATATAGGCAACAGCCGCTCTGAGCTCTATCGGATCTCCTGTCTCACCGGCGTTCCTGTAGCCGTAGCCTGTACCGTAACCGCTCCCGTATCCGCCGAAGCCGTAACCCTGACTGTAGCCTGCATTGCCGGAGGAATAACTTTCCTTGTGGTTGATTATCTGGTCGTAGGCCGCGTTTATCTCCTGCATTCTCCTTGCCGCTTCGGGGCTGTTTCCCGCCACGTCCGGATGGTATTTCTTCGCAAGGGTCTTGTACGCTTTCTTGACCTCCTCATCAGAGGCACCCGGCCTGAGGCCGAGGACGCTGTATGGGTCCATCATTCCTTCTCTTCCTTGAATTTCGTCCAGATTCCACTGTAAAGGATATTGCGCAGAATGAAAACATGCTGATCCAGCGGTAGACGTTCGAAGCTGTCTGAGGCGGCCGCCGCGGCATCGAGGAGCATCTCCTTCATCTCCTCAGCTGTTATTCCATCCGGAAGAGGATTGTAGCTTCCCTTCTTCTTGTCCTTCTTTCTGTCGCACCATGCATCGAGGAGGTAGATGAAACGTCCGAGAGCGCATCCGAGCGCCTTGAGGTCGTCGCGGAAGAATGATGTATCGTCATATGCGAAGATCTCTCCCAGAAGCCGTCCGAAGATGAGCGACATCTCATCCGGGTCCCTGAGATTCTTCTTCTCGTTCTCTCCCAGCACCTCAAGCCATTTTCTGACAGCACCGCACTGCCTCGGATACTTCTCCTCAAGAGAAGGAAGCAGCTCTCTCATCTTCTTTTCCGCCTCCTTTCCCTTTCCCTCGTCATGGACTTTGTCGAGGAGAGAGTAGTAGCCCAGAAGCATCTGCATGTCCGCGGCATATGATGTGAATCCTGTCACCGTATAGCTGTGTTCCTTGACGGGATGCGGTACGCATCTCTCAGTTCCCGACTCCTCATCTGAACCAGTGAGGTCGGAAAGGACCATCTCCAGAAATACCATGTCGTAGCTGAGCGCCATGACGGCTTTCTGTCCGTAGCGCTCCCTCAGCACGCGGCACAGTCCGCAGTAGTGGGCCTTGTAGACCGCTTTTTCCTCATTCGAGAGCGCCTGTCCGTTCGCGAGCACATAACCGAACATTCTATGTCCTCTTTATGAACTGGTGAGAGCATTTAGGGCAGGTTATCCTTATCTTTCCCTTGCCTCTGGGAACCCTGCACTCGGTCTTGCACTCGGGACACTTGAAATAGACGTGAGTTTTCAGGTCCTCTTTGCGGGCCTTCTTTCTGGCCCTCTCCTCAGGACTTCCTGCAATTGATATGAAAATAGAGAGGAACTTCTCGTTCTCCGCTCTGCGCTTCGCGATATTCGTACTCAGCATCCTGAACGCTGAGACCGCGACAAGAACCACTGCCGCAGCGCTCACCGCGGCTTTCAACTTATCATCGGTCATTACGGAGACCGCCACCGCGAGGACAAGCGCCGCGGCTATTAGGAAAACTGACAGCTGATCCGAGCCGTTGCGCCCGGAAAATGAACCATTGGCCATAGAATCAATATCGTATGAAACGGCGGTGCAGTCAAATGCCGGTTTCCGTGCTGCGGCGATGCTTATTCTCCGCTCTTGCTTTTATTGCGCAGGGGGAGTATCTCAGGGGTATGGATATTATCGCGCACAGGGGATACAGCGGCGCTTATCCCGAGAATACAATGCTTGCATTCCGCAAAGCCGTCGAGGCCGGGGCGGATGCGATAGAGCTCGATGTGCATCTCTCCCGTGACGGAGAGGTGATGATAATGCATGACGAGGCTCTGATGAGGACGGCGGGGAGAGATGGATGCATCTCCGATTACACCAGAAGCGAGCTTGAGAAGATCAGCGCCGGAAGGACGAAGGATGATATATTCGGCTTCACTCCCATTCCCTCTCTTGAGGAGTACCTCTCGATGATCTCCCAGACAGGGCTGTACACAAATATAGAGTTCAAGACCGCGCCTGTGTATTACCCCGGGATAGAGGAGAAGGTTATTGCGCTAATCAGCCGTTTCGGAGTTGAGAAGAGGGTGCTTTTCTCCTCGTTCAACTGGCTGACGCTCTTCCGTCTGAGAACCCTTGCTCCCGGTATTCCCGCCGGCTTCCTCTTTGACGGCATGAAGCTGAGGAACATAGGCCGCGAGATAAGCGATGCGGGGTTCGAGTGCTACCATCCTTCTTTCCGGATTCTCGATGATGAGTGCGTCAGGGAACTTCATGATAACGGAGTGCGCATTAATGTCTGGACTGTCAACACATCAGAAGAGATGATAAAAGCTGCGGAGTGGGGTATTGACGGGCTGATAACGAACGAGCCGGAGAAGGCGCGTTCCGCCGTTGGTGCTTCCCGCGATAATCTGATATAAAGGACAGCGGAGTGCTTTATGGAGATAAGACTTAAAAATCTCAGAAGGAGCTACGGCAAGCTCCATGCGGTCGAGGATGTCTCTCTTTCTATACCGTCCAACACCGTCTATGGGATAATCGGTAAATCCGGCGCGGGAAAGTCCACACTGGTGAGGCTTGTGTCGATGCTTGAGGCCCCGGACAGCGGAGAGGTCTACTATGACGACAAGCGCGTGGACAATCTCTCCAGAAAGGAGCTGATAGAGGAAAGAAGGCATATCGGCATGATCTTCCAGACCTTCAACCTCTTCTCCTCCCGCAACGCCGCGGACAATATCGCATATCCTATGGAGATCTGCCATATGGATAAGGAGCATATAAAAAAGCGCACTGAGGAGCTTCTGGCCCTTGTCGGCCTTGAGAGGAGGGGCAATGCCCCGATCTCGACGCTTTCCGGCGGACAGAAGCAGAGGGTCGCGATAGCAAGGGCGCTTGCCACAAATCCCTCTATACTCTTCTGCGACGAGGCCACCAGCGCGCTCGATCCCCAGACCACTCGCTCAATCCTCGCCCTGATAAAAGAGATACAGAAGAAGATGAACCTCACCGTTGTGATGATCACGCACCAGATGGAGGTTGTCAGGGATGCATGCGACCGTGTCGCGGTGCTCGATTCAGGACGCATCGTCGAGGAGGGAAAGGTCTCCGATATCTTCGCCAGTCCGCATCACGCCGTGACAAAGGATTTCCTCTCATCGCTGACGACAGTCCGCGAGTCTATAATCAGATGGTCAAAGGAGGGCGGTCACTATACTCTCCGCTTCCGCGGCGGAAAGACAGACGAGCCGATCATCTCCGCAGTCTCCTCCGCAACCGGCGCGATCTTCAACATCAGGGCGGCCGGCGTCCAGACTGTCGACGGCGAGGAGCTGGGCGTGATGATAACCGACATCGGACCGGAAGGCGAGGTTGCGGAATCTGCAGTGAGGATGCTTGAGGAGAAGGGCGTCCACGTCGAAGAGTCGGGGGAGGTGTGATATGTCTACGATGATCAATCTGGTTCTTGAAGCGACATGGCAGACTGTTGTCATGGTTTTCCTCTCCACGATCTTCTCGATGGTTCTGGGCTTCCCGATCGGAGTGCTTCTGCATGTGACTGGGCCGGAGGAGCACGGGGGCATTATTCCCCATCCAGTGTTCTGCAGCGTGCTCTCGCGCATTGTGAACATCCTCCGCTCGTTCCCGTTCCTCATACTGATGATAGTCCTGATGCCGCTCTCGCGCCTCATAATAGGAACGAGCATCGGCACGATGGCCACGGTGATACCGCTCTCGATAGCCGCGGCGCCTTTCGTCGCGAGGGTAATAGAGTCATCGCTCAAGGAGGTCGATCCGGGAGTTGTGCAGGCTGCGAAGGCGATGGGATCGACGAACTGGCAGATAATAGTCAAGGTTCTGATTCCCGAGGCGCTGCCATCACTTGCCGCGGGCGTGACGCTGACGATAATAAACCTCATCGGCTACTCGGCCATGGCTGGAGCGATCGGAGGAGGCGGACTTGGAGACCTGGCGATCAGATACGGCTACCAGCGCTTCAGACCCTCCTACATGGTCGCGGCCGTCGTGATAATAATTGTCATGGTAGAGCTGATACAGTTCATTGGAGACAGGATAAGCAGCCATCTTATCTCCAGGCGCTGAAAGGAGAAAGGACGTCCGTGCAGAGCGGACGTCTTATTTTTAATGCAAAAATCTTGCATAAACTTCCATTTTATGCATAATGAAGTCATCTTAGATCAAGGAGGACATGAGATGCAGAGTTTTCAGATGATATCCATGATGATGTCCTCCATGATGATGCCCGAGAGGGCATGATACTTTCTTTTTCCACCAGATGAATATTTTTCTGCAAAAGGGTCCCTTCAAGGGATGTATTATCGAACGGTTCATCCGTATTTCTGGAGATTTTAATATGAAAAAGTTTGCTGTTATCGTTCTTGCGCTCGCCGCGCTCGCAGTTCCCGTGTTCGCCAACGGAGCACAGGAGTCCGATCCCAATGTCATCAAGGTAGGCGCCACGCCCGATCCCCATGCAGCCATCCTCAGCCAGATCGTCGATCAGCTTGCCGGCGAGGGCTATGATCTGCAGATAGTCGAGTTCACGGATTATGTGACTCCCAACGAGGCGCTCGCTTCCGGAGAGCTTGACGCCAACTACTTCCAGCATCTGCCGTATCTGGAATCCGCAAACGCTGAGAGGGGATACAACCTTGTTTCCGCCGGCGGAATCCACATCGAGCCGCTTGCTGTCTACAGCGACAAGTACTCATCCCTTGATGAGATTCCCGACGGTGCTACGATAGCGATTCCCAATGATCCGACCAACGAGGGACGCGCGCTTCTCCTTCTGCAGAGCGCAGGACTCATCACGCTCGGTGAGGGTGCAGGCCTTGAGGCTGTCCCCGCTGATATCGCCGACAATCCGAAGAACTTCAAGTTCTCTGAGATCGAGGCCGCATCTCTTCCCCGTGTTCTTCCCGATGTTGATGCCGCAGTCATAAACGGCAACTATGCGATCCCGGCAGGACTTATCGCTACACGCGACGGTCTCTATGTTGAGGGTGCTGACAGCCCGTATGTGAATGTCGTCGCAGTGCGCGAGGGAACGGAGAACGAGCCGAAGATTAAGGCGCTTGTCGAGGCTCTCAAGAGCGACACCGTCAGGGAGTACGTTGCTGAGCGCTATCCCAACGGAGAGGTCATTCTCGTAGACTGAGCATGGTCTGAATCATACAGTCATAAGGCATCGCGGGCTCTCTGCGGTGCCTTTTTTAGTAAAGAACCGGTTTGCGGTTTTCCCTTTGTGCAGGATAATCGTACGAGGAGGAAGATGATGACAAGCGACAGCGATCTCATTTCATTCTGTCAGGAAGCGGTGAGGATACCCAGTCCGTCAGGCTGCGAGAAAGAGGCTGCGGAGCTGATGAAGCGCCGTATGCTTTCCATGGGCTTCGACGAGGCTGAGACAGTAAAGTACGGAAGCGTGCTCGGCTGCATCCGCGGCAGCAGGAAGGGGCCCCGCATACTCCTTGACGGCCATATAGACACGGTCGGAGTCATAGACAGGGAGAGCTGGACGCACGGTCCGTTCTCCGGAGATATCGCTGATGGCAGGATATACGGGCGCGGCACATCCGACATGAAGGGCAGCGTCACTGCGATGATAACGGCCGCAGCGGATTTCGCGGAGGAGTGCGGCAGGGATTTCGCCGGCAGTATCTATGTCTCCTGCACAGTCCATGAGGAGTGCTTCGAAGGTGTCTCCGCCCGTGTGATCTCAGAACTTGCAAGGCCCGATTTCGTCATCGTCGGAGAGGCTTCTTCAACAACGGTCAAGACTGGCCAGCGGGGAAGGGCGGAGATTATAGTCGAGACAGAAGGAGTGAGCTGTCATTCATCCAATCCTGAGAAGGGCCGCAACGCCGTATATGATATGATGACCGTCATCGGTGAGATAAGGAAAATCGTTCCTCCCTGCCATCCGGTGCTCGGCAGGGGAATACTTGAGCTTACGGACATAAAGAGTTTCCCCTATCCCGGCGCATCCGTCGTGCCTTCTCTCTGCCGGGCCACATTTGACAGAAGAACTCTCGTGGGAGAGAGCGAGGCATCCATCCTCTCGGAGATAGAGGATGCGATCGTACGGGCGAAAACACTCTCTCCAGAAATAAAAGCCAGATGTTATATAGCCGAAGGGGAGGAGAAATGCTGGACGGGCGAGACTATACGCGCGAAGCGCTATTTCCCCGCATGGCTCACATCGGAGGATGATCCGTTTGTCAGGAAAGCTCTTGAAGGACTTCATGAAGCAGGTATAGATGCTCCAGTCTCTCACTTCGATTTCTGCACGAACGGCAGCCACTTTGCAGGAGAGGCGGGCATTCCCTGCATCGGATACGGCCCGTCGCTCGAGAGCCTTGCGCATGTGAGGGATGAGTACATCGAGATAGACCAGCTGACGCGCTCAGCGAGGGGATTCCGGTCAATTCTCAGGAAGCTGCTCTTGTAGTCCGCTTCTCTCTCCGTCCTCAGGGGGTTATCATAGCCGTATGTATATATCAGCAGCCTGCCTTGTACTCTGTGTTGTCATCATCGTTCTTCTCTCGCTTCTTCTTGCAAGGTCGTCACGGAGAAAGGATTCATCTTCCATCGAATCATTCAGAGCTTCTTCGGAGGCACGTCTCGAGGCCATAGAGAAACGGCTTGCCGAACTCGGCACGCAGAACAGTAGCCAGATGGCGACGTTCTTCCGTGAGAACAGAGAGCTGGGAGAGCGGCTTGAGCAGAGGCAGAAACAGTCCTCCGACGCAGTCTCCTCAGTGCTTAACGGCATAAGAGAGGAGAACCTCCGCACAATGGAGGCGGTTCTGAAAAGCAGCCGCGCGCTGACTGAAGAGGTCGGAAAGGGGATGGAGGCCATACGCAAGGAGAGCTCTGAGCAGCTCGACAGAATGCGTATGACCGTCGATGAGAAGCTGCAGACCACGCTTGAGACAAGGCTTTCCGCATCATTTGAACAGGTAACGAAGAACCTTGAGTCGCTTTACAAGTCAATAGGTGAGATGAACAGGCTTGCTGGTGATGTCTCATCGCTTTCAAAGATGTTCTCAAACGTCAAAGTCAGGGGCACATGGGGAGAGGTGCAGGCTGAGAACATACTCTCCGACCTTATGACGAGCGCTCAGTATGTGAAGAACTTCGCGCCGCGGAGGGGCGGTCCCGTGGTTGAGTTCGCCATAAGGCTGCCTGGAAAGGATGCGGACGAGGAGGTATTCCTTCCGATAGATTCCAAGTTCCCCACGGAGGACTATGTGAGATACTCGAATGCCGTATCTGAGGGCGATGACGAGGCTGTGCGCACCGCTCTCAGAGATCTCCGCGCAAGAGTTCTTTCCGAGGCGCGCGACATAAGGGACAAGTATATCGTTCCTCCGAAAACCACGGATTTCGCGATTCTGTTCGTCCCGACTGAGAGCCTCTACGCGGAGCTTCTCCGCATGGACGGACTTGCTGAGACGCTGCAGGATACTTACAAGGTCGTCCTTACCGGCCCCACGAACTTCTCCGCCCTGATAAACTCGCTGCAGATCGGATTCAGGACGCTGCAGGTGGAGAAGAATACTCGGAAGATCTGGCAGCTCTTCCGTGATCTCAAGGCGCAGTTCTACAGGTTCGGAGAGGATCTCACTAAAACGCAGGAGGCGATAGACAGGGCATCCGACAAGCTGGGCAATGCGGTGAAGAGGAACAATATGATCTCAGGGAAGCTGGGAAGGATAGAGCTGCCTGACGATATGGATGCAAGAGGACAACTTGATGCCGAGTGGGGAGAACAGAAACCGCAGCAAATTGAATAAATATTCCGCTTTACACAGCATCCTTGACAGTTAATGCATAAAAATGCGATAGTCTTTGCATATTGGAGGAGAATATGACACTGAAAGGCAGAAGTTTCCTGACACTCAGGGATTACACCAAAGAGGAGATACTCTATCTCATAAAACTGGCGGCGGAGCTGAAGAAAAAGAAGAAGGGCCAGCCTGTTGATCCTGGTGTTCACGGTCGTCTTCTCTCCGGAAAGAATATCGTACTCCTGTTTGACAAGACATCTACGAGGACAAGGTGCTCTTTTGAGGTCGCGGCATATGATGAAGGCGCCGGCGTGACCTTCCTCACCAACTCGCAGATGGGAAAAAAGGAGTCGCTTGAGGATACGGTGAAGGTTCTCGGCAGGATGTACGACGGCATAGAGTACAGGGGATTTGCCCATTCAATTGTCGAGGATATCGCGAAGTATTCAGGCGTTCCCGTATGGAACGGTCTTACTGACGAGGATCATCCCACGCAGGTGCTCGCTGATTTCCTCACTGCATCTGAACACCTCGGGAAGCCTCTCGATGAGATGAAGCTCGCCTATGTCGGAGACGGCAGGAACAATGTGGCGAATGCCCTTATGATAGGCGCGGCCAAGGTCGGAATGGACTATGCTGTGGCGACTCCCGCTTCGCTGATGCCCGCTGATGATCTTCTCTCGCAGTGCAGGGGATGGGCGGAAGAGAACGGCTCCTCGATAACCGTTGTCACCGATCCCTATGAGGCGGTGAAGGGCGCCGACATCATCTATACGGATATCTGGTGCTCGATGGGTGAGGAGGATAAGATGGCTGAGAGGATATCGCTTCTCAAGCCTTATCAGGTGACTATGGAACTGCTGAAGTCGACTGGTAAGAATACGATTTTCGAGCACTGCCTGCCGTCTTTCCATGATCTCAACACCACAACTGCCCAGATGGTTCACGAGAAGTTCGGACTCAGCGAGATGGAGGTCACCGACAAGGTGTTCAGAAGCCACGCATCGGTTGTCTTTGACGAGGCTGAGAACAGGATGCATACGATCAAGGCGGTGATGGTCGCGACACTCTCGGATACGCTCAAGTTCTGATTCTATCCTATGAATCTCTGTATAAGGACTTCCTCGGCATCGGGGAAGTTCTTTTTCATTCTCTCCATAAGGATTTTATGTGCTTCTTCCGGGGTATATCTGTCGATGCTCTCCTCAAAGCCTGGGTAGACCGTTTCCGGCAGGGCATATCTTGCTTTTCCCCAGCCGTACGGGCGTCCGTCCTTCGTGAGGCTGTACTCGAAACCTGATACCATCACGAAGGTGCGCATCTGGAGATCGGAGACAGCTTTCTCGAATGATGATTTCGCCATCTTCGATTTCAGTCTGAGAAATGTCGAGCTCTCGCTCTCCGTCTCCTCAAGTATGGAGTAGACGACCCTTTCGCCATGGCTCATCAGCCCGTCGTTTATCATGCCCTCCATGTCATAGCCGTCACGTCTGTAGGCGGCGAGGACAGGAAAGAGCTCTGATGAGATAAAGCCCGGATGAGAGCGGAAGAACTTCCCGTATGCGCACCCTGTCATCCTCATTACAGGGTCCTTCCACTCCCATACGCCTTCTCCTTTAGGCGGAAACCAGACGGAAGGGGAGGCCATCTCCTCCACTGAGAAGCCGGGGATGCCAGACTGGAAGAACGGCAGGAAACCATATTCCTCAACTATTGCGGCCATATCGCCGGCAGAGTTTATTCTTTTCATTCCTTGTATCCGAAATCGGGAATGGAATTCCACCGTTCCCTGAAGTAGTGAGCGGCCATTTTCGGCCTCCTGTCTCTTGTCAGCAGTCCTTTGCGGTTGCCGTCGGCCCTCATCGGTCCCTGTATCGTATTGAAGTCGGCGAAGTTCCACGGATGCTCTCCGATTACGAAGGACCGCTTGTCGAACTCTCTGTTGAGGGTATCGTAGTACATTTTCTGGAACTCCTCGCTGAACATCTCTGGGGCTGTGAGGTGGAAGCCGGGAAGCGTGTCAGCTCCGTATTCCGTTATGATCACGGGCTTTCCTATGTCCTGCCAGAAATCAAGCTCGAGATTGAGCGCGTAGACCGCGGCTTCCATATCGCCGGAGAGGTTGTACCAGCCGTAATAGCGGTTGATGCAGACTACATCCATCTCCCTTGTTATCCTGTCGCGTTCATAGTTGTTCTGGCAGCATACGAATGTCACAGGACGTCCGGCGGGGTCGAGCGGCTTTGTGCAGCAGTAGAGGCTGTGCCAGTATTCATATGCGGAGTCTGGGTAGCTTACGGTATCGGGTTCATTGCCCATAGACCACATGACGACGGACGGATGATTCTTGTCCCTTGCGATCAGGTCTTTTATCACATCCCTGTGGTGCTGCTGGAATTTACCGACTTTGTAGATATCCTCGCTTGTTCCTCCGATGCCGACAGCGGGCGTCTCATCGATTATGACTATTCCCTCCCTGTCGCAGAGCTGGTATATCTCCTCCGCATATGGGTAGTGGCTTGTGCGGAATGAGTTGGCTCCGAACCAGTGTATGAGGCTTATGTCCTTCATGTCGAGAACGAAGTCGAACCCGCGTCCGTGTACCGCACTGTCCTCGTGCTTTCCGAATCCCTTGAAGTAGAAAGGCTTTCCGTTTATGAGGAATTTCTCTCCTCTGACCTCAACCGTCCTGATTCCTGTCTCAAGGCGGTAGATATCATCGCCGTGTCTTATCACTGCGGTGTAGAGATAGGGCTTTCCAGGATAAGGCCACCAGAGATTCGCATTCTCTATCACCAGTTCTCCCTTATCTCCGCTGCCTGAGGCGACTTTCTTTCCGTCCTCATCCAGTATCTCTATCGAGGTCTCTCCATCTCCCGATGTCACGATTTCATAGCGGATTATACCTTTCTTCCCGTCTATTGAAGGGACGAGCGAGACATCGTTTATATACGCTTTGGGCGTCGTGTATATCCTCACAGGCCTGTTTATGCCTGCATAGTTGAAGAAGTCGAAGTTCGGCAGGTTGACAGGCTTCCTGTGCTTCTTTGCCGCTATAACGCTGGGCACGTCTGCGTTGTCAGAACCGAAGAATGCGGTTCCTCCCTCGTTTCCCATCGGGAGCGTGGAGTGGTTTATCCTGTTGTCCGCGGCTACGATGAGATCATGCTCTTCTCCTGCAGCGATGCCGGTTATGTCGATTTCAAAGGGAAGAAATCCTCCCGTATGCTCGGCGATGAGCTGTCCGTCGAGATATACCTTCGCATTGTGAGTGACGGCATCAAACCTAAGTACCCTTCTTTCGCTCTCAAGATAAGAAGGCAGCGTGAATGTCCTTCTGTAGTAGGCCCACCCGCAGTGGCTTCTGAAGCGTATGTCCTCTTTCTGGTCGTTGTATGAGGCGGGGACTGCAATGAGCTCTGAACCGCGGAAGAAATCCGTATCTGCGAATCCTTCTCCGTGCTCTCTGTCGTCAAGGCGGAACTGCCATGCGCCGCCGAGGTCTATGATTCCTCTTCTCTCGTTTATTTCAGGGTAAAGCATAATCACTCCTAATCAGTGGATAGTCTATCACACAGGGAGACAACATGCAGTTCTCTCTTTGCCTGAAAACAGCAGCTTAATGTGGTTGTTCCTGTATGTTTTCAGCACTTCCTCCGGTTAGATTTTATTTTGATTCAATGCGATCCTTACTGCTTTGTTTATTGGTTTATTGCGTGCTAGAGAGATGCCAAAGGCGTTCTTTTGTTGCACGCTGATGCAGAGTTATAGAGACAACCTTGGTTTAATTTTATTATGGAAAGTCCGGTGATATGTACCCGCGGACGGAATCGAACCGTCATCCTTCCCTCCGGAGGGGAATGCACTATCCATTATGCTACGCAGGCATAGTCTGAAATTTACCAGCGTTGATTGGTAAGTGCAAGAAGCTGCAGGAAATTAAATCAGGGTCAGATGAATATTCTCACGGCACAGTAGAGGAGCGAAAGTGCAAGGAGTGAACATACTACTCTGGTATGTCTTTTGTAAATTCCCGAGAGCATCGCTCCTCCAGCTGCCCAGATAAGCCCGGATATGAAGCATATCAGAGGAATGAGGGCGGAGAGCAGAACGGAGTGCAGCAGTGTCTCAGATTCCGGCATTATGTAGGTGGCTATCGCGGTGAGAGCGAGAAGATAGACTTTGATGTTCACAAGCTGCAGGATAAGACCTTCCGAGAATGAGGCAGTCTTTCCTCCATCCTCAATGCTCCCTTTCCTGAATGTTTTCCATGCAAGGTAGACCAGATAGACGAATGCAGGAATTCTCAGGAATACATCCGCGGAGGGGATGAGCGTATAGATGATCCCTGAGGCCATATACGCCGCTGCTGTAACAATCGATATCCCTACGAGCATGCCTATGTTCAGCCTCACTCCTTTCCTGAGCCCCACTGCGGCTGCATTTGAGAGAGACAGTATCGTGTTCGGCCCCGGAGTGATGGACATGACGATAATGTAAATGAGCATCTCCGCCATGCCATGATGATAGCCTAAATGGCTGCAATCTTCACTTATGATGTTTCACTAAATCGTGAAACCCTGTATCATGTACTGGATGCCAAAGAAGATAGACCACAATGGAAGGAAGGAGACAATACTGCGTACCGCTCTCGAGGTGTTCGCGAGGGAAGGGTATCATGACTCGAATCTCTCCATCATCGCAGAGGAGGCGGGAATCTCGCGTCCTACGGTCTATCAGTATTTCCACAACAAGGATGAGATATACTACTACGCCGTCAAGCTGATCACTGGAAAACTCTTCGCGAAATATTCTCTCATAGCGTGGGGGGAGCACGGCGGCGATGAGATAGAGCGCATGACGCGCATCCTCTCTGACATCATAGACACCGCCATGAGCAATGAGAGCGCGCTCATGAATCTCATGACCGTGATGATATCCGCAAAGAGGGAAGGTGTTGATTTCGCCGATGTGATCCACAGGCGCACCGCAAAGCTATCCATACTCTTCAAGCGTCTCATACGTCAGGGCATAGCCGCAGGCAGGCTCAGGGAGATAGATATAGACTCCACATCCGATGCGATTATCAATCTGGCAGAGCTTGAGTGCTTCCAGGTGGCTTTCTTCCGGGCCTACAGCAAGGAGGCCTCGATGAAGATAATAAAAAATTATCTGGAGAGTTTCCGGGCCTGACTTAACGATTTCAGCCTCCGTTATTATATTCCCGGTGTACAGATAGTACGGAAATATAGAACTCTGGAGGTTTTGAAATGAACTACGATAAATTTACACTTAAGCTGCAGAGCGCTATAGAGGAGGCGGCCCAGAATGCTTCTTCCGAGAGACATTCCGAGGTCACGCCGGCACATATAATCAAGGCCCTGACCGGGCAGAAGGACGGCGTCCTGCGTCCGCTTTTCGAGAAGCTGGGTGTCTCGCCCGAGGCTGTGACGGAGGCCATGGACAAAATCCTTGCGGGACTCCCCAAGCTCTACGGGGATGCGCAGGTATCATTCTCCCGTTCTGCGGCGAGGATACTCTCCTCCTGCGACAAGGTCGCGGCTGAATTCAAGGATGAATATATATCGGCGGAGCATTTCCTCATCGCGCTCATTACGGATGAATGCCCCGAAAAAGATGTCCTCATCGCGCTCGGAGTCACGAAGGACGGAGTGCTGAAAGCGCTGCAGAGCATTAGAGGAAACCAGAGGATAACCTCTCAGGACCCTGAGGCGGGTTATCAGTCACTGGACAAATACTGCAAGGATCTCACACGTCTTGCCGCTGAGGACAAGCTCGATCCCGTTATCGGAAGGGAGGAGGAGATCAGGCGTGTGATGCAGGTTCTCTGCAGAAGGACGAAGAATAATCCTGTCCTCATAGGAGAACCCGGTGTAGGAAAGACTGCAATAGTCGAAGGACTTGCGGAGCGTATCGCCAAGGGCGATGTACCTGAGTCCCTTGCCGACAAGCGCCTTCTCTCCCTCGATCTCGGCTCTCTCATCGCCGGAGCGAAGTTCCGCGGAGAGTTCGAGGAGAGGCTCAAGGGCGTCATAAACGAGGTCACGAAGAGCGAAGGCAAGATCATACTCTTCATAGATGAGCTCCATACGATAGTCGGGGCTGGTGCTGCGGAGGGTTCGACAGATGCTTCCAATCTCATCAAGCCCGCACTCGCACGCGGTGAGCTCCATGCAATAGGTGCCACTACGCTTGACGAGTACCGCAAGTACATCGAGTCCGACAAGGCCCTTGAGAGGAGGTTCCAGCCTGTATATACGAAGGAACCCTCGGTTGAGGACACTATCTCAATCCTCCGCGGTCTGCAGCCCAAATATGAGCTCCATCACGGAGTGCGCATTAAGGATGAGGCGCTTGTCGCCGCCGCGGTGCTTTCTGACAGGTACCTTACAAACAGATTCCTGCCGGATAAGGCTATCGACCTCGTGGATGAGGCAGCCTCGCAGATAAAGATGGAGATAGAGAGCCAGCCTGCCGAGCTGGACAACCTGCACCGCAAGATGCTGCAGCTCTCGATAGAGAAGCAGGCGCTTTCCCGTGAGGAGGATGCCGGCTCAAAGGAGAGACTTGAGAAGATAACCTCAGAACTCGCCGAGATGCAGTCTAAGTATGATGCTCTCCACCTTGAATGGCAGAACGAGAGGGAAGCCATCCTTGCGCTGCGTGAGAAGAAAGCCGAGCTTGAAAAACTCAGCAAGGAGGAACAGAACGCCGAACGTCAGGGTGATCTCTCCACTGCTGCAATGATAAAGCACGGCAAGCTCCCTGCGCTGCAGAAGGAGATAGAGAATGCCGAGTCGAAGGTAAACTCCTTCACGAAGGACGGAAGAAGGCTTCTCAGAGAGGAAGTGACTGAGGATGATATAGCGAAGGTCGTATCCGCATGGACAGGCGTGCCTGTTGCCAAGATGCTCGGTTCTGAGATGGAGAAGTACCTCAACCTTGAGAAGATTCTCTCTCAGTCAGTCATCGGTCAGGATAAGGCCATAGCGGCCGTTGCGAATGCGATCAGGAGGAACAAGGCGGGAATAGGCGATGAGCACAGACCGCTCGGTTCATTCCTCTTTGCAGGTCCGACAGGTGTCGGAAAGACGCTGCTTGCCAAGGTTCTTGCCTCGTTCCTCTTCGATGATGAGAAGGCTCTCACGCGTATCGATATGTCCGAGTACATGGAGAAGTACTCAGTCTCGAGACTCATTGGAGCTCCTCCTGGATACGTCGGCTATGATCAGGGCGGACAGCTTACGGAAGTCGTGAGAAGGCGTCCGTACTCGGTCATTCTCTTCGATGAGATAGAGAAGGCGCATCCCGATGTATTCAACATCCTGCTGCAGGTGCTGGATGACGGCCGTCTCACCGATGGACAGGGAAGGGTGGTGGACTTCACGAACACCATCATCATAATGACGTCCAACCTCGGCTCGCAGGAGATTCTTGCCGATCCTGAACATGCGGAAGCGCATGTCATGGAGATCATCAGGCATACATTCAAGCCTGAGTTCATCAACAGGATAGACGAGATCGTGATGTTCAATCCGCTCGGAAGCGCCGAGATCAGGAAGATCGTTCATCTTCAGCTTGAGACTCTCAGGGAGAGAGTTGAGAAGCGCGGCTACAGGCTTGAGTGGGATGACAGCGTCGAGGAGCATGTTACCACGGCCGGATTTGATCCTGCGTTCGGAGCACGTCCTATCAGAAGGTGCATCCAGAATGATGTTGAGAATGAGCTCTCTCGTGCAATGCTTTCAGGAAAGCTCACGGATGGAGCTGTGATACATCTTTCAGCGGAGAACGGGAAGATCAGAGTAACGTTCTGATGATCCCCTGATGATAAATGCCGGGAGGGCATGAACCTTCCCGGCATTCTTATGAATCATGACATTGAGACAAATGTATTCATGCTTCATCTTTGAAATATTGCCGGCCTGAGCTGCTGTCAGAGGAAAATATGAGAAAAACTGAATGGAATCAGTGTTCGTATCTGGAGAGAAGTTCGCTGTAGCGCTCAGGAGTATCGATATCGAATGTGCATCCGATGCCGCCCTCATAGATTCCTGTGTCATGGGATGCGAGGTATTCTTTCAGCGTACCGGGATACGACAGCAGCTTCTCTCTGTGCTCTCTTCTGAACATTACGGGATGTCCGGGAATGCCTTCGTGATACGCTCTGGATATGGAATGGCTGAGAAGCATTTTCTCGGTACCCGTGAAATCTTCTGCTGTTATTAGCGGGAGATCGCCGGGAATGACTGCGAAATCATCGTCTGTGTGTTCTACTCCGCAGAGTGTGCTTTCCTTCTGGCCTTTCTTATAATTATCTGCATGTACTGCTGTGATGCTGAGGCCGCTGAGCTCCTTGATGATCAGATCGCTCTCGAAGCCTGTGACGACGGTTATTCTCTCCGTGTATTCCAGAATGCTTTCCACAGTGCTGCGTATGATTGATTTTCCCCTGCAGGGGAGAAGGAGCTTGTTCCTGCCCATTCTTGTTGAGAGCCCTGCCGCCAGAACGATCACCGTCATTCCCTGATGATAGCACAGATGCTACAATGGAGGCATGAGAAGGAAAGAGGATAATTCCGTTCTTGAGAGACTCAGGGAGATGATAAAGGAGAAGCCGTCCGCAGATTTCGATGATGAGCTTTTCTATACGCTCTCAAGATGCATCTGGCTTGGAAAAGAGATATTCACGGAAGAGAAGGTCGCAGAGAATTACGGCAAGGCATATCTTTCCGCCCATATTGCTTCCGGGAAGGGGAAGCGTGTTCCTCTCCGCGATGTCATCCTAGCCTTTACCGACAGATATCTCGGTCTTGACGGCCTTCTGCTCGACGACATCATCATCGAGAAGGGATTCATAGAGGAGATCATATCTGCGGTTGATGATGGCATGATGACGGCAGTTGCCGAGGATATATCATCATATGAATGTGAAGCGGCCATCGTTGCTGAGGAGATGCTTCAATCTTTCCCGTCCATACAGAAGTGGAACGCGGATGCAGTCCTTACTGTTCCCAGAGTCGTGAAGGGTGATGGAAAGCGTGCAAAGGAGAGGCTTGCCGTCGCTTACCGGAATGTGCTCAGCAAAGCCGCGGCGGGAGGATACCATGTCCTCTCTGTCTCGCCGCTTTCGGATTATCCCGTTCAGGAAGAAGCCGGCATAGCCACATCTGCGGTGAGAATATTCGCCTCCCTCAATCCTGATTTCCCGATGTCCGTGACATTCGTGCTTCCGGACAGGAAAAGCCTTGATGCTTTCCTTTCACCGCCTGAGCATGACTATGAATGAGGCGGCAAGAAGGAGGGCAGAAATCCATATTGTTCCTATACCTGCCGTTTCCGCGATTATGCTGCCGGCTCCCGCGCCTGCGGCGAAGAGGATTATCACCGCGGCGTAGTGACGTGCTTTCACCGCATCCGTGCGGTTCTTTGTATGGCAGTATCCTGAGAGACTGTCCATGCAGCTCCGGAGATTGCCTATGCACATCGTGCTTGCATAAGGCAGTCCCTTCACTTTCCTGAAAGCCTCCACCTGCATTGCGCATGAAAAGGAGACGAGCGCGTTTGCGATGTGCGAATGTCCTGCCGGAATGAAGCCGACGGCTGCAAGCAGGATGATTTCCAGAATGACGACTATCTGCCGCCAGTGTATGTTTCCGCCTCTTTTGAATCTGTGCCTTATCTCGGCGGCTGCGAAGGTTCCGCATGCGAATGCCGCCACAGGCACAAGATAGGAAAGAGCTCTTCCCGCGTCGCAGGAGAAGAGCGCCTGGCTTAGAAGCACTATGTTGCCTGTCTGCGCGTTGGCGAATACGCCGTCGCGGACAATGTACGAGTAGGCATCCTGCAGGCCTCCGGAGAGCGTGATGAGCGCCATCACCAGAAGCCCTTCGGAAGCCTGATCCTTCTCAGTTTCCTGCCTTTCTCGCATCTTCAAGCACTGTGTCGCTGGATGATCTTCTCACCTTGCAGGGCTTTATGTGCCAGATATCGTCGGCATATTCCTTTATCGTCCTGTCGGAAGAGAACTTTGCGGAGGAGGCGATGTTGATTACCGCCTTCCTGTTCCATCCGTTCCTGTCATCGCGGTAGAGAGCCATCGCTCTCTCATGCACGTCGTGG
This sequence comes from uncultured Spirochaetaceae bacterium, assembly GCA_944389295.1. Lineage (GTDB taxonomy): Bacteria > Spirochaetota > Spirochaetia > Sphaerochaetales > Sphaerochaetaceae > Ornithospirochaeta. The sequence goes on along the minus strand of CALXLV010000041.1, from coordinate 30,921 downwards.
TACATCCTGAGGTCCGCGAAGAGGTAGTATCTGTCGTTGCCGTATCCGAAGAGGGAGTCCTTGAGCGGAGTGAAGATCGAGGGTTCGTTGATGGAGAAGTATCCTGAGTCGATCAGGTCGATCATCGCCTTTATCTCGGCATCCTTCTCAACCCATTCCCTCGGACTGTATCCCTCTTTTGCCAGTGCCGCGATCTCCTCCTCGGTGTGTCCGAAGATGAAGATGTTGTCCTTTCCGACTTCCTCCGCGATCTCGACATTAGCTCCGTCAAGCGTTCCGACAGTAAGTGCGCCGTTGAACATGAATTTCATGTTTCCTGTTCCGGATGCCTCCGTTCCTGCTGTGGATATCTGCTCTGAGATGTTCGTTGCAGGAATTACGGCCTCCGCCATCGTCACGCGGTAGTCGGGCATGAAGCACACCTTGAGCTTGTCGCGCACGAGACTGTCGCTGGCTATCACCTTGGCGACGTTGCAGATGAACTTGATGATGAGCTTGGCGTTCACATATCCGGGAGCTGCCTTGCCTCCGAAGAGGAATGTTGTAGGCTGGAATGAGTCGAGATAGGCTCTGTCGTTCTTCATCCTGTTGTAGATCATCAGGATGTTGAGGGCGTTGAGAAGCTGTCTCTTGTACTCGTGTATCCTCTTCACCTGTACATCTATGAGAGTGGAGGTGTCGAGAGTATATCCCATGTCTCCGGAGAGGAAGGAGGCGGCCTTTGCCTTCGCCATGTCCTTCACTTTGCCGAACTTCTCGACGAATGATGCATCGTCCGCAAACGGCCTGAGATCGGCGATTTTGCTGTAGTCCGTGATCCACTCCGGTCCTATCGCCTCTGTGATGAGAGAGGAGAGGGCGGGGTTGGCATCGAGAAGCCACCTGCGCTGCGTGATTCCGTTCGTCTTGTTGTTGAAGCGCTCTGGGAAGATCGTGCTGAACTCAGGGAACATGTCCTTCCTGAGAAGCTCGGAGTGAAGCTCTGCAACGCCGTTTGTGGAGTGTGAGCCTATGATGGAGAGGTTCGCCATCCTCACCATCTTCGGGTTTGACTCCTCTATGATGGAGACCTTCGCGATCTTGTCGTTCTGCATCGGGAAGAAAGACACAGCGTGGTCAAGGAAGCGCTGGTTGATCTCGTAGATGATCTGCATGTGTCTCGGCAGTATCTTCTCCAGCATCGGGAGAGGCCACTTCTCAAGCGCTTCAGGCATCAGAGTGTGGTTGGTGTATCCCATCGTCTTTACCGTAATGTCCCATGCCTCGTCCCATCCGAGTCCTTCCTTGTCTATCAGGAGCCTCATCAGCTCAGGGATAGCAAGGGACGGGTGCGTGTCATTGAGCTGGATTGCCGCGATGTCTGAGAACTTTGCCCAGTCGTAGTCTCCGTTTCTCTTGAATCTCCTGAGGATATCCTGCAGTGAACAGGAGACGAAGAAATACTGCTGCTTGAGCCTCAGCTCCTTGCCCATGTAGAGCGTGTCGTTGGGGTAGAGCACCTGCGAGATCGTCTCCGCGTTTATCTTGTTCCTTACGGCCTCCGTGTAGTCGCCGGAGTTGAAGTCCTCGAACGAGAAGCCTTCCGGAGACTGCGCGGACCAGAGGCGGAGAGTGTTCACTGTCTTTCCGCCGTAGCCTACGATCGGAGTGTCGTATGCTATTCCGTTTACTGTCTCATCGGGAATCCAGCGGAAAATGTCCTTTCCGTTCTCGTATATCTGGCGCACAGTGCCGCCGAAGAGTACGGGGTAGATGAGATCGGGTCTTTTGACCTCCCACGGATTGCCGTCCTTGAGCCAGTTGTCCGGGAACTCGACCTGCTGTCCGTTCTTTATCTGCTGGCGGAATATTCCGTAGTTGTATCTGATTCCATATCCGTATGCCGGATACTCAAGCGTGGCGAGAGAGTCGAGGAAGCACGCGGCGAGACGGCCGAGGCCTCCGTTTCCAAGTCCCGCATCCGGCTCCACGTCGACAAGTTCCTCAAGCGTGTAGCCCAGAGAGGAGAGGGCATCTTTCACACTCTTCTCAAGCCCGAGGTTGATGATGTTGTTCGTCATCGCCCTGCCCATGAGGAACTCGAGGGAAAGATAGTAGATTCTCTTTGAGTGCTTTGCTCTCTGTGTCTTTCTGGAGAGATCCCACTGGTGGATTATCCTGTCACGGATGGCGTAGGCCAGTGCCTGATACCTTCCTTCCGGTGTTGTATGATAAACGTCTGCATCGAGACTGTATTTAAGCTGCTCCGCAAAATCCTGGGCAATATCTTTCTTATTGCGCCCGAAGCGCGTGTTGACTGTTTTCTCTGCCATGGCTTCTCCTTGCCTCTGCGATGAGGCTGTCCGGTTTATGATAGATAATTTTTCACAATATATTCAATAAGAGGACAGTTCTTATGAAAAGAGAGGCTTCTGGAACGCTGGCTGTCTGGTTATTGACCGCTGGTTTCACTGCGTATCTGCAGGATTATCTTTTGAATCCCGTCTTATTATGAAAATGCCTGCCGTCACTATGAGGCAGGCATTCGTTCGGCAATGTGCGGAATTACGCGTTGTTCTTGCGCTGTTCCGCTTTCTTTATCTTGCCGCTTATCGTCTTGGGCATCTCGTGAACGAACTCGACAGTTCTTATCCACTTGTACTCCGCGAGGCGGGAGTTGCAGTAGTCCTTTATCTCCTTGTCCAGCTTGTGCCCCGGCTCGTATCCCTCGTTGAGCACGATGATGGCCTTTATGGCCTGTCCGCGGAGAGGATCAGGGATGCCTATCACGCTGCACTCAAGGACAGCGGGGTGGGTTATGAGTATGTTCTCGATCTCCCCCGGCCCGATGCGGAAACCGCCGCTCTTGATGATATCGTCGAAGCGTCCGTTGAACCAGAGAGCGCCGTTCTCATCCATCCATGCGGAATCTCCTGTATGGTAGACGCCGCCTCTCCATACCTCCTTATAGAGTTCCTCATTGTTGAGGTATGAGGAGAATATGCCGATAGGTCTTTTTCCGTCTTTGGGTATTACGACGATCTCTCCGACCTCTCCCGTCTCAGGAACTGAGCCGTCTTTTCTCTGCAGTGCCACATTGTACTGAGGCGAGGGAACGCCCATCGAGCCGTCGACGGCCTGCATGCCGCGGAAATTGCCGGCAAGCAGTGTGGACTCGGTCTGTCCGTATCCCTCATGGAGCTCAAGCCCTGTCTTTTCCTTGAAGAGCCTGAATATCTCGGGATTGAGATACTCTCCGGCCGTGGATGTGTGCCTGAGCGACGGCATCTCCGGAACTCCCTTCTTCACGAGATATCTGTAGATAGTCGGAGGAGCACAGAATGATGTCACCTTGTACTTGTTTATTACCATAGCAAGCTGGCGCGGGTCGAAGTTGTCGAAGTCGAATACCATTACGGCCGCACCGACAAGCCACTGTCCGTATATCTTCCCCCACGAAGCCTTTGCCCATCCTGTCTCGGAGACTGTGAAGTGGAGACCGTTGTCCTCCGCCTGCTGCCAGTACGCCGCAGTCACTATGTGGCCGAGAGGGTAGGTGTAGTCGTGGATGACGCCCTTGGGATAGCCGGTCGTCCCTGATGTGAAGTACATGACCATCGGATCGGAGGCCTTAGTCTCCTGCCTTTCCATAGTGTCCGGGGCTTCCTCTATCTCCTTCGTGAGATTCCTGAACCCGTCGACATCCTGCTGGACGCTCCAGAGTATCACGTTGAAGTCACCGCCCTTGACGGCATCCATCACATGCCTGGGCACATCGTTGAGCGGTGTTGCGATGATGGCTTTAGCTCCGGAGACCTGCAGACGGTAGATGAAGTCCTCCGCCGTGAGCATGTGCGTCACGGGGATGAGGATCGCTCCTATCTTGTGGAGAGCGACGGCGGTGAACCAGTATTCATAGTGCCTCTTGAGGCAGACCATGACCTTGTCGCCCTTCCTGATTCCGGCTGAGAGCAGGACATTGGCTGTCTTGGTGCTCATCCTGCTTATATCCGAGAATGAGAATATGTGCTCCTCGTTCTCTGTATTGCACCAGACCATCGCCCTCTTGTCAGGCGTCTCTGCTGCTATCCTGTCCACTACGTCATACCCGAAATTGAAGTTGCCGGGGTAGTGGAACTCTATATCCGTAAGCCGGCCGTTCTCGTCGACGGTCTCGGTACAGAATTCCCTGTATATGCTCATTTGATGTCCTTATAATTTCCGAAAGAACGGAAGCGCTGGTATCTCTTCTCCGTAAGGTCCTCAGTCCCGGCAAGTCTGCCGAGCTCTTCATAGAGGTCTCCGGCGAGAGCTCCGTAGAACTCCTCTGTTCCTATTCCCTCTTCGCTGATCACGCGCTCTGCGACGCGGAATGAGAGTGCATCCGCTGCTGTGAGGCGGAGACTCTCCGCGGCTTTCGGCGCTTCCGATGCATCCTTGTAGAGTATGCTCGCGCATCCCTCCGGCGAGATCACCGAATAGACGGCGTTCTCAAGCATCCACACTCTGTCGGAGACAGCCAGCGCAAGCGCACCTCCGCTTCCCCCCTCTCCGATGAGCACCGATATAATCGGTGTGCGGAGCGTCATCATCTCCATGAGGTTCTCGGCTATCGCCTGTCCCTGCCCGCGCTCCTCCGCTCCTATTCCGCAGTATGCGCCTGAGGTGTCCACGAAGCAGATTACGGGGCGGCGGAACTTCTCAGCCTGCTTCATCAGCCTGAGAGCCTTCCTGTAGCCTTCCGGCTCAGGAGCGCCGAATGAACGCCTCATGCGCTCTATCGTATCGTGTCCTTTCTCTATGCCGATGACGGTAACAGGCATGTCTCCAAGATATGCCAGACCGCCGATGATGGCCTCGTCGTCACGGTATCTTCTGTCCCCGTGGAGCTCGATGAAGCCTGTGAACATAGCCGTTATGTAATCCTGCGTTGTCGGGCGGGATGTGTTTCTCGCCGTCCTTACTCTGTCATATGCCGTCATCTTGTCTCTCCGTGGAATCCGAGAAGTGCGGAGATGAGCCTCTTCTCGTCGCTTCTCGGCGTGATGATGTCCGCAAAGCCGTGGGCGAGTATGAACTCCGATGTCTGGAAGTCCCTCGGGAGGGATTCCATCGTTGTCTGCTCAACAACCCTGCGTCCTGCAAATCCCACTGTCGCTCCCGGCTCTGCCATGATGATATCCCCCTCCATCGCAAAGCTGGCCGTGACGCCGCCTGTTGTGGGGTCGGTGAGCACCGTTATGTAGAGAAGTCCTCTGTCAGAGTGTTTCTTCACCGCTCCGCTGGTCTTTGCCATCTGCATGAGCGAGAGAAGCCCCTCCTGCATCCTCGCGCCTCCGGATACAGTCCATCCCACCACGGGAAGGCTGTTCTCCGCAGCATACTCGAAGAGTCTTGTTATCTTCTCTCCTGTAGCGGTTCCCATTGATCCCATCATGAAATCGGGGGTCATAGCGAATACCGCGGCCTTTATTCCGGAGAATGAGGCAGTGCCTGTAACGACCGATTCCTTCTCTCCGCTTGTCTCCCTCGCTTTCTCCAGCTTCTTCTGGTATCCGGGGAAGGCGAGGGGATCGTTGCTCTCTATATCTCCGAAGAGCTCGGAGAAGGAGCCTTCGTCCGTGAGGAGCGCGAGGCGCTTACGTGCGGAGATGCGGAAGTGATGGCCGCATGTGCATACCCACATCCCCGCATCGAGCGTGCTCTCCGGCAGCGTCCTGTGGCAGTTGGGGCAGACATACTCCGTCTCGCCTAAAGTCGGCTCAAGGCTTCTTCCTTCTTTCTCAAGCTCGTTCCCGGGCTTGCGTGTGAATTTCAGGGCCATTATCTTCCTTCCATGAATCCGGTATCATACCGGCCTGACTCGAATCGCGGATCGCTTATTATCGAAAGCTCCTCCTCGATGTTTGTCTTGATTCCGTCTATCACGAGCTCGCAGAGATATGCCTTCATCTTCCTGATGGCTTCCTCTCTCGCCCCAGTAAATACCATCAGCTTGCCGACAAGCGAATCATAGTACGGCGGAACTGTTGTCCCGGGCTCGAGATATGTGTCGAAGCGCACGAACGGGCCTCCCGGAACGTGTATTGTCTTTATCGTTCCCGGCGTCAGCGCGTTTATCCTGCACTCTATGGCCGCTCCGTTCAGGCGTATGTCTGAGCGCGTGAACGGGATTGGAACGCCCGCTGCTACCCTTATCTGCCACTTCACGAGATCGACGCCGGTGAGGATTTCGGTCACTCCGTGCTCGACCTGGAGGCGCACATTCATCTCCATGAACCAGAAGTTGCCGTCCTTGTCGAGGAGGAACTCAAGGGTTCCCGCTCCCGTGTATCCGATCTTCTTTATCGCTTTCTCAACGTTGTCAAGAAGCGCGTTCCTCATCTTCTTTGTCACTGCCGGCGATGGGGACTCCTCCAGAAGTTTCTGATGGTGTCTCTGCACCGAGCAGTCCCTCTCTCCGAGGGCGACTGCGTTGCCATGCTCGTCGGCTATGATCTGCACCTCGATGTGGTGTGCGGGGGTTATGCATTTCTCGAGATAGAGTCCTCCGTCCCCGAATGCCGCCTTGCTCTCTGCAACAGAGAGCGGATAGGCCTCGCGGAGCTCCTCTGCGGAGTATGCCGGCCTGATGCCCCTTCCGCCGCCGCCTGAGCGCGCTTTCAGCATTACCGGGTAGCCGAACTTCTCCGCAGCCTCCAGCGCTTCCTCAACTGAGGAGAGCGTATCGGTGCCGGGGATTGTGCTCAGTCCCGCCTCGGCAGCTATCTGCTTGATGCGCGCCTTGTCGCTGAGCCTGTTCATCTCCTCCGCGGACGGGCCTATGAAGGCTATTCCGTTCTTGCGGCAGAGCGCTGCGAAATCAGCGTTCTCGGAGAGAAATCCATATCCCGGATGTATCGCGGAAGCCCTTGTGGCAAGGGCCGCGCTGATGATGCGCTCGGGGTTGAGATAGCTGTCAGCCGCTGCTGCGGGACCGATGCAGATACTCTCGTCCGCCAGCGCGGTGTGGAGGGCATCCCTGTCGGCCTCGGAGTAGACGGCGACCGTCTTTATCCCCATCTCCTTGCAGGCCCTGATGACCCTTACCGCTATCTCTCCGCGGTTAGCGATCAGGATCTTGGAGAACATACGCTCTCCTTGTCAGCGATGCAGAATGAGAAGGATGCCTTTATGCAGAGCTTTCCGTCCACATATCCTTCGCCCTCGCCGAAGAAGAATGCTCCCATTGAGCGTGTTATCCTGCATTTTGTCTCAAAAGTGTCTCCCGGGCGGACAGGACCCTTGAACTTTACCTTGTCCAGTCCTGCATATACCGGCAGCTTGTCCTCGCCGATTGTGCCGTCGAGGAGTATGCACGCCGACTGCGCCATTATCTCACAGAGGATGACGCCGGGTACTATCGGAGCGGAAGGGAAGTGTCCGTCGAGGAAGAACTCGGTTCCCTTTACCTTGTACTTTCCGTGAGCTTCGTCTCCGACCTTCTCCACCTCGTCAAGAAGCAGCATGCTGTTGCGGTGGGGGAGTATCTTCATTATTCCTTCTCTGTCCATCATGCCCTCCCTATCCTGAAAAGGGGTGCTCCGTACTCTACGATCTTGCCGTTGAGCGCATAGACTTCGAGTATCACTCCGTCCTCGTCTGCGCTTATCTCGTTCATCAGCTTCATAGCCTCTATCAGGCAGAGCGTGTCGCCCTTTCTGACTCTGCTTCCGACCGTGACGAACGGATCGGCGTTCTCAGCAGGAGCGGCGTAGAATACGCCGACCATCGGGGACTTGAGGATTGTGCCCTCGTCCGCTTTCTCCGCCTTCGGCAGAGGCTCCGCATGCGGCGCCTCCGGTACTGCCACTGTCTCGACGGCGGCTGCAGGACGTCTTACAGAGCGCTCAAGCCTCAGCTCATAGCCGTCCTCCTTTATCTGGAGGGCATCGAGATCGAGCTCCTTCATCAGTCCTGCGTATTTCCTGATCGCCTCTTCCTTCATCACACCCTCCTGAACGCAAGGCATGCGTTGTGGCCGCCGAAGCCGAGAGAGTTGGAGATGGCGATATCGACATTCAGCTCGCGGGCTGTGTTGGGAACGTAGTCGAGATCGCACTCCGGATCGGGCTCGAGAAGGTTGATCGTCGGTGGAATGATTCCCGTATCAAGCGCCTTGAGGCAGGCGAGGGCTTCGATGGCTCCCGCGGCTCCGAGCATGTGGCCCGTCATCGACTTTGTCGAGCTTATGACCGCCTTTCTCGCCTCTTCCTCGCCGAGGGCTCCCTTGATTGCAAGTGTCTCGCCCTTGTCGTTGAGCGGCGTTCCTGTTCCGTGGGCGTTGATGTAGATTTTCTCGCCCGTCTTGTATCCGGCCTCTCTGAGAGCCTCAGCCATCGCCCTTCTTCCTCCGTCGGCATCCGGGCGCGGAGCTGTGATGTGGTATGCATCGCATGTCGAGCCGTATCCGCAGACTTCTCCGTAGATTTTTGCTCCTCTCCTGACTGCGTGCTCATACTCCTCGAGGATGAGGGCAGCAGCTCCTTCTCCTATGACGAATCCGGCTCTCCTTTTATCGAAAGGAAGGGATGCGGCATTGGGATCGGTGGCCGTCGTGAGAGCCTGCATGTTGACGAATCCGGCAACTCCCGGCTCGGTGATAGCGGCTTCCGTGCCGCCTGTGATAGCGGCATCCGCATAGCCGTGCCTGATTGCCCTCAGCGCCTCTCCGATCGCGTTTGAGCCTGATGCGCAGGCCGTGACCGCGGGAAGCGCCGCATTCTGGCAGTTGAAGCGTATTGCGATCATGCCGGCAGCCATGTTTGCAATCATCATGGGAACGAAGTAGGGAGATACCCTTCCCGGTCCGCGCGAGCGGAGCTTGTCCATCTCGGCTGTGAATGTCTGGATTCCTCCGATTCCGCTGCCGAAGTAGACTGCGAATCTCTCAGGATCGAGCGTTCCTTCGATTCCGCTGTCTGACATCGCCTGAACCGCTGCCGCGATTCCGAACTGCGCGTTTCTGTCGGACCTGAGAGTGTCGGCCTTCTCCATCCAGTCGCGGGGATTGAAGTCCTTGACTTCCGCATCGAGCTTTGCCTTGTATGCGGTTGTATCGAAATATGTTATCTCTCCGATGCCGCATCTGCCGTTTATCATGCTGTCCCATACGGTATCGACGCTGTTTCCTATGGGGGAAATGGCTCCGAGGCCAGTGACTACAACTCTTCTTTCCATAATCACCTCACATAGCGATTCCGCCGTCGACTCTCAGCACCTCTCCCGTAATGTACGGCGAGGAGAGGAGGAATACGACGGCATCGGCGACATCTCCGGCTTCTCCCATTCTTCCGAGCGGAATTGTCCTGAGAAGCTCCGAGTTGTCCTCTGTTATGTTCTTCGTCATGTCTGTGCGGATGAATCCAGGCGCGACCGCATTGCAGGTCACGTTCTTGGCCGCAAGCTCGCGGGCAGTGGACTTCGTAAGTCCGACGATTCCAGCCTTGGATGCGGAGTAGTTGATCTGTCCCGCATTGCCCATCAGGCCGGAGACCGAGCTGATGTTGACGATCCTTCCGCCCTTGTTCTTTATGAAGAGTCTGGAGAGATGCCTTATCATGTTGAATGCGCCCTTGAGATTGACGCTGATGACGCTGTCCCAGTCCTCTTCCTTCATCATCGCGATAAGTCCGTCGCGCGTGATTCCCGCATTGTTCACCAGCGCCGCGATGTTGCTTCCGAAATCCTTCACGATCTCGGCGATGGTGTTCTTCGTCTCCTCGAATGAGGCGACGTTGCAGATGTAGGCTTTCGCCTTCACGTTCTTCTTCTCACATTCAGAGACGGTATCCGCAGCCTCGGCGGGGTCTCCTACATATACGATCGCGATATCATAGCCAAGAGAGGCAAGGCGGAGTGCGACCTCGCGTCCGATTCCCCTTGAGCCTCCTGTGACCACAGCTGTTCTGTTGCCGTCAGCCATTGTTCTGTACCTCCGAAACGATCTTCTCGACAGCGGCCATGTCAGCGACACTGTATGTCCTTACGCCCTTGTCGATTCTCTTTATCAGTCCTGAGAGAGTGGAGCCGGGACCGATTTCGATGAATGTGTCCGCTCCTGCCTCTATCATGTTCCTGACTGCTGCCACCCATCTGACGGGCGACTTTATCTGCATTGTCATGAATGATCTGATGTCATCTCCGTAGATGCTTCCCGTGAGGTTTGCATAGACCGGGATTGACACCGGCGAGAAAGTGAATGCCTCGAGCGCTTTTCCGAATGCTTCTGCGGCGCCGTTCATGAATGGAGAGTGGAAACCTCCTGCGACATTGAGGCGCATGGCCCTTCCGCCTTCTTCCTTCACCTTCTCCTCGAATGCTTCTATCGAGCCTGCCGCCGCTGAGACGACGACCTGTCCCGGCGAGTTGTAATTCACCGGATAGACTTCGCTGAACATCGATGCGATCTCCTCGACCTTCTCGTCCGAGAGTTTGAGCACCGCATCCATCACTGTCTCTTTCTCCTCCGCCGCCTTCTGCATCAGGCTTCCGCGTTCAATCACGATCCTGAATCCGTCCTCGGCGGAATATGCTCCCGCGTATGCGAGCGCCGCGACTTCTCCAAGCGAGAAGCCTGCTGTCATGTCTGCCCTGATTCCCTTCTCGGAGAGCGCCGCCGCGGCGGCTGTCTCCACTGCGTACATGCAGGGCTGTGTGTTTGCTGTTTTCCTGAGATCATCCTCAGTACCGGAGAAGCACATCTCCTTGGTGCCGGGGCGGAGCGCCTCAAGCGCATCGAACACGGCTGCAGCTGCTTTGCTGCCGCCGTAAAGTTCTTTTCCCATTCCCGGGTACTGAGCTCCCTGTCCTGCAAAGACAAAGGCTATTTTACCCATTTCATAGCTCCTCTGAGCACAGGCTCGGCCTCTTCGATGACTTCCCTGACGATTTCGGCTGCGGGCTGTGTCTTGTTCACCATTGCCGCTATCTGTCCTGCGAGGAAGCATCCCTCTTTGAGATCACCCTCCTGAACCGCCTTCCTCAGGGCTCCTACGCCCATCTTCTCCAGCGACTCATCGTCCATTCCTCCGAACTCCGCTTTGGCGTATTCACGCGCGAAGTTTGTCCTGAGAGAACGCACGGGGTGACCGAGCTTCTTGCCCGTAACCATAGTGCAGAGATCGCCTGCCTTGATTACCTTCTCCTTGTATGTGGGGTGGATGCTGCATTCATCGGCGCTGAGGAATCTCGTTCCCATCTGAACGCCGACAGCTCCGAGCATGAATGCCGCCGCAACTCCGCGTCCGTCAGCAATGCCTCCGGCTGCGATCACGGGAAGATCGGTGGAATCAACCACGAGGGGCACGAGAACCATAGTAGTGAGCTCTCCGACGTGTCCGCCGCTCTCTCCGCCTTCCGCGATCAGGGCTGACGCCCCCAGGCGTGTCATGAGCTTTGCCATCGCAACAGATGCCACGACGGGAATCACCTTTATTCCCGCTTCCTTCCACATTTCCATGTATTTGGAGGGGTTTCCCGCACCTGTCGTTACTACTGCGACCTTCTCCTCGGCAGCGACTGCCGCGACCTCATCGGCAAACGGGCTCATCAGCATGATGTTCACGCCGAATGGTTTGTCGGTGAGAGCTTTGGCCTTCTGTATCTCGGAGCGGACATAGTCAGCGGGGGCGTTGCCCGCACCGATTATTCCGAGTCCGCCTCCGTTGGACACCGCGGCGGCAAGGGGGCCGTCAGCGACCCAGGCCATACCGCCCTGGAACACCGGGTACTTTATCCCCAGCATCTCTGTGATCGGCGTAACGATCATCTTTCTCAGTTCTCCTTGCTGAGGATGAAGGAAACAAGGTCTCCGACAGTCTCGATCTTCTTGTCGAGCTCGATGGAGATTCCGAGCTTGTCCTCAAGCTCCATGAGAACTTCAACAGTGTCGAGGGAATCGATTCCGAGATCACGGAATGTGCTCTCCATCTTAACATCTTCGATATTGCAGTCTGTTCTATCTGCAACAAGTTCTGCGATTGCGCTGAAAACGTCCTGTTCTGTCATTTTCTGTACTCCTGAGTATTAAGTCTCATATAAGACTTTGACAAATTTCGGAATTTTGTCAATAAAAAATCCGAGGATTTTCCTCGCAGGGCATGGTTAATTATCGCTATTAACAGGAATTTGATATAACTATGGCGTGGAAATCATGTGTGTTGTAAAACGCACATCAGCCTGCAATTTACATCTCGAAGGGGAGGAATTCCGGAGTTCGCCGGCCGTTTGAACGGCTTCGGCTGAGTGGATTTTCCCTGAGTTTCAGGCTTTTCCGGCGGTGTCCGGCAGAAGAGAACGGGTACCGTTCCTCCGGTACCCGTCAGCTTTATTGGGAATATCTGCGCTGCCGCTTACTGCAGTGTTCCGTTCTTTATCGCATCGATGACTACGCTTCCGACTTTGAAGTTGTTTTCCATGGCTGTTGCGAAGATGTCCGCCGCCTCAACGCTGTCCTCGTCGGAGAGCGAACTCTCGAACTCGGGGTCCCAGAGGCTCTCGGGTGTGGCTCCGAGCATGAATACATCCATGTTCACGCTGTCGCGGATGATGATCAGCCTGTCGAGAAGGCCGAATCTGTCAAGCGTCACCGCGATCGAGTTGTCCTCCATTTCGGAGAGTGCGTAGGGATCAGGAGCGCCGTAAGTCTCCGTCATCAGTCTCGCGTTGGCCTCATCGTAGTATCCCTTCCAGTAGTTGTCTCCGGTTACCGTCGTTCCCTTGAGCACCATAGGATTCCTGACAGCCCACTCCTCTCCGGGGAATGCTGCAGCCATGAATGCCGCAGTTTTTTCGGTAGTGGCGAGCTCGACATCCTTTGTCATCTGGTAGACCTTCTCTGAAAGGTCCTGATTGAGCAGCTTGAAGGAGGCATCATCGTATCCGGCATCGTGGAACCATGTCGTCTCGGAGCCTGATGTCATCTCCCTCGGGTCTGCATGATGACCGAGATCGTAGTCGATCGTGGCTGTGATGATGAATACGTCTCCCATCACGGTGTAGCCTGTGGAAGAGCCTGCGCAGCCTGTGGCGAGGAAGTAGGTATCGGAGAAGTCGAAGCGCTCATCGGTAATGAGCGATGTGAGGCTGACTGCTGTATTGACCTTGCCCATGCCGGTGACAAAGAGGGCTATGCCGTCTTTGACGTAGAGCTGATGGCCGTCCATCGCGCCTGCGATGTCATAGACCTCGCCGCCCTCGGTATAGGCCTCGTGGTAATACTGGGCCTCTCCAGGGAAATCGCCGCTCATTTCGCCGTTCTCGAATTTCGGGAGGATCAGCGCATCGATTTTCACTGCCTCCGCCGCTGCCGAAGGGATGATGGCAACAGCCACCAGAAGGATTATAAGGAGTTTTCTCATATACCGATTATTCCCGAACTGGGAGTTTGTGTGAATACCCCGGCAGGCTCTCCGCGGCTTTTATATCGGTTTGCTGCTGACTGCTTTCCATCCTGTGATTACAATGCAGCCATGAGATACAGCAATTATGCGTTCAATGTCCCTGATGAGAAGCGCATCAGGGTCATAGTGGATACAGATGCGGCAAATGAGGGCGATGACCAGTTCGCTGTCGTCCACGCCATGCTCTCTCCCCGTTTCGACAACGTGGGATTCATCGCCGCTCATTACGGCGCGGAGCATCCAGATGGTGCTGAGAGAAGCCGGGAAGAGCTTCTCCGTATTTTCTCCGTCATGGAGTGTCCTTATGACAATATCATATACAGGGGAGCGCCGCATGCAATGCACTCTGCATCCGTTCCCGTCCCGTCCGAAGGTTCCGATCTGATCGTCCGTGAGGCGATGAAGGATGATGCAAGGCCGCTCTTTGTCCTCTTCCTCGGTCCGCTTACTGATCTTGCCTCAGCATATCTTTCCGAACCGCGCATTGCCGGGCGTCTGACTGCCGTCTGGATCGGCGGAGGCGCCTATCCCCATGGAGGTCCTGAGTTCAACCTCGGCAACGACATTGCCGCTGCAAATGCGGTTTTCTCATCTCCGCTGCAGCTCTGGCAGGTTCCCAAGAATGTCTATGAGATGATGCCTGTGAGCTTCGTGGAACTGCAGAGAAAGGTGATGAGCGCCGGGAAAACAGGGAAGTATCTTTTCGACAGGCTTATGGCTTCCGCGGATGATCCTGTGTCGAGGAAGAGCCCTTTCCGCACCGGAGAGAGCTGGGTTCTCGGAGATTCTCCCGCAGTGGGCCTCCTTATCTATGAGCACAGGTTCTGCTGCAGCTGGAGAAAGGCGCCTCTTGTCGGAAGCTCGATGGAGTATCTGGAATCTTCTTTCACAAAGCCTGTAAAGGTATATGAGTCCATCGACCCGCGTCTCATTCTTGAGGATTTCTATGCAAAGCTGGAGCTTTTCAACCCGTCCGGATGGAGTGAGTGACAATTCTGCGGCAGGATTATCATACTGCTGCTAGAATATCGTGAGGAGGAGAACGTGGCGTTCATCCAGTTTGATTTCGAGAGCCAGTATCTGCATTCAAATACGACTGTAGGCATCATCATGCCTGACAGGCCTAAAGAGGAGGAGGCCGCCTCATTTTATGGCAGCGGAAAGAAGTACAGGGTTCTGTGGCTGCTTCATGGAACCTATGGTGACAGCAGTGACTGGATACGCAAGAGCATGGTGGAGCTCTATGCCTGCGAGCACGATCTTGTCTGCGTCATGCCGAGCGCTGCCAACTCCGACTACACATCCTGGGACGGTTTCGGCCTCGGCTATGATATGGAGTCACATCTGGTAAAGGAGCTGATGCCTCTTGTCTACGGCTGGCTGCCTGTATCGGCAGAGCGCTGCGACAACTTCATCGCAGGGCTCTCAATGGGCGGCCTCGGTGTACTTTCCTACATACTCCGTTATCCAGAACTCTTCGCTTCCGGCGCGGTTCTCTCCGCCTGTCCTGTGCCTTCGGATAAATGGGACTGGGAGGGTACTCATCCTGAAGTCCGCATGGGCATGTGCAATCCGCGTTTCAGGAATCAGGTGGAGAATGCCGGAGGAAGGGATGCGTTCCTCCGCCGTCATG
The DNA here is from genome assembly GCA_944389295.1 of uncultured Spirochaetaceae bacterium. GTDB lineage: Bacteria > Spirochaetota > Spirochaetia > Sphaerochaetales > Sphaerochaetaceae > Ornithospirochaeta. The sequence goes on along the minus strand of CALXLV010000041.1, from coordinate 15,867 downwards.
ATCTCTGGTCTGACTTCTTCCGTATGGCGGCTGCGGGCACTTTGCCTCCGCTTCTCTTTGCTTGTGGGGCGGAGGATCATATCTTCTATGACGACTTCGTATTCTTCAGGAAGGAATGTGAGAGAAGGAAAGCTGATGTCTGTTTCATTGAGAAAGAAGGATACGGGCATGAGTGGCGCTTCTGGGATCAGGTGATAGAGAAGGCGATAGGATTCTTCTTGAAAGACAGTGATTCCGGATGCAGATGACGAGGTACTTCCGTTCATTCCGGTTCTCGGGTTTATGCAGCCAGACGCAAATAAGATGTTCAGTCTGATATGCCTTGAACGGAGAACCTGCGGAGAAAAATAAAGAGCCCCCGAGCGGATTTGAACCGCTGACCCCCACCTTACCATGCCGGTCAATGGAGCTTTTCAGCTTTTCCTAATTGTATCTTAATTCCAGTAGATACAATCAATTACATTGTTTGTGATATCCACACCGTTACATTTATATAACAAGAGGTGGAACCAAGTTGAAACCAGTTTTTGAACCATAAATAGGTTCTTTTCTTTATTCACCTCCTTTTATCTGTAGCAGTAGTTCGGAATAGCCGAACTACTGTTTATAGGCAACATTGTTTCTGTGTTCAATAACATATGCGATAGTCAGCCCGATCAATATTTGGTTCTGGATTTTCCCCAATTTATTACTCAAGTCAAAGTTCAAAATAAATGCTATTCACACTTGATGCTAATCTATCTATTGCACGTTCAATATCATTCAGCTCATCGCAAACATCAGAAAGCGTCGCTTCTCCTATACTATAATTACTCCAGCTGATACTCGTAATGGCGATAAGTACAACTATTAATATGATTGATAAACGCTTCCAGAATTTTACTTCGTCTTTCATTTTTTATCTCCCCACGTATAAAATTGCCCCATTACGCAAGCGCGTTATGGGAATTAGATTTTTCCCCACCATGCGGTTCTATCCGCAAGATCCTTTCGACAAGAGAGAGATCTTCATCATTCGCATTTAAACAATGTGAAGCAATAATTTCGATTCTTTCGGGATAAATTTTCTGTTTTGTTTCTCCTGTCAATAAATAATCGACTGTTGTGTTAAGACCATCAGCAAGGGCTAACAAATCTTCACAAGAAGGAATACGACAGTCTGTTCTATTCCTTTTAACTCTTGTATATGGAACCCCAATAGACTTGCATAAATTAGTAAGAGGAACATCTCTAAGACAGTCTATTCTGTTCCATATATCAATGGCCCTTATATCTCTCATGTATAGAGAATAAATCTAGGGTTCAAAATTTGCACCAAAAATAGAGAAAAATGTTGACAAGGTGAATATATGTACCTAATATAAAGCCATGAAGGTTCAAAAATGTACCCAATATCAGAAACTAACTGTTCAAATTTCCCTTGATGAGAGGGAGCAGGCAAAGAAACTTGCCAAAAGTAAAGGCATGAGTTTTATGGGCTGGCTGGGACAACTTATCAAAAACGAACTTGCTACTTCCACCGCTGCGTCTCATCCCCATACCAACGACAGCGGTGATATAAGGGACAGCCTACAGTCATAGGGCTCTCTGATGAGGCCGGCCACCTCAGCCCCGAAACGGCCTTTCTTTAAGGAGGCGAGTATGAATGCAGCACAAATAGAGGCCATGAAAGCGGCTTTGGATGGATACTTTACCACTCTCAGAGATGGGTTCATCAATCTCCTCTCAGAGTTTGAGGATAAGCCGATGGAACAGTCGGTCGTCTCGATACCAGAGCCAAAGGATGAACGGCTGCTTACATCATCGGAAGCCGCGGATTATTTGGGATTTTCATATTCGTATTTTCGTCGACTGATAGCGTCTGGTGAGGCTCCGCCTTGGTATGACTATGGCCGCAATGTGCGGAGGTTTAAGGAGTCTGATCTTGAGGCATGGATGCAGACTCGTAAGAAATTTGCACGGGAGCAGGCAAAAGCCTGAAGCCGATAGAACGGAATCGGATGTCGAGCCGGACTGAAAGGCTAGAGCAGGAAAAAGATCGCGGCTCCTGCCGGAAACAGGGGCCGCGGAATTGAGGGAACCATGCCCCTCGCAACAACACTTTAAGCATGGCAAAGGAAGACTATGTTTGCAAGAGTACCCGAGCTGATCCTCGGGGTAGGGGGGCTTTTGTTTTTGATAGCCTCAATTGTAGTGCTTTTCTCACCTACTGAAAGAAAGCGCGAGCAATGGGCAATCATTGATTCTGAGTTCGTTGTATTCAGCCCAGAAAGAGAGGGCTCAATGGGCAACGAGGCAATCATCGTTGAGGTATAAGCATGGGTGAGTGGCGACCAGGGGACAGACCCGAAAAGAAGGACAAAGAAAAGCGCTATTACTTCCTCAAGCTGACAGCGGGATTCTTCAAGGACAAGAACATCCGAAAACTGCGGAAAATGGCAGGCGGAGATACTTATGCCCTGATAACTCTCGAGATATTCCTTGAGGCTCTGGAGAACGATAACAGACTCTACTATGACGGGATTGAAGACACCTTCCCAAAGGAGCTTGCCCTCGCGATCGATGAGTCCCCGGAGAACGTGAAAATAGCGGTAGATTTTCTGCTTACAAACGGCTGGCTTGTGGAGGAGACAGAGGACACTTTTTACACGCCGAAAGGGGCCGAAATGTCGGGGTCAATTTCAGCCAGAACAATGAGACGGTACAGGGCTCAGGAAAAGGAAGAAACGGCCATTTTGTCCGCACAATGTCCGCAAGTGTCCGCTTTATTACCGGATGATGTCCGGGGCGTGACCGCTGATGTCCGACATATAAGAGATAGATATAGAACGAGAGATAGAGATAGAGGGAGAGTGCAGAGAGGGGGAAAGAACATACACCCCCTTACAGAGCTCTTTCCCGAGGCTTTCGACCCCAAGAAGAGCAAGGTTATCCCGACTGTTTCGGACGTTGCTGATTTTACCAGACAGACGGGCATCAAGTACATCGATCCGGGAGATTTTTACAGCACTTTCTCGGAGGAAGATTGGAAGGCTGACGGGGTAGATATCACCGACTGGAAATCGCTTCTTATCGGTCTGGAACTTGAGGCTCTCTCTGAGGCAAACGGGGTGGCAGAATGAAGCGTACGGAATCGGTTCTTCAGAGATCCCGTCAGTGCTGGGTTTGCGGAAAGAGAGACCCGCTTGAAGAACACCACGTTTTCTATGGCACGGCTAACCGGATGAAGAGTGAACGGTACGGGATGAAAGTTTATCTCTGCCCAGAACACCACAGAGCACAGCCGGAAGGCGTTCATGGCGGGAACAGAGAGCTTGACCTCAAACTCAAGCGTTTCGCACAGATGAGATTTGAGCAGATGTTCGGACACGAACTTTTCATGAAGGTATTCGGGCGTAACTGGCTCGATCAGGAGGAAGCATGGCAGTAAGGAAAACCCAGTCAAAGCAGTACGAGGCAGAGAAGCGGAATGCTTTCAGAAGCCGGATCGATTCACTGATATTCCTCATCGTCATGGATATCTGCTTCGTAACAGCGATTTATACGCTTCTGAGTGCGTTCGGAGGGGCAAGATGAGGTTCTTTATCAGGAAAGGCGCTTGGACGGTCTACAGACGCTCTGTCGTGCGTCTGGCGGTAAAAGAGAAAAGGGAAAGCGATCTCGTTGTGCGTTATGCAGACCTTATCGGCAGAAGTTGGGACTGCATAACCGGGTTTGAAGGTGCAGTGAATCAGAATACTTTGACAGCTTTTGGAATCTTCTGCACGGCGGTAGGCGTGCTTAATGCATCGCTCTCTGTCGATGTTGATCCGGGGCTGATGATTTCCTTGGAAGGAGCTGGGTATGAAAATCGTGATTGACCTTTTCGCAGGAGCTGGCGGAGAGAGCTGTGGAATACACTCAGCCTTCGATGCCCAAGGAGAAAACATCAAACTCTTTGCGGTAAATCACTGGGAAGTCGCATGCAATACACATGCAACGAATTTTCCATCGGATGAATGCTTGTGCCAGAGTATCCAGACTGTGATTCCGACTGATCTTGTGAAACCAGGTGAAAGTGCTGAACTTTTATGGGCCTCTCCAGAATGCACCCACTTCTCCACGGCTAGAGGCGGCAAGCCAATGGACGATCAGTCGCGCTGTACACCTTTTGACATCATCCGCTGGCTCACGATGATCGATGTCAAGCGCATCATCATTGAGAACGTTCCCGAGTTTCTCACATGGGGGCCATTGGGCAAGGACTTACGCCCAATCAAAGAACAACGTGGAGCGTTTTTCGCAATGTTCATAAATGCGATCCACAACATTGGCTACATGGTGGACTGGAAGATATGCAACGCCGCTGACTATGGTGCACCGACAACTCGCCGCAGGCTTTTTATACAGGCGGTGAAGAAAGGATCAGGAAAAAGGATTATCTGGCCAGAGCAGAAGTATGCAGAGCATCCGGAAGACTCTTCCGAAGACCTCTTCGACGCGGAAAGAAAACCATGGATTCCCGCCTCTTCCATCATCGATTGGTCGATACCATGCCAGCCGATAGATGAACGGAAGAGGCCGCTATCACCGAATACGATGAGGCGAATCATGAATGGAATCCGGAAATACTGGGGAGAAGCCGCAGAGCCGTTTCTCGTGCGATACAACGGTGGCGACCATCGGTATCACAGCATACATGATCCGGTGCCCACACTGGACACAAGCAACCGCTACGGACTTGTCGAACCGATGTTCATACCACAGCAGAGCGGCGGGACAGTCAAGCCGGTGGATAATCCTTTGCCAACGGTGGCGGGAGCAGGAGCAATTGGGCTTATAGAGCCACTGGTGATGGAATATTATGGCAATGGTCAGTGCCAGCCGATATCAAGGCCCCTCGGAACAGTTACATGCAGGGATCGCTTTGCGCTCTTTCGCCCTGAGAATTGCCGCATCGGATTCAGGATGCTTCAACCTCACGAGCTTGCGGCGGCACAGAGTTTCCCAGATTGGTATAGGTTCACGGGGACCAAGACGGATACCGTGAAGCAGATAGGAAATGCAGTCTGTCCGAAGATGGCAGAAGCGCTAGTAGGGAGGGCTGCAATATGAGTGACAATCAACTGCGAAGCAGGTTTTTAGAACTTGTCCCAGTCTATCCTGAGCAGATATCGATACACGACCTGTCACATGCTCTTAATGTAAGCAATTCCCAGCTCCGGGCGATCATAAGGCAAATGCCTTCAGAGATGCCGTTGGCTGAGAATGGTGCATTTCTCTGCTTCCCTGACTCTAAACGTAAAAGAGCTTCCATAGAAGCCTTATCAAAACCAGGGCGTTTCCGTCGTGGACCAAATCAAAGGGGAAGATAGATGAAAAAGAACTGCAGGACTTGCAACAACATGAAGCGCCTCATGTCTGATGGGACAATCTGTCTATGCCGAAGGGCTGTTGTTTCTAATGGACTTGCGACATTTGCGGAAAGATATGTACCATATCAGGACGCGGGTTGCAAAGATTGGACTAAATATCGTGAAGATAAGATTTTCCATCAAGCGCCAAGGACGCTTTGGGAGGCTGTTTGCGATGATTGATAATAAAATTTATAAACCGATTTCGGTGTTAAATAATGTTATTGAATGTGGCAATCTGTCACCAGGACTTTTCTCATCAAAGACTGATGAATGGGCAACTCCACAAGACTTTTTTGACGAACTCGATGGAAAGTTCCACTTCACTCTTGATGTCTGTGCCACTCCATCTAATGCCAAGTGTAAGCTTTATTTCACCAAGGAGCAGGATGGTCTGACGTAGGAATGGGGTACAGAGGTTTGCTGGATGAATCCACCATACGGACGAAAGATCGGGTTATGGATAAAGAAAGCTTATGAAGCCTCTCTGAAAGGAGCTATAGTCGTCTGCCTTCTTCCTTCTAGGACTGATACGGCGTGGTGGCATGACTATGTTATTGCTCACGCTTCGATGGTGAAGTTTGTCCGTGGACGATTGAAGTTTGGGGGAAGTAAAACCTCTGCACCTTTTCCATCTGCTGTCGTTGTTTTTGAAAAAGAAAAGGGGGCTATCAAGTGACACCAGATGAATTTTGTAAAAAGCATCCGTTCATGAAATTGAATCAGTTTCTGCCGGAGCCAAAGAGAAGTTTTATGGGGAGGGAAAGTGAATGGAACGAATAACAATATCCGGGGTGCTTAGCCGACTGTATGCAGCGCCCGATTTATCAAAGTCACAGGATGCATTTGCTGCAGGCTGGCGCTCTGCAATTGAGGCTGTGGCGGGTGGGTTAGATCTGATATTCAAAGATGGAAGATTTATTCCGAGAGTACCTGATAAAGAGATCAGGCATCTCAGGGAAAACCAGAAGACAAAATATCTCGGGATCGTCGATTTAGTTGAAAAGGCTTACATATCTGGATACAAGACTGAAGCAAAAAATGCAGCGTCTCTTATTTCCCAAGCCTTTTCAGATGGAATTCCGCTTGCTGAGGCAAGTAGGCTTTTTGTGAAAGCTGAAAAATTACTCGATTCAATTGGAATGTATGGCAGTGATAAGGGGACAGATTAATGACTATTGAGTATTACGCCATAAAGAATGACAGGGATGGATATTTCATTGATAACCGCAACAGCATGGGGTGGGGACCTTGGTTTTCTCTCAAAAGACAGACAGGGCAAGAAGGGGCAATACCAATGCTTTATAAAAGCCTTCAGAACGCAGAACGCCAGGCAAGACGACTGAGCAAAATTTTAGGGATCTCTGTCTGCGTTGTATCGATAAAAGCGGAATTTTATACGGGGGAAAATCATGAGTGATCACAGCAGTGAAGTAGTAATACACGGCAAGACTGAAAGAGTTCTCTATTGCACTATTGCCTTTTGGAGTGCAGAGGAATCTTTTGATGAGCTGGCCGAGCAAGAGAATCAGTATATAGCCCTTGGATATGAACCCGTCGGCCTTCCGATGCATTTTAACAACCTTCTTATCCAGAAGATGATAAAGAGGAGCTGAGGATGCAATCTGTAGCATACAACGTTGACTGCATGGACTATATGCGGACGCTTCCAGACAAGGCTTTCGATCTTGCTATTTCTGATCCTCCGTATTTCTCTGGTCCTGAAAAACGCGGCTTTTATGGACAGAGAGTATCATCGCGAGGCGTAAAGCGTGTCTCTTATGCAGTCGGCTGGCTTATATCAGAGGTAGTAGCCTGCGAACAGGATGAGGTCGAGTATCTGAATATGGGAGCCTCATGTGCTGTTTGTCCATTCGGCGGAAATCTACCACAGACCGGAATACAGGCTCGTGAAGGGAGCGTTCGATTCCATTGCGGGGGAAATGACGAAGTTGTCGCGCCAAGGATGGTATCCATCCGGTCAGATGTTCGTGCAGGGGGATATATTCTATCAGGTGATGGCATTGAGGATAAGGAGATAAGAAATCTTTATAAGAAATGGCACTTTTTTATAAAGGTTTCCAGAACATTTGTAGGAGGTATAAATGAAAACAATCGAATTTAGAGGAAAGAACATTAATACAGGCGAATGGGTATATGGCTACTTTAAGAAGAATGCTCAAGGTGATTGCTATATAGAAGACGAAAATGGATTAGCTATCACGGTTATTCCCGAGACAGTTGGGCAGTTTGTTTGTAAGGATGCAAACGGAAATGATGTCTATGAGGGGGATTATCTATGGAATGATGAAGATCTATATCTGCTTCAGCGGAATGATGACGGTGTTCTCGGATTCACTCTTTATAGCGTTGCTTATTATGAATACTGTGACCCTGCCGATATCATAGGCGAGTGCGAGGCTGCCGGAAACATTTATGACGAGAGTGTACTTCCTGATTATATCTATGTGATTGACGGCGATGGTATAACATTCATTTTAGGCGATATGGATGTCTATAAAACTCCGGAAGAGTTCGTAAAGGCAATTTATGAGAGTGGCGAGGCCGATGGGTATCTTGAGGATCTGAAAGAAAAGATAAGCCCTACATGGGTAAATACTTATTACTACGTCTGTGGATGGGCGCTTCCAAAGCATACTCCAGGAGCGGTGAAATGCTGGGCAGTGGAAGTATAAGAGGAATAAGAAATGAAACTTAACTGGAAGCTGTCCTGCAACAAGAAGAATAAGAAGAAATGGGAGGCGGATATCTTCCCGCCATTTTATGCTCATGTGAGATGGGATAGATGGAAAAGTGGAGTAGAGTTGCTGTCGGGTGGAATTTACACATCAACAAATAAACCTGTTTACTATGCAAAGTCACATTCAGATCCAGAGGAAATAAAACAGGAGATCGAATATGAATTTCATACATGGGAAAAACAACTCAGAGATTTGATTGGCAACAAGGAGGATCAGGATGAATATAACTTCTAAAGCGTGGAACGTTGAGATCGGCGGGAAGGATTTCTATTTAGAGAAAGAAGTCGTCATAGAAGTCAAACTTTTTAACAACAGTGTCGTGAGGGGGAAACTCCGTACTGTTTCTGACAACGGGATTGCACTGACATCCCTGGGAGATGGCTTGCCGCTCTATGTTTTCTCAGACGATATCAAGGCTTTTGACGTAGCCCCGATGGAGTATCAGGAGGTGAAATGAGAAAGCGAACGCCGCAGGAAATTGCGGATTTCTTTGGATGCTATATAGCACAGGATAGAGATGGCTCTTGGTATCTTTATGATGAAAAGCCTATTGAATGGTCTGTATATGGCACATGGTCTACGGAAAAGGCTGCAATTAAAATCAACGAGCTTGTTATTACGCCTGAATGTCATGATTGGACACGTCTATATGAGTGATCTGCACCCCATTTAGGTAACACAAAATGTTCCTCCGCACCGGAAGATGGTAACGGAAGGAGCAGGATGTGAGAGGGAAATACAACCACTACACAGAGGAATTCAGGGTGCAATGCATTCTTGAATATGAGAACGGGAAGAGCATCAGTGCAATCGCAAATGATCATCGTCTGCCACGCACGAGCGTGAAGAACTGGTGCCTCAGGAGTAAAGACAACATCCTTGCAGAGCATTATGCTAATAAGCGAAGGAGAACGGATGGTTCGAAAGCATGCGAGGCCGGAATTGCCATCATCCCAGAGGAAGCGATGCCAAGGAAAATAAGCGGAGAGGATCTGAAGAAGGAGAACAAGGCGCTGAGAGAAGAGAACGAGTACCTCAAGGACAAGGTAGCCTATCTTGAGGCCCTCTATGAGATCATCAAGCAGGATCCGTCCAGCGTGATGAAAAAAAAAGGTTTTCCGCAATCAGGAAAGCCGTAGAGTCCGGCAGGAAGAACACCAGGAGGCTGTGCGGCATCGCAGGAGTATCTCCCAAGTGCTATTACCAGAGCCTCAGACCGAGAAAGAAGGAAGCCGATGATGCCATTCTGCTTGAGGAGATTGCCAGGATGCAGGAGGAGCATGGGTACTGTCTTGGCTACAGGAAGATGGCGATGGAGCTTTCGAAGAAGCTCGACACAGCTGTCAATGAGAAGCGCGTGGAGCGTATAATGCGCGAGAACGGCCTTCTTTCCAATGTCAGGAGGAAGAAGCACAGCGAGGAGGTCTACGCAGCCAGAAGGGCTTTAAGGAGCCTCTGGATACCGGATTTGATCGGAAGAAGATTCTTCTCATTCTATCCGCGAACACGCTTCGTGGAGGATATAACATATCTTCCTGCTCTTGAGGGCAATCTCTACCTCAACACGATAGAGGACATGTTCAACGGAGAGATAGTCGCATGGAAGATCTCAGAGCATCCTGACACGAAGCTGTGCCTGGACACCGTGGATATGCTTGCCTCGGAGCTCGGTGATGCCATATCCGGCATCATCCTCCACAGCGACTGCGGATCCACATATGTGTCATATGCATACAGGGAGAAGCTTGCATGCCTTGGCATCCGGATGAGCATGGGCAGCAAGGGATCATGCTATGACAATGCGGCAATGGAATCGCTGAACGGCATCATCAAGACAGAGGCCCTTTATTCGGAGTTCGGGAAGGCTGCGGTCAATGGCAAGAGGGTCCATAGGGAGAATATTGTAAGAAAGGTTGAATGGTTCATCGATTACTACAACAACCGCAGGTGCAAGAAGTACCTCGGCAAACCTCCTCCAGTGGAATTCAGGAAGAGGAACCCGAATGGGATATGCATCGTAGCCTTTGATGAAGCCAAGCATTGACAGGAATCGGATCTGGAGGGATTATTCCTCCTGTATATATTGAAGTGTTACCTCTTCTGGATGCGGCAGGAAGAAAGCTGTTACCTATTACGGCTTCTGTGGGTAAGAATGTGTTACCTATATCCTACCAGAGGGAATAGAAAGTGTTACCTTTTATGGGTGCATATCAGAGTCTTGTTATTCAGAAGCGGCTAATTCAGATAATAAGGACACGGCTAATTATTCAAAATCGGCCGATCCTGATAATGAGGAGTACTGTATATTAGCTCATGGATCAATCAAAAACCTATCCAACTTAGTGAGTAAGGCCATGAAAGGCGGTTGGATGCCGCGCGGTGGAGTAGCTGTTGAACATTTACCAGCAGGGGACGGATACGATAGTCCTTCTAGACTTTTCTATCAGGCAATGGTGAGGGGTTTATGACAACTGCAAGATGGTTTTCGCTGATTATTGGATGTCTGATAATGCCTGTGAATTTTTCATCAGAGGGGATACCTCCATGCATATGGGATTTCCTTATAGTGATAGCTTATAAGGCATCAGCTACCGCACTGGTAATCACTCCGCTTGTGCTGGAATTTCTCGAAAGGATGAAATGATGATAACATTAAAAGATATTAGAGCATATTGCGAGAAGCATCAGGAGACTAAATGCGCAGATTGTTCCTATGAAATGTGTTTCAATCATCTTCGATGACATTACGCCGTGTAGTTGGACAGACGAAGAGATTGAATCTTTTGAAAAGGCCATAAAGGAAGACATGCCTGAGTAAATGGATGAAACTAGAAGGCTCACGCACCCCCTTTGTTTCTCTGTTCATAAAAATCAATTATTCTTTGGAGCATCTTACTGAGAGATAATCCCTCAGTTTCTGCCATGGCCCTCAATTTCTGAGAATACTCAAGAGGGACAGAGCAGACAATCTGCGCATATGGTTTTTTTATCCCCCGTGGCCTGCCGGCTCCGGGGCGTGCGCCGCCCCGGGCATTGCTTTTTTCTTCCATGGCTTAATCCACCAATATTGCTATAAGCAGTACACAGTTGATGATCTGCAAAATGAGTGTTGCCATCTGTATTTTATCCCTCATGATTTGACTCCTTTCTTGTCTTGGAATAATCTATAGGGGAGGGAGCTGTAACTCCCTCCGATTTGTACCCGCCTAAAGTAAGGCGAGGATTGCGATGACCGTCTGGATTATGCTGACCACCAAAGTAGCTATTGCCAGCCGGTCTTTTTGTTTTTCATCCATAAGCGCTACCTCCTTCATGGTTATATAGTATCATTTATATGATATTTATGCAACTATATATTCAAACAAAAAGACATTTTTTTTCTCTCTCGAAACTGATATCGTGAATCATATTTCTTTACAGATATGCATGAATATTGTAATATTCTTTACGCTATTACATAAATTTGTAATGTAAAGGAGCTTTGTAGTGGCTGATATTATATCTCACATTTACCAGGAAGCAATACGAAAAGCTGCACTCGAATCGTTGGTTGAGGCAGAAGCGGCTTATTCATTAGGAAGCTCATTGTATGCTATCAGAGCCCTTGAAAAGAATTCATTTCCTACCATATATCGCTCATTTATAGAAACCCACTTGAAAGATATTGCCCCCTCCTGCGAATTCGAGGAAGGTTATTATAATTGTTATATTCTTCATTTCCCCGATGTCGATTTAAGGGTCTGCTCTCAAAATGATCTGTATCGGTCAATCAAGAATGATACATATGATGCATATCCATTGTTCGCTGATAGAGGAATTGGTATTTATCCAGATAAAGAGAAGGGTAGGCCAAAAGGTTTTCTTGTGTTTTCTCTGTATGATCATCAGCTTGTTAATCTTTCGATTGTGTCGAGAACGGGCGCCTTTTCTGAACTACAACTTTTCAAGAAAGATCGTAATGATGTTATATTAGACTCTCTTTCGGTAATGCGGGATAAAGCTGAGAAAAATACGGAATTTGTCCTTAAAAGAGCCGAGAAGAGCAGTAATGGAGATAATCAATGATGCAATTTCAGCCGGTCCGATTGCAGGAGGCATGTAAGGATAGACGAATACGTATAGGCGAATTGGCAGATATGTCCGGTTTATCAAGGGTTACTGTTTCCAATCTTGCTAATGGAAGGATTCGGTATCCTCAGCGCGATACGATAGTGAGACTTTCTTGGGCATTAAAGAGGCCGGAACGCTTTTTCTATACTCCTATAAAAAGGGATTATATAGACACTACGGTGCTTACATATCGCAGTTTCTCCTCAAGAGCTAATCTTGATAATGCCTCTGTAGATGTGAAAGTTTCTACAGTCAAGGATGTCGCGCAATATCTTTTTTCATTCATTAATAAGCGAGATATAGATATACCATCAGACATAATAAAGGATCATGGAAGTAATTTGAATGATTCTGATTATGTGGAGGCTCTTGCTCTACGTCTTCGTGATTATTGGGGACTTGGACAATCTGCAATTGGGAATATGACGATATTGCTGGAGAATCATGGGATTATATGTTCTAGGCTTGATATGCCAAGCAGGATAGAATCTGTAAACAGTTGTTCATATTTTGATGGTTCCGAGCGAGAATCTGGGTTTGTGATAACTTCAAATAAGACTACATATTTTCGACGGCGTTTCACCTTAGCTCATGAACTGGGGCATATTGTCTTGCACCATTATTTAGATAAGGAAGATTATATTAAAAAGACAAAAGACATAGAAGGACAGGCAAATTTATTTGCCTCGGCATTTCTGATGCCGCATAGGGCTTTTGTGGAAAGTGTTCACAAAAGAACATTCTCCGAATTGCTCAGTTTGAAAAAACAATGGGGAGTGAGCATTGCTGCTTGTGCAAGAAGATTGCTTGATCTGTATCTTATATCAGACAACCAATATGAGAGTATGAATATAGAACTGTCTAAGAAAGGCTGGCGTAAGGTAGAACCTTTAGATGACAGCATTGAGCCTGAAAAACCATATTACATAGAGGAAGGTTATCGTTTTCTTTTTGAGCAGAAGGTAACAACGCCAGCGGTAGTGCTTGATAATTTTAATATGTACCCTTCAGAACTAGCTAATTATATCGGAAACGAGAATCTCCTCATGCCGGCAAGTCCAGATACTACATATATGCTTCATGGGGAATAATGTCCAGTGGATGTTTTATATATAGAGACTTTACATTTTGGAAGGTTCTGAATTCTAAATGATAGGTAGTTGACGCTTATTTGCTAATATCCAAGCCTGCAAAAATGAAACTTGCAGTAAGCATCAATAGGGCAATTGCTATGGGTAGTAATATGGGATTTCCTGTTATTTTTCTATTCAGACTATTCCTTTTGTCGTTGGCAAGCCAGCTGATAAGCCATACCAATGAAGAGAATATTGCCACAAAGAATGATCCAAGAAGGCTTATTACAGCAAGGAGCCCATAAATACTTCCAGATGCTGCACCTTGCTTAATTCCTTCAAACGAGAAAGCAATTCCACCAACCAATCCAAAAAGAATCGAGGCAAGCACAGCAAAAGCGGAAATATAGGTCCTCTGCATTTCTTTGATATTTTCCTGCATCTCGTCACTGGCATCTTTAGCTACTTTCTTTGAAAATGCCTCAAAATTGAATGCAATTGCCCTGTTCTGAATACTTGCGAGATTGAGATCGTCGTATATACGCATTACCATTTTCTGCATCGCTTCGACGTTATATCCTTTTTCCGCAATCATATCTTTATTGCATTCCGCAAACGTATATTCAAATAACCTTTGGCAATTACTAATGAGATATCCCTGTTCTTTTCCTTCTTCGTCGTCCATGTCTTCTTCAACTTTCAAGACTTCTGTGGAAAGGTATGAATACATTGGACGGCTAAACGGAGAATCGGCAAGAGGGTCTATTTTTTCTATTGTATTGATTGGATCATACTGATCATCAGGACACCTTAGCGACTTGATGATTTCATCCATGAGTTTTTTCCATTCTGCGGATTTATCAGAGCCAAGATCATTTCTTTTTGGAGAGGCGGTATTGAGCCAGCTCGCCCTACTTTTGTCCATTACGGCTCAACTCCTTTTCAAAGAACTGTATTATTGAGCTGTTGGTGATCTCATCATTATATGAATGCCCACCACCATAAGCATTTATCCATGGCTCTTGTGTATGTGTGAGATTCATAAGTTCTATAGCTGACCAATCTTTGAAAGCATCTATGACTGCATCAAGCCGCTCTTTATCTTCTGCAGAAATATTCGATTGATAAATAACACGCCTCATTTCTGCAGGGTTGTTCGGATTATACTCCAGATAGCTTTTGATTTCGGGGATTGGCAAATTCCCATAGCATTTGAATTCATGATAGACACCGGGGACTACCGGACCAAAAGCCCATGCTTTTATCTTGTCGCGAAAACAAGGTTCACCATTTTTCTCAATGAGGAAAAAGGCTTGTGCAAGATAGAGGAGTTTTTGTAGTTTCATGTTGGATATGGTATATCCATTGATGATGTAATCTTGCGAGTTAAACTTATTTACAATGTATCTTGCTACATCAATTGCATCATAAACCATCTCATCCTCCTCTCATTTACAATATAGCATTATCAAGCGCGATAGCAATGATCATACTTTTATGAAAAGTGTATGAAAATCACAATAATAAATTGAATAAACCAAAATTCCCCAGAGATTTTGGGAAAATTGACTTTTTTTCGGGAACAATGGTTATAATATGAATAAGAGGCACTGCCGATGAACGGTAGCCTCGCTAGTTACGAACGAACAAGCCGTTCAGCTTTCGCGGAGCTGGGCGGCTTACCTATTTCCGATTGATTACCAGCCCGATGATCATAAGAACAATCACCAATACATAGTAGGTCGTATCATCCATAAGCATCACCTCTCAAAGTCTGCAGGAGAATCGAGAGGCAACGCCTCACGATCCGATTACCGTTACGAGAGGCTACCGTCCACCAACTTCATGGCAGTGCCATTTGCAGTATATAAGTTTTATAATGGAGAAGTAATCATAATTATGATGATAGAATATTCATCCGGCTCTGCATTTGACTTTGCCGATGGATGCTGTGATAATAAAATCACAAAGAGGCACTGCCGATGAACGGCTGACCTCACCATTAAGCTAATCGAATAGCCGCTTGATTAGACCCGGGCGGCTATTTCCTTGAACATGCAATCAAAAGTCCGATGACCGTAAATACAACCATCAGTATCTGATAAGAGTCCATAGGCATCACCTCCTTCCTCAGCGTTACGAAGAGTCGGGAAGCAACGCTCCCGACATCCGATTACCGTATATCAGGAGGCCAGCCGTCCACCATTCTGTGGCAGTGCCATTTGCAGTATATATGTTTTACAATGGAGAAGTAATCATAATTATGATGATAAGATATTCATCCGGCTCTGCATTTGACTTTGCCGATGGATGCTGTGATAATAAAATCACAAAGAGGCACTGCCGATAGACGGCTCTGGCCTTAATTAGTTTTGGATACCCGCGCTAATCTTTGGTCGGATCGTGATGTGAACCCCTTTTGTTGGACAGAAGTTCAATGGAAGGGGTAAATTCATGAAACTTACAGATGAACAGAAGCTGGAAATAGCGAAAAGCATCATTGAAGGCGGGCACACAGTATCGGAGATA
>CALXLV010000040.1 GCA_944389295.1 uncultured Spirochaetaceae bacterium | reverse complement strand
TGTGGAATTATGTAAAGCATCTCGGATTGGAGTGTCTGCGGTGTATTCAGGCTAAGTTTCTCCGGGTGTACGAGAATCAGTTTTCTTGAGAAATCATCGGACATGCGTTCTGTGTGTACCATCTGGTAAACAGTGATTGTGTCATAGGCACTTAAATCCAAAAGCCCATCTGCATATAGACGTTCATTATTTTCGCTGATGATTCCTTCATCTGTATCTGTATTAGAGGAGCTTCCTTTCCGGATAGTCATGAAAGCAACTCCTGATGGATCTGTGAAGAAAGACCGTGGGCTGAGTGTGTAGATCTTGTCGATGTATCTGATGCCGTCTTTTATAATTGCCTCATCATGGGCTGTGATAACCATCTCATCGTAAGAAGAGATCGGCTTGGCTTTAATCTGAGTTGTCTGGAATGAATCTCCTGTTCTGAGTCCAAGATCAGAGGCTGCGAATGTCATCTCGCTCCCTGTTGCGACAAAGAGCAGTACTCCACTTGCTGTCTCAATGAATGGTGTTTTTCCTGTCTCTTCATTATCACCGATAATTATATCCGCTGTAGAGAGACTGTGTGATGAAGAGGGATAGATTGCATATGTTTTTCCCGCCTGAAGTCCTTTGAATGTGAACTCTGCTGAGCTATCAGTGATTTCTATCGGCTTTGATAATGCCGTTGTCTCATGCTCTTCAAACTTCTTGAATGTGATTGAGCCATCTTCGCTTACAGTAGGCTTCGAACTTGGTATATCTTCCGCTATTGCCACTGCTTTGCAGGAAGAAATGATGACAGTCCCGATTATCAACAGGATGATTAGGGAAAATGATTTCACTTTCAGATCAAACGGTTTTTTCATATAAAGACCTCTTGTAAGAATCTTTTGCCTTTGCAACTAAACTGATTATGACAAATGACAGCATTTTTCAAGAATATCATGCAATGAATCAGGACATATTAGCCAGGTGCTATATAGAGGAATGGAGAGAATACCATCTTCTAAGCCAAAATTCTTTGTAGAAATCCTGATGCTGAGAACAGGATTGAACCTGTTCCTGTACACTGAAAGGCTTCTTGATCGGACATGGCTGCTGGCTTTGACTTCAATGGGGATGATAGCTGTACCGCACTGGATTATGAAATCGATTTCCGCTTGTCCCGATGATTCCCAGTAGAATAGGGGGATATCATTAGCTGTTAATGACGCAGCGACATAATTTTCTGCGAGTGCTCCTATGAATCGTTCTCCGATCTGGTTAAGAATGCTCTCTGCGGGAAGCCCTGACATATTCATCAACAAGCCAGTATCGAGAAGATACAGCTTGAATGAGGACAAATCTTCATATGCTTTGATTGGAAGGGCCGGGATTTCAATCTTTCTGCACCTGAGGGTCAGGCCTGCTGCAGTAAGCCATTCCAATGCTTTGCCGAATATTGCGGATGTTGCCCCTTTTCTAATCAGATTGTATTGGAACTTCTTGTTTTCCTTTGCAAGCTGAATCGGAATTGTATCGAAAGCGCGCTGGGCAAGGAGCTTATCGGAATTATACGCATATTTTGCAATGTCAGATCTGTAATCTGATAGTATCTGAGCCTGTATATCTTCGGCTTCAATATAGCTTTTTCTGGCAAGGTATGTGACAACAGCTTCAGGCATTCCTCCTACGATGAGGTAATCACGATAAAGCGAAAGCAGCTCATCATGGAGAAATACAGGGAGATGGGTACAGGACAGGAATGCATTCCTGCACTCCTTGTTTAGCTGTTCCTTTCCGCCTGCTAAGAGGAATTCCTCGAAATCCAGCGGATACATTCTGATTTCCTTCACTTTGCCGACGGGAAATGAGAAGTCATCACGCTTTAGTGCCACACCTAGCAGACTCCCTGCTCCGATTATATGATAATCCTTATTGCTGTCATAGAAATATTTCAGTGAGGTAATTGCCTTCGGGCATGCTTGAATTTCATCGAGGATTATAAGTGTTCTGTTCTCTATGTAATGCTGACCTGTGAGTATTTCCAGCTGTGCAATAATGCTTTCTGGTTCAAGATCTCTATCAAAGATTGTTCTTGCTCTCGGACTTTTCTCAAAATCAACGAAGATGAGAGAATCGAATTCATTTTTTCCGAATTCTTTCATTGTGAATGTCTTTCCAGTCTGCCTTGCCCCCGTAAGGAGCAAAGGCTTTCGTCCAGATTCATTCTTCCATTGCAGCAATGTCCTCTCGATTTTTCTATACATATCCTCATGATAATAACAAATGATTTTTAAGTCCATAAAAATCATATAATAAATGATTTTTATTAATTTATAAGTCATTGTATTTCGCTCTTCAGAGCTATCAATGAATGTTATAAGGTGTCAACGACCAAGACAAGCCTGACAGGTTTTCGTGCGGCATTATTTATAAACATTTGAAAGAAATTAGAGAGATACTTTCTACATCAATCTGTTTTACCCCTCCCATATTGCAGGAGAAGAGCAATATAAGGGAAAGCACTACTATTAGAACTTTCTTCATGAGAACCTTCTATTTCAATGATTGAGCTAACCGTTCATTGTAGATATCTGCAAGGGAAATTGCGAAGGAAACAGAGATATTGTCATCGTATTCCCAGTAGACTAGAGGAAGTCCTACTAGACCTATGACAGCTGCAGCCGTTCCTCCAGCATAGCACCATAACGTGAGAGCTGGATTTGAATAATCATCAAGAACAATGCCAGCTACAAGCAGTGCCACTCCCAGCCCTAAGCCAACACCGAAGATAGACCAGCCTGCTGTGTGCATGGCCTTCTCTGTCTTCATTCCTTCCTGGAATTCCCTGTATATCTCATCTTCGCCGGTAAGGTAAAAGAACTCAGCTTTGGAGATTTCGTTCGCACCTCTGTAAGGAGTCCATTCTGTCTCTGTTGTTCCTGCTGACCAGACAGTGGTTGTGTATAAGCCAAAGGGATGGATGTCTCCGATACCGGAACCATAGCTGTAACTGTTCTCTTTTGTCTGGATTGAGAGGGAGGACTTTATATATTCATATCTCGCTTCATCGGATAATTCTGACAGATCAGGGGAGGCTGCAAGCGGGGTAAGAACAATCAATATTGAAATGAAGAGCGCTATAGACTTTTTCATATGACCTCCTCTCAGTCATCTTCTGGCATTCTGTATTCAGGAACAGCAGGGACATATGAGCTGTTCTCATTCTCTTCTTTCTTTTTGTTCCTGATATGTTTTGCTTGTCTCATCTCGACTTTCATCAGATAGTCAGCTTCGGCTCTGTTTTTCCTGGCATCGCTGGCGAACTTATTCTCCGGTATTGTCTTTTTCAGCGCATAGTGGAATACGACAATCATCATATACCAGAGGAATGCGAGAATGAACGGGGAGAAATTCCTGAATGTATAGGAAAATTCAGTTATGCCTTCTGCTCCAAGCATCAGAAGCGTATCCAGATTCTGGAAGAACAGCAGAAGAGATATGATAGCCGGGAATATCCAATATAGTCCTTGCCTGGAGAATATGAAGCGCATGGACGCCAGAAGCGCCATGAACGAAAGAAGCAATGCGGTTATAGGGATGATGTATACTATCACTCTTTCTTCAGCCTCTTCTGTATGGTAGCATGTTTTCATGGAACTATACAGAGACTCTTCCAAACTTGATGCGTTCCGCTCCAGAGCCAGAGAAAGGAAAGAAGACGGGCGTGGCCCGTATTATCGTGATACCACAGCTATCATCCATTCTTCTCCATTCAGAAGACTGAAGCATAAGACCCAGGTTTTCTTTGCCCCATCCAATGATCATATCTGCACAAGGATGGAGCATGTGCTGCATGTTGCTTCAATTGCTTCCGCTATCTGCCGGTCGCTTGGACTGGATACTGAGATGGCCTGGGCTATCGGCATGGGCCATGATCTTGGGCATACTCCATTCGGCCATGTCGGGGAGAGAATTATCTCGAAGATGTCTGAAGAAAGGGGGCTGGGAAAATTCGAGCATGAGGTGAATTCGCTGCGTGTTGTCGATTTTCTCTCCAATAACGGAAATGGACTTAATCTGACATATGCAGTCAGAGATGGTATTGTCTGCCACAATGGAGAGAGCCTGCGGATGAGAATCAGACCTACAGGTGTTGTCAGGGATCTGGACTCTGTCACTGAGCGAGAAGGTCTTGTTCCTGCGACATTCGAAGGGGCTGTTGTCCGTTTTTCTGATTCTATCGCGTATCTGGGAAGGGACTGGGAAGATGCTTCAAGGCTGGGAATACTCAAGGGCCATGAGCTGCCTGAGATAGTCACAGAGAGGCTTGGGGCCTCCAACAGCAGCATCATCAATACGCTAGTCAATGACATAATAAGCGGGGCAAGTGAAGATGGGATAGGGTTCTCTCCGGAGATTTTTGAAGCTGTCGAAGCATTTTCAGAATTCAATTACCGATATATCTATCGTTCAGAGATTCTCAATGGCTATACCAG
This sequence comes from uncultured Spirochaetaceae bacterium, assembly GCA_944389295.1. GTDB lineage: Bacteria > Spirochaetota > Spirochaetia > Sphaerochaetales > Sphaerochaetaceae > Ornithospirochaeta. The sequence continues at coordinate 38,541 of CALXLV010000040.1, read as the reverse complement.
ATACTTCACAAGACTCCTGCATCTGATTGCGGATTATCTGGAGGACCTCTATCAGTCCTATCATCTGGATGAGAATGGATACATGGCTGAGCATAACATGCTAGCAGCTGGTTTTTATAACCATGCCCAGCAGATGTATCCGAAGTACATGGAACATGAGGGGTCGGACAAGCGCATGATCATGGATTATATTGCTGGCATGACTGATAACTTCTGCCTTGATTGCGCTAACGAGATACTGAAGCCTGATCATCTCAATGAAGAGATAGAGCACTCTGCAACTGGCAGATGGTTCGATGCTATCTGATCAGGATTTCGCCAGATTCTCGATTTCCTCTATGAATTGATCGAGGTCATCAAAAGCCCTGTAGACGGAAGCGAAGCGTACATATGCGACTCTGGATACAGGGTAAAGCTGTCTCAGTGTCTCTTCTCCGACTTGCTGGCTGGTTACGGTATTTGAAGTTCCAGCCATTTCATAGATGCTGTCCTCGATATTGTGAAGGATTTCATCGATCTCGTTCTGTGTAATGGAGAGCTTTTCCGTACACTGTCTGATACCTCTCTCAACCTTCGAGATATCGAAAGGCTGGTGCCGTCCGTCTTTTTTTATAACGATTATAGGCTTTTCCTCGATGCGTTCATAACTTGTGAATCTGTGTCCGCATTCAAGACACTTCCGCCTTCTTCTTATTGAAGTGCCTTCTCTGTTGGACCTTGATTCGAGTACTTTGTCATTGTCTTTTCCGCATCTTGGGCATCGCATAGAGGTATGATATCACATTGTCATAAAAAACACAGAAAATTTCTGTCCCATATTGACATCAATTGTTATGTTCATAACATTATTGTTGTAAAGATAACATAGGAGGTCATATGGCGCTCTCAGTTGCCGCTTGTGTTAAAGAAGTTATCAATCGTTCTCCGTTCATTGCAGAGATGATGAGTCTTGATCTCATCTCATTTTCCAATCTTGCCAGATTCATAAGAAGCGATGTGGAGAACATGTACGGCAATCCCGTCAGCGAGGCTGCGATCATCATGGCTTCCAGACGTTTTAAGACTGAACTCGATAATCAGATCGCAGGGCAGAAGAATATGGAAGGAAAAATCCGTTTCGAGATTTCCATGAAGACAAATATCTATGATGTGAATCTTCGTCGCAGTGATGAAAGCGCCAATAACCTGATGAGCCTCTATGGGCTTGTGAAACCTTCCGAAGGTGATTTTCTGAATGTTTCCATCGGTTCCCATGAGATTTCACTCTCCGTCTCTGACAGATACCGCAGCGAAGTCGATGCAATAATAAAAGAAAGCGAGGTCATACATCGTTTCACCGATCTTGTTGCGATAACAATTGTCTTTAAGGGTGATTTCCTGCAGACGCCTGGTATTCTTTATCTTGCTGCGAGAAAGCTTGCCTGGGAGGGGATAAACATCATTGAAGTCATATCGACAATGAATGTTCTGACTTTTGTCGTGCGCAAGGATGAGAGTTCCAGGGCTTATGAGGCTCTCAATGCATTCCTCTCCGATGAGCTGTAGAATAATTACCGGAGGAAAAGGAGAGGGGAAGACAACTGCGCTTGGCCGTATCGCATCTTCTATCTCTTCCCCTCACGGTTTCCTTTCGCTGCATGAAGGCGATGAATATTATCTTCTGAATCTTGATGATGGCTCTCAGCGGCTCCTGATGACGGCTTTTCCGCTTTTTACGGAAATAATCGGCCGCTGGAATTATGATGCAGCGTTGTTCAAAGAAGCTTCAGAGGACCTTGTTAAGATAGATTCTGGCTCTGTTTTCATTGACGAAATAGGCCGTCTGGAGCTGGATGGAAAGGGATTTGCACCCGCTCTTTCAGCGTTGGCTGAGAAACCTGTCGATCTGTACATATCAGTCCGGCGGGATTTCCTTCAGGAAGTGATTGAAAAGTTCAATCTTCAAGAAGCGGAAATCAGAGAGGCGGCAGAGTTTCTCTGAGCGTTTTCCTTGTCTTTTCCGTTCCTCCATAGAGGATTGATGAAAGCATTCTCTTTGAGAAGATGAACTCATCACGGTATGTGAAGAGATTTCCGTATTCATCTTCCAGATCCATTCCAAGGCTTTTTATTACAGCATGCGAGGATGCTATGTCCCAAGCAAAGCATTTCTGCACGATGACGCCCTCTACGGAAGGGAAAAGCACTGGAGAAAGTATGTGGAGAATTGTGGAACCCAGTACTCTCACTTTTCCCTTGAATGAGGAGAAATCCATCTCATGAGCTCCTTTGGATCCCATCATGATTTCGCTTACACTGTCTTTGTCTCCATCAAGTGTCAGTTCCCTGCCGTTTATCGTTGGTCTGCCATCTGGGTCCAGACGGATGAAGAGGCTTTCTTCTCCGATACCAAAGCGCGGTGCTGCAATGTAAGCGGCAATAGGTTCTCTTTCTTTGTTCAGAACTCCCAGTGAAACTGCGAATGCAGGCATACCCTGTGAATAGACATCTGTTCCATCGATAGGGTCAAGAATGAAGATCCATTCTGCGTTTTCCGCATTCTCTGTATCCTCCTCCTCACTGATGACAGCAGCTTCGGGGAAAAGAGCATGTATCTTCTCTATGATTCTGTGACTGATGGCTGTATCAGCTTCAGTGAGTACAGACCCATCTTTCTTGAATGAGCGATGCACGGATTTCTGCATGGCGTATGCATAACGTCCGGCTTCTTCTATTTCATCTGCGAGTATATCGAGTTTCGTTTTATCGAGCATTATCAGATTCTAACAATGGCCGCGGTATACATGCAAGGCATTATTGTCCGAAAACGATTAATCTTATATAGTCGGTCGAGTGGAACGGAAGATTCAGGATTTCGTTGCAGATTACATTGCTAAGAATCCTGCAGTAAAGCAGGCTGTGAAAAAAGGCTCTGGGATTGTCAGGGCTGATGGATTGGATTTCTATCCCCTCTCAAGGGCTGTGGAGCTGATTGCAGCCAGGAGGGGCGGGCGTGTTTTTGCCATAGCGGCTACAGAAGAGTCTGCTTCAACGCTTTTTTCGGATCTCTCAGACAATACCAGTGTGGAGAGCATCTTCCTCCCTTCAAATGGTAAACTCTTATATTCAGATTTCACACTTACATCCTCCGAATACAGCCAGAAGAGAGCTCTGGACCGTATAAAAGAGGCCAGAAGCGCGATTATTGTCACCTCTCTCCGTGCATTCGTTTCTCCTGTGATGTCTCCGGAGAGTCTGGAGAGCCTTTCTCTCAGAATCAGAAAAGGAGATAGCTTCAAGCCGCAGGAACTGTCAGAAGAGCTAATCAAAGCGGGGTATTATCGTGCTCCGACTTGCTATGAAGCTGGTTCTTTCTCCATCCGTGGCGAGGTTATGGATATTTTCCCATTCTCTTTCGATAATCCTGTGAGAATCTATGCCGACTGGGATGAGATAGGACGCATTGCAGAGTTCGATCCCCTTTCCCAGAAGAGCGGCAAGGAGATGCCACGCGTCACTATTCCGCTCATAAGCGGTGATTCGAGTCCTCATTTCTCCACAATGAAGAGCTATATCACTGCTGATGATTACTTTATGCTTCTCGGATCGGAAAGGCTGGAAACCAGCTGGAAGGCTGTGCAGAATGAGGCTCGTGCCCGATTCAACGAGGCTTACAAGAGCGATGCTTCGGCACCTGTTCCAGATAAGCTTCTTTTCCCATGGCAGGATTTCTCTTCATCGCTTTCCGAGGCTTTCATCATTCATGATATATCGGAGAGTTCATACTATCACTTCGGTGTGACTTCCTCACGTTCCTATTTCGGTAATGTCACGTATTTCAAGGATGATATCAGTGCTCTCCTTAAGAACAGCTGGAAGGTCGTGGTTGTCGCTCCTTCCGTCGTCCAGCGGGAAAGGCTCGAGAATGTATTGAGGGATTTTGATGTACGAATCGAAGTCTCCGAGCTTTCCTCAGGTTTCCAGATAGAAGCACTTTCGCTTCTCGTTGTTCTCGACAGCGAGATATTCGGACGGAGAAAACAGCGCCAGAGGGCAGTTGTGGAGACAGTCTCATCGTCTCCTCTAGATTCTTTTGTTGAGCTGAAAGAAGGTGATTACGTCGTCCACGTCAATTATGGTATTGGCCGGTTTGTTAAAATCGACAGGGTCAAGACAAGCCGTACTGAGCGTGATTATATAAAGATTGCTTATGCAGATGATGAGTTTCTTTATGTTCCAATCGAACAGGCCGATCTCGTTCAGAAATATATCGGCAATGATGGACGTCCGCCGAAAGTCGACAGGCTAGGTTCACAATCCTGGAGCAAGAAGAAAGAGAAGGCGATGAAGAATGCAGAAGCTCTTGCGAAGGAGCTTGTGCATCTCTATGCGGAACGGGAAACAGTGAAAGGGTATCAGTTTGTCAGGGATAATGACTGGCAGGTGCAGTTCGAAGCATCCTTTCCATTCACTGAAACCCCGGATCAGCTCAGGTGTATCGAAGATATAAAGAAAGATATGGAATCGACGAAGGTCATGGATCGCCTTGTCTGCGGAGATGTCGGATATGGAAAGACTGAGATAGCTTTCCGGGCAGCTTTCAAGGCTGTGATGAGCGGCAAGCAGGTGGCTTTCTTAGCTCCCACAGTCATTCTTGCAGAGCAGCACTACAATAACTTCCGCCAGAGACTTGGCTCTTTTCCTGTCAATGCAGCCATCCTTTCCCGTTTTGTGCAGGGCAAGGATCAGAAGAAGGTTCTGAAAGGTGTGGAAGATGGGAGTGTCGATGTGCTTTTCGGAACTCATAGAATCCTGCAGAATACAGTTCATTTCAGCAATCTTGGACTTCTTGTTGTCGATGAGGAACAGCGTTTCGGTGTCAAGGATAAGGAGAGGATCAAGCAGATGAAGACGAATGTCGATTCCCTCACGCTTTCCGCTACTCCTATTCCTCGTACCCTCTACATGTCTCTGCTGAAGGTCCGTGATATGTCACTGCTGACAACAGCTCCCCGTGAGAGACAGCCTGTAGAGACTGTCATAGATCAGTTTTCTCTGAATACTGTCACCGAAGCTGTGAAGAGGGAACTTGAACGTGGAGGGCAGGTTTTCTATCTGCATAACAGGATCGAGGACCTCGATTCCATAGCTCAGATGATACGTTCGGAACTTCCATATGCGATTGTTGAGTCTGCACATGGTCAGATGGAGGCAGGAGAACTGGAAGATGTCATGCATCGCTTTGTGTATGAAGGCATCCAGGTTCTTGTTTCTACGACAATCATCGAGAATGGTATCGATATTCCGAACGTGAATACGATTATCATTGATCATGCGGATAAATTCGGGCTTTCACAGCTTTATCAGCTGAGAGGAAGGGTTGGGCGTTCAGATAGAAAAGCCTATTGCTACCTGCTTTATCAGGACAGATCGATGCTCAATGATGATGCCATAAGGCGTCTGAGAGTTCTCAGCGAGAATACTGCTCTGGGGTCTGGCTTCAAGGTTGCCATGAAGGATATGGAAATCCGTGGAGCAGGAAATATACTGGGGCGTGAGCAGTCGGGCCATCTAGAGGCTGTAGGACTTGATATGTATATGAAACTTCTGGAGGAAGAGATCGATCGTCTTACAGATACGGAGAAGGAGAGTGACAGCAGCGTGCTTCTTGAGCTCGATTACTCTGGCTTCATTCCTGATACTTATATTACCGATCCAGCTTCTAAATTCGAAGCTTACAAGAAGATTGCTTCTATACAGACAGAAGGTCAGCTTGAAGGACTGAGAAGCGAACTTGAGAATCGATATGGACTGCTTCCTGAGGAGGTGGAGAATCTATTCTGCATTGCGGAGATCAAGATTATCTGCCGCAGGCTTTCCATTGTGCATCTTTCTGAGAACAGGGGTATTGTCGATATCGAATTCGGAAAGCTTTCCGCTATCAATCCTGATAGGGTGATCAGTCTTCTGCGGCTGTCGGATGGCAAGGTGCAGATGGATAGCAGGAATATGACACATATGCGCATGCAGACTGGTGCTGTGTCGCTGAAAGATAAAGCAATGTTCATTCTTGAACAGCTAAGGAGATTGATTTGATGGATGAGAAAGAGCTCTTTGAGCATATTAATAAGATAGAACTCAGAGATGGCAAGGAAAGGACAATCAAAAGCTATGTACTGAGAAATAATGTGATCTCTCCAAAGAGTGCGGGAATCATAAACCGCTATATGGAAAAATATGGTTTCTTCTATCAGGATGCTCCTCTCGATTATTCTGCATTGTTCGGAAATGATAATCCTGTTGTAATTGAAATAGGATTCGGAAATGGTGATACAACGGCAGAAGTTGCGATAAAGCGGCCGGAGTTCAATTATATTGGCATAGAGGTGTTCCTTCAGGGGTTTGTAAATCTGCTTGGGCAGCTTGGCGACAGGGCTATTGAGAATGTCAGGATCATACGTTTCAATGCTGTCGATGTTCTCAATCATATGATTCCGGATTCATCTGTAGAGGGATTCCATATCTTCTTTCCTGACCCATGGCAGAAGAAGAGACACCATAAGCGAAGATTGATGAACCCCGAATTCCTTCACCTTCTTGCCCGGAAAATCCGCAAAGGTGGATATATCTACATGGTCACAGATTGGGAGGAATATGCGGAAGAAGTTCTTGAATTCTCGGCAGATGAACCTTTGCTGTATAATCCGTTCGGCGGTTTTGCCCCTCCTGTGACATGGAGGCCTGTAACAAAGTTTGAGCAGAAAGGAATGGAAAGCGAACATCCTATTAATGAGATCTGGCTTGAAAAACCTGACTTTACAGTTTGAGTAAATCTGTAACTGGAATTCCCCAAATTTGATTTTCAGCTGTTTTTAGACAGGAAAATCAACGTGTCTCTTTACTTTTTACTTGTTTTACTGCTGTGAGTAATGTAGAGTTTTTCTATGCATTGCTGTTGGGGATGAGGAGATCTGGTTCAGGATGCAAAGTCAGGATTCCCGGTGTCAATCCACCGGAGATGAATGACTCAAAACAGAGGAGAGGCTTGCTTCCTTCCGGAAACAAGCCTCTTTTAGATTCAGTTCTGAGCTTCTTCTTTAGCTTTCTTTGCCTCTGCGATTACATCTTCAGCAAGCTTTCCATGAAGTTCTTCATAGTGATCGAATTCTATTTCGAAAGAACCTGTACCTGAAGTCATGGATTTCAGCTCGATCGCATAGTTGCGGAGCTCTGCCATCGGAACCTCAGCTCTTACGGAGACAACATGTCCTTTCTCTTCCTGACCGAGGACACGGCCGCGCTTAGATGAAAGATCGGAAAGGATAGCTCCGAGATACTCATCTTCGATGAAGACTTCGAGTTTTACAAATGGTTCGAGAAGAACACATCCGGCTTTACCGAGAGCAACCTGCATAGCACCTTTTGCAGCGAGCTTGAATGCCATTTCCGAGGAGTCTACAGGATGTTCCTTTCCATCAATGAGCGTGACGGAAATATCCACAAGCGGATAACCTGCAAGATATCCTTCTTCCATAGCTTCATGGATGCCTTTCTCTATGCCAGGTATATAACCTTTGGAGACTGCACCGCCTTTGATGACGTTCTCGAACTTGTAATACTCTCCGCGTTCCGTTGGCTTGATATCAATGACAACACGTCCGAACTGACCGTGGCCACCGGTCTGTTTCTTATGTGTATATTCAGAGAGTCCGGAATCTTTGGTGATAGTTTCCCTGTATGCAATACGCGGAGTGCGTGTATTGATCTTCACCTTCTGCTTTTCCTGGACCTTGTCGAGGATCATGCCGATATGGAGTTCACCCATACCTCCGATGATAGATTCCTTTGTTTCCTCATTGAATGAGACCTGGAATGTAAGATCCTCCTCAGCAATGCGGTGAAGGGCTTCATTCATCTTGTCTTCGCTCTTCTTGTCATCTGCGCTGATAGCCAGCTGGTAGACAGGCTGAGGCATCTTCAGAGGCCTGAAGCGTCTTTTGTATTCAGGTCCTGCGACAAATGTTGCATTTGTATATGCGATATCACACTTGGTTATGATACCGATATCGCCAGCTTCGAGAGAATCTGTCTCGACAAGCTTCTTGCCGATAGCTCTGTAAAGTTTTCCTGGCTTGGCTTTCTTGCCGATTTCATTGTTGTAGATATCTGTGTCTGGAGTAAGAACACCAGTGACAACCTTCAGGAAGCTCATCTTTCCGGAGAACTGATCGATAGTTGTCTTGAAGCAGTATGCAGAGAACGGTTTCTCAGGATCTATTTCAAGTGTTGTCTCTTCTCCGTCATGACCGATGATATACTCTTCGATTCCCAGCGGCCATGGGAAATTGTTCTTTATGAAGTTCAGAAGGCTGGTAATGCCTGCACCTTTATCAGTTGCTCCGCAGAATACAGGTATGACTCTGTTTGTTCTCATACCTACTGCCAGTCCATGTCTGATATCATCAGGTTCCAGAGTGCCTTCTGCAAAATACTTCTCGATAAGCTCATCCGTTCCTTCTGCTGCATTCTCAATCAGTCTGTTTCTGAAATCCTCGACGACTGCCGCATATTTCTCAGGAATCGGCATCGGTGTTTCTTTTCCGCCTTCATGGCATTCATAAGCCTGATTCTCAATCAGGTTGATGACTCCATGGAATTCCTCGGCTTCTCCGAGTGCCATGACTACAGGTACAAAATGTGCACCGAATTCTTCGACAAGTGAATCTATTGTATGCCTGAAGCTGGCTCTTTCTTTATCCATCTTATTGATGAATACAGCTCTTGGCTTGTTTCTCTCGTCCAGTCTTCTCCAGAGCTTGATTGTCTCAATCTGTGCACCTTCTCTGCCATCTACGACCATGAGCGCTGCTTCTGTTGCTCTGAAGGATGATATTGCCTCTCCGATGAAATCACCGGTACCCGGAGTATCGATCACGTTGATCTGCTTTCCGTCCCACTGCATTGAGGCAAGCGTGGAGTGAACGGACATCTTTCTCTGAATTTCCTCGTCCGTGTAATCGCTGACTGTCTTGCCGCTATCTACCGTTTCAGCCCGGGAAAGAACGCCTGCGTAGAACAGCATCTGCTCTATGAGGTTCGTCTTTCCCGTACCATTATGGCCGATGATTGCCACGTTCCTGATATCCTTGGTATTGACGCTCATCTGAATCCTCCTTTTGAAAACAAATCAAGCTATTAGGAAAATGTTAAGGTCGCACGGGTGAGAAGTAAAGGAAAATCGGACGGAACAGGGAAGGAATGTCCGCAGTGCCTTTCATATAGTACCGATATCATATTCATCTGCAATGAAAGCGGAGCAGGGTATTCGCACACTGCTCTTAGACAGTTATTGATGCATTTCGTGATAAATACATCATTTATTGACGATAATTCAGATATTAAATAAATATTAAAATCCATTATTAACACAATATTTACATATCATTTATATATAATAATAAATGTATTATTAATTATAAAAATTGCAGATTGCCACTATATAAAAATAAACCTATTCCGTTTCAATATGTGTATGAATGGATATTACTGCTTCAGCGATATATCTTTCAGATTATCCCAGCACAGGCCTTGTTTCCGAGAGGCACTCGCGGAATATTTTTATTATATTGCTCTGCGCATCTGTGAGCGTCTTTCCCTTTGCCCATGCTGCGGCGTAGTGCCTTGTTACCTGCCTGTTCGCTATTCTGTAGTAATTCGGAGTCTTTTCTCCGTCATCCTTGTGAAAGAGTATATCGGGAACGAAGCCGACTCCTATATCGTTCGCGATCATGATGTTGACTGTATCCCAGTCGAGGGTCTCATAAACGACATGCGGAGTGAAGCCCGCCTCAAGACAGACTCCGGTTATAAGAGAACTTATCTTCTGTATCGGCATCAGCGATACGAACGGCAGGTCTTTCACCTCTGCAAGATCGATGTATGACAATGTATTTCCCTGTATTGCCCGTAAGTTGACTTCGTAGCTTCTGGGTACGGCAAGGAGGATTTCCTCGATGCAGAGCACCTTATATTCCAGATCGCTGCTGGCGGGCTCAAGCGGTACGAACGAGATATCTATATCGCCGCTGAGAAGCCCTTTCTCAAGTTCTGCCGATATGCGTTCCTTGATTATAAATTTGATTCCGGGCATGGATGAGAGCTTCTTTAAAAGCCGCGGAAGGTAGTATTTGCTGTAAAAGGGGGATATGCCGATCCTTATTCTCTCGGGTTCAGGCGCGGAGAGGCTTCTTATGCGTGATACTGTACTGTCTCTCTGATGCAGCATCAGCTTTGCGTTCTTGCAGAAGAGTTCTCCCGCATCTGTAAGCTCCATCTGCCTTGTCGACCTCGTTATGAGCTCCGTGCCGAGTTCTTTCTCAAGCCGCCTCACTCCGAGGCTCAGCGCAGGCTGGCTTACATGGAGAAGCCGGGAAGCCTTTGAGAAGCTGCCCATATCGGCGACACATATGAAGTATTCGAGATCAGCAAATTCCATATATAACTCTTATTTATAAATACCATAAATTATCTATATTGGACAACGGAAAAACGCCATAATAACCTGTCATTAACAGGCTTATTGATAATTTTAATTGATAAATAAATGACATTTAACGCGGCGTTAATCATATCCCGGCGGGAAATGTGCAGAATAAAAGCAACTCAGTACATCAGTACAAAGGAGAGTTCTATGAAGAGAATCTTATCGGCACTGCTTCTTGCGCTGCTTGCTGCAGGCATGATTTTTGCAGGCGGAAGCCAGGAAGCTGAAGCGGCATCGTCTGCGGCGGTGTCCTCAGGAGACGGAAAGTATGTCGTTGATACGCTCAGAATAGGCGTGGCCTCACTGCCGACATCTATGGACCCAACTCTCAATGTCGGAAATGCGACTATACGCGTACACTTCAATATCTTCGATACGCTCATATATGCGGATCAGGACGACAGCTACGCTCTCAAGCCGATGCTTGCCGAGAGCTGGGAGAGAATCGACGATTATACTCTCGAACTGAAGCTGCGCGACGATGTCTACTGGCACAACGGCGACAAGTTCACCTCGAAGGACGTCCAGTTCACATTTGACCGTCTTAAGAAGAACATACCTGGAAACACTCTGGCGCAGTCGCTGATGAACACGATCGACCATGTTGAGATCATCGATGACTATACATGCCGCATCGTCACATCCGTAGTCGACCCGCTTCTTGAAATAAGAATCGCATCAAGCTGGGGCGCATGGATACTTCCCGCGGACTATATCACGGAAGTCGGCGATGATGAGTTCGCGCTTCATCCGGTGGGAACAGGCCCGTTCATGGTCGAGTCATTCTCTCCTGAGAAGGTCGTGATGAAGAGGGCTGAGAACTACTGGGGCGAGAAGCCTTATGTGAATACGATCGAGTACATCAACTACCCGGAGGCATCCTCGAGAATCACGGCGCTGATGACTGGAGAGGTCGATATCATCACCCAGCTTCCTCTCGATCAGGTACCGGTGGTTGAGAACGCCAAAGGCGTGAACGCCGTCAGCCTCCCGATATCCAATATCCATGTTATCGAGTTCTACTTCGACGGAGAGGACCCGTCAAATCCTGTGAATGACAAGAAGCTCAGGCAGGCGCTCTCCCTTGCGGTTGACCGCCAGATGCTCAGCGATGCCTTCTGGGGAGGAAAGGCGGAAGTGCCGCGCGGCCACCAGTACCCCGATTTCGGCGATATGTATTTCGCAGACTATCCGGTGGAGGAGTACAACCTTGAGAAGGCCAGGCAGCTTCTTGCCGAATCCAATTACAGCGGTCAGGAGATCACCTACGAGCTCCGCAACGGCTACTACACATTCGGCAATGAGGTCGCGGAGGCCGTAACCGACATGTGGAGGGACCTCGGAGTCAACTGCCGCGTGGTATTCAAGGACAGCGAGGACGATGACACCATCGTGCGCAACTGGTCCAACTCGATGAGATTCCCCGATCCTGCAGGCGGTCTCTGGCTGCTCTGGGGCAATCTTGAGGAGTGGAGATGGGGACACAAGCCGCAGGCGTTCCTCGATGCAGGCAATGTGCTCACGACTTCTCTTGACAAAGAGGAGCGCAAGGCGGCAGCAAGGGAGCTCATGGACATCTTCCGCGAGGAGGTTCCTGCGATCCTTCTGTACTATCCCGTAGAGTGCTGGGGCGTGCGCGACGGCCTTGAGTGGCACCCGTATGCTTCTCAGACTCTGAATTTCAGGGCGGATGCGTTCTGGGGAACGGAAGCCTAACAAATCAGGAAGGATGGAGATATGGAAAGGATTCTCGCAATCAGAGGCCTGAAAACGTACTACAGGGCGAAAAACCGCATTGTTCCCGCTGTGGATGGAGTTGATCTCGATCTGGAGAAGGGAGAAATGCTGGGAATAGTTGGCGAGTCTGGCTGCGGGAAATCCACCGTGGCCCGGTCGGTCATCGGTCTGATCGACCGGAGCTATACTGAAATCGCAGGGGGAACGGCCGTCTTTGACGGTATGGATCTCCTGCATCTCCCTCCTAAAGAGATGAACAGGATAAGGGGAGCGAGGATCTCGATGATCTTTCAGAATCCTCTGACATCCCTGAATCCTGTCTATACGATCGAGAACCAGATAACAGAGATCCTCTCAGTCCATACCGATATGAACAAGGAGGAGAAGCACAGACGCTGCATAGAGCTGATGAAGATGGTCGGTATTCCCGCGCCCGAATCCAGGCTGAAGGACTATCCCCATCAGCTCTCAGGAGGAATGCAGCAGCGTGTGCTGATAGCAATTGCTCTGGCGTGCAATCCTGACATAATAATCGCGGATGAGCCGACAACTGCCCTCGATGTCACCATTCAGGCTCAGATACTCCAGCTCATCAGATCGATAAACAGGGAACACGGGATGAGCATGATACTGATAACTCACAACATGGGAATCGTCGCGCAGATGTGCGGCCGCATCATGGTCATGTACGGAGGAGTGTGCGTGGAAGAGGGAACGACTATGGAGATATTCACATCCCCGCTGCATCCATATACGGAAGGCCTTCTCAGAGCCATCCCCAGCATTGCCGATGACAAGGAGGAGCTTTTCTCCATACCCGGAACCGTACCGCGCTTCACATACCCGGTATCATCGTGCAGATTCGCCGGCAGATGCCCGTACAGCGAAAGGGGATGTACGGAAAGCGAGCCTCCGCTCATTGAGATGGAAAACGGCAGGAAGGTGCGCTGCTTCAGATATATGGAGAAGGAGGCTGCGCTGTGAACGGAGAAGCACTGATTGATGTCCGCGGCCTTAAAAAGCATTTCGCGGTGAACCGCGGCTTCCTCTCGCACCATGCCGAGGGAACGGTCAAGGCCGTAGACGGCGTATCATTCACCATATACAGGGGAGAGACGCTGGGACTGATAGGCGAGTCGGGATGCGGAAAATCGACGCTCTCGAGGATGCTGATCGGTCTCTCAGAGTCCACGGAGGGGGAGATATTCTTCCGCGGCAGGAAGGTGGATAAAAGGACCATAAATGAAATACGCACCTCAATGCAGATGGTATTTCAGGACCCTTACTCATCTCTCGATCCGAGAATGTGCATGAGGCGCATAGTCGAGGAGCCTCTGAGAATACATACGCATCTTTCCCGCGCTGAGAAGCTGGAGCGCATCCTGCCGCTTGTGAAGCAGCTTGGCTTTTCCGAGGATGATCTGAAGAAGTATCCCCATGAGTTCTCAGGCGGCCAGAGACAGCGCATCGGAATCGCGAGAGCATTCGTGCTGGGACCGGAGTTCATCATCTGCGACGAGCCTGTCTCCGCTCTCGATGTCTCGATTCAGGCCCAGATACTGAATCTTTTCAGGGAACTGCAGCGGGAGAAGGGCGTGACATATCTCTTCATCTCGCACGATATGTCCGTGATAAAGCATGTCTCGGACAGGATAGCGGTGATGTATCTCGGCCGCATCGTGGAGCTGGCAGGGAAGAACGAACTCTTTTCAGATACACTGCATCCCTATACGAAGGCTCTTATCAGCTCGATTCCAATTCCTGATCCGCGCATTCACACGGATATGAAGCCTCTTGAAGGAGAGCTTCCAAGTCCTCTCAACCCTCCTTCCGGGTGTCCGTTCAGGCTGAGATGCGGAAAAGCGATGGATATCTGCTCATCATCTGTCCCTCAGCTTAGGGAGATCAGGAAGGGGCACTACGCCGCATGTCATTTATTTGATGGAGATGCCGGATTATGCTGAAATACCTTGTGAAACGGCTGCTGAAAGCGGCTGTAACGATTTTCTTCATTCTTACGCTTGTTTTCTTCTTCACCCGTCTTTCAGGTGATCCGACAGACTGGATTCTCCCCGATGATGCCACCGAGGAGCAGAGGATAGAGATGCGCCATTCGCTCGGACTGGACAAGCCTCTGATAGAGCAGTACGGCGATGTGCTTCTGAGTCTTTTCACAGGCGACGCGGGGCGGAGCTATAACTATCTCCGTCCTGTGAGCGAACTCTATGCGGAGCGCATGGGGGCTACAGTCAGGCTCGGCCTGATATCATTTGCTCTTGCCGCTGCAGTGGGGGTGACGCTGGGGACTGTCGCGGCGGTGAAGAGAAACTCTTTCTTTGACCGCTTCACGATCATGCTCTCCGTAGCCGGTTCCACGCTGCCGAACTTCGTGCTGGGAATACTTCTCGTTTTCCTCTTCTGCTTTGTCCTCCGCCTGCTTCCGAGCGGAGGCGAGGACGGCGCACTCTCATACATAATGCCTGTCATCGCGATGGCCGTTGCGCCGATGGCGAATATAGCAAGACTCACGAGGACTTCGCTTCTCGATGTGCTGAGGCAGGATTATCTTGATTCGGCGCGTGCCAAAGGAGTACCGGAGCATACGGTGCTGATCAAGCACGCGCTGAGGAACGCACTCATTCCGGTGATTACGGTAATCGGACTCCAGCTCGGTACGCTGGTGGGAGGCTCCGTTGTCGTTGAAACGGTATTCTCATGGCCCGGAATCGGATCGCTTCTGATAAACGGGGCGAAGATGAGGGATTATCCGATAGTGATCTATGGCGTAATGCTCATCTCCGTGGCTGTCACGGTGATGAACACCATTGTCGATCTCAGCTATTCACTCCTTGATCCAAGAATCAGGGACAATGCATAGGAGGCAGGAAATGAGGAAGCAGCATGCGATACCGCCGATGATACTTATCCTGATGATCTCCTTCGCCGCGATTCTCGTCTATTCCCTGCTGGCTCCGGTGCTGTTTCCGGTGGACCTCGGAGAGACGGACATCATGAACAGGCTGAAGCCTCCCGCATTCGCAGAGGGAGGCGATGAGGAGTATCTCCTCGGCACCGACAGCCTGGGCAGGGATTTCTTCATCCGTCTTGTCTACGGAACGAGAAACTCTCTTGTCATCAGCCTCTCAGCGATGGCCATAGCCGTTGTGATAGGCACTTTGCTGGGAGTGCTCAGCGGTCTTTATGAGGGATGGGTGGACTATCTCATCTCGTTTGTGGTGGATGCCCGTCTCTCGATTCCGTTCCTGATACTTGCCATAGTGCTCGCCTCGGTATTCGGTTCAGATAAGCTGACGATGGTCATGATCATGGGATTCACGGGATGGGCGACATTTGCGCGCCTCATCAGAGGCCAGATCATGCAGCTGAAGAAGCAGGACTTCATAGAGAGCAGCCGTTCGCTCGGCGCATCTAGCGTCCGCATTCTCTTCGAGCATGTGCTGAGAAACATCTCTTCGATCCTGATTGTAGAGGCGACGCTCAGGCTGAGCTCGTTCATCCTGCTTGAGAGTTCTCTGAGCTTCCTCGGCCTCGGCATCCAGCCTCCTGACACATCTCTCGGAGTTCTTGTCAGCGCCGGCCGCGATTATATGCTTACGAACTGGTGGCTTGCGATAGTTCCCAGTCTTGTGATAGTCGTCATCGTTCTTGACATATCGCTGGTAGGCGACTGGCTGAGGGATAAACTTGATCCCAAACTGCAGGCAAACAGATAGAAAGGAGTTTTAATCATGTCTTTTACACTCATCGCTCACCGCTCCGGTCCAGGAGTGTATCCTGAGCAGACGATCGCATCCGCACGCAGGGCCATGGAGGACGGCGCTGATCTTGTCGAGATGGATGTCCAGTACACGAGGGATGGCATACCCGTTATCTGCCATGATCCGAATACGCTGCGCATGTTCGGAGCAGACAGGCTTGTCCGCGATATGGATTATCGTGACTTCATGGCGCTCCGCCATGCATCCGACCCTGCATATTCCTCGCACTCGCTTGATGACATTCTCTCCTCGGGGCTCTCCGCTGTGCTCTTCCACTGCAAGTTCACGGGGGCGATTCTCGAGGATCTTGCGAAAAGACTTGCCGCCGCTGAGGGAGGAAGGTGGATAATAGGCGTGCAGCGCCCTGAGGATGCGGTGTGCGTCAAGAAGAATGCCCCGGGGCTTGAGGTTCTTTCCTTCATGGAGAGCGAATCGCTTCTTGACCAGTTCCTTGACGGCCCCGCCGATTTCATCCGCCTCTGGGAAGGGTGGGTGACGGAGGAGAAGATAAAGAAGGTGCATGATGCCGGCAAGAAGGTCTGGATCATGGCCGGCCCACCTGAGAATGTAGGCTATACCAGTGCTGAGAATCTTCTTTCATGGAGGAAGATGGGTGCCGACGGTGTTCTGGTGAACGACATCCCATGGGCCAGAAAGGTGCTTGGAAGCGTATGACGGAGAGAAGGGCGGAACTTCTGAGCCTTCTTGGCGCTTTCCCTGAGAAGGGCTCTCCGCTTGTCAGGCGTGAGCATCTCATGGATACCGATGGGTATTCCGTGGAGAAATTATTCTATGAGGTATCTCCCGGGGAGAGCGTCAGCGCGCTGCTCCTTCTTCCGAAAGGAGAAGGACCGCATCCAGGTATCGTCGCGTGCCACCAGCATAATGACGAGTACTTTGTCGGCAAGTCGGAGGCGGCAGGATTCTATCAGAGTATATCGGGAGGCTTCGGCGTACGTCTCTGCAGAGCAGGCTTTGCCGTGATCTGTCCCGACTGCCTCGGTTTCGAGGACCGCAGGCCCGCAGAGTATGAGAGGAGGGCTAATCCTTTTATCGACGGCGCGGCCTATGAGAGATACCTTTTCATCGATGTGCTTCTCCGCGGATCGACACTGCAGGCCAGATATATCTCCGATCTCTCCCGTGCCGCCGATGTGCTCTCTTCTCTTCCGGAGGTGGACGGGAGCAGGCTGGGAGCGTGCGGACACTCGCTCGGCGGACAGGAATCCCTCTGGCTGGGATGGTACGACGAGAGGATAAAGGCCGTTGTCTGCAGCTGCGGTGCCGCAGAGATCAGAGATCTGCAGAGAGAGCGCATCAACCATAATTTTGCCATGTACATCCCGGGCTTCCTGAAAGCGGGATTCGATATGCATTCCGTTGTGTCTATGATGGCTCCAAAGCCTCTCTTCATGCTTTACGGCACTGATGATCCCATCTTCCCGTCATGGAGCGTATGCTCGCTTGCAGAGAGGGCAGGGAAGGCTTATGAGGAGATGAATGCAGCCTCAGCTTTTCAATGCCGCGGTTATGATCATGGGCACGGCTTCTATCCTGAAATGCAGGAGGATGCTGCAGCGTTCCTCTCTTTGCACCTGAAATAAAGCAGTCAGTCCTGTGATTCTGCTGTCATGAAAAAGGGGCGGCTATGCACCGCCCCTTCTGGAAAAGAGCTTTTACTCAGTTCGTTTTCTCTGCGTAGTGCGAGAACTCCATGCTGAACGAACCGCGTCCCTGCGTCGATGACCTGAGGACGGTGGTGTATCCGAACATCTTCTCAAGAGGAGCCTCTGCAGTCACGAGATCGGAGGAGGTTCTGGACTCCATGCTCAGCACTATTCCTCCGCGCTGCGTGATCGAGGATATAACATCGCCGATGTACTCTGAGGGAGCGGAGACCTGCACTTTCATCACAGGTTCCATCAGCACGGGGCCTGCCTCTGAGGCAATCCTGTCGAAAGCCATTGCGGCGCATGACGTGAACGCGAACGGTGTCGATGTGTTCTCGTCGTACTCCAGAGCGGTTACCTCCGCCTCTATGTCGGTGCACTCGTATCCGAACCTGATTCCTCCTGAGAAGGCGCCGTTCACGCCGTTCCTGACAGCTTCGATGATCTCCTCCGGAATGTCCCTTGTCGATGCCGTTATCTTGAGCACGTTTCCGCTCTTGGGAGGCAGGGGCCTCACCGTCATCGAAATTCCGGCTGTGTTCTCCTTGTTCGCGATCGTCCTTGAGAATCTCTCCGTGCCGGATGCCTCGTTCTTTATGCACTCCCTGTAGGAGACCTGGGGATTTCCGACGCGGCAGTTGACCTTCATATCGTCCTTGATCCTTGTGACGAGGACATCGAGATGGAGCTCTCCCATGCCAGATATGACAAGCTGCCCAGTCTCCGCATCATCCTTGTATGAGAATGTGGGGTCCTCCATCGCAAGTGTCTCCAGCGCCTTGTGGAGCTTCTCCTGCTCTGCGGTGGAGCTCGGCTCGATCGCGACGGAGATTACGGGATTGGGGAACTGCATCTTCTCAAGAAGATAGGGATGGTTCTCCGCACCTATCGTGTCTCCAGTCTGCGCAAGGCGGAAGCCTATTATCACACCGATGTCGCCGGCTTTGAGTTCTGAAAGATCCTCCTGCCTGTCGGCATGCATCCTCAGCAGCCTGTTGACTCTCTCCTTCTTGCCTTTTGTGATGTTATATACAGAGATTCCTTTCTTCAGTACGCCGGAATAGACTCTCACAAAGCACATCGGGCCTGCCTGCGGGTCAACCTGGATCTTGAAGATCAGGGCCTCGAGCGGGCCGTTCGTGTTGTGCGAAAGCTCTTCCGTCTTTCCGTTTTTAGCGTTTATAGTTTCGACGGGCTTTGCCTCAACAGGGGAGGGAAGGAGATCAACGACTCCGTCTAGCACCGTCTGGACGCCTATGTTCTTGAGCGAAGAGCCGACGAACACTGGAAGTAGCTTCCTCTGCAGCGTGCACTCCCTGAGCGTGGAGATTATCATTTCAGCGGGGATATCCTCTCCCTCGAAGTAGAGTTCCGTGATATCATCGGAGTAGGATGCGACGCTGTCAATCAGCTTCTCCCTCCACTCTGCAGCGTTATCCGCCTCGCTCTCAGGAATAGGGGAGCGGTTTATCGTCCTGCCGTCATCGGAGGGATCGAAGGTGAGATATTCCATCCTTATGAGGTCTATCACGCCTGAGAAGGCATTCTCGCTTCCGACAGGTATGAAGAGAGGCACAGGAGACTCTCCCAGCTTCTTCCTCATATCCTCCAGAACCCTGTAGAAATCGGCGCCGAGCCTGTCCATCTTGTTGACGAAGGCTATGCGGGGAATTGAGTATCTGTCAGCCTGCCTCCACACGGTCTCCGTCTGCGGCTCTACGCCTCCGACAGCGCAGAATACGCCGACAGCCCCGTCAAGAACGCGTAGCGATCTCTCCACCTCTGCTGTGAAGTCCACATGTCCCGGGGTGTCTATTATGTTTATCTGATGTTCTCTCCAGTAGCAGGTCGTGGCGGCGGATGTTATGGTGATGCCCCTGTCCTGTTCCTGCTTCATCCAGTCCATCGTAGCTTCGCCGTTGTCGACTTCGCCTATCCTGTGGTTCTCTCCCGTATAGTAGAGAATCCTCTCGGTGGTTGTCGTCTTTCCGGCATCGATGTGTGCCATGATGCCGATGTTTCGTATGCTCTTCTCGTCCATAGCGGAGATAATCTATCACAAAATCCCTGTTTGAAACTACAGAGGGATGAGCTATATTTATCTCATGGACAGAGATGGGATTGCAGAGCTTCTCAGGAAAACCGATGAGCTGAGCTGTATTGATGTCATCGATATGATCACAGCTGGCAGCGGAGATATTGAGTTCTTCTCCCCGTCGTCGGGGATAATAGTCCGCCACAGATGCGGCACGCGTTTCATTGCCGTTCTCGGGCCTGAAAGGGAAGAGCTTCTGCGGCACATAGAGCCGTACGGCCTTTATTCCGTGCATGATGATGAGACAGCGGCGTATATGAAGGAGAAGCTCGGCTATGAGGGAGATACTCCCTGCTATCTTCTCTCCTGGAGAGGAGGAAGAGTGGATAATGAAAAGCCTTTCTCCATAAAGACCCTTTCTTCTGATTGCGTCCCGTTTGTCATGGAGCATTACTCCACCTCGTCCGAGGATGACATAAGGGATGCCGCGGAGAGCGGAAAGCTCTACGGTGCTTTCTCCGATGACGGCAGCATCATGGGTTTCGCAGGTTTCCACTCTGAGGGTTCGATGGGACTTCTGACAGTTCTTCCTGAGTACAGGAGGAACGGGATTGGAGAGGCGCTTGAGATACATCTCATCAACACGGCAATAGGGGAGGGAAGGATTCCGTACTGCAACGTTTTCGTGGACAATGCTCCGTCCCTTCATCTTCAGGATAAGCTGGGGCTCGAGAGAGGAAGCATCCTCTCATGGTGGATATGGAGGGACCGTCCCTGAGCGCCTATGCCTTCATCCTGTTTATCATCGCCATGTGCTGATGCTGGTAGATGCCTGTGTTTCCCGATGTCAGGTATGATATGGAGACGGTGAGGAAGAGTATCCTCGCATCGAGGTAGCCGAAGAGCTCCAGCCCGAGCGCGAAGCAGACAAGCGGGAGGTTTGTTCCTCCGGAGAGCATTCCTATCGCTCCGAGAACCGCGAATGGCGCCGTCTCGAGCCCGAATATGGAGGCGAATGTATATCCGAAGGTGCCTCCTGTGACAAGAAGCGGAACAACCTCTCCTCCGACGAATCCCGCGGATATGGAGAGGAATACAAGGATGGCCTTCAGCATGAACGCATATAAGGGCACGCCGCGCCCGTCTATCGCGCTGTACAGCAGGTCGAGCGAGAGTCCGCTGTACTGCATCGTTCCGGTGAGGAGATAGATCAGCGCATAGGATGCCGTGACCATGACTGCAGGTATGAGGGTGTTCACAGTTCTGCTCTTTCCAAGCGATGCGATCCAGTCGCGGAAACGTCCGAGGAGGAAGATGAAGAGCCTCGCCATCAGCCCCATGACTGCGGCGAAGATTATCGCCGTGACAGCGTTGGAGATGGAGAATGAGAGCGTAGAGTGCCAGGGAATGTCCATCTTGTGTATGCCGAGCGTATCTGCGGTGACTACGGCGGTGTAGGATGAGAGGAGGCATGGAAAGAGGACATCCAGCCTTATTATGTCCGCTGTGGCGAATGTCATCCCGAATAGCACTCCTGTTATCGGGGAGCCGAAGAGCGATCCGAATGCGGCTGCTGCGCCGCACATTAGGTAGTAGTCCTCGCGTCCCTTGTGCCCCCACCAGGAGAGACGCCGCTCCAGCCTCGTGAAGAGTTCTCCCACCGAGAGCCCTATCTGCACTCCGACGCCTTCTTTTCCGACAGATGCTCCCGTGAAATGCGATACAGCCGCGCCTATATATGCGACGACGCCCATCCACGGGGTTATCCTGTCGGTTCTGGGAATGGGATTACCACCTTCCTCGTAATCATGTATGGTGTCTATTGCCGAGACAGTCGCTTTCTTGTATGTCTCTCCCAGTCTCCTGTAGATTAGAAGGGTTATCCAGGCGCCGAGCGGGATGAGAAGAGTCAGGAACGGGTATCTTGCGTTCAGTACGCCGGCGAACGAAACCGTATTCGCGAAGAATGTTATGAACACTCCCGTCACCGCTCCCATCGCGGTGCTCCGCACTGCGTTAGTGATTATCTTTCCGCTCCGTTCCCTTATTGTCTCTTTCATTTCATCAGCATTCTCAGCAGCTTTATCTTACCGCCGAACGGGGCGTAGCGCACAGGCAGATCCATCCATGCTGCCTTGTCCATTATGGATTTTCCATGCGTGAACGCCTCAAAGCCCTTGCTGCCATGATAGCTTCCCATGCCTGAGTTGCCTACTCCTCCGAACGGAAGCTCGGGGGCTGTGAGGTGCACGACGGTGTCATTGACGCATCCGCCTCCGAACGAGACGGAGGAGAGAACCTTGTCTATGTTCTTCCTGTCAGAGGAGAAGATGTAGAGGGCAAGGGGTTTTTCCCTCTTCCTGACGAACTCAACAGCCTCGTCAAGCGAGCTGAAGGTGAGAAGAGGAAGGACAGGCCCGAAGATCTCCTCCTGCATCACCGGGTCCTCCGGGGATACCGGGTACAGAAGCGTCGGCTCTATCTTCATCTTCTCCCTGTCCGATGAGCCTCCTATCGCTGCTTTTGATCCCGCAATGAGGGAATTCACTCTCTCGAAGTGCCTTTCGTTGATTATCTTTGGGAAATCATCGGAGAGCAGGGGGTCGGGGCCGAACATCTTTCCGATCTCCTTCCTGAACGCCTCTATGAACTTCTCCTCAAACCCTTTCTGTATCAGGAGATAGTCGGGTGCGACACATGTCTGGCCGGCGTTGAGGTACTTGCCCCACGCGATTCTCCTTGCGGCAAGGGAAATGTCGGCGCTTCCGTCCACGATCACGGGGCTTTTGCCTCCCAGCTCGAGGATGCACGGCGTGAGATGCTCAGTGCATTTGGAGTGCACAAGGCGTCCGACTGAGGGAGAGCCTGTGAAGAATACCATGTCGTATCTGAGCTCCAGCAGCGCCTCGTTAGTCTCTCTTCCGCCCTCGAAGAGCGCGATGTACTCCTCTCCGAATGTTTCGTCAATCATCCTCTTCATCACTGCGGAGGTCGCCCTGCTGTACCTTGACGGCTTGACTATCACGGTATTTCCTCCCGCGATCGCGGCGGCAAGCGGTACAAGAGTGAGCATCAGAGGGTAGTTCCACGGGGACATTATCAGAGTGCTGCCCATCGGCTCGCGGATGATATATGAGGATGCCCTGAACTGCGTTATGGGCGTGTGCACCTTTTTCTTCCTCATCAGTTTCCTGAGATTCTTCAGAAGGTAGTTTATCTCCTCGTATGTTACACCGAGTTCTGTTGCGTAGCCTTCGAACTCGCTCTTTCCCAGATCCTCATGGAGCGCGCTGAGTATCTCGCTCTCCCTTTTCTTCATCGCATCCTTTAGCCTGAGGAGCATCGCTTTTCTGAAATCATATGAAAGAGTGCTTCCCGAGAGGAAGAATCTTCTCTGTTTTTCCGCTGTTTCCCTGTATGTTCCCATGATGGCGATGATAGCGTGAAGGAGGAACCGGGGCAAGATGGACAGCAAAGGAAGGAATCCGACATCAACAGGACACGGTGTCGGATTATCGTCACAGTGAAGGGAAGTGTTGTTACATTGGAATATGGATTCTGCAAGAATCGTATCTGGTGTGAACATGGAAAGGAACAGACGCAATTCGCTTGTCAGGTATATCGTGCTCATCGCGCTTTTTGCGGCGGTGATGGCTCTTCTCTATCTTCTCTTCTCCTCCGCAGAGCCGGAGGAGTATTCGGCGCCTCCCGCTCCTGTGGAGGTTGTCTCTCCTGAGATGCATACGATAGAGGAGGGGATATCCGTCACGGGGTATGTTGAATCGGAGACGATGGTTCCGGTCGTGCCTTTCGTAAGCGGCAATATAGAGGAGTACAGCGCTGCGGCAGGTATGGATGTCCGGAAGGATGATGTGATCGCAGTGATCGACAAGCGGCCGTATGAGCTGCAGAAGAGCGCGGCGGAGGCGGGAGTCAGAGGTCTCGAGGCGGCGTACTCCAGAGCCGAGGAATTGTGCAGGATAGGGGGCGTGAGCCGTGCGGAGCTCGATACTCTCTCCGCCCAGCTGGATGCCGCGAGATCACAGCTTGAGCTTGCCGATCTCCAGCTCTCATATACGGATGTGAAGTCTCCTGTGGACGGAACCGTGATAGAGGCGCCGCTTTCTGCAGGAGCCCCCGCTGCTGAGGATACTCCGCTTGCCGTGATCGCAGACCTTGATGACCTTTCTGTGACGCTTCCTATAAGCGAGAAGTATTTCACCACTGTTTCCAGATACTCCGACGCCATTTCCGTGAGGATCACATCTGCGGACGGTTCCCTTTCAAGCGAGGGGAGAGTTGTCTCCATCTCGCCGTACATAGATCCCAGATCAAAGACTTTCGACCTCAAAGCCGCGCTCATCTCTCCTGACGGCTTCGTCCCGGGGATGTTCGTGCGCGCCGATATAGTCTGGAAGAGCGGCGAATATCTCTCCCTTCCTCTCAGCGTCAGAAAGACGGACGGTTCTGTCTATGCAGTCTCGGAAGATGGGGAGAGGGCTGAGTATATCGAGATCGAGAGCGGTGCAGAGGACGGAAACTACTTCTCCGTCGATCCTTCGCTCGAGGGGCGGTCTTTCATAATACGCGGTCAGGACGGACTTCTCCCCGGTGAGAGAGTTGCCGTGAAGGGGAGCGTATGAAGATTTCACACTTCGCTGTCAGACACTCGGCAGTGCTCTCGATGGTGCTGATCGCGCTCGCGCTCTTCGGTGTCTTTTCACTCTATACAACAAATCTTGAGTTCATCCCCGATATAAACATGCCGCAGATATTCGTCATCTCAGTCTATCCCGGTGCGGGCGCTGAGGATGTGGAGAAGGATGTCATCGACGTGCTTGAGGACGACTTCGTCACTCTTCCCGATTTCAAAGGAATGGACAGCGAGGCGATGAACGGCGTCGGCGTGATAACGATAACATTCCGCGACGGCGTGGAGCCGGAGGATCAGCTGAATGAGGTCAGGAGCAGAATCTCCGATCTCTCCGAAGATCTGCCGGACGGCCTTGCAGGTGACCCTGTGGCGATGGTAGGCGGAGCGACGATGCTCCCCGTCGTCTCGTTCGCGGTCGAGGGAAGCGGCGACACTGCGGCGCTTTCGGAGTATGTCACCGACACTCTCCGTCCGCAGCTCACGCGCATACCCGGCGTCTCTACGATAACCGTCAGCGGAGCGCGTGAGCCTCAGCTTTCCGTGAAGCTGAGGATGGACGATCTCAATGCGCGCGGGATATCGCCTCTGACTGTCTATCAGGTTCTGCAGGCATCAAATATCTCGATGCCTCTCGGCTCCGCAGATGCGGAAGGACGGCGCATGGATCTGAGGTTCGACGGCCGCTACAGCTCGCTTGACGAGATAAGGATGCTCCCTGTCGGCGCCTCCGATTCCGGAACCGTGATAAGGCTTTCCGATGTTGCCGACATAACCCTCGGCTATGAGGACGAGGATTACTATGTGACGAGCGGCGGCGAGGAGGTCATAGTCGTCGAGATCGCCAAGAGATCGGACGGAAATACGATACAGATAACAAATGCGGTCAAGGATGTGCTTTCCCGTTCTGAGGCCGAGACAGGAGGTGCAGTCCGCTACAGGATGATAAGCGATGACAGCCGTCTTGTGGCATCTTCTCTCAGCAATGTCATAGAGTCGGGCATACTCGGAATCCTCATCGCAGTGCTTGTAATCTTCCTCTTCCTCGGCGATGCGAGAGCTACTCTTGCCATAGGGCTCTCGATACCTCTTTCCTGCTTCTTCGCATTCATCTTCATGAAGATGGCGGGAATCACGGTGAACATCCTCTCGATATCGGGAATCGTCGTCTCTCTCGGTTCTATAGTCGATGCCTCCATCGTCGTTCTTGATCAGATCTACAGGTATTTCCAGGATACCGATGAGGAGGGACGGCCGCGGTACACTGTGACCGAGTCGATCTACAATGGAACCGGAGTTGTGGACAAGTCGGTGCTCGGCTCAAACCTCACGACTGTAGTCGTATTCATCCCTGTGGTGATGCTCTCCGGCCTTGTCGGGAAGCTGCTCCATGACATATCGCTTACATTTATGTTCGCGATAGCCTCCTCACTTATCGTCGCGCTCGTCTACATGCCATATCTTCTCAGGCACTTCCTCAAAGATACGGACAGCCGGAGGAAGAAGAAGGAGTCTTTCGTGGTCAGATGGCTCGGACGCGTGGAGCTCAGATACGGAGATGCTCTCGGCTTCTGCCTCGATCACACACCATTCATAATCACGGCGGCGGTCCTTGTGCTGGTCATCACTGTCTATTCGCTCACATCTCTCTCTGTCTCATTCATACCGTCGACCGACAACAATGACTTCTACATAAGCATCTCGTTCCCCTCGGGCTACACTCTAGAGGAGACGAGAGAGGGAATGGAGGAGGCGGAGAGGATACTTCTCGAGAATGTGCCTGAAGTGGAGACCGATGTCGTATTCTCCGGAAAATCCGTAGACTCGCTGACGTTCTCCTCGTCCGAGAATGAAGGCGGCATACATGTCGTACTTGTTCCCGTCGCGGAAAGGGAGAGGGATATCCATGAGATAATCCTCGATATGCAGTACAGGCTTTCCGCCTCGATCCCCGATGCCGATGTCACAGTGAGCAACGGAGGCTTTGACTACCTTGTCGGCTACATGAGCGGCGGAGGCGGCTACGGACTTACGCTTGTCGGCGAGGATCAGGAGGTGCTCTATGATTACGCTGAGGGACTTCTTGACTTCCTTCTTTCCGATCCTGAGGTAGTCTCCGCATCGCTGAGCAGCACATATGATGCGGCATCCGCCGTGATGGATGCTTCGTATGAGCATCTCTCTTCGCTGGGGATCACAGATTATGAGGCCGCGATGACGACTGCGATACTCTTCAACGGTATGGATACAGGCATTTTCCTCGATGAGGACGGCGAGAGATATGATATCCATCTTTCCTCCGACGCTGCATCGATTCTCGCTGGAGAGAAGATGCTCAACGCCCTCAGACTCTATACGCAGGACGGAAGCGAGGTCTCGATGGATTCCGTTGCGGACCTTGTATTCAGGACAGAGCTCTCGAGCATAAGCCATACGGACAGGGCAGTCTCGCTGAGCGTGAGCGCGAAGCTGACGGGCGAGTCCACGACAGGCCTCTCAAGAAGGGTTGACGGGTACATAGCCTCCCATCCGCTTCCAGACGGCGTAACCACTGATATAAGCGGCATCGACGAGCTTATCGGGGACTCGATGGGACCCCTTCTCAGAGCTCTCCTGATCTCACTCTTCCTTGTCTACATGGTTATAGTCCTTATCTACGAGAGATTCGACCAGCCTCTTTTGATAATGCTCACCGTCCCGTTCTGCATCATCGGCGTGGTAATCTCGCTCGCGCTCTTCGGCTCAACGCTGAGCATGATATCGCTCCTCGGCGTCGTCACGCTCGGAGGAATGCTCGTCAACAACGGCATCATCCTTGTCGACTACATAAACCAGCTTGAGAGGGAATCGAGGGAGAAAGGCGCAGGGAGAATGGGAGTTGAGATCAATGACGATACAGTTCTCACCGGCATTCTTTCCTATGACGAGGAGATGGAGATGCTCCGCGAGAATGTCAGGAAGGGAACCGCCTCGCGTTTGAGGCCGATACTCATGAGCTCGCTGACGACGATACTCGGCGTCATACCGATGGCGTTCGCGACAGGGGAGGGTGCGGAGATATACGCGCCTCTGGGACAGGTAATAATGGGCGGACTTGCCACAAGCACGTTCATCACTCTCTTCCTCATGCCGACGTTCTATTTCATTCTTGAACGGCACAAGATAAGAAAAGCCTGCCGCAGAACAGATATGGAGGATGCAAGATGAAGAAGAACTTTATTTTACCCTTGATGCTCGGCCTTCTCTCGGTGCTTCCTCTCTATCCGGCTTCGTACACTCTGGACGATCTCGTGACGGCGATGAAAAGCAGCAACAGCGAGCTTCTCTCCATAGACGAGGAGATTTACCGCAGCCATCTGGACACGGCAGAAGCTGAGGGCGCCTTCTCTCCGACTATTGACCTTGCTCTCTCGGGAACTTACATGGTCAACCCTGTGATCGGGCCGGTGACGATAGACCCATCTGCTGTCTCCGGACTTCCTGACCTTTCTTTTATTCCAGGACTTTCCTTTGATGATCCTCTCTCCATTTCTCTTGAGATGGACCCGGGCATGGTGCAGGGACAGCTTACGCTGACACAGCCTATATTCACATGGGGAAAGCTCTCCAATGCTGTGAAGCTCCGCAAGAAGAGTGAGAGCATTGTCAGAACCGGGAGGATAAACAGGGAGAACCAGCTTGTGTCGGAGCTTGAGGCGCGGCTGGATGCCATTTACTATCTTGAGGATATCTTCTCGCACCTTGATGAGATAGAGGAGAAGGCGGATGCCCTTGTGAAGATATCAGAGCGCGCGGGTGAGGCCGGTGCGATTATTGATGACGATGTGCTTGAGGCTGAGCTCAGAAAACGAGAGGTTGCGGTCACGAGGCGGGAGCTTGAAGGCGAGTTCACGTCGCTTATCGAGGCTGTGAGGACGCTTACGGGAATTGATGATCTCTCCGCAGAGGATATAATCCATCAGCCCGATGATGAGATTGTCTCGTCAATTCTTTCTCATACGAAGGATGAGCTTATTGCTGCCGCCACGTCTCCTTCCGTTCTCTCCCTGCAGATGGCGGGAGGCATGGAGGAGGTGCAGGAGTATGCTGAGAAGATCGCGAAGGGGAGTATCTACGGTCTCCCTGATCTTGCTCTGCAGGTGAGCGCTTCCTACGGCGGTTCCATAGGCGATGACTGGTCGTTCAATGACTCCTGGGGCATCAATCTCACGCTTGCGCTGAAAACGACGCTGTGGGACGGCGGCGGAAGGATGAATGACGTGAAGCGCGCCGCAAGCAGCATCAGGGAATCGCGGATCGACTACGATTCAGCCTGCAGGGAGATAGAGGAGAGCGTCTCCTCCGCTTATGACGCTGCGATGCTCTCCCGTGAGCGTCTTTCCTATCTTGATATGCAGCATGAACTTGAGGAGAGCAGGCTCAGCAAGGAGAAAGAAGGTCTAGTGATCGGCTCATCATCGGAGAGCGATGTGCTCGAGCGTGAGATATCGCTTCTTGAGTGCGAGATCGAGAGGGCGGGGGAGAGGATAAAGCTCTCTGAGAATGTCCATACGCTCTCATATCTTGCCGGAGGAGCCGGCCGCCTCCCTGTGATCACAGACGGAACGAAGTAAGCCTCTTGCCATCCGCGGCTTTCTATGGTTAATATTATGGCAGATACACCCCACGGGGGTGGGGTGGTGGAGCTGCGAAATGAAAGAATGCTTCGATGTTACGGGAATGAGCTGTGCGGCATGCCAGGTGCGGGTGGAGAAGAGCGTCAGGAAGCTGGACGGCGTGAAGGATGTCAGCGTAAACCTCCTAAAGAACACCATGGAGGTTGACTATGATGAGAATTCTCTCTCCGAAAACGGCATAGTCTCGGCTGTCGAGAAGGCAGGCTACGGAGCAATTCCGAGAGATAGCGGCAGGGAAGAGCGGGGTGCGGCGAAGGGTGAGAAGCGCCCTGATACAGCCGCTCTTGAGTATGCGGGCATGAAGAAGAGACTCGGCCTTTCCATACTCTTCACAGTTCCTCTCTTCTATATCTCGATGGGACATATGATGGGATGGCCGCTTCCATCTTTCTTCCACGGGGCTGAGAACTCGATGGTCTTTGCGCTGACTCTCTTCATCCTCGCATCGATCGTCTCGTTCATAAACAGGAAGTTCTTCATAAACGGATTCAAAAGCCTCTTTCACGGAGCTCCCAACATGGATTCTCTGATCGCGATAGGATCAGGGGCTTCAATGGCTTATGGCGTCTATGCCATGTACCGCATCGCCTTCGCTCTCGGATACGGGGATGCTGCCGCTGCGGGGCACTTTGCAATGGATCTCTATTTTGAGTCCGCCGCGATGATACTCACCCTGATAACCCTCGGCAAGACGATGGAGGCGAGGGCGAAGGGAAAGACCTCCGAGGCGATAACTAAGCTGATGGATCTCGCACCCCGTACAGCGGTAGTCATAAGGGACGGCAGGGAGACTGAGATTCCTGCGGAGGAGCTGGTGAAGGGCGATATCGCCGTGGTTAAGGCCGGTACCTCCGTTCCTGCGGACGGCGTTGTGACAGAGGGGGCAGGGAGCGTCGATGAGAGCGCGATAACAGGCGAGTCCATCCCTGTGGACAAGGGCATCGGCGACACTCTCACTGGTGCGACCGTACTGAGTTCCGGTTATCTCAGGATGAGGGTTGAAAAGGTCGGAGATGAGACCGTCCTCTCAGGCATAGTCAGGCTTGTGGATGAGGCGACCTCATCAAAGGCTCCGATCGCGAAGATGGCTGACAAGGTAAGCGGGGTATTTGTACCCATTGTGATAGTGATAGCCATTGCGGCCGCTCTTGTATGGCTTGCAGCGGGAGAGAGTTTCGGCTTTGCCCTGACGATGGCAATATCAGTGCTCGTCATCTCCTGCCCGTGTGCGCTCGGCCTCGCGACCCCAACCGCGATAATGGTAGGAACAGGAATAGGGGCATCCTCCGGAATACTCATAAAGAGCGCGGAAGCGCTTGAGACCCTTCACTCGATAGATACAGTCGTATTCGACAAGACAGGGACGCTTACGGAGGGAAGTCCTTCCGTGACGGATATACTAACAGCAGACGGCGTCGAAGCCTCGGAGCTTCTCAGGAAAGCCGCCTCCGTCGAGGCCATGTCTGGCCATCCTCTCGGCAGGGCCATCGCTGCAGAGGCAGCAAAGCGCGGCATTGCGCCTGCAGAGGTCTCATCATTCTCCGCAGAGGAGGGCAGGGGTGTCTCAGCATATATAGACGGCAGAAAGATAGAGGGCGGAAACCGCCGCATCCTTCCTTCCTTCCCCGAGACTCTCAGAGAGTGGGAAGAACGCCTTGCAGACGAGGGAAAGACGCCTCTTTACTTCCTTGAGGACGGCGCTTTCCTCGGCATGATTGCCCTTGCCGATACCGTTAAGTCTGAGGCTGCCGGAGCAGTCGCTGCGCTCAGGAAGATGGGCATAAGGAGCGTGATGCTGACTGGCGACAACAGCCGCACAGCCGCGGCTGTGCAGAGAAAGACAGGGACGGACAGCTTTGTCGCCGAGGTTCTGCCGCAGGACAAGGAGAAGGAGATAAGGAAGCTGCAGGGAGAGGGACGGAAGGTCGCGATGGTCGGAGACGGCATCAACGATGCTCCCGCTCTTGCCGCATCTGATGCGGGAATCGCGATCGGAGCCGGTACGGACATAGCCATAGAGAGCGCTGACATCGTCCTGATGCACAGCGATCCGGAGGATGTTCCCCGCGCGGTGGAGCTTGGAAGGGCGACGATGAGGAACATAAAGGAAAACCTCTTCTGGGCGCTTTTCTACAACGCTGTCTGCATTCCTGTCGCAGCCGGTGTGCTCTATCCCGCTTTCGGTATAAAGCTCAGCCCTATGATCGCGGCATTCGCGATGAGCTTCAGCTCGGTTTTCGTTGTGGGCAATGCCCTCCGCCTTCGCTTCTTCCAGTCAGGAGAGGGAAAGAATGTGAAGAAAAGTGCGGCGGAGGAGAAGGCCTGCAGGACAGAGAGTATCGGAAAGGTTATCTTTTCAGATAAAGTGAAGAGCGATGCTGCGGCATCGGAAGGAGAGATGAATATGGAGAAGAAGATCAGAATTGAGGGAATGATGTGCCAGCACTGCGTGAAGCATGTGCACGATGCGCTCTCAGGCATCAGCGGCGTCGGAAGCGTGAATGTCTCGCTCGAGGGAAAATGTGCGGACGTGGTCTGCTCGTCGGATGTGAGCGACGAGGCTCTCAAAGCTGCGGTTAAGGAAGCCGGATACGAGGTTACCGGAATTGAAGGCTGACAGAAAAAGCGTCTCCTCAAAGGTCAAGATCGCGAAAGGACAGCTTGACGGCATCCAGAAGATGATCGATGAGGACAGGTACTGCATCGATATAGCGACGCAGCTGCTCTCATCGGCGGCACTGCTGAAAAAGGCGGCTCAGGAGGTGCTCGAGGCGCATATCAGAAGCTGTGTCCGCGAGGCCCTTGAGAGCGATGAGCCGAATCCCAAGATCGAGGAGGCGCTCTCCGTGCTTGAGAAGATGGTCGGGAAGATATGACTCAGGAAGGCCGGAGAAACCGGCCATCCTGAATCTCCGACGGCTCCGCTTGCAAATAGATGTGAAAGGGTATTGCAACGTAATGGAGATTCATGCTAGATTCACGTTGCTGTCGTAAGACCGTTGGGCCGCTAGCTCAGTTGGTAGAGCAACGCCCTTTTAAGGCGTGGGTCACAGGTCCGAATCCTGTGCGGCTCACTCCCTAATGTCTCCCTCGTCTAGTGGTTAGGACAACGGGTTTTCATCCCGTCAACGCGGGTTCGATCCCCGCGGGAGATGGCAAGGCTTATTCTTTTCCGGAGAGGATGGAATAAGCCTTTTTATTTCCTGGCTGTTTCATCATCCTCTTCGTCATGGTTTCCTTTTATCTGCTTCAAAAGTCTTTCTGTAAAATCAGCATTTTCCAGTGCAGGCAATAGGTTTTCTCTGTTTGTGTTAAAATAATAACAATAAGTTATTTTATTGACAAAAATGTTAATTTACTGCTAGATTCCTCATATCGGAGGCTGCTATGAATATCATTCTGGCCGGTTATGGAAAAATGGGCTCTTTGATCCATACGCTTATCAATGAGGAGAAGAGAGACAAGGTCGTCGGTGTGATTGATCCTCATTCGGATTCAGATGCGGTGACGGCAGAAACTGTCTGCCGCGAATCTCTCTCCGGAGGTGATGCCGTCATCGATTTCTCCTCTCCCAGTACTGTTCTTGACAACATAAAGGTTTATGCGGAGGCCGGCATTCCCGCCGTCATCGGGACGACTGGCTGGTATGATCATATGGATGAGGTGAAGGAGCTTGCGGAGAGAAACGGCGCACGCCTGATCTGCAGCGCGAACTTCTCCATCGGCGTTGCGATATTCCTTTCGCTGGCGGAGCAGAGCGCGAAGCTGATCAATGAGTTTGATTCCTACGATGTGTCAGTCCATGAGATTCACCACAGAATGAAAGCGGATGCCCCGTCAGGTACGGCGCTGATGATCGCGGAGAGGCTTCTTTCAGGCATCGAACGGAAAACCGGAATACAGAGAGGAATCGGTGACGGGGGCATCAGGCCGGAGCTTATCGGCGTGACGAGCGAGCGTGTCGGCTCGGTTCCCGGAATTCATACAATCACGATTGACAGCAGCGAGGATACGATAACGCTGACTCACAGCGCACGGAGCCGGAGGGGTTTCGCAGCCGGGGCCGTAAGGGCGTGCCATTGGCTGATGGAGCAGGAAAGCGGAGTTTATACGATGGATGATATGGTAGGGACAATCCTGAGAGGAGGCAGCAATGCATAGATACAGGGGTGTTTACACCGCTCTGATCACACCGTTCACGGAGATCGGGACTGTGGATTATCAGGCGCTTGAGCGCATAGTCAACCAGCAGATTGAGGCAGGCATTGACGGTCTGGTTCCCTGCGGCACGACAGGGGAAAGCCCGACGCTTTCGCATGAGGAGCACGACAGGGTCATCGCTCAGACGATCAAGTATGCGGCTGGAAGGGTGCCTGTGATCGCGGGAACTGGCTCAAACGCGACCACGGAAGCGATAAGACTGTCGCAGCACGCCGAGGATGTCGGAGCCGATGCTGTGCTTCTTGTCAATCCGTACTACAACAAGCCGACGCAGAAGGGGCTTTACCATCACTTCAGGGCGATTGCCGAATCCGTGAAGATTCCCTGCATTCTCTACAACATAAAGGGAAGGACAGGCGTCAATCTTGAAACGGACACACTTGTGCGTCTTTCAGAGGACTGTCCCAACATCGTCGCAGTCAAGGAGGCTTCCGGCTCGCTTGAACAGATGCAGGATGTGATAGACAGGACAGGCGATGATTTCATGGTCCTCAGCGGCGACGACAACCTTGCCCTCGATCTCATCAGGTGCGGCGGAGACGGCGTAATCTCTGTCGCATCCAACCTCTTCCCGCATCAGATGGTGAGGATGATACACAGCGCGCTTGACGGAAAGTGGGAGGAGGCTGAAGCATTGAATGAGTGGTTCAAGGAGTTCTTCTCGCTCTGCTTCATCGAGACAAATCCGATTCCGATAAAGACCGCGATGGCTCACCTTGGGTGGTGCAGGGAGTCGTTCCGTCTGCCTCTCTGTTCTCTGGAAAGTCAGGAGCACAGGACGAGGCTGCTGAACCTTGTTGACAGGATGGAGAAGGAGGCTGGAGAAAATGGCTGAAGCGAATGAGAATTTTCTCTTGTTGCAGTCCGGCTATCTCTTCCCGGAGGTCGCAAGACGCATCAGAGCCTGGCAGTCGCGTCATCCCGGAGAAGAGGTGATGCGCCTGAGTATTGGAAATACGACGGAGCCTATCACTCCATCAATCGCAGCGGCGATGAAGAGGAAGGTTGACGAGCTTACCTCGAGGGAGACCTACACAGGTTATGGAGACGAGCAGGGAGAGACTGCCCTGAGAGAGGCCCTGAGCAGGCATTACAAGAGGGATTACGGCGTCAATATCGATACAGATGATCTCTTCATCTCTGACGGTGCCAAAAGCGATGCCGCGAACATACAGTCCATATTCTCGCGCTCAAGCATCATAGCGGTGCAGAATCCCGCATATCCTGTCTATGTTGATTCCAATGTCGCAGGAGGCCACACAGGCGCCTGTGATGAGAGCGGACGCTATAAAGGGCTTATTTACATGGATGCGGATGAGGAGAATGGTTTTGTCTGCACACCTCCGCGTGAGCATGCTGATCTTATCTATCTCTGTTTCCCGAACAATCCGACGGGAGCTGTCGCGACGAAGGAGCAGCTGAGAGCGTTTGTCGATTACGCCCACAGGGAGAATGCTGTCATAATCTTCGATGCGGCTTACTGCGAATACATCCAGAGCGAGGGCATCCCCCGCACGATCTATGAGGTTGAGGGAGCTGAGGACTGCGCCATCGAGATCAATTCATTCTCGAAAAATGCAGGCTTCACGGGAGTGAGGCTGGGATGGTCGGTCGTGCCGAAGTCAATAAGGGTATCCAATGCGGAAGAGGGTGCCATCCACCGTCTATGGAACAGGAGGCAGTGCACTTTCTTCAACGGAGCGAGCAATATCGCGCAGGCGGGAGGAATTGCGGCTCTGGCTCCCGAGGGGAGAGAAGAGTGCAGTCGCCTTGTGTCCTACTACAAGGAGAACGCAGGCATCATCAGTCAGGGAATGAAGGCTATCGGGCTGAGTGTCACTGGCGGCGTAGACAGCCCCTATGTGTGGACGCGCTGTCCTGAAGGCCTCTCCAGCTGGGATTTCTTTGATCTCCTGCTGGATAAGGCTCATGTCGCAGTTACTCCCGGCAGCGGCTTCGGCAGCGCCGGAGAGGGTTATGTGAGAATTTCCGCATATGGTCACAGGGAAGATGTGATCAGGGCGGTGGATTCAATAACGGAGAATCTATGACAAAGAAAACACTGCCTCTCGGAAGTGAGGAGCTGATCTCCTTCGCCCTCAGAAACGGCACTCCCTTTCACATTTATGACGGGCGTGCCATCCGGCGGAACGCCGAAGAGATGATGCGCGCCTTCTCGTGGAGCGGGGGTTTCATCAACTATTTTGCGGTGAAGGCGCTGCCGAATGTGAACATCATAAAGCTGCTTGCAGGAGAGGGGTTCGGAGCGGACTGCTCGTCCCTTCCGGAACTGCTCATTGCCCATGAGGCTGGTATTCCCGGCTCAAAGATCATGTTCACATCAAACGATACCGCGGAAGAGGAGTTTCTGACGGCTTACAAGCTCGGTGCTGTGATCAATCTGGATGACATCACACATATCGATGTACTGAGAAAGGTGATCGGGCGGCTGCCTGAGACACTCTGCTTCCGCTTCAATCCGGGAAAGGAGAGGAGTGGCAACGTCATCATCGGAAATCCTGTCGAGGCGAAATACGGCCTGACTAAGGAACAGCTTTTCAGGGCATACAGAATTGCAGCCGAAAGCCATGAGGTGAAGCACTTCTATCTTCATACGATGGTGGCTTCCAACGAGCTGAATGAGGACTACATCGCAGAGACGGCGAGGATGCTTTTCTCCCTCGTGAAGGAAATAAAGGAAAAGACAGGGGTTGTCATCGAGCAGGTCGATCTCGGGGGAGGAATCGGGATTCCCTACCGGGAGGAGGATGAGGCGATCAGCTTCGATCATCTTTCCGGGCGGATACGGGCGCTCTATGATGAGATGATCACGTCAGAGTCTCTGGCTCCTCTGCGTATCT
This sequence comes from uncultured Spirochaetaceae bacterium, assembly GCA_944389295.1. Classification (GTDB taxonomy): domain Bacteria; phylum Spirochaetota; class Spirochaetia; order Sphaerochaetales; family Sphaerochaetaceae; genus Ornithospirochaeta. Next base: position 2,389 of record CALXLV010000040.1, on the reverse strand, counting down.
CATTTGAATGCGGGCGCTGCATTACCGGGCCTTATGGATGGCTTGTGAGCAGGGTGCGCCATGTGACGCATAAGTACAAGGACTTTGTGGGACTGGATGCATGCATGGCTGACTTGATGCGTCCGGCGCTCTACGGTGCATATCATCACATCACGGTCCTGAACAGGCCCGATGCGCCTCTGGATCATATCTATGACGTGACGGGATCGCTCTGCGAGAACAACGACAAGTTCGCGATAGACAGGGCATTGCCTGAGATTCTTCCCGGGGATATCGTCGCAATACACGACACAGGCGCCCACGGACACTCCATGGGCTTCAACTACAATGCGAAGCTGAGGCATGCCGAGTATCTGATTATGGATGATGGTATCTACAGGATAAGAAGGGATGAGACTTACGAGGATTATATCCGCACTGTCCTCTCCTCTCCCCAGATCGTCAGCTGATCAGAAAAATATGAGTGCTGCCGGACTGCCGGCAGCATTTCCCGCTATATCATCAGACTCTTCACTGCAGCGTTTCTGTAGTCCTGCTATGCCTGTCTTGCAAGATGCATATGCACCCGCTCTGTCTTTCTTACGATCTTCCTCATGTAGTAGATGTAGCAGAAGGGGAGTATCGCCGCCGCTCCGCACCATGCGACAGGGGAGGCGAAGCAGATGCCGACGTAGCCGAAAGCCGCGGGAAGCGTGAATGCCGCTGCCGTCCTCATTACGAGCTCCGCAATCGAGGAGATCATGGGAATCGCTCCCGAGCCAAGTCCCTGGCACCCTGTGCGGAATACGAATATCATTCCGAGCGGGATGAAGAACCAAGCGATTGTATGCACATACTGGACTGAGAGCTCTATGATCTCGGGCGATGTCGTTTTCCTGTCCACGAATATATAGCTGAATGCATCTGCGGAGACGAGCGCCACGCCGAACGCAATCACCGAACCTGCTGCCATTATGAGGAAAGCTGTCCTGAAACCCTGCCTTATTCTCTTTATGTTCCCGGCCCCGAGATTCTGCCCTGCAAAGGTCGAGATTCCCATGCCTATGGCGGGGAAGAACTGCGTGATGACATTCTCGATCTTTCCTCCGACAGAGTAGGCCGCTACGGTGTCTGAGCCGAATCCGTTTATCGCAGCCTGGACGATTATCACGCCGACTGCGCATACGGAGAACTGGAAGGCGCCGGGGATGCCTATTTTCAGCAGTCTTACGCAGAGCGGTATGTCGAGCTTCCAGTCCTCCCTTGTGAAGCGGAAGATGGGGAAGCGCTTCTTTATATAGAAGAATGCGATCACGGCGCTCAGCCCCTGCGCGATTACCGTAGCGATGGCGACGCCTGCGCATCCCAGAGGAATGACGATAACGAGAAAGAGATCAAGGACTATGTTCAGTACAGATGATATTAAAAGGAAGTAGACTGGACTTCTTCCGTCTCCTACAGCCCTCAGAAGTGAGGAGAAGAGGTTGTAGAATATAGCCGTGCCTATTCCGAGATATATTATGAGTATGTAGGAGTTGGCATCCTCTATGATGTTCTCGGGGGTATCTATCAGCCTCAGCAGAGGCATTGAGAGAAAAGTGAATATCAGGGCGATGAGAACCGATGAGACTGCAGAGGAGAGAATGCTCATCGTGTAGGCCTGCCGCATCTTGGGGTAGTCTTTCGCTCCGAAGCGCTGGCTGACTATCACCGAGAATCCTGCCGTGAGCCCCTGCGCGAAGCCCACCACCATGAAGCTGAATCCCGTGGTCGATCCCACTGCCGCGAGAGCCTCGACGCCGACAAAGCGCCCGACTACTATTGAATCAACCATGCTGTAAAGCTGCTGGAAGATATTTCCGAGGAATATTGGTATCGAGAAGGATAGAAGGAGCCGCGCCGGCGAGCCCTTTGTCATGTCGCATTCCATAGCTAGCTGGATATTACTGCCATGCGGCGGTTTGTCAACTGGGAATCGCTGCTGGCATGAAAGAATCTTGGGATGCGGCCATCTCTTCTCCCTCTCAGGTGATGAAAGCTGCACCTCCGCTGTTCCAATCTTCCCTCACATGCTTTATAATCCATGACTGCCCTTGGAAATTCCGTTATGGTTTTCCTCCTCCGAAGGGGCGCGATGCCGGGCTGCTTGTCTGTACGGGCGGTCCGGCTGAATTTTTTTCTCTCATCATTCCTTTTTATCTTCATTCTGAATTTTTCTCCGTTTTGTTGTCATATTCCTGTCTCCGGCGCTTGTTCCCGGCGGAAAGAACTTATGAAAAAAAATTGGCTCTATACAAAAAGGTGTGGGAAGTCGACAAAGATAATTAATAACAGATAGAGACAAGAAAGGGTTTCTCCCTGTAATGTTTAACTTGCACAAAACCGAACAAAACAAGGAAGAAACCCATGG
>CALXLV010000039.1 GCA_944389295.1 uncultured Spirochaetaceae bacterium | reverse complement strand
AGATGGAGAACGAGATCTATGCTCCGTGCGACGGTGTCGTCACATCCATCCCCGTCTCCCAGGGCCAGCAGCTCACAGCCGACGATCTCCTGATGACGATAGGCGGCACAGCAGTCGCAGCAGCTCCCGCTCCGCAGGCGGCACCTGCACCTCAGCCGGCAGCGGCTCCCGTTCAGGCAGCTCCTGTACAGAGCGCACCCGCTCCGCAGGCAGCACCGGCAGGCGGCGTTGAGATCAAGGCTCCGATGCCGGGTCTCGTGCTCCGCTTCAACGTCAAGGTGGGAGATGCAGTCAAGAAGGATCAGTGCCTTATGGTCATGGAAGCCATGAAGATGGAGAACGAGATCTACGCTCCGTGCGACGGCGTCGTCACGCAGATTCTTGTGAACCAGGGTGACCAGCTCACTTCGGATGCACTCCTGATGATCATTGGTTAATGAGGTAAAGGAAAATGGAAGCAATCATAAACGGATTCCAGCAGCTTCTCCTCACAACGGGAATCTACGGCTTTCTCCAGCCCGGCGGCTGGGGAAACGCCCTGATGATCCTTGTAGGATTCCTGCTGCTGTACCTTGGAATCAAGAAGGGCTTTGAGCCGCTTCTCCTGATTCCTATTGCAATGGGATGCATTCTCTCGAACATCCCCTATGCATATATCTCCTCCGTCGATCCCACTTCTGGCGACGCAGGCTTCATAAAGGTTCTCTTCGATGCCGGTATCGACACGGGACTCTTCCCTGTCCTTATCTTCATGGGCGTCGGTGCAATGACGGATTTCGGACCGCTCATCGCGAATCCGAAGACTCTTCTGATGGGCGCTGCCGCACAGCTCGGCATCTTCACCGCCCTGATCGGAGCTCTCCTGCTGTCATTCATCCCGGGAATCAACTTTGATCTCAATGTCGCCTCATCCATCGGTATCATCGGAGGAGCTGACGGCCCGACATCGATCTACGTCACAAGCCGTCTCGCACCTGAGTACCTCGGTTCGATCGCTGTTGCGGCTTACTCCTACATGGCGCTCGTCCCGATAATCCAGCCGCCTATCATGCGCGCTCTCACGACGAAGAAGGAGAGGCTCATCAGGATGCAGCAGCTCAGACCGGTTTCCAAGACCGAGAAGATCGTATTCCCGATCATGGTAATCACTGTATGCGCAATCCTCCTGCCCTCCGCATGTTCCCTCATCGGATCTCTGATGTTCGGAAACCTCGCCACAGAGTGCGGTGTAATGAAGAGGCTCTCGGACACGATGCAGAATGCACTGATGAACACCGTCACGATCTTCCTCGGTCTCGCAGTAGGCTCGAAGATGGCTGCAGAGTCATTCCTCAACCTCGAGACTCTCGGAATCCTCGTGCTCGGAATGGTCGCGTTCGGATTCGGCACAGCAGGCGGCGTTATCATCGCAAAGATCATGAACAAGGTCGATCCGAAGCATCCTGTCAATCCTCTCATCGGATCAGCAGGCGTATCGGCCGTACCTATGGCAGCGCGTGTTTCCAGCAAGGAAGGCCAGAAAGAAGATTCCCAGAACTTCCTCCTCATGCATGCAATGGGACCGAACGTCTCCGGCGTTATCGGCTCCGCAGTTGCGGCGGGTGTTCTTATCTCCGTCGTGCCTACAATGATGGCTGCTATCTGATAACAGTTCCGCAACCGGAAGAGGCTGTCCGCAAGGGCAGCCTTTTTTTGATCACCGCCTCACGTCTTTCACTCTCTCTCCCCTCTCCCTTTCCATGCTACAATGGCAGAAGGAGGTCTTATGCCTGGAAAAAGAAAAGACCACATTTCGTGGGATGAATACTTCATGGGAATCGCGGTGCTCTCATCGATGAGGTCGAAAGACCCGAACACACAGGTAGGAGCCTGCATAGTCTCCCCTGAGAAGAAGATTATAGGCGTCGGATACAACGGCTTCCCGATCGGCTGCTCTGATGACGATCTGCCGTGGGAAAGGGATGGGGAGTGGATAGAGACAAAGTATCCATATGTCTGCCATGCCGAACTCAACGCGATACTCAACTCCACAATCTCAAGCCTGAAAGGTGCGACCCTCTATGTCGCGCTCTTCCCCTGCAACGAGTGCGCAAAAGCCATCATACAGACCGGAATAAAGAAGGTAGTCTACCTCTCCGACAAATACGAGAACACGGATTCAACGAAAGCAAGCAAGATGATGCTTACGCAGGCGGGAGTGAAATTCGAGAAACTTGTCACAGAGAGGAAGGAGATAAGGCTCTCCTTGGAAGCATGAGCTTCGGGCAGTACGGCCTCTTCCGGCGATGAAATCTCAGAAAAGGCCTGAAAACACTCGCTTGACGGAGGAGAGACGAGGACAGAGAATATTTTCAAGGAATGGTATCACAGCCGGAGTGCTCAGCGGCCAGACCAAGAACACAAAGCCGGAGAGAATGATGATTACTGTAAACGGGATTGAATACACCATAGATTTCACAGCCATCAAAGAGGATGCCACTCTGCTCGATTACCTCAGGAACACACTCTCGCTAACAGGAACGAAGAACGGATGCGCGGAGGGTGCCTGCGGAGCCTGTTCCGTGATAATAGACGGTAAGCTCAGAAAAGCGTGCAGGACAAAGCTCAGTGCCGCTGACGGTTCTTCCGTAATAACGATAGAGGGTCTTTCCGAAAGGGAGAAGAAAGTATATTCCTATGCATTCGCAGTCTCAGGTGCCGTGCAGTGCGGATTCTGTACTCCCGGCATGATAATGGCCGGCAAAGCACTCATAGACAGCAATCCCTCACCCACAAGAGATGATGTGAAGAAGGCTATCCGCGGCAACATCTGCAGATGTACGGGATATGTGAAGATCGAAGATGCCCTGCTCCTAGCCGCACGGATGCTGCGGGATAATGAGGAAGTCCCTGACACAGAAGATGATCCTGTGCTCTCAGGAAGGATGAGGCGCATAGATGCCGAGGAAAAAGCGCTCGGAGAGGGAATCTTCGCGGACGATATAAGCATTGAAGGAATGGTCTACGCATCTGCCGTGAGATCTCCTTCGCCGAGAATAAGGCTGCTGTCAATAGATACATCTGAGGCTGAAAAGACGGAGGGTTTCGTTGCGGTTCTGACTGCGGATGATGTGCCCTGCAACATCCACGGCCACGTTGTCGCCGACTGGCCTGTGCTTATAGAGAAAGGTGCAGCAACTGCATACACAGGGGATGCACTCTGCCTTGCCGTGGCTGAGAGCGAGGAAGCGCTCGAGAAAGTCAAAGAACGGATACGCATAGAATATGAAGAGCTCGAAGGCGTGTACACGCCGGAAGAGGCGCTCTCCGATAAAACCGCGGTGCACGAGGGAAAATCAAATCTTCTTGATCACGAGAGGATAGTCCGGGGGGACGCAGAGAAAGCTCTTTCCGAAAGCCGCTACATAGTCGATGAAGTTTACACTACCCCGTTCACAGAACACGCGTTCATGGAACCTGAGTGCGCCGTAGCGCTTCCGGACGGGGACGGCGTGCTTGTACATACCGGTGATCAGTCCATCTATGACGACCAGCGCGAGATCGCGAGAATGCTCTCGCTTCCGAAAGAGAAAGTCAGGGTCAGGGCAGCTCTCGTAGGAGGAGGATTCGGCGGCAAGGAAGATATGTCTGTGCAGCATCACGCCGCGCTTGCAGCCTACATCCTCAAGCGTCCTGTCAAGGTCAGGCTCTCGAGGGAGGAAAGCCTGCGGGTGCATCCGAAGCGCCATCCTATGAAGATGCATATAAGACTCGGAGCGGATGAGAACGGCAGAATACTCGGAATGAAGGCATCAATACTCGCAGACACCGGCGCTTATGCCTCACTCGGAGGCCCGGTGCTGCAGAGAGCCTGCACCCATGCCTCAGGGCCATATTCCTTCCATAATTTCGAGGTGGACGGAAAGGCTGTCTATACAAACAACGTCCCTGCCGGGGCGTTCAGAGGATTCGGCGTTACGCAGTCATGCTTCGCTGTCGAATCAGCAATGGATGAGCTGGCGGAAATGGCGGGAATCGACCCGTTTGAACTCAGGCTCAGGAACATACTGAAACCCGGAGACGAGATGCCGAACGGACAGATCGCCGGCCCTGATACCGCGATAAAGGAATGCATGGAAGCCGTCCGGGCTGCATATTACAGTTCAGAGAAAACGGGAATAGCGCTGGGCATGAAGAACACCGGGCTGGGAGTCGGGTCTGCGGATACAGGCAGGGCGATTCTCTCTGTCGAGGACGGCAAGATACACATACGCACATCGGCCGCATGCATGGGACAGGGAATCGGAACAGTGGTCACACAGATAGCCTCAAAGGCCGCAGGGCTCGGCGCAGATATGTTCATCTACGAGATGCCGGACACCGCAAGGACACCCGACAGCGGAACTTCAACCGCATCCCGCCAGACAGCGTTCACAGGAGAGGCTGTCAGAAGAGCAGCGGAGAAACTCTGCAGAGATCTTGAGATGCACACTCTCAGCGAACTTGAAGGCAGGGAGTACAGAGGCGAGTTTCTCTTCGAGACAGACCCGATAACAAGCAGAAAGAAGAATCCGGTCTCTCATCTCGCCTACTCGTATTCGGCACAGGTCGCGGAACTGGATGAGGATATGAGAGTGAAGAGAATCACGGCCGCATGTGATGCCGGCACCGTGATAAACAGAACAGCGATAGAGGGACAGATAGAAGGCGGCGTGCTAATGGGCATGGGCTATGCCCTCACAGAGGATTTCGTCACGGAAAACGGGGTCGTGAAGTCAAAGTACGCCACGCTCGGTCTGCTGCGGTCAACTGAACGCCCTGAGATAGAGCCGATACTCGTTCGCGGCGAGGGGAAATCAGAGGCGGCCTACGGGGCAAAAGGCGTAGGAGAGCTCTGCACAATCCCGACAGCTCCGGCTATTGCGAACGCTTACAGGAGAATTGACGGAAAACCGCGCCGGTCGCTTCCTCTCCATGACACGCCGTACTCAAGAAAGAGAAAGTAAGAACTCCCGCCTTCCAGACCTTCGGACTATGGAACAAAAGTTCAGGCAGGTCTATATTCAGGGCATGGACGCAATAGAGCATTTCAGGAATCTTCTTGCCATACCGTCCCTCTCCTGGAAAGAGGACGGTATAAGCGCATACATCATCGGGAAGATGGAGGAATACGGCTACCATTTCAGGGATGACGAGGCCGGAAACCTCCTCTTCTACAGAACTGCAGAAGGCAGGAAAGTCATGCTCTCATCCCATATGGATACGGTTGAGAGGGCCTCTGAGCCCCATGTCCTAGAGAATGAAAGCACCTTCTATACAGACGGACACACAGCGCTCGGGGCGGATGACAAGGCCGCAATCGCGGCAATGCTGACCGCTGCGGAGAATAAGCCGGATGCGCTGTTCCTATTCACAAGGGCGGAAGAGCTGGGACTACAGGGATCGGCGAAACTCAGAAAGGAGTTCTTCCTCCCTTTCGATATCGCAGCAGCATACATCTTCGATGCCTCTGGTCCCGTCGGTTCCTGCATCACATCGGCACCTGGCAAGGATACGATTGAGATAACGATGCTCGGACGCACATCGCACGCAGGATTTGCGCCGGAGAAGGGAATCAACGCGATAAAGGCCGCAGCAAGGGCCATAGACCTGACAGCCGTCGGAAGGATAGATGATGAGACGACCTGCAATATAGGGTCATTCATGGCACAGGGGTCTGCGAATGTAGTTCCGGACAAAGCTGTGTACGTTGCAGAGGTCCGTTCTCTCTCAAACGGGAAAAGAGAGGCGAAGAGCAGAGAGATAAAGGCTAATGCCGAGAAGGCTGCTTCTGAATACGGCGCAGAGTGCAGGGCTGTGATAAGGAATCTCTACCAGCCTTACACGATAGATGAGGACAATCCCGCGCTGAGAAGGGCTGTGGATGCCATAGCGGCTGCAGGAAGGAAGCCTGTCCTGAAGGCTACAGCGGGAGGAAGCGACACGAACAATATCCGCAGGCTCGGAATCGATGCCATCACCCTCTCTGCAGGATACGAGAATGCACACAGCGTCAACGAGAAGATAGAGAAGGAGGAGATCAAAGCTCTTGTCCGCCTTGCGGAGGCCCTGATTTAATCTCTCTTTCCCGGCCGGATTTCAGCCTCTGCCTTCCCTATCGCTTTCCAGACAGACGGCAGGAGGAGGCCGATGAATCTCTCAGGCTCGCCTGAAAGCCTTTTTCTCAGAGCCTCCTCCGAACGCGGCACATCCTGACTCAGCGCCAGAATGCTGTGCTTGTCCATGACGCGGGCGGCTGGAACGTTGAAACGGCGTGCTATGCTGTCCCTTGCAAGGAAGATGCATTTCACATAGATGCGCTCCGCCGGATTAAGTCTTTTCCATGCGCCGATACGGGTCCACGGCGGAGAAGGTTTCTTTACGGCAGTAGCCTTCTTCATGGCAGCTGCCGCCTGTTTCTCCAGTCCCTTTTCCCTGACAAGCTGTACAAGTATGTCCTCGAGTTCCATAAGGTGTGCCACATCCTCAAGCGCGTACTCTATCTGCTCTTCCGGAAGCGGCCGTTTCAGCCAGTTGGCCTGCTGGTTCTTCTTCTTTGATATCCCGCTCTCAAGTCCGAGATATGTCTCCTCCAGACCTTTGAGATTCCCCTGATAGCCGAGCGTCTGCGCAAGTACGCGTATATCAAAGATGTTCTCGATCTTCTTTCCATAGACTTTGCTGACAAGCGCGGCATCGGACTGACAGTCGAACCATATCTTGCGCACAGGAGATGAGAAGAATGCAGAAAGCCCTTTCTCTGTAACCTTCTCCGAACGCGGATCGATGAGATAGAAAGATTCTCCGTCATACACCTGTATAAGGCAGAGATGTTCACCGTATATATGGAGATTGAACTCGCCCTCGAAATCAACGGCGATCCGTTCCAATTTCCCGAATCTGCCGGCTGCCGCAAGAAGAAGCTCATCATTGTCTATATAAGAATAATCCATGGCAACAATCTAGCATAAAGCGGCGGCAGGCTGAATCCCGGCATGGCCCTTGCGTTCTTCCTGCTGTTTATGCTAGTATAGCCCAGTACGGGCCTTTAGCTCAGCGGTTAGAGCAAAGGACTCATAATCCTTGGGTCGTGAGTTCAAACCTCACAGGGCCCATATTAAGACATAAAGGCGATGATACAAAGCCTTCTGTTAAACGAGGAGCGGTATTCCAAGGAGCCGCTCCTTATTTATTTATACACAAGGGGTTATCAACACGGACTATTGAACCTCATATGTTACTTGTAATTCAGTAGAAGCCCTAAATTCTATTTGAAGACATTGGAATATTTTGAGACTGTAAATAAGTTTGTGGACATTTGAAAAAGCTCCTAAGCTGGAAGGAAGAAGGCATAGGAGTTTTTGTTATGGCAAAGAAGCCAGTGAAGAAGCTGAGTCCAGAAAGGAAGGCTCTCATTT
>CALXLV010000038.1 GCA_944389295.1 uncultured Spirochaetaceae bacterium | reverse complement strand
GTACACGGAGGTGGGATATGTCGGACGCGATGTCGAATCGATGGTGCGCGACCTGATGGGCGCATCACTGGCGATGGTCCGTGAGGAGATGGCCGCCTCCAAGGAGGAGGAAGTCAGGGACAGAGTGGAGGAGAGGCTTCTTGATCTTCTCCTGCCTGAGATTGACAACTCGAGAAGCGGCACGGATGTCGCTGTAGAGGAGACGAGGGAGAAGTTCCGCGAGATGCTCCGCAGCGGGGTGTTCGACAGCAAGGAAGTCGAGATGCCTGTAGACATCAAGACCCGCATGGGCTTTGAGGTCATGGGCTCGACCGGCAATATGGAGGATATCCAGAACGCGCTCAGCTCGATCGGCAATATGTTTGCAAGCGGCGGCGGCAGAAAGACGAGAAAGGTCTCGATAAAGCGCGCCAGGGAGATCATCACGGAAGAGGAGATGGATAAGGTCATAGACCCCGACAAGGCCGTCGATGAGGCGAAGGAGAGGGTTGAGGAGATGGGAATAATCTTCATCGACGAGATCGACAAGATCGCATCCCACGGCAACACCTCAAACTCGGACGTCTCCCGCGAGGGCGTGCAGCGCGATATCCTCCCCATCGTCGAAGGTTCAAAGGTCTCGACAAAGTGGGGCGTGATAGACACCTCCGGCATTCTCTTCATCGCCGCGGGCGCATTCTCGTTCTCCAAGCCCTCCGATCTCATTCCGGAGCTGCAGGGACGCTTCCCGCTCCGCGTTGAGCTTCATGACCTTACAGCCGACGAGTTCTACAGAATCCTCACTGAGCCTCAGAATGCGATCACAAAGCAGTACAAGGCGCTGCTTTCCACAGAAGGCGTGGATGTTGTCTTTGAGGATGAGGCGCTCCATGAGATCGCACGCATCGCATCGGAGGTAAACCAGACCAACGACAACATCGGCGCGCGCCGTCTCTACACTGTGATGGAGAAGCTCCTTGAAGAGCTTGCGTTCTCCGCAGATGAGCTCAAGGGTCAGCGTGTGGACATAACGAAGGGCTATGTTCAGGAGAGGCTTTCCGGAATAGCTGAGGATCAGGACCTCTCGAGGTATATCCTGTAATGCAGTACTATACCGTCGTCGGGGAAGGATATGAGGATGCTGTGAGAAAGGCCCGTGAGCAGTACGGGGATAACATACGCATCCACTCGCGCCGCGACTATACCACGCGCGGCGGTCTCTTCACACGCAGGATGCCGAGGTGCGAGATAGTCTGCTACATCTCGTCCGAGAAGCCTGTCAGGGACGAAAAGAGCAGCGAGCGGGATATCTCCGAGTTCGAGAAGGAGGCCCGCACCCCCGATCCCGGGACGCTGAGCCGCTCTGAGCGCCTTGATACCGAGGTCTACAGGAACGAGGGATGGGCGATGGAGAAGGCTGCCGGGATGCTCGATGCAAACCACATCACCGATCCTCTGTGCTCGGCGCTTCTCGAGGATTTTCCGACAACAGGAGATGCTGCTGTCATTCTCTCCGAGAGGATTGTCAAGGCTGTCGGCATCGACTACTCAAGGCAGCTCCATCCGCGCCGCTTCACTGTATTCATCGGTCCGACAGGATCGGGGAAAACAACGACGCTTGCCAAGGTCGCATATCTCTTCCGCGAGAGCGGCAGGAGCGTCGCTATGATCTCCCTCGATTCATACCGCACCGGTGCGTACGAGCAGATATCGGCGTTCGGGAAGGCTCTCTCTATTCCCGCAGCGATGGCGGGCGCTGAGGATGAACTTCTTGCCGCCGTCGAGAGATTCGCCTCAATGGATATGATCTTTATAGACACGATGGGGATATCGCCGAAGGACAAGGAGCTCTCGCTGCGCCTCCGCACGATGCTGAATCTCCTCGACAGGAATAATACCGACTATATCCTCACCGTTCCTGCGAGCATGAAGGAGGAGGATATCCTTGACCAGTACCTCTCGAGCTCACGCTTCTCAACTCCGTCCCTTGCCGTGACGAAGCTGGATGAGACCGAGACACTTGGCAATGTGCTCTCATTCGCATACAGCCGCTCTGTGCCGATTCTCTTCTTCACCGACGGTCAGAGGGTTCCCGATGACATAGAGAAGGCATCGGGAACTGTGCTTCTCGAGCATCTCAAGGGCATTGGCCTTGATCTCAAGTCTGCGCGGAGGCAGGTGACGCTCAGCTGATGAAGCCGTTGTCCCTCAGCATCGCCATTGTCTCCGCTGCGATTTCCTCTCCGTCTGTTCCGCCGGGGAGAATCAGGGTATAGCTGCCGATGCTTAATGTCCTTCCGGGGATCTTCGTCCTTGCATCCTCTTTTGAGGCAATCATTTTCAGTATTTCTTCGTCCGAAGCGCCGGCGAAAGCCGCGATGCTTCCGTCAGGGAAGAGGAGCGCGCCGCATCCTCCGTATCTCTCCATCATCGCTGTGAACGCGTACTGTAGGGAGCTGTCGATAGAGAGTGTTATGTCGTTTCCACTTGCGACGATCCTCTCTGTGTCAGGGACAGGGGAGAGTGAGCTGTCGAAGAGTTTCTCTATTCCCGATATGCCGCTGAGCGTCCCATCCGTAATTCCGACGATATTCTCCGCATGGCTGCCGAGAGGGTACTTGCGTGTCTCTACCGCAGTGAAGGTGATGTCGTCATTAAGACCTGCTTCTTCTGTATCGCGCCTGATGGCATCGGCCTCGTCGGGTGAGGGAATGATCGTCACTGGTATGAATGTCTCTCCGCCTGCGGCTTTCTCCTCTACCGAGATCGCGTTCTCGTCGGTATATCTTTCAATGAAGTGAGCTATCTCCGCCGCGCTTGAGTCGCTTATATGTATGCTGAATCCGTAGTCGGGGGCCTGTATTGCCAGATAGTTCCCGTTCCTGTCGTAGATGCTTCCCCTGACAAGCGACTGTGAAAGTCCGGGGTCGCGGTATGCCGGGCGGGCACCCCGCTCTGAGGGATGGATGATGGATACAGCTGCGAGAAGGAAGAAAAGCATGAGGATGAGCAAGGATAGTCTTTCCCCTTCTTTATTGCTATTATCACGCATATGGAGAATAATAGTTGCCATCGTGAGGAATGTCGATAGATGAGCAGGAACAGCTATGATGACATGATGCCTGAGGGCTACAGGGACAGAGGGAGGAGAAACGGCCGCATGACGGCTGTCATCGCCTGCATCGGCGTCATCCTCACTCTGATCGCCATTGTCATCTATCTCCTTTTCACTCCTCATGATAGCGATGCCGAGACACCGCAGAGCAGCGTTGATCCCGTATCGGTCTCCATTCCCGAGCCTGAGATCATAGAGGTGGAGTCCGCCCCTGAGGCTGCGGCAGAGATGCCTCCTGCGGAGCGCGCGGCGCGGCCGCAGGCTGAGATCGAGAAGGCTTCGGATTACCCCGCCATAGAATATACTGAGTACACAGCCGCAGAAGGCGACACCATCGCATCGATTGCTGCCGCGTTCGGAATCGACAGCAGCACGATAGTCTCCGTGAACAGGATGGAGAGCGCCAATGTTAAACCCGGCGACGTGCTGAAGATTCCTCCAGTGGACGGAGTTCTGAGAGAGGTTGCGGAGGGGGACACCCTCGCTTCGATTGCGTCATCATATGACCTCAGCATCTCCGCAGCCGATCTTGCCGCGCTGAACGGACTGCCTTATACGCTCGTCACTCCCGGCGAGTATATATTCGTGCCATCCCAGGATGCGGTGGCCCCGGAGAGCGGTTTCACATCTCCTCTTCCCGGAGGAACGATCACTGGACGCTTCGGAGAGGTGAGGAATGGTGTAGTCCTTGAGGGAGTAGTGGTCTCATCTGAGCCGGGATCGACTGTCCTTGCAGCCGCCGACGGCAATGTGATTGATATTTTCCACGATGATGATTTCGGCAAGTCCGTACGCCTGATGCATCAGGACGGATACAGCACAGTATATTACGGTCTTGAGTCGATCATAGTGCATACGAGCGAGGCCGTGGAGCGCGGCGATATCATAGGGACGATAGGAACAAGCAGCAGAATATTCGATGCCCCTGCGGTGCTTTTCCGCGTGGAGCAGAACGGAGTTGTCCTCGATCCCATGAACATGACCGAGTTCTGAGACTCATCTTTTCTTCCTTCTTCTCTCTGAAAACGGAACATTGTTTCATTTTACAATCGATAATTTTTGATAGTATCAGAAGTTATAGCTCCGCTGATGCAGGGCGTAATTGACTGATTCATGCCATATCGCTAACATTCAGGGCGAAAACTAAGAATTAGGAAGAAAGAAAATGGCAGAAGCTAAAAAGTATGTTTATTTCTTCGGTGATGGAAAGGCTGAGGGAAGCGCCGACATGAAGGGGCTTCTCGGAGGCAAGGGCGCTAATCTTGCCGACATGACGTCGATAGGGCTTCCGGTACCTCCCGGATTCACCATCACCACAGAAGCCTGTGCATACTGGGATCAGTACAAGGCTTATCCCGAGGGAATGAGGGATCAGGTCATCGCTAATCTCAGGAAGCTGGAGAAGATGATGGGCGCGAAGCTCGGCGACAAGGAGAATCCTCTTCTTGTATCGGTCCGCTCCGGTGCAGCGCAGTCAATGCCAGGAATGATGGATACTGTCCTCAACCTCGGTCTCAACCCCGATTCGCTTGAGGCACTTATAAAGAAAACAGGAAACGAGCGTTTTGCATGGGACAGCTACAGGCGTTTCATACAGATGTTCGGCGATGTCGTCATGGGCGTGCCCCACTCGCAGTTCGAGTATGCCCTCCAGTCGGTAAAGGATGAGAACGGAAAGCACTTCGACACCGAGCTTGACGTAGAGAATCTCAAGGAAGTGATCAAGCGCTACAAGATTATCTACAAGAAGGCTACCGGCGAGGATTTCCCCACCGATCCCGAATACCAGCTTTTCAAGACGATCGATGCCGTATTCCGCTCCTGGAACAACGACAGGGCGATCAAATACAGGCTGATGAATGATATCCGCGGCCTTCTCGGAACTGCCGTCAATGTTCAGTCGATGGTTTTCGGCAATATGGGCGAGACTTCCGGAACAGGCGTCGCGTTCACCCGCGATCCGTCGTCGGGAGAGAACAGGTTCTACGGCGAGTATCTGATGAACGCTCAGGGCGAGGATGTCGTCGCAGGCATCAGAACTCCCCAGAAGATAGATACGCTGATGAAGGCCAATCCTCAGGTCTATGAGCAGCTCTGCGGCATCCGCGAGATACTCGAGAAGCACTACCATGACATGCAGGATATCGAGTTCACGATTCAGGAAGGCAAGCTCTACATGCTCCAGACGAGGAACGGAAAGAGAACCATATTCGCATGGCTGAGGAGCCAGGTTGAGATGGTGGAGGAGGGGCTCATCGACAAGAAAACCGCTGTCTCCCGCGTTCCCGCATCTGAGTTCAACAAGCTCTTCGCCCCGATTCTCGACACGGCATACATCAGGGACTTCGGCTGCAAGGAGGCCACTCACGGCCTCAACGCTTCTCCCGGAGGCGCCTGCGGTCAGATTTACTTCACCGCCGCGGAGGCGGAGGAAGCTGCCGCTCTCGGCAAGGACGTGCTTCTCGTCAGGACTGAGACTTCCCCTGAGGACATCGGAGGAATGGCTGTCTCGAAGGGAATCATCACATGCCGCGGCGGCATGACGAGCCATGCTGCTGTCGTTGCCAGAGGCATGGGCTGCCCCTGCGTCTCAGGATGCGGAGAGATACACGTAGATGAGATAAAGAAAACGCTTGAGATCAACGGGCAGAAGCTCGTCGAGGGCGACTATATGTCCATCGACGGTTTCACAGGCGCTGTCTATGCGCAGAAGATTCCTGTGAAGCCTTCTGAGATCATGCAGGTTCTTGAGGGAACGATGAACGAGAGCGAGTCAATCCTCTATCAGAACTACAAGAAGTTCATGGGTTATGTGAACGAGCTCAAGACGATGTCTGTGCGCACAAATGCCGATACTCCCGCTGATGCTCATCACGCCGTGGAGCTCGGAGCGGAGGGCGTAGGTCTCTGCCGCACAGAGCATATGTTCTTCGGCGGCAACAGGATAATCTCCATGAGGAAGATGATCCTTGCGGATACATACGGAGAGAGGCAGATAGCGCTTTCCGAGCTCCTGCCGATGCAGAGGGAGGATTTCATCGGAATCTTCCGCGAGCTCAAAGGACTGCCGGTGACGATCAGGCTTCTTGATCCGCCTCTCCATGAGTTCCTTCCCACAACGGAAGAGGAATTTGAGATCCTCGCAAAAGAGATGAACAAGAGCGTTGAGGAGCTTAAGATAAAGGCAAGAGGACTTCACGAGCTCAATCCTATGATGGGACACAGAGGATGCCGTCTCGCCGTTACATATCCCGAAATCGCAAGAATGCAGGCAAGAGCCATTTCCGAGGCCGCCATTGAGGTAAACAAGGAGCTTGGAATAAATATCGTTCCCGAGATCATGATCCCTCTTG
>CALXLV010000037.1 GCA_944389295.1 uncultured Spirochaetaceae bacterium | reverse complement strand
GTGTGTCATAGAAGGCACTATTGATTTCATCTTCGGCGGCGGTGATGCCATCTTCAGAAACTGCGAGATAAGAAGCTCAGGACCGGGTTATGTCACAGCTCCGTCCGGAAAGCGTTCGTGGTACGGCTTCGTATTCTCATCCTGCCGCTTTGTCTCCTCCGGAGCCGGTGACGGAAGCGTATTTCTGATGCGGCCGTGGAGAGCGGAAGGGAAGGTAATGTTCACGGAGTGCAGCTTCGGACCGCATATAAACAGCCGGCCGTATGCCGCATGGGCAGGGCGCGAGGATGAGAAACACCTCTCCGCATTCCTCATCCATGACGCCAGCTGTCCTTTCCTCCTAGACGACCGCTGTTATATCACTGCGGAAGAAGCGAGAATGATAATAGCATTATTTGATAAATAAACAGTTCCGTACACGGATTTATATTGCCGCATACATTTCTTTGTACCTGTTTTCAGGATCGGGTTCGATGAGGATGAAATCTCCGGAGAGGAGTTCATTCACATTTTCTCCGAACATGGCTGCGAACTCAGTCAGTACGGGACGGAGGTCACTCTCCTTCTCCTCCCTGCTGATTCTCCTCTGCAGCAGGTGAGGGGAGAATCCTGTCGGTATTTCCGTGGTGCGGAGGTAGATGCGTCCGTTGTACATGCCGTTGCCGCAGAAGAATCCTGTCAGCTGCGAATGCTCTGGGCATCCGATTCCGAGGACGATGATTGTGCCTCCTGCAAGGTATTCCCCTAAAAAGCTCCCCGATCTTCCCCCTATGATGAGGGTGGGGGAGACACCTCCGTATGCTTTCATGTTCACTCCGGCGCGGTAGCCGGCATTGCCGTGTATGTACAGCTTTCCTCCGCGCATCGCATAGCCTGCGGCATCGCCGGCTGAGCCGTTGATGGCTATCACTCCGCTGTTCATCGTGTCTCCTGTGGCATCCTGCGCATTGCCGTCAACTATTATCGTTCCTCCGTCGAGAAATGCTCCAAGGGCGTTTCCCGGCGTTCCCGTGATGTGCAGCGATGTGTGCCTCATGCCGCAGCCGAGATAGCGTTCGCCGCAGCAGTTGACTATCTCCAGCACACTCTCTCCGCACCGCTTAATCTCTTTTCTGAGGTCCGCCGGTCTCATTGCAGCTGCATCGTATCTTCTCATATCATTCTCCCGCATGCCTGATGCCAAGTACATCAAGCTCCTTCTGTGTGAGCCCGGCTCCGCGCAGAGCCAGCCTGTTTCCTCTGAGCGCCTCGATCGAGTTGATTCCCATTCCTCCCATGATCTCCTCGATCTCACGCTTCCATGCGCGTATGAGATTGCAGAGCCTCTCTGCACCCTTCTCGGGATCGAGGCGCTTCTCAAGCTCTTCATCCTGAGTTGCTATTCCCCATGCGCACCGCCCTGTGTGGCATGCGGCGCAGAGGTGGCAGCCGAGAGCGCAGAGAGCAGCTGTGCCTATCGATACCGCATCCGCTCCGAGGGCTATCGCCTTGGCCGCATCTGAAGAACTCTGTATCGAGCCGGAGGCTATGATCGAGACTCTGCTTCTGATGTGCTCGTCCCTGAGGCGCTGGTCGACTGCGGCAAGAGCGAGCTCCAGAGGTATTCCCGCACTGTCCCTGATGCGCACGGGCGCGGCTCCTGTTCCGCCGCGGAAGCCGTCTATCGCGATTATATCTGCGCCGCTTCTGGCTATGCCGCTGGCGATCGGGGCGATGTTGTGCACAGCCGCCACCTTCACGATTACGGGCTTCGTGTAATCTGTGGCTTCCTTTATCATCGATACGAGCTGCCTCAGATCCTCTATTGAGTAGATATCGTGATGGGGCGCGGGACTGATGGCATCGATTCCTTCGGGAACCATCCTCGTCCTGGCGATGTCCCCTTTGATCTTAGCCCCGGTGAGATGACCTCCGATGCCGGGCTTTGCTCCCTGTCCTATCTTTATCTCGACTGCGGCGCCTGCCATCAGGTAGTCGGCATGGACGCCGAAGCGTCCTGAGGCGACCTGTACTATCGTGTTCTTTCCATATTTATATAGATCGCGATGCAGTCCTCCCTCTCCAGTGTTCCAGTAGGTTCCCAGCTCCTCGGCGGCCATCGCAAGGGCTTTATGGACGCTGAGGCTCACGGCGCCGTAGCTCATCGCCGCAAACATCACAGGAACCTTCATCTCAAGGTGAGGAGGGAGGTTGTCCCGGAGCTTTCCGTCCCTGTCCCTCTCTATGCTCTCAGGTCCCCTGCCGATGAATGTCAGCGTCTCCATCGGCTCGCGGAGAGGATCGATGGAGGGGTTTGTGACCTGGGATGCGTTTATGAGGAGACGGGGGAAGTAGCGCGGCACGCTTCCTGATGGCGAGCCCATTGAGGAGAGGAGCACGCCGCCAGTTTCGGCCTGCCTGTATATCTCGTTTCTCGTGTCCTCTCCCCACATCGCGCTGGGATGCATCCTGTTCGGGTTTTCCTCTATATATAATGCATCTGCTGGGCAGAAAACGACGCATCTCTGGCAGTCCACGCATTTCGAGCTGTCAGCTTTGAGCGCGTTCGTCCTGCTGTCGCGCGTGTGGACTCCGAAAGAGCACTCTCTGATGCATCTCCCGCAGCTGGTGCACCAGCTCTCCCTTACAACCCTGAACCGGGGCTGTATCATGCTTCCGTTCCTCATCATGCTGTCACCCCCTCGTCAAGCTGTACGATCACGCACTCTCCGCCCTTCGGAGACCATATGCGCTCCGGTTCCGGTTCGATTATCCTTATCGCCGATTCCTCGCTTGCGAAGTAGACCTTGCTGCCTTTCTCCGCTGCGACGAGGCTTCTGAGCTTCAGCCTGTCGTTGAGCGCCATCATTCCGCCGTTGAATCCAACGAGTATTGAGAACGGGCCTGTGATGAGAAATTCGCTGAACATATGCCTGAGATAGGCAAGCCGCTTCCCCTCATCTCCGCCTTTTAGGGCGATTGTGTTCCAGAAAGGCGCCGCAATGACGCTGGCCGCCTCCTCCCATGTGAGCCGGACTTTGCGGGTGAGGTAGTCGAGGATGTAGGTTATGACCTCGGTATCAGTCAGGAGGTTGCAGCTGTAGCCGTACATTTCCACGGCCCTTCTGTTCGCATCATATGAGGAAATCTCGCCGTTATGGACGACTGAGAGGTCCAGAAGTGCGAAAGGGTGGGAACCTCCCCACCATCCGGGAGTGTTTGTGGGGTAGCGGCCATGGGCGGTCCATGCGTATCCCTCGTACTCGTCCAGCCTGTAGAAGTCAGCGACATCTTCGGGATAGCCTACGGCCTTGAACACACCCATGTTCTTCCCGCAGGAGAATACATAGCATCCCTTCATCGTCCTGTTGAGCTTTATCACTGTGCGGGCGATATACTCCTCTTCATCCAGATGCTCATCCTGCAGCTTGTGCGGCAGCGGGGTGACGAAGTATCTCCAGATAAGAGGTGCATCCGTGATCATCGGGCTGGGACGCGTCGGAATCTTCGAGAGGTTTATTATATCGAAGTGCCTCTCAAGGTAGCGCTCGCACTCCTCCCTCGCAAGAAGATCATCATAGAACACATGGATGGCGTAGTAGTCTTTGTACTGAGGATATATTCCATATCCCGCGAAGCCTCCTCCGAGCCCGTTCGAGCGTTCATGCATCAGGGCTATCGATGTCCTGATCGTCCTTCCGTTAACGGCGCTTCCGTCACGGGCGAATATGCCCGAGATTGCGCATCCTGACGGTATCCTTATCTCTCCTTCTCTCCGCATGGCATCCCTCCGGACGAAAAAAAGGCGCCATGGGAGAGCAGTGCCCTCTCATGAACGCCTTTGTCCATGCCCTGATTATCCGGACGGCGGTGACGAGTGTCAACACTCCGGGACTTGAAGAAAGCGTGTTTGGATGCTATAAGTGTCTATGTTTGACAAACCTCCCTTGCGAGGGTAGTATCAATCGGAATCAGACTGACCGGAGGATATATTATGGCAGGTAACGTATCAAAGAACGCACACCGTGAAGGTGCAAAGGTTCTGCTGAGCAGATGGGGCGGTGCGATCAAGATGAAGAGCGTATTCGAGAATGGCAAGCTCCGCCATGTGGCTTACTGCGAAAAGACTGGAAACACAGCCCGCAAGCCAAAGGATCTGATGTAATCGGAAGGCCCCTTCCAAAGGGGGTCTTTCTGTTTCTCTATAGGAGGTTCTCTATGAAATATATTGCAGTATTGTCCGCGCTTCTCGCGCTTTTCTCTCTTGCAGGATGCCAGACATCGGATGCTCCTGCCGCAACCACTGAGGTTGTCGTGGCCGCTGAGACTGAGACGGCAGATGCGCCGGCACCGGCACCTGCTCCCGCTCCTGTACAGGCTGCTCCGGAAGAGGAGAGTGCTGAGAGCACAGAGGCAGCTGAGCCGGAAGAGACTCCTGTTGTCGGGAACTACACATACCTCGGCTATGAGATGAGCGTTGTCTCCTATGACGGTATCTGCGAGATAAAGTATCCTGATTTCGTGACGGACGACGAGGTTGCTGCATTCTTCGCTTCCGAGGTTGAGAAGTATGGCTCGCTTCTTGACGGAGTTATTTATATGTTCGGCGACGGAGGAAGCGTGAAGGTCGCATATCCTGAGGGAATAGATGCAGCTGTGCGTGCGGAGTATATCGATATCTTCGCATCAGATCTTCTCGCATATGTTTCACAGATGGATATAACTCCTGCTGTATAAAGAGATTGCTGCGGCGGCTCTCTGAGTACGCGCCGCGCTCTTTCCAGTCCTGCTCCCCGGAGCAGGATTCTTTTTTTGCTTTCTGCGTCTCTCTTTTCCTGTTCTTGCCGTATCTGCTGTGCTATCATCGGAATAGCATTGCTGCAAGCTATGCTTCGAGGAGGATGAATTGAGACGCTTATTTGGAAATATCTTCATTCCGCTTATTTCGCTTCTTCTTGTATTCTCGCTGCTGGGCTGTCAGTCCGTTGACAGATCAGCTCCTGCGGATATTCCCCCCGCTGCGGAGAGCACACTCCCTGAAGAGCCGGCAGAACCGGCCGCGGCTGAGGAAAGCGTGCAGGAAGAGCCTGTTTCATCACTGTATTCCTACGCCGGCTACGATCTTTCCATCGACGCCTATGACGGCTATGCGGTAATAGCATATCCTGCAGAGGCGGCAAAGGCCGATGTTGGATCATTCCTCGCCTATGAGGCCGGAAGATACAACACAGATGGTGTTTACTACTCATTCAGCGATGACGGAACGCTTATCCTCACATATCCCGAGGGAATCAGCAGGGAGGAGAGGAAGTCTCTCTCCGATGCCTTCGCCGCGGACGCAGTCAGCTACATCGGCGGGGATGTGTCTGCTGTTGAGGAGAAGGAGATTCCTGTTTCCTCTTCATATACATATGCCGGCTATGATCTCTCCATCGATGCATATGACGGCTATGCGGTGATCACATACCCTGCGGAAGCCACGGACGATGATGTTGCAGGCTTCCTTGCCGCAGAGGCAGAGAAGTACTCTGTTTCCGGAGTATATTACACGCTCGAGGGAGACGGCACTCTTGTCCTGACATATCCCGAGGGAATCAGCAGAGAGGAGAGGAAGGTGCTTTCCGATGCCTTCTTCGATGATGCCGTCGCATATGTGACTTACGTTCCGGAGCCCGCTGCGGAGCCGGCGGAAGCAGTTCCTGCAGAAGAGCCTGCAGAGACTGCCGCAGCTGAAGAGAAGGTGCAGGAAGAACCTGTTTCATCGCAGTATTCCTATGCCGGCTATGATCTCTCCATCGATGCCTATGACGGCTATGCGGTGATCGCATACCCTGCGGAAGCCACGGACGATGATGTTGCAGGCTTCCTTGCCGCAGAGGCAGAGAAGTACTCTGTTTCCGGAGTATATTACACGCTCGAGGGAGACGGCACTCTTGTCCTGA
>CALXLV010000036.1 GCA_944389295.1 uncultured Spirochaetaceae bacterium | reverse complement strand
CCGATTGGAGCCTCAAACGCTCTCAGCGCGTTGGAGAATGTCCTTAGCAGGTTGTCTCCTTTCAGGAGTTCAGGAGTGACGATGTAGTCCGCAACGGTGTTTGCTGTGATAAGACGCCCAGCCGAATCGTAGAAAGAGTTCAGGAAAGAGGCGAAGCCGGGCTCCTGCATCGTCATCACATGGAAATGACAGTCCGAGAAATAGCGCACGTCATGATTCTATCCGAAGGCAGGGCAAGATTGCTATATACTTTGCAGAATATGAAAGCATAGCCCTGTGCCCGATTCTGAGTTACAATACAGTTCTATCGGAGGAATTATGAAACGTGTATTTCTTGCGGCGCTGATCGCCGTTCTCTGCATTGTTCCGGCTTTCTCTGTCGGAGGTTATTTCTCTCTTGGCGTCGGTCCTGATACTGGATTCAAGGCATGGAGTATTCTCGATGGTGATAGTACGGAGATGGAGTATTATCAGGAGGATACCCGCATCGGCGGCGATCTTGATGTCTCAATCGGTTTCCGCGCATGCGACTGGTTTTCGCTCGGTTTGGCTACCGGCATTAATTACACCAAGCCTGTAAACGGCATGTTGGACTATGACATAATTGTCCCGTTCATGGCTGAGTTTGTTTTCGAACCTACTACCGGTTCCGTAAGGTTCCCTGTCAAGCTGCAGGCAGGCGGACATGCCGAGTTCACCGATGATGACAGTGAGGTAGGTGCGGCTTTCGGTGCTTCTGCAGGCGTTGCAGTCGATGTGAGCGAGAGTTTCTCCATCGGTTATGCCGTCAAGTTCAATCTCCTGATGCAGTTCGAAGAGCATGATCTTATGCATCTCAGACTGAACATGGTGCCTATCGCTCTTGATATGACCTACAGATTCTGACAGCTGATATTTCTCCTTTCAGCGGCTGCCGTCCGTCGATGGCAGCCTTTCTCTTTTAATGTTCCTTTAATCTGCGTCCATTAGTATGAGGAAAAAAGGAGTACAAGATGAAACATGTAAACTCTAAACGCATGGTGCTTGCTATTTCGCTTGCACTCATTGTTATCATCACAGGATGTTCCGGAAATAGCAGCGATAATTCCACTATAGTATCTGCCAGCGGTAAGGCAGGGAGCGGAAACCTCAGGGCTTTGTCAGCTTCTTCTGAATTCCTTTCCGGAGAACTCATTGTTGAAGGCGAGAATATAACAGACAGGCTTGTGAAGTCCTCCGATCAGACAACAGCATCGGGAAGCGGCAGTGATACGCTTTATGAAGCGACAATAGATAATGTCCCTCAGACAATAGTCATCGAGGCTAAGCCACTTCCCGGATTTGTGTTCAGCGAATGGAGGCTCAATACCCGCAGAGCTATGAACGATGGATATGGCTGGAGAGGGCTTTTTGATCTGATGCTCTCACCTTCGGAACGTTTTGCTGAGACTCTGACTGTTGAGGCGGACAAGGCGAAGTATTATATCGCTTCATTCGAGAGGGGAGCATATATTGATCTTGACAGGACGGAGATGGATGGAGATGGAACAAAGGAAAAGCCATTCAGCAATTTTGATGAGGCAATAAACGGAATTCCTAAACTTCCGCACTGGATGGATGATGATGACGAGATAACATTCAAGGTGGCTGGAAATCTTGATGGCACTCAGCCTGTTTCTCTGAATATTCAGAAGATGGCATCCGTGTATGGAGGAAGATCGGAAGAAATTGAAGAAATCCGTGTTCTAGGAGGATATGACAGCAGCTGGAGAAAGGCAGGAAGAAGTGTCATAGCTCTTGAATATGCAGGCTTTATGAGAAATTCTGAACTCGAGGAAATTGAATTCTCGTCAGTCCATATTCCTGAGCTCAATTATTCAGCTCTTTGGACAGATGAAATGGAGCCAGATGATATAGAGTTCTATGATGTCTCCGTAGGCTCTATCATAAATCCATCACGCTATATCGCTAACCTTGTCATTGAAAATACAGAAGGATTGGAGGGAAAAACATTCATCAACTGTGTCGTAGACAGGGCTCTGGAAAATGCAACTTACATCCACACTTTGATAAAGGAAGTATCCGGACCGGTGTACGGATTCAATAACATAATTCTTTCAGATACTGTTGCCGCTGGAATTACTGATGAAAAAAATTATTATCTTCCCACAGACACTCCTATAGCCGGGTACATGCTTGAGAATCCTCCTTCGGACATCACAGAGGCACCTGTGTATTCTGAGGATTATTTTGAGGATTACCTGCATCTCGACGATGATATTGCAGAAGTGCTTGAAACGGACATAGCCGGCCGTGAACGGAATTACGATGATGATGTAAGGCCACAGGCGCGTAAATCATCATACGGTCCTTATGAATATCTCGATGTTGAAAGATGGGATGACGACTGGCGCGATGACTGGTTTGATGATTGGGATGACTGATTGACATACCATCTTTAGGATTGCAAAAGGGTTCTTTCTCTAAAGGAAGGAGCCCTTTTTTATGCGGAGTATTATTTAATGATAGGCTTGCTTCAGCAGTAAAGGTTATCACTGCAATGATGTCCTAAATAATTCTATATTCCTCAATATTAATAATTACCACATTGAATAATGATATTGTTTTTGCTGCTTACTTAGTAATGAGCTGGTTCTTTCATAGTCCTCTTAACGTGAAAATTGACAGGGGGGGGGTAAAAAGTTGACAGAACGCATGGGGGGGGGTAGATTGGCGATAGTAATCATAAACATGGAGGATGAAGATGAAAAAGATTACTATTGCGCTTCTTGCGTTTGCCATGCTGTTTGCGTTTGTCGCATGTGAAGATGATTCCACTCCGGCTCCGAAGAATGCCATTGCTCTTAATGATGTTGAGCTTGCCGGTGAGATGTTCCAGAACAGTGATACGGTAGAGCTTAAAACAGAAGATGGAAAGAACTATGTGGTCACAGGTAAGCTCGCAACAATGAAAGCGGATCAGGCTGCTGCTTTTGGAGGAATGTCTGAAGGTGCTACATATGTTTCCATTGAGATTGAGACAAAAGGTACAGAGGAAACAAGACGCGGCTGGGTGACAGCTGAGAATGCATTTAAAGACCCCAGTGATCTTAATTTTGAGAATGATTTTAAGATCGGAGTTAAGAAAACTCTTACCGAAGCTGATTCTCCCTGGGGAATGGTTCTCGCAGTTACTGATGGAGAAAAAGTCCGTCCTGAAGTAGCAACAAATCCTGTATGGAGAGTTGAGCTTACTGATGGAGAATCCACCACTGTCTATACGGTCGATTTCTCCGCCTATCTTCCTACGCAGGGTGAGTGATTCATAAGCATTATTCTTATTTGAACCTGATGGAGTGCTGCCTATGGATTATTTACACCAGCCATCGGGGATGAGCAGATCAAGGGTATCAATAGAGAAGAGACGGAAATGCCTGTACTCCTTTAGTAAAGGGAACGGCTATAAGAAAACCGCTCGGATTCTCGGACTGAATGCATATACTGTAAGGGAGTATCTCAGACGGTACAAGGCAGGTGATATCACATGGTCTGAAAGGGGTGGTGATCCCTTTGATGATGAATGATAGGTTGGCTGGGCATATAAGCTCAGCCACCTTTGTTTTTAATGAGATTTGCTTCTTGTCCTTGGGTATCTGTTGTGGAAATATTTTTCTTTCCATTCATAATTATTCATTATATTGTCGATATTTGTTTGACTGCCGCAGAAAAGATCATCAGCAATTTCAAGTATGATATCCCGGAGTTCCAGATTCGATGTATATTTCTCCGGTATTGCAGAGAATCCTAGATAAGCCCCTAGTATGTTTCCGGTTATTGAACCTGTAGAATCGCTGTCGCCGTCGTGATTGACCGCTGCGATAAGCGCCCTATCAAAATTATCCTTGTGACGGAGAGCACAGTAAACGCCTATTGCAAGAGTTTCCTCGGCAACCCATCCTTCTCCAAGTTCTTTGATGGCAGTTTGATCGTCAACTGTTCTGTCTTCCGCAAGCTGACAGGCTGAATCTATAAGTTGAGTGAAGGTTTTAATATAGCCGCCTTTATCGAAAGAAGAAAACTGTTCACTGATTGAATTCCTCATTTCAAGAACTGCTTCCGGTAATGGAATGTCACTATGAGAAATAAGTGCAATAAGATGTACAAGTGCGGCTGCTGGAATATAGCCGAGAGGATGACCATGCGTAAGGGCCGCTGTCTGCGCTCCGATATAGTCGGCCTTTTTGATATCAAGTTCTCCAAAATAAAGTCCAACAGGGGCTGCTCTCATGATACCGCCGCAGCCTTTGCTGTCATTAATTGGATTTTCAACAGAGCCGGCCTCTGCTGATGACAGGACGGAGAGACAGGTGTTTCCAGGAGCTCTGCGGAAAAACAGCTCAGGAATATCATCAAGCCAGGAATAGTGATACCCGTCAAGCGGATATTTTTCTGTCTGGGTACGGTACCAGTCTCTGTAGCTGTAATGAACATATTCCCACGGTGCCGCAGCTATTCCTCTGATATATCCGCGTGTTTTCCACAGCAGAAGTCCTGTTGCTGTGAAAAGTGTCATCTGAGTATCATCGGATATTTTGGAATTATTCCCATCCAGCTCGTACGCTGTTATGCCAGCTGTTCCATATCTTCGGGAAATTGAGGCGGTATCCATGAATTCAACAGGGTAGCCAAGTGCATCTCCTGCGGCCCCTCCGATAAGGCATCCTCGGTATTTATCTATTGTTTTCATCGAACCTATATGTATTTCCTGAAAGAGTTCTTCATTCTGATCAATATACTCTTGATCCACTCAAATTGATCTTCCCACTTGTCTCTGTCATCAGGATCAGCATTATGGATAATTCTTATGCGGGAGGCTTTTCTATCCGGAAGTTCCTGCCAGATTAAATGTTCTCCTATATCTTTCTCAATCTCATCCCTGTGTGACAGGAGAGATCGGAATAGTTCTTTATTATCAGATATGTATAGTTCTGCTGAGATGCTGCTTGCCTTTCTGAGCTGGCATACAGATAGATGGCATTCGGAGTATCCTATGCTGAAATCCATCCAGTGATCTGTCGTTGCCTTGCGCCTGTGGAATTCCTTTGCAAAACTTTTATCACGAAAAGCATATTCATTAAAGGCTGTCCAGTAATCATATCTTTTCTGCAATGTCGGACTTGTACTGTCCTGTTTCTTGATTTCCTTTGTCCAGTCGTTCGGTTTTTCCACAACCTCGAATTTTACAGCTTTCTCTGAATTTCCTATCTGATAGAGCTTTATTTCAATCAGGAAGAACTGGATATCATCGTCCGTATGATTATTTAACCACTCGATTGCGGCCTTGTGCTCCTCCCGTGCTTTTTTGACAATCCATATAATGATTTCAGCCGATTTCCCGGAAGCATAGGTAATCAGCTTGCCGAGATGATCATGATTGGTGTCCCCCAGCTGATTTTCAATTATGATTTTCCTTCCTGTTCCAATATCAGTCGCATAGATATCGACATTGAAATCACCAACACTTGATTCAGTCTCATTCAGCGATATATCCAGCCCGACCGCCTCAGAGAGCATTTCAATGTTTTCATCCTCCGCGAGCCACGGTGTGAAGTCGAGAGCCTCATGCGGCCAGACAATTCTCAGATTGCTTATTTCTTTCAGTTTGCCCAGCAGTTCCATTTAGTATGATTTTCCGGCATATTTCATTGGTTTTCAATTCATTAGTATCTTTTCTTGCTGAATTGGGTTATTAAAAATGCCAGGCTTTCACCTGGCACCTGTTCAGATTCCCATTTTCTGCTTCAGCTTGGACCATGAGTCCTTGAGCGTCACTGTTCTGTTGAATACGAGATGCTCCGGAGAGCTGTCCCTGCTGTCTGCCATGTAGTATCCATTCCTGATGAACTGTAGGTAGTCGCCGGGCTTTGCCTTCGCTGCCTCTTCTTCAACCTTGGCGTCTTTCAGGATTATAAGCGAATCGGGGTTGAGGTCGTCGAGGTAGTTGCCCGTCTCTGCACCGGGATTCTCAGCCTTGAAGAGCTTGTCGTACTGCCTTACCTCTGCGGTGATCGACTGCTCTGCGGATACCCAGTGGCTTGTTCCCTTCACTTTTCTTCCGTCTGCTGTCGTGCCGCCCTTTGATTCGGGATCGTATGTGCAGTGAACCGCGGTGATATTTCCATCGCTGTCCTTGTCAACGGAAACGGCAGTAACATAGTAGGCGTGCTTGAGCCTTATCTCGTTTCCAGGATAGAGCCTGTGGTAGCCCTTCACCGGAACTTCCATGAAGTCCTCGCGCTCTATGTAAAGCTCTTTCGTGAAAGCGACCTTATGTGTTCCCGCATCAGGATCTTCAGGATTGTTCTCCGCATCGAAGTATTCAACCTGTCCGTCAGGATAGTTGTCTATGATGAGCCTGAGCGGATCAAGGACAGCCATCAGCCTCTTTGCCCTCTTGTTCAGGTCCTCGCGCACGCAGAACTCCATCAGAGAGTAGTCAACTACGGACTCAACCTTCGCAACACCTACGCGGGAGATGAAGTCCTTCATCGCTTCGGGAGAGTATCCTCTGCGTCTTATCCCGGCGATGGTCGGCATCCTCGGATCATCCCAGCCCGAGACGAAGTTGTTGTTCACGAGATAGAGCAGTTTTCTCTTCGACATCAGCAGGTAGTTGATGTTCAGTCTGGCGAACTCGTACTGATGCGGTGTGTGCTCAATTCCGTCTATCGATGTGGCCCAGTCATATGCCGGTCTGTGATCCTCGAACTCAAGCGTACAAATCGAGTGTGTAATCCCCTCTATTGCATCCGAAATCGGATGGGTAAAATCGTACATAGGATAGATGCACCACTTCTTGCCAGTTCTCGGATGCTCTGCGTACTTGATGCGGTAGAGCGCCGGATCGCGCATATTGATGTTGGGGCTTGCCATATCTATCTTCGCCCTCAGCGTGTATTTCCCTTCCGGGAACTCTCCGTCCCTCATGCGCAGGAAGAGGTCGAGATTCTCCTCTATGGGCCTGTCCCTGTCTGGAGAGTTCTTCCCGGGTTCCGTGAGCGTTCCCCTGTACTCCTTCATCTCTTCGGGAGTGAGGGAGTCGACATAGGCCTTTCCATCTTTTATAAGTCTTACGGCGATGTCGAAGAGCTGGTCATAGTAATCGGAGGCATAATAGGTTTTCTCTCCCCAGTCAAAGCCGAGCCAGCGGATGTTGTCCTTGATCGAATCAATGTATTCCTGCTCTTCCTTTGCCGGGTTTGTGTCGTCAAGCCTAAGGTGGCAGATTCCGCCGTACTTCTCGGCAAGTCCGAAGTTGATGCAGATCGCCTTGATATGCCCGATGTGGAGATAGCCGTTAGGCTCCGGTGGGAAGCGTGTCACTATAGTGTTGTTCGGAACCCTTCCCGCTTTGAGATCATCCTCGATTATCTTCTCGATGAAGTTAAGAGGCCGCTCTTCCTTGTTTTCCATCTGTACCTTCCTTCAGGTCTTTCATAGGACCCTTTAGAGATGGGTACACTCTATCATAATTGAGCTGCCTTAGAACACCTCAAGACAGACTTCTCCTTCACCGTCGGAAGAGAAACCGAAAGCGGCGGAGGAGAGGAATGCATCCTTTTCGATCGCAAGGAGAAGTTTTCCCTCTGAGAAGAAGGATATCCTCTTTCCCTCTTTCACCATCCTCACGCTTTCGCCGCACTCTGCGGGAATTTTCTGCACCACGCCGCCGAAAGAGAGGAATATGCTGTTTTTTTCCATGCGGATGTATTCCTCCGGAGTATGGAGAAGGATGAAGGCTGAGCGGACACCGGTCTTTGCCGAGAGCGTTATCTCCCCGTTCTCTCCCAGCACGAAGAATACTGAGTGCGTTCCATGCGAGCGGTAGGTGAAGGAGTGCAGGGTGATGGCTTCTATATACGGTCTGTTTATCCAGCTGGCCTTCTTGGTGTTCACACCGCGATTATATCCTGTTGCGTCAAGGTGCGCCACAGGTTAGTCTTTTGTCATGATCGCATCGATTGGAGAGATGGCTCTTTCATTCGTTCCCGAGGGGAATCTTTGGAAGAGCTCGTATTCAGGAGTAGGCTATCTCTGGGCATCAAGGCTCAGGGAAAAGGGTGCTGACGTGCTTCTTGAATGCATGCTGCCGCACGGAAAGACAGGAGACGGCATGAGAGAGGAGCTTGAGAGGAAGGGAATACTCTATGATGATTCCCTCTGTCTTCCGCTTCCTCCCGCAGTCAGCATTGGTGATGAGTGGTTCATACGCGGAAGCGCTCCCTCCGCGCTCGATGCGGAGAAGCTCTCTTATTCGCTCTCGGTGCATCCCGGAATTGACCGTGTTGTGATATCTTCCGTGCTGCTTTCATACAACCCCGCCTCGTCGGCAGTAATAGACGGAGTTTCATTCATGTATCCGCTTCCGCGCATTGCAGTGGACACATCCGTTCCGGAGGGAGCTGCCGGCAGCACGGAGATGATGGAGAAGGCCGTCTCGGTGCTCAGGTCATCATTCCCCGATGCTCTGATAACAGATAACAGGAAAGAGATACTCTCATTCCTTACAGAATAGGAAGCGGTCAAGAGCGTATGCGATGCCGTCCTCCTCGTTGGAGAGAGTGATGAAGGAGGCCGCTTCTTTCGCTTTCTGTGAGGCGTTCGCCATCGCGATGCCTCTTCCGGCATCTCTGAGCATTCCCGCATCGTTGTCCCAGTCTCCGAACGCGATCGTATCCGATATGCTTATTCCGAGGTGGGAGGAGACAATGGCAAGCGCATCCCGTTTGTCCACGCCGCAGGGCATGACCTCAAAATTCATGTCTCCGGAGCTTATAACGGCTGCGGAGTTTTCGACGATCGGCCTGACCTCTTCCATCAGTCGGGCGAGCTTTTCTCTGTCCCTGTCTTTTGCGAGTATCTTGTACGGCACCTCTCCCGTTCTTGCAATTACTCCGTCCAGATCGGAGATATCCATTCTCACTCCCTCTTCTCCGCAGATTCTCGTCTGCAGACTGAACCACTCGTCATCGGAATCTATCGCATAGCGCGTCTCGCAGAATACTATGAGGGAGGAGACCTTTCCTCTGAGATAAGAAGCGGCTTTTCTGTATGCATCGCTCTCGAGATACTTCCGGCGCAGATATTCTTTTCCCGATTTTATCAAAGCGCCGTTGATGGCGGCATAGATGACAGGTATCTCAAGCTGCTCGGCGGCTCTTTCCATGCCCGGTATGTATCTTCCGGATGTCAGCACTACCGGAACTCCCATGCCATAGGCTTTTCTCAGCGCCTCCTTCGTTTTCTCTCCGATGGTGAGGTCGTTTCTGAAAAGCGTTCCGTCGATGTCGGTGAATATGGCTCTCTGCATAGCCATGAATATAGCGGGAAGAGAAGGACGCGGGAAGTGTTGCACTATAATGGCTTCTGTGGATAATGAGACAGCGTGAAAAAGAGGATCACAGCAATAATCCTGCTCTCCATGATGGTGATGCTTGTCTCATGCTCAGAGAAGATGGTTACCGATTCCCGCCTTGCGATGGGAACACTCGTGACTGTCACGCTTCCCGAGAGCGATTCAGAGCGCATGGATGACATCTTCACCCTCGTCTATTCGCTGGACAGGGAACTCTCAAGATACACACCCGGTTCATGGATATACAGAATCAACAGCAGTGCCGGAGTCTCTCCCGTCACCGTTCCGCCCGGCATATTCTCATTGATCTCAGAATCCGTTGACATGGCGTACAGGACGGATGGTGTGTTCAATCCCGCAATCGGGCCGCTCACGTTGCTCTGGGGCATGGGAACCGAGAGCGCGAGAGTTCCGGAGGAGAGTGAGATCGAGGCGGTGCTGCCTCTTCTTGACTACAGAGAGATAGAGCTTGATGAGGAGAACCTCTCTGTGTATCTCCCCCGGAAGGGAATGTCCCTTGATCTCGGAGCTGTGGGGAAGGGCTATGCATCCGACATTATTCACCGCTTCCTTGAGGATGAGGGGATAAAGCACGCGATAGTGAATCTCGGGGGGAATGTCCTTGCCCACGGAGGGAAGCCTGACGGCACTCCCTGGCAGATCGCGATAAGGAATCCGGAGGGAGATGCCTCCTCCTATTCAGCAGTTGTCGATGTCTTTGACGGTACCGTTATAACCTCCGGCGGCTATCAGAGATACATAGAGAAGGACGGTGTGCGCTATCATCACATACTTGACAGCTCGACAGGATATCCTTTCCGGAGCGATATCCTCTCCGCAACGGTAGTGAACCCCTCTGGAACGCTTGGCGACATGCTATCAACGATCGTGTTCTCGGAAGGCTCTGAGAAAGCCGCCGCCATCGCAGAGGAGTACGGCGTCACTCTGATTCTCACTCTTGAAGGCGGTGAAGTGGTGCGCATAGGAGAGGAGTGACACTTATGGAGAATGTTCTCATTTATCTCTCTTCTCTGCCCTGACAGCGAGATAGCAGTCGTGAAGGAATGAGTCTATCGGCTCGTATGAAGAGACGTCTGAGAAGAATCCTGTCACGGCGAAGCCTGTTTCCGTAAGCGCTCCAAGAATGTTCCCGAGCGTGTGCGAGAACTCAAGAGTGTCTCCCTTTGCGCATCTCTTCCGCACCTCTTTCTCCGAGAGGCTTTTCTCATCAGAGAATGGGAGAGTGTACTTTATCTTCATCTTTCCCTTCGCAAGCATCCTGTCGTCGAACATGTAAAGCGCCGGATTGGCGACGCCGAATATGAATATTCCGTTCTCATCAAGTATCCTGAAAACTTCCCTGTAGACCCTTTCTATCTCCCTTACGAAGTTAATGGATACCGGAGAGATGACGGCTCTGAACGAGGACGGCCGGAAGCGTGAGAGATCGGTCATGCTTCCCTGATGGAGTTCCGCACTGAGTCCGTATCTTTCCAGTGCCTCCCTGTCGCGCTTGAGCATTTCTCCGCTTATGTCAAGGCATTCTGTCCGGCAGCCGAAGGCAGCAAGAAGGGGAGTCTGCTGTCCGCCGGCGCCTCCGAGGGAAAGTACATGAGCGCCTTTCAGCGGTTCTATCCAGCTCTGAGGCACGTTTTTCTCTACAGTCACGCGGATTCCCGGATGTCCTGCAGCGGCCCTTTTGATTTCCTCTTCCGATACTATGCGCGCCCATGCGCTGCCGTTCCGGGCCTCTCCGTCCCAGGCTCTGCTGTTTATCACGGTCTCGTCCATATAACTGAGATTACATCCCATTTTCCTCCAGTCAAGTTGACTAGACGTTATATGAGAGGTATTTTTGCTCTGTGGCAGTAAAAAAGCGCAAGCTCACACCTCCTGAAATCATCAAGATCATAACAGCGGCGGCAGCGGCACTCATTGTGTTCTTCCTGCTTGCTCTCTGGACAAGGGCTCTCTCGAAGGAAGAAGAGGCCGGAATCCTCCGCAGCGCGATGCGGAGCGTTATCGAGACGGAGGGAGAGAAGGGGCTTCTGATGATGGCAGGAGTTCCTGTCGATGATATCAGCTACGGTTCGGATGCAGTTCCTCTTTTCGCAGGCGAGAGACCGGCTTGGACGCTTACCGAGGAGGAACAGCGTGCCATCGCGATATATTCAGGTTCAAAGGACAGTGTCGTCCAGATCGTACCGGCATCCGAACTCTCCGGTGCGGGACAGGGAGCGGGAGTGATAATCTCTCCCGACGGATATATCCTTACCAACCGTCATGTGGCCGGCAATGCCCGTGATTTCCTCGTCTCTCTTCCTGACGGAAGCGTTTATGAGGCTGTGCTCACGGGTGCGGACAACCTCTCCGATATCGCTGTCCTCAAAGCCGATGCGGAGGGACTTCCTGCAATAAGGACAGGGAACTCATCCTCACTCTGCATTGGAGAGTCGGTCTATGCTATCGGACATCCGTACGGATATACATGGTCGATGACGAAAGGCATCGTCTCGGGGCTCGGAAGGATGGTATTCACCGATTCGGGCGGGGTTCTTCCCTCGATGATACAGACAGATGCGATCATAAACCCGGGAAACAGCGGAGGTCCTCTGATCGCATCCGACGGAAGCATGGTAGGCATAGTTAGCTCGATCTATTCGCGCTCGGGATCGGCCGAGGGAATCTCATTCGCCATTCCCGCAGAGACTGCGATGGATACCGCGGAAGAGATAATAAAAAACGGAAAAGTCGAGCGCGGCTGGCTGGATATCCTCTCTGTGGCGCTCAATCCCCAGATAGCTGAGTATTCCTCGCTTCCCGTATCAGAGGGAATCCTCGTCTCGCAGGTTGTTCCCGGAGGAGAGGCTGACAGGGGAGGTCTCAAAGGCGGCTCGGAGGCCGTGCAGTACGGGCAGAGCGTGATATACCTCGGCGGCGATGTCATCACCGCGATAGACGGCAGGAGCGTCTCGGGCTATGACGATTACTTCGCTGCACTCTTCGGCACAAGACCCGGCGACAAGGTCGATATAACTGTGGTGAGGAAGGGGGCAGAGACTCTTCTGAAGGATGTGGTGCTCGTTGCGCAGACGGAGGACAATTCAAGATGGCTGGTGAGGTAGACAAAGGCTACAGCATTGCGGGTGAACCGTTCATAAATTTCCAGGCAGGTTTCTCGAAGCCGTTTCACGTCGTTTCCGACTATGATCTTGCCGGCGACCAGGGAGAGGCTGTCGAGAAGCTCTATCAGGGATATCTCGCAGGAGACCGCGCGCAGACGCTGAAAGGTGTAACGGGTTCGGGAAAGACATTCACGATGGCTAAGCTGATAGAGCGCATTCAGAAGCCCACGCTCGTGCTCTCGCACAACAAGACGCTCTCTGCCCAGCTTTACCGTGAGTTCAAGTCCTTCTTTCCGGAGAACGCGGTCACATACTTTGTCTCAACATACGATTACTACCAGCCTGAGGCGTATGTGCCCGGAAAGGATCTCTACATCGAGAAGGAAGTCGACATCAATGACGAGATAGACAGGCTGAGGCTCAACGCATCGTTCTCGCTGATGGAGAGGCGCGATGTCATAGTCGTGGCGACTGTGAGCTGCATCTACGGACTCGGCAATCCTGTATCGCTCAGGGACATGCTTTTCACGTTCCGCATCGGCGACGAGTTCGAGCAGAACAAGGTATTCTCACAGCTTACGCGCATGCTCTATGACCGCAATGATGCCATACTCAGCCGCGGGACATTCAGGCCGAGAGGCGAGACGATAGAGATATACCCCGCGTATCTTGAGACTGCATTCAGGATATATCTCGATTGGGATACCATCTCCGATATCGTCTGGTTCAACCCGCTTACGGGCGAGAAGATATCATCTGTCGATGTCGTCACGCTCTATCCCGCAAAGCAGTTTGTGATGCCTCAGGATCAGATAAACAAGGCGATAGACAGGATAAATGCAGAGAAGGAGGAGCGCGTTGAGTATTTCCTCTCCAACGGCAAGCCCGTGGAGGCGGAGAGGATAAAGAGCAGGGTGGAGTACGATCTCGAGATGCTTACCGAGGTAGGCTACTGCTCTGGCATCGAGAACTACTCACGCCCGCTCTCCGGACGTGCTCCGGGAGAGCGTCCGGCGGTCCTTCTCGACTACTTCCCCGATGATTTCGTCACCTTCATCGATGAGTCTCATGTCACCCTTCCGCAGATCGGAGCGATGTATGAAGGAGATAGATCGCGCAAGCTCAATCTCGTCAACTACGGCTTCAGGCTCCCTTCCGCCCTCGACAACAGGCCGCTGAAATATGAGGAGTTCGATCATAAAGTCGGGCAGAGAATCTATGTCTCCGCAACCCCCGGAGAGAGGGAGAGGCGGGAGTCATCGCAGATCGTGGAGCAGCTGATACGTCCTACAGGGCTTCTCGATCCCAAGATCGAGGTCAGGGCCACGGAAGGCCAGATGGAGGATCTCTACGGAGAGATAAGAAAGACTATAGAGAAGGATGAGCGCGTGCTCGTCACAACTCTGACCAAGAAGATGGCGGAGGACCTTACCGACTATCTCTCCGGGCTTTCCCTGAAAGTCAGGTATCTCCACTCCGAAGTAGAGACAATAGAGCGCGTTGAGATCCTCCGTGATCTCAGGCTCGGCAAGTTCGATGTGCTTGTCGGCATTAACCTTCTCAGGGAAGGACTTGATCTTCCCGAAGTCTCTCTCGTGGCCATACTCGATGCCGACAAGATCGGCTTCCTGCGCTCGGCAACGTCCCTGATACAGACGATAGGACGTGCGGCGAGAAATGCCGACGGCCGCGTGATAATGTATGCGGACCGCATGAGCGAGGCGATGGCAGAGGCGATCGAGGAGACCGAGCACAGAAGAAGCGTGCAGATGGCGTACAACGAAGCGCACGGAATCACTCCGCGGACGATCAGGAAGGCAGTCGAGGATATCCTTGAGAGGGAGAAGAGCGACGATGAGGCGATCGCGAAGGAGGAGATAAAGATAGTGAGCTCGAACTACAACCTCCTTCTTGAGCGCGACAGGAAGAAATATGTCGCTGATCTGACGCGCCAGATGACGGAACTGGCAAAGAACCTCGAGTTCGAGAAAGCCGCTCTGCTGCGCGATGAAATACAGAGAATAAAAGAGCGCCGCGATCTCTCCTCATGAGATCAGAAGCGGAAGAGAACGAGGTCAACAGGGGAGAGCGTGACCTGCGGTGTCGCCTCCTTCCAGAGACTGCCGTCCATATTCTCTTTCACCTTCTGATAGATATCGTAGAATGTGATCGTGGTCATTCTGCCGGGAATAGCGGCTCTGTCGTTTTCCATGTCATAGCCCAGAGCAGAAGCAAGGTAGTATGTGAACGCTCCGAAGTTCTCCTGCTCCGGCAGACCGCCGTCCCAGCTGTCGAATGATGACTGGTTCTCCGTAGCTGCGGAGAATACCCATATATCGCTCCGTTCCGTGTGTCCTGCCGAGAATGTCATCAGTAGCGACGGCAGGAGCGCATGGACGAATGATTCCGAGATGAGATTGCCGCCGAAGAACACCTCGCCGTCCGCGAGTTTTCCACCATCTATGAAGGTTCCTGAATAGCATGAATCGAGAAAGAGGCATTTCTTGCCGTCAGTGTTCTCCAGCTGGTCAAGAAGCCTTTCGGGAGAGAGCCTGAATGAGATGTCCATATCGGTGACAAGACTGCCGTCATCATCCCCGTGCCCTGAGTAGTGGAAGATTATGAGATCCTCCGCCACGGTATCAAGCGAGGCGATCACCGAAAGGATGTCATCGTGGTTCCAGTTCTTCCGCGTTCCGTTGAATGTCCTCTCGCCATTCTTCTCAAGAAACAGGTATTCCTCGTATATCTCCCCCGATCCTTCTGCGAGGGCGCGTATCTCTGCTGAGAGCACTCTCTGATCTTCCGGCGGATTTGCAAGGTAGTTGATCTCGCCTTCCGGACCGTAGTCTATCGCGGCGGAGATGAACACAACCTTGCTCTGATGGGCCGGATCGCTGCATGAGATGATGAGTGCGGTGATGGCAATGAGAACGGCACTCACAATATATTTCAGCGCACTTCTCATACAGACCCCCAGAAACGTATCCTCACTGCGGCTCCGATGGCGTATGTGAACTCATCGCGGCCCCATGCTGCTGTGAATGGAAGAGAGATTCCGATCTGCGGTATGGGGTAGTATTCAAGCTCGACTGTCGTACCGAACTGCCACGCACCGGCATCGCACGTATCATACCAGAGAAACGCCATGTCGCCTGAAAAGGAGACTGCTGCAGAGTCCGTCATCATAAGCCTGTATCTCAGCGAGAGCTCTCCTCCGAAGGCCGCCGCAAGCTGCATGCGCTCTGTTATTCCCGTCTCGCTCCGGTAGATTACAGAGAAGGGCAGTGAGAGCGTATGACGTTTCCCGAATCTTATCGCAGCGGCATCCAGCTCAGCATCGAGCCTGACGGAACTCCAGTGTGTTCCCGAGCTGTCGATGCTGCTGTCAAAGAGCGTGCCCGAGAAGAGCACGGCTCCTGAAACAGAGGGGTCCCAGTGCACGGCATATGCCGATGAGACTGCGTACAGCAGGAGAATGATGGTTATTATCCTCTTCATTTAGCCTCCTGTTTCCTATACGCTCCTGCTCTCCGTTCCTGCCAATCTCAGATGAGATTTCTCAGGCTTTCGCGGAGAATCATCAGCGAGACGGTTTTCCTTCTAGGCTTCGTCGCGCTCTGGCAGAGGAGGGGATAGCCCTTGTAGTTCAGTCCGAGCATATATCCTGCGCCGGTGAACTCGCAGGAGACGACCTCGCATCCTGAGAAGATCACATGCATTGTATAGAGAGAGGGATCGAGCTCATCTTCCGATATTGTGGCCTCCTCGGGGCGGAAGAATACCGATCCTTCCATGTTTTCGAAAACAAGGTGTGCGGGGATGGCTGTTCCTTCTCCTGTGAAGAATGCTGTGAAGAGATCGGAAGGATGCCTGTAGAGCTCCTCAGCGCTTCCCCTCGCGGCAATACGTCCCTCGTTCATTATCACGATGGAATCTGAGATGGAGAAGGCTTCCTCCCTGTCGTGCGTCACATAGAGCATCGTTATGCCGAGGCTGTCATGTATCGCCCTGATCGCGTTCCTGATGTTCTTTCTCATCGGCGGATCGAGAGCAGAGAGCGGTTCGTCAAGAAGGAGTATGCCCGGCTCTGAGGCCAGCGCTCTGGCAAGCTGCACTCTCTGTGCCTCTCCGCCAGAGAGTGAGGTGACAGACCTCTTTCCGTAACCTTCAAGCCCGACGAGCTTCAGCAGGTTGGCGGCAAGGTTCCGTCTTTTCGTCTTTTCCCTCATCTTCATGCCGAACTCTATGTTCTTCTGCACGTTCATGGACGGGAAGAGAGTGAAGTCCTGAAATACCATGGCTATGCCCCTGTCCTGTATCTTCTCGCGCGTTATATCCCTGCCGTCGAGGATGATGGAGCCGCTGTCCGGCTCCTCAAGGCCGGCTATCAGCGAGAGAAGCGTTGATTTCCCCGATCCTGAAGGCCCTATTATGCAGAGGAACTCACCCTCACCGGCCTCAAGAGAGAGTGAGAGATTGAAACTGCCGTATTTCTTCTCGATGTTCTTTATTTCAAGATATGCCATTCTTCTTTCCTCCGCATTCGCCGATGGCGAAGATGATGAGCGCTTCCGCCAGGAGTATCGTTCCCAGCGCGGCCGCTCCCTGATAGTTGTAGGAGCCTATCATTCTGTAGATGAGGACGGGGATTGTCGAGATTCTGCCGTCAGACAGCGTGAGCGTTGCGTTGACCTCCCCGAGCGAGAGCGCGAATGAGAATGCGAAAGCCTTCCTCATATACGGATAGAGGAAAGGCATCTCCACTTTTCTCCGCGTCCTTCTCTTCGATGCTCCGAGCGTATATGCCGCATCCGGGAGAAGAGCGGGAATTGCCCTTGCTCCGGGAGTTATCGTCCTTACAGAGAACGGCAGGACTATCACGAGATGCGCGGCGATGACCAGCAGTAGTGAGATGAGCGGGGACTTGAAGGGTATCATCGCCGAGAGAAACGAAAAGCCGAGGCCGAGTGTCACAGACCCTGAAGCCATCGGCATTGAAGAAAGCAGCGGAAGCAGCACTGAACCCCGCTTTGCCGAGGCCATGGCTATCCTCGCTCCCAGAAATACCGAGAGAAGAGAGACTGCAGACGCTATAACAAAGCTGGCGATGACAGCTCCGGATGCTGCTGACATGAATCCCGTTCCGCCTTCCGCGATATCATTCCAGGCCTTCAGCGTGAATGCGCCTTCCTTTGTGTAGAAGGCTCTGTAGATTATCGAGAGCATGGGAGGGAGAAGGAAAAGGAGGATAAGGAGAACCAAAGCATATGCCGCGGCGAGCGTGCCTCCCTTGGCTTTTATCAGCTCCCTCTGCCTTCTTTCCGCTTTCCGCCTTCTCATGCCCGGCCCGGTTATTATGAGAAGCAGCGAGGAGACGCAGAGAGCAAAGACGGAGAGAGCCGCGGCTCCTTCACGGTCAACGCTGATGTGAACCCTTCTGTATATCTCCGTCTCAAAGGTGGAGTAGGCGGGGTTGCCTCCAAGTACGAGAATTATCGAGAAGGAGGAGAAGCAGAAGAGGAATATCAGTATGAAAGCCGCTGCGATGCTTCCTCTCAGCCGCGGCAGCGTGACCATGAAAAATGTGCGTATCCTTCCAGCTCCGAGGGTATATGCCGCATGCTCCGTCGTATCCGAAAGTCCTTCCCAAGCCTGTGTTATCAGAAGGAATGCAATCGGGAAGTTGAGATAGACATGCGCAAGTATTATGGCCCTGAATGAGTAGAGAACTTCGATGACGCTGTGATCGCGGCCGGTAAGGCGCATCAGAAAATCATTGAGAAGGCCGTTGTTCCCGTACCAGATCACGAATCCCAGCACGACAAGTATCGTCGGTATTGTGAAGGCGAGAGCCGAGAGCGTCATCACGGCTTTTCTGCCGGGAAAAGTGTACCGTGAGAAATATGCCGCGAACGGCAGGGCTGCGAGGACGGAGAGCAGTGCTGAGAGCAGCGACTCCGTCAGCGTGAATGATAAAAGACGGTAGGTGTATCCGTCCTCGAATATCTCCATCAGCGGACGCATTCCGTCATGGAACGCGTAGCTGAATGTCGTTATCAGCGGGATGAGGAAAAGAACGACAAGCACCGCTATGCCCGGCAGCGCCCTCCTCAGATAGTAGCCGTCATATCTGGCCATTGATTTCTCCTTCCTCATCCCCTCCAAGGCATACGCCTATTCTGTCATTATCGATATCCACTTCTCCTGCAGGGCCTCGACAGTCTCAGGAGATGTATCTCCGCTCCTGAATATCTTCTCCGGCTGCGGAGCGTAGTTGAACGCATCCGGAAGCTCAAGGCTTGTGTTCACGGGATACATCGAGTTCGCAATCGCCGTATCGAGCTGTCCCTCGGAGAGTATGAAGTCTATGAACTTCTCTGCCTCAGCCCTGTGCTCAGTTCCCTTGACGATTCCGATTGCCTCTATCTGTGCCTCATGGCCCTCCTGGAACACAAGAGTCTGGTATCTTGTTGTGTTCTCATTCATAACATGATACACCGGGCTGGTCGTGTATGAAAGTACGATCGGAGCCTCTCCCTCTGTGAAGAGTCCGTATGCCGAGGACCATCCGTCTGCGATCGTGAGGGCATTGTCCTTCATCGCCCTCCACCACGCCTCGAACTCCTCTCCGTCTCCGTAGATGTTGTATGTCCAGAGAAGAAGGCCGAGCCCAACAGATGATGTGCGCGGGTCGATGAGTATGATCTTGTTCCTGTATTCAGGCTTTGTGAGGTCCGCAAGCGACTGCGGCTTCTCAAGTCCGCATTCACTGTCCCACACGAATGCGAACGTGCCGTAGTCAAACGGCAGGAGTCTGTGCTCCGGGTCGAACACCAGCTCTTCATCGATGACATCGAGGTATGGGGAGTCATAGGCTTCAAGATAGGGATAGACCCTGTATGCGAAGTCGTCCGTGACGCCGAGAATTACATCGGCTTCCGTGTTCTCTCCCTCAAGCTCAAGGCGTGAAACCATCTCCACGGCATCTCCTGCGCCGACGAGGTTCACCTTTATCCCGGTCTCTTCCTCAAATGCGGGAAGCAGTTTGGCCGCAGGCCCCCAGTCCCCTGAGAATGAGTCATATGCATATACGGTGAGCATGTCATCGGTGCTTTCCGTAAGTCCCTCTGCAGAGATGAGGGTCGCCGCGAACAGGACAAGCGCAAGAAGCATTGCTTTCTTCATGGCATTCTTCCTTAAAAAGAGATTATCCCGGGGATACGTGCCGTTTCCTTCGCTGGCATTGTCCAGATCAGGTTTGAGGGTATGCTCTCAGGCCGCAGGCCACCCCTAGACAGGAAAGAATCTATTACGCATTTTTCATCCCGTCAAGGCTCGTGATTGCCACCGGAGGCCGGGGAGGATAGAATCACTTGCATGGAACCGCTCACGACAGGACACTCCTCTTCTTTCACAGAATTATCTGCAGAGACAGTGAATGAGGTACTTTCCCTCATCAGCGGAAGGACCGCCGTGGTCTCTCAAGATTCAATGCGCTCTCTGCGGGATGCTCTTGCCGGAAAGATTGGAGCTGAGTCTGTCCCTATTGAGGATTTCCGTGACGGTATTTTTGATTCCGTTGTCGCTGCAGGGTGCGTGCTTCCCTCCGGGGGGGCTTCAGCAGTCTGCACAGTCTCTCCTGGAATGAAAAGCGCAGAGTTCTATCTTCCATCTCTGAGGGCCGGATGCGGACGCATAATCACTGCTGGAGGGGAGGATGCGCCGCCTGATGGCATCTGCCTTCTCTGTGATGATGATTCGCGCATGATCAGATTCTCCTCAGACGGCTTCAAGAATTCCCGCGGACATATAGCTGTGATAGGGGGTTCGGATAAATATACAGGAGCTCCCAGACTTGCCGCGAGAGCGGCGTTCTTCTCCGGTGCCGGTCTTGTGACGATCATTACGGATTCGGAGAGGATAAGGGATGAGAACCCTGCCGTGATGATCGCTCCCTATGGCTGTGATCTCTCACGCTTCGATGCGCTTGCAATGGGCCCCGGCTGGGGAGATGGGAGTGCTGCAGAGTTCGATAGAGCCATATCATCCGGCAAGAATATCGTAATCGATGCCGATGCTCTGACATTAGTTCCCGGTCACAGCTTCTCACACCGTGCAGTGCTCACTCCGCATATAGGCGAGTACAGACGCCTTATGTCCGCAATGGATATCCCATGCGGTCTTGAGAGCGCTGCGTCGCTCGCGGCAGCGCTGAGGGAGCTGGCCTTGCGGACAGAGAGCGTTGTCGTGCTCAAATCCTCCGTGCTCTGGATAACTGACGGCGGAAATATTTTCATATACGACGGATCGAATCCTTCTCTCGGCGTCGCAGGGTCGGGTGATGTGCTCTGTGGCATCATCGCGTCTCTTATGGGAGCAGGCGAGTCTCCTGAAAGAGCTGCCATAGACGGCGTGATTCTTCATCAGAGGGCAGGAAGGAAAGCTCATGAGAAATACGGTTTCTACTCTGCAGAGGAGCTCATCCTTGAGGTGGGAAGGGCAAGATGATCCAGTTCTGGTTTCTCTCCGTCTCCTACATTCTCTTCACGGCTCTCCTGATTCTCGTTGACTCA
This sequence comes from uncultured Spirochaetaceae bacterium, assembly GCA_944389295.1. Classification (GTDB taxonomy): domain Bacteria; phylum Spirochaetota; class Spirochaetia; order Sphaerochaetales; family Sphaerochaetaceae; genus Ornithospirochaeta. Next base: position 31,350 of record CALXLV010000036.1, on the reverse strand, counting down.
TACCGCCGGACGCTCTCGTTCATGCTCAAGGCGAAGTCGAGAATAAGGGAAGAAAAGAGCCGGCTTAACCTTCACTTCGCCTCCGGACTGATAATCGCAGCGGGAACGTTCGCATTCCCAGTGAGCCCCGGTCCTGTCATTCTCGGCGATGCCTTTCCCGCGATCATCTGCATCGCTCTGGCAGTCTTTTTCCGCCTTTTCTACGCTGAGAAGAACAGGGAGCGGGCGAGCCAGTATCTTGCCGCGAACAAGCTCAGGATGAAGAGGCTTGGTTTTGCGTGTCTTGCCGCAGCTGCGGTTCACTTTCTCTTCCCTTCGATTGTCCTGCTATAATAGGGTATGGAAGAGAGAATCACCACTGCCGGCGTAGCGGTGGAGAACGGGCGCGTATTTGTCGCGAAGAGGGAGAAGTCAGGGGCGATTGCCTCCAAATGGGAGTTCCCCGGCGGAAAGCTGAGGAGAGGAGAGGACGAGGCTGCGACGCTCAGGCGGGAATACCTCGAGGAGCTTTCTGTCCCGATAAGCATTGGGCCTTTCATCCTTTCTCACGACTTTGAGAACAAGGGAGTTCTCTACCATCTTAAATGCTATGCGGTCCGTCATCTTTCACATGACTACCGTCTTTCCGTGCATACTGAAACCAGATGGGTTGATGCTGCTGAGATCTCATCTCTTGATATGGCACCGTCAGACGGGAAAATACGGGAGAGAATCATGCCTCTGCTATTGAGAAACCCTCCGCAGAGTTCTACTATCAGAGAAAATCCTGTTTACAGTGAGGTGCTTATGGAAAAGAAGGATATCGACTGGAGCGGACTCGGCTTCGGCTACATGCCGACTGATTACCGCTTCTATGCGGAGTGGAAGGATGGCAAATGGGATGAAGGCAGGCTTACTACCGACAGCACCATAACAATGAGCGAGTGCGCAGGCGTGCTCCAGTACGCACAGACATGTTTTGAGGGGCTCAAAGCCTATACATGGAAGGACGGAAGCATTGTCACGTTCCGCCCCGATCTCAATGCGGCGCGCATGCAGGATTCTGCCAGACGCCTGATGATGCCGGAGGTTTCTTCCGAGCTCTTTCTCCGTGCTCTGGACGAGACGGTGAAGGCAAATACCGCCTGGGTTCCTCCATACGGCACAGGAGCGACTCTTTATGTCCGCCCGTTCCTCTTCGGCTCAGGCCCTGTGATCGGAGTGGCTCCCGCTCCCGCATATCACTTCAGGCTCTTCTGCACGCCTGTAGGTCCTTATTTCAAGGGCGGCGTGAAGCCTATCAGAATCTGCGTATCCGACTATGACAGGGCAGCCCCGCACGGAACCGGTGATATAAAGGCCGGACTGAACTATGCAATGTCGCTCTATCCCGGCTATATCGCGCACAGCAACGGCTATGCGGAGAATATGTTCCTCGATGCCGCTACACGCACCAATGTCGAGGAGACAGGAGGTGCTAACTTCCTCTTCGTCACCAAGGACGGCAAGCTCGTCACGCCGAAGTCATCGACGATACTTCCTTCGATCACGAGGCGTTCCCTCCTTTATGTCGCGAAGGAATACCTCGGAATCGAGACGGAGGAGAGAGTGGTGCCCTTCGATGAGGTCAGAGAGTTCGCCGAGGTCGGCGTTTGCGGTACCGCCGCAGTCATTTCTCCCGTCGGAGAGATCGACTACCATGGCGGAAAGATCATGGTTCCCACAGGCATGGATTCGTTCGGTCCTGTGCTCGGAAAGCTCCGTGAGACGCTCACAGGTATCCAGATGGGAGACATCGAGGCTCCGGAAGGCTGGATAAGGAAAATCTGCTGATGATATTATGAACAGCTCCCGGCCGGGAGCTGTTCTTCTCTATCTCTATATGCTGTGGATTATCAGAGGACGGGATGATGCGTCCGAACCTGTGTTGAGCTCATACTCATAGCCATACTCTTCTGATTCTGAATTCATTTCGGCAATGGCGGAAGTCCATGTGTACGATCCTCCGATCTCATTTATTCCTTCTGCGTTTCCTTCTCCTGTTCCCGGGATATCAGCGGTGGAGAACCAGCAGCAGTTTTCTATCTTTCCCATAGTGTGATTTATGCCTATAGCTCCTCCTGTCGCCTCATATCCTTCTATTTCTCCTGCGAAATAGCATGAGATCAAATTTCCGCTGTTATTTCCGACAAGGCCTCCAGTGAAGCTGTCTCCTCTGATGCTTCCTACCGCATAGCAGAAGTCAATTGCCGCATCCATCATATTGAAGCCTGCGACTCCGCCGACAGCGCTTACTCCTTCGACCGCGCCTGATGAGAAGCAGTCCTCCGCATTTGCTCTGTTAGCATTGAGGCCGAGAACTCCTCCTACAAACTGGTAGGAATCGACTATTGCGCCGCTGAATCCTGATTCTTTGATCATTCCTTCATTGTCATTGCAGCCAACAAGTCCTCCGACATACATTCCTGATCTGTCTACCGTGCCGGAGAATATGCACTTCGCAATATTGCCGCCGTCATTCATTCCGGCAATGCCTCCGATGGACATTCCTCCGTTCACCTCACTTTCAGAGACAGAGTTTTCAACTGTTCCGCTGCTTATATTCTTTCCAACGATTCCTGCGGCATTTATGACACCTCTGATTTCTCCGCCGCTGCTGCAGCCTGATATGGTTCCGCCATTCACTCCTGCGATTCCTCCTGTATTGTTGCGCCCGTAGACTTCTGCGGAGACGGAGGATTTACTGATTGTTCCCGTATTGATGCCTGCAATTCCGCCTGTTCCCTCTGCAGGAAGAACGGGGGCTGGAGTTTCCGCATAGTTTTCATCTGCTGCCGGCGCATTTTCCATGAGCGTGGTATAGATATCCGCTATCTCAGCCTCAGGGCGGTAACTGCTTATTCGTCCTGAAACTTGGCAGTTCACTATCGTCCCTTCGTTTTTGCCTGCGATGCCTCCGGAAATGTCCATCGCTGATATATTGACATCACTGAGGCGGAGGTTATGCACCTTTCCTCCTTCTCCTATTACTCCAAAAAATCCGTTAAGTCTGCTCTCTCCTGCAATGCTGAGTCCTGAGATCGTATAATCGCCTCCGCCGAAGTATCCTGTGAACGGGTTTTCTTCACTTCCGACAGGCGTCCACTCCTTTTCAAGAGTGATATCTGATGCGAGGATGCAGTTCACGGAAGGAGTATATGCCCAGTGTCTCAGACCATCTTCACTGAATACGATCAGATATGCATCCCCTTTGTCTGCAGCTGCTGAAATGTAGTCATCCCATCTGGGCTGGAGAACCATATCTTTCTCAACAGGGGAGGAGAGGTCAAAGATTCTGTCAGTGTCTTTTTCAAACCATCCGAGGAAATTGGAGGCAGAGGTATCAACATTCTTTATCTCTGGCATGCTTTCCTCCGGAATCATAGCGCCGTTCTCCACTTCCACGCTGTATGATGTTGTTTCCTGTCCTTCAAACTGAAGTATTCCATACCCGTCAAACGTGACTGTATGTGCTGTCTTTATATGTCCGTCACATGCACAGAGCATGAGGCATATCATGAGTGTGATGAATATTGATGCTTTAAGTTTTCTCATACTTCTATGATATCCCTCAAAAGCCGAAAGCGGAGGAAATATCAGAAGTGCTTATATTGAATGACATAGTTGTGTTTTTCATATAACGGCAGCATAAGACATCTATTATACGCAAACATATCTTCCACGCAGGCCAGTGTCGTCAAGAGTTTTACTTGAAAAGTACTAACAAAGATAGTACACAACATATATGTTGGTAGTCGTGAGAAAGCTCCCTTTTGAGTTCAGTATTACCGGAAACATCCCCGAAAACCTCATTTCTGGCCTTAGAAAAGAGTACGGGGATGCTAATGTCAAAGTTGAAAGGGATGATGTTGTCAACGCTATGGAGATGGACTGGTTCAAGGAGATTGCCGGTGAAGATACTCCTGGCAAAAATCTCAGATTCTATCGTAAGCTCGTCGGCATGACACAGAAGGAGCTTGCTGAGAAGATTGGTACGACCAAGCAGCATGTCTCCGACATGGAAAACGAGCGCAAACCGATAAGCAAGAATACCGCAAAGGAACTTGCAAAAATATTCGATGTATCACCAGCAAGATTCATTTGATTGCATACGGAATTATCCGGCAAATATTCAGCTGATATCCACGATCAACAGAAACAACTCCACATGCGTGGAGCAAACTCTCAAGTCTGAGTATTTCAGAAAGACTGGCCAGAAACATCTCCACATTCGTGGAGCAAACACCACAGGGCTCCTGTCTGATGCGTGTATTCAGGAGAAACATCTCCACATTCGTGGAGCACATATATCGAAATCCGTCATATACAATCCGATGGGGGAAACATCTCCACACATGTGGCTTTATAATACCTAAAGCAGAGCAGGGGACAATTTAGAGATTGAAGTTAGTCTTTTTCCCTTTCTCTGAATCTGGGACTTCAATGCCGCTCTTCTTCCCTGCCTCTATGCATTTGAGAAGCCATGCCATGTTGTGCCCTATGTTGCGCATCGTCTGCAGTCCTTCCTCATCTTTTTCGACAAGTGACGGCACTGGGCCGAACACCATGTTCCAGTATGTTGAGGAGACTACGGGCATTTCTGAGATCGTGAAGTGCTTCATCATCGCATCCAGCGATGCCGCAGTACCGGCTCTTCTTGCAGTGACCACTGCCGCCGCAGGCTTGTGCGAGAAGTTTTTGCTGCAGGAATAGAACATCCTGTCCATCGCTGAGAGCATGGCTCCTGCCGGGTGAGCGTAGTAGACAGGGGAGCCGAATACAAAGCCGTCCGCATGAGCCGCTTTCTCCGTCCATTCGCTGACAATATCATCAAAAACGCATTTTCCTGCTGTCCTGCACTTGCCGCAGCCGATGCAGTCCCTTACGGGTTTATTGCCTATCTGCAGGAGTTCTGTCTCTATTCCTTCCGCGTTCAGTGTCTTTTCCACCTCGCGGAGCGCGAGATATGTGCAGCCTCTGCTGTTTGGACTTCCGTTGAAAAGGATTACTTTCATCTTGCCTCCATATTCTGATTTACAATTTATGGAAATGAATGAAAACGGCAAGCAAAATCCCCCTCATGCATGCACAAGGGGGACAATGAATGCGATTCTCTCACATAACCGTTCCGTCTGGAATGACTGCGTTCTTGTTGATCACGATGATGCCGTCATGGACGGAGTACATCTCAAAGTCTCCGTCGGGACGCGGAATGTTGTCGATTCCGATACGGCAGTTCGAGCCGATTCTCGCGTTCTGGTCGATGATGGCCCTCTTGATTATCGTGGCCTTTCCGATACCGATGTTGGGGATGCCGTTCCTTGCGTTCTCGGCTTTCTCCTCCTCTGTCTCGTAGTAGGTAGCGCCCATGCAGTACACGCCGTCAAGCGATGCGCCTGCCTCTATGAACGTACGGACACCGACTATTGAGTTCACGATGTACGCGTTCGTTATTATCGAGCCTTCGGAGGTGAGGGAGCAGGAGATGTTGCAGAAGTTGGCCTTCGTTGCCGGGAGATGCCTTCTGTGAGTGTAGATCGGCCTCTCCTCGTCGTAGAAGTTGAACGCAGGCTTCTCGGAGGCGAGGTTGAGGTTCGTCTCGTAGAATGCCTTGATCGTTCCGATATCCTCCCAGAAATCGCTGAAGAGGTAGGTGGATACCTTCCTTGTCTTGATTATCTCAGGGATGATCTCCTTGCCGAAGTCTGTCTTGTCGTTGTTCAGAGCCTCTTCCATCGTCTGTGCGTTGAAGATGTAGATGCCCATTGATGCAAGGTATTCGTTGCTTCCGTTCCTGTCGGCATCGAGCTGCTCTTTCAGGCACTTCTCCGGAACCTTGTATTCGGAGATATCCATATCGGGAGCGGGCTTCTCATAGAACTTCCTGATGTATCCGTCCTCGTCAGCTCCGATGATGCCAAGCCCTGTGGCCTCCTGTCTGGAGATCGGCTTCGCTGCGATCGTCAGCTCTGCGCCCGTGGCGATATGCCTGTCGAGCATCTTCTGGAAATCCATGCGGTAGAGCTGGTCTCCGGAGAGTATGATGTAGTACTCCGCATTCTGGTCGTGGAAGTGGCGGAGGTTCTTGCGCACAGCATCCGCCGTGCCCTGGTACCAGCTCTCGCTGGCATATGTCTGCTCAGCCGCGAGAATCTCGACGAAACCGCCGGAGAACTGGTCGAACTGATATGTGTTCGCGATATGGTTATGAAGCGATGCGCTGTTGAACTGTGTGAGAACGTATATCTGCCTGATGCCGCTGTTGATGCAGTTGGAGATAGGAATATCGACGAGCCTGTACTTTCCTGCAAACGGAACAGCCGGCTTGGCTCTGTCCATCGTGAGCGGATAGAGCCTCGTACCACGTCCTCCTCCAAGGACTATCGCAATGGCTTTTTTCTTTCTTTTCATAGGTTTGTACCCTCCTTCTCTGCCTTTATCTGTTTCCTAGTGTATTATAGAGCTCAATGTATTCTTCTGCTGATCTGTCCCACGAAAGATCAGTCGTCATCGCGCGTCTCACGGCTTTCGCGAGGCGGTCTTTCTCTCCGTAGAACGCTATCGCCCTGTTCACGCCGTCTATGATGGCCTCCGACGAGAGGTTGTCAAAGAGGAATCCAGTGCCGCTTTCAGGATTTTCCGTGATGTCCACGATCGTATCGGCAAGTCCGCCTGTCCTGTGCGCTACCGGGAGCGTGCCGTAGTGCAGCGAGTACATCTGGTTCAGTCCGCACGGCTCGTAGCGTGAGGGCATCAGGAAGAAGTCCGCGGCGCCTTCCGTCTCATGCGCAGTCTTTCCGCTGAAAGCTATCTTCACCGAAAGGTTGTCGTACCTTGCGGAGAGCTCTTTCAGCTTCTCCTCATAATGGGCATCGCCTGTGCCGACTATTATCATCTGGAAGTTCTTCTGCAGCAGCAGTTCTTCAAGGACAGGGTGGTTCCCTCCGAGAAGCTCGGCGTATCCTTTCTGATCCGCGATGCGCGATATCATCGCGAAGAGCGGGATGTCATCCCTGACTTCAAGTCCGTATTCCTTCTGTATTCTCGCCCTGAGTTCTCTCTTTCCTGAAAGGTCCCTGGAAGAGTAATGCTCCGGGAAGAATTTGTCCGCTCTCGGATTCCACTCATGCGTGTCCATTCCGTTGAGAATCCCTTTGAGATCGTCCTTTCTCTCCCTCAGAAGCCAGTCAAGGCCGCATCCGTATTTCTCTGTCTGTATCTCATCCGCATAGGTGGGGGAGACCGTCGTGATCTTGTCTGATGCCTCGATTCCGCCTTTGAGCATGTTGAGGCGGCGGGAAGCCTGCGGGCCGGAGAAGAAACGCTCATCCAGCCTGTCTCCGGCGAGAACCGCATCATAGCGGGAGAAATCCCCCTGATATGCCAGATTGTGTATCGTAAAGACCGTATGCGCCTTCAATCCGTATTCTCTCACATAGAACGGTACGATTCCGGCCGTCCAGTCGTGCAGATGGATTATGTCGGCATCCCATCCGGAGGCGAGCAGATAGAGCACTGAGGCTTTCGCGAAGAGCGTGAAGCGTTCGGCGTTGTCGGGGTAGGGGGTGAATGACGTATCGCCGTATATGCCCTTCCTCTCCGTGAAATACGGATGGCAGAGGCCGACGTATTCAACTCCTCCCAGATGCCTTGAGAGCGTGCTCACTTTCTCATCAGATGCGAGCATCGGGACTGTGAACTCCGTGGTCTTGCGGAAGCCCTTCTTTTCGATAAAGGAGTACATCGGCATGAAGATGCGGATGCTCTCGCCCTTTCTGGCAAGCGCCGGCGAAAGCGAACCTAATACATCAGCCAGACCCCCGGACTTCGAGAACGGGACAGCTTCACTTGAAACCATAAGGACATTCATGGATAAGATTATCTTCCAGCGGGATGATAAAGGCAAGGAAAAAACACCTCGGAAACCGCATTGCAGAGCTTGTAATCAGGATTTCTTGTCCGACCACATCAAAGAACGCGGGAATCAGAGGTGCCTGCACCTGAATTGTATTTTTCTTTCCGTGCTTTCTTCCTCGATTATCTCAGGCTCTGGATGTACTCATCCGCGCTGTGCGCTGCCGCGGCTCCGTCACCGGCGGCCGTCACCACCTGCCTGAACGGAGTTGTGCGCACGTCGCCTGCGGCAAAGAGTCCGGGAACTGATGTCCTCATATGTCCGTCCGTGACGACAAATCCTCTTTCGAGTTCCGCAAAGCCGTCAAGAAGTCCGGAGTTGGGTACTATGCCTACGAAGATGAACACGGCATCCACTTTCTTCTCGGAACCGTCCGACAGCGTTATTGATGTGACATTGCTTCCGCTGCCATTGATGCTTTTCACAGTCTTTCCGAGCTCGAGGCTTACATTCTCCTGCGCACGGAGCCTGTCCTGCAGCACTTTCTGCGCGCGGAACTCATTCCTGCGGTGTATTACGATGACTTCCTTCCCGAGTTTCGAGAGATATATCGCATCTGTGAGCGCGGTGTCTCCGCCTCCCACAACCGCTATCGTCTTTCCTTTGAAGAAGGGACCGTCGCATGTGGCGCAGTAGCTGACGCCCTTGCCCTGATACTCTTCCTCTCCCGGGCAGCCGAGATGACTGTGGGCTGCGCCTGCCGCGAAGATGACCGCCTTCGCAGTAACCTCCTCTCCGGTGGTTCTGACATGGAAGAGATTTCCATCCTTTCTGATTGATTTCGCTCCCCAGAACTCTATCCTCGTGCCGAACGAGACAGCCTCCTTCTCGAAGCTCTCCGCAAGCGCGTATCCTGAGGTCTTCCCTGTTCCCGGGTAGTTCTCAATCTCATCTATGTAGAGCAGCTGGCCGCCTGGGGCAAGGCTGTCTATCGCGATAACGCTGTATCCGGCTCTTGCCGCATAGCCTGCCGCAGTGAGGCCGGCAGGTCCGCAGCCTATGACAAGAACATCACACTCCGCCATTCATCTTCTCCCTGATCTTCTTCTCCAGAGCCTCCTCGGCATCTGAGCGTCTTATATAAACAGGCCCTTCTCCTATATCGTCAGCGCCTTTCTCGCGGAACTTCCTGACACCAAGCTCCAGAAGCGCCCTTGAGATGTTTCTCGGCGCCTCGGGGTCCGTGATTATCCTCGCGCTGCTGTCTATCTCCCTTATCTTCTCGGCAAAGAGGAGAGCATCCGGGCCTGTTATCAGCACAGGCAGTTCCTCTTCTCTGATGCATCCGATCACATCCTCAGCGTTGCCGTCCCTGTCGGGAATGATTGTCTCGCCGTTTTTCTTCATGGAAAGGTAGAATTTCCTCTTCTTCGCATCGATTGCGGAGAGGACCGCGCCGGGATAGATCTCAACGGCTTTGGCTATGGCATCGAGCGTGGGAATGGAGACAAGGGGAATGGACAGCGCGGAGGCTATGCCCTTCATCGAGGCCATTCCGATCCTGAGCCCCGTGAATGATCCCGGGCCTTTTGTGACTATGAGGAGATCGAGATCGCGCATCTCTATTTCAGCTCTCTTCAGAAGGGCCTCGATCTCCGGAAGAAGATCCTCCGAATGGGAGAAGTTCCCGTCCACAAGTCTCTCTTCATATGTACCGTCAGTTATGAGCGCGATTGAGAGTATCGCAGTAGATGTATCAGCCAAGAGAACATTCATGGTTTCCTCCTGCCGCCGTTATCGTTCTTTCCCCGTCAGCTCCGATTGTTATCTCGACGTATATTGTTGATGGCGGGAGCATGCTCTCTATCTTTTCCGACCACTCGATCAGCGTCACTCCGTCGGGGTAGAGAAACTCCTCTCCGCCCATCGACTCGAACTCGTCCTCGCCTGAGAGCCTGTAAAGGTCGAGATGGTAGAGCTTCATGCTTCCGTCGTACTCCTGCACGAGAGTGAAGGTGGGGGAGACAATGGCTTCGGTTATCCCCAGCGCCCTTGCGATTCCCTTCGCAAGCACGGTCTTTCCCGCTCCGAGAGAGCCGCGGAGGGAGACGACATCCCCCTTCACGAGCTTCTTTCCGAGCCTGTATCCGGTTTCCTCGGTTTCTTTGTCGGAATGAGATATCATGACTCCTCCTCATGGTGATGATGGTGTCCGCAGCAGCACTCATGCTCCTCCGGTATGCCGTCCTTCTCGATCTCCGCGATCTCCTCCTCGTAGGCATCATCGCCGTCATCATTATCGCCGTCGCTGTGCACGATCTCCTCGTGTATCATCTCACCGATCTTCTCGCCGGTTCTCTTCTCGTATTCCTTTATGAGATTGCCGACGATTTCATCGCTTCCTGAGAGATACCTCGCTTTCTCAAGGTATTCCCTCGCCTCATCGTACTGTCCGTCCTGCAGATAGAGATAGGAGAGGTTAGAGGAGACTGTGAGATTGCCGGGATCGAGATCCGCCGCAGTCTCAAGGTATGTCTTGGCAAGTTCCCTGTCTCCTATCTCAAGTTCGCAGATCGAGAGTTCGTTGTAGATGTCTCCCGAGCGTTCTCCCAGCTTCAGGCACTCCATGAGATCCTTTCTGGCATCTTCGTATTTCCCTTCCTTCCGCAGCGCCCATGCCCTGAGGAAGTAGCCGTTCCATACCGAGGGATTTTTAGCGATGAAGCGAGCGGCGCTCTCGATAGCCTTTGCGTTGTCGCCAAGCATGATGAAGTCGTAGGCTTCTTTGATGCTCTCATCGTTCTCGATCTGCAGCGATACGCGGCTGAGAAGCTGCTTCATCTCCTGCTTCTTCTCTCCCTCTTCGGCCACGTCCATGTATCTCTCAAGATACTCTCTCGCATCCTCGAGATTGCCCATGTACGCCTCAAATGACGATATCTCCGCGAGTATCTCGGGGTTCTCTCCGAATCTTCTAAGTCCGTCAAGAAGGGTGTGCTTCGCTTTCAGGAGGTACTCATCCTCCTTCTCCCCGTCATTCTTGTCCCTGGCGTCGACGGCCATGCAGGAGTAGAGCGTCGTCAGGTTTATGCACGATGCCGACTGCGGAAGGAGGTGATAGACTGCGAGGAAGAGCTCCTCGGCAAAGTCATAGTCCTTCTGCTGCTCCTTCGCGATCGCGGCCTTGTTCAGCTCTTCCGGGAGCGTCGGGTCGACGGTCATTACGAAATCCTTGTAGTACTGTGTGTTCCTTCCCGCCTCGTCATAGGCTATCACCGTGAGCATGCCTGAGATGATGGCCTCCATGGAGATGTCCTCGCTTCTGAGCCTTGTCTCTCCCGGCTTCAGCTGCACCGGCAGCATTATATCGGGATCAAGGCGGAAACCGCCGCTCTCTACTCTCATTCCCTTCGGCACTTTTATGTACTGGATTGCTCTGAGGCTTTCTTCCTTCACGCTTAACCTCTGAATAAAGAAAAAGTCCTATAGAGACGGCTGCTGGTTGCTCTTGAACTATTGTTCAAGGGGGAATCCTTGTTGCCCGCTTTCTGTTCCCGGTCCGAATGGCGGGAGCAATGCCGCTGAGGCTATACCAGACTCCATTTATAAGGTTTGCTCCAAGAGGCTTCAGATGAGCCGTTCTATAGGTAAGAGAATAGTAGCATAGAATCGGAGAGGGTGGAAGTGGCGGCTTTTCTCGGTTATGCTCGTAGCCATGGAAATGTTCATCTACGGACTTGGTATAGGACTTATCGTGGCGGCTGTTGTCGCGGTCGTTTCATCCTCGCGTGTCTCCAGAGCGAAGGCGGAGGAGAAGAAGGAAGTAGAGAAGTACAGGAAGATGCTTTCCGACCGCATGGAGCTCGAGGCCGAGGGACTGAAGAAGGTAAAGGACGAGAACGAGGAGCTGAAGAAGATCAACGAGAATCTACGCGTCTCACTCCTCGCTCTCCGCGACAAGCCGGGAAGGAAGGAGATGCAGAGACTGCAGATACTGCAGAAGGCTGCGGACAGGCTCACTCTCAACAGCCCCGGATTCGGACCTGTGTGGCAGGCTGCGCTGAAAGAGAGCGAGGATGAGTTCCAGAAGGTCTATTCGGGATTCATTCCGTTTATAAAGAGGCATATACCCGGCAGGACGGATGCCGAGCTGATAGACACGGACGAGAGTCAGCGTTCCTGATCCTGATTGCGGACAAGGGTTCCTGAGAACTTCTCAGGAGTCGTGACGATATAGCGCCAGCTCTTCTCTCCGGTTTTTGGCCTGAATGTGTGTCCGAGAGTGATGTAGCCGCTTGCGACCATCGGCTTGCGGTCCTTGGCGGGAAGAAACATGTTCGGCGTCATGACGATGCTCTCCTCTCCATTGCCCGGATTGCGGGAGATGTCCAGGGATATCGCCACAAATGATGCATAGACGCCGACTGAGAGGGTTATGTTTCCCTGCACGTTGATGCGTATGCCCATGTCGAGGCTTCCCCCGATATCTATTTCCATGCGGTTTTCAATGAAATCGCTCCCGGAGTAGCCGTAGTTCGTGTATTCCATGTTCATCACTCCGCCGAGTCCCATGTACCATATCGCGGCATCTCCGATGGACTTTCTCATTGCAGGTCCGATGGCTCCTATGAATGAGAAACTGCTGGCTTCCCTTATGCTGGCGCTGTATTCACCCTCTGATGCTTTTTTGTCCTCCGCAAATAGGGCTTCGATGCTCTCGTACGGGGCTTTGAATCCCATTCTGAGATAGATTCCGGCGGTCATGCTGGAGCCGAGGTAGCCGTATCCTGTGTAATCTAAAGCTATTCCCTCCTCGATTGTGCTCTGCAGCGGCTCCACAGGTGTTTTCGTGAATGTGAAGTCATAGCCTGGGAACATTGCCGCACTCAGGGGAAGAATCACAAGGAGCAGAATGGATGTGGCCGCGAACCGTCTCATCAGTGGCATTATAGCAGTTAGGGGAGGGAATTATAACAATCCCTGCCGCTTTGCCAATGAGACTGTGCTTCAGTGACGGATGAAAAAAGCCTGCACTGTGCAGGCGTATCGGGATGAATGGACTCGAACCATCGATATCCTGCTCCCAAAGCAGGCGCCATAGCCGCTAGGCGACATCCCGTTCGGTGTGAGATTATATGTAAAATGAATAGTGCGGTCAACAGAAGTGCGGAAATATGGAGAATGCTGGACAGCAGCTATCCTGAGAAGATCTCATTTTTAAAAGCAGATGACGGCTACCGTTTTCTCATAACGGTGATGCTCAGCGCCTCCACGACAGACAGGCAGGCGGAGGCCGCGGCTGAGAAGCTCTTCTCCGTATATCCTGATGCTGCCGCAGTTGGCAATGCTTCTGCTGAGGATATAGAAAGGCTGATACACTCCGCCGGTCTGGCGAGGCAGAAGGCCGTGAGAATCAGGGAAGTTTCCGCGGCGGTTGCTGAGCGCGGCATTCCCGGAACGCTGGAGGAACTCACCGCCCTGCCCGGGATAGGGGAGAAAACGGCGTCATGCTATCTCTACAATATCCTGGGGCTTCCCGCTGTCATAGCGGATACTCATTTCGTCAGAACCGCGCTGCGTCTCGGCTTTACCGATACGGCGGACAGGAATAAAGCCGCGAAGGAGATAAAGGAGCGTTTCTCTCCTGATATATGGGGGCGCATGTCGATGGCAGTGAATCTCCACGGCCGGACTTTCTGCCGCCCTAAACCACTCTGCAGCAAGTGCTTCCTTTCCACTATATGCCCTTCCTCAGAGGCCGTTCGCGGAGAATCCTGAATCCGGTACCGGTAACTTTTATCAGAGCAAGGCTCTTAACCTCCACGCTCCCGCCGGTAAATGAATACTGGGGAGGATTTCCTGCCGTTATGAAGAGGCCCGGGTTTTCCGCATATTCCGGTATTGCCCCGCCTGTGAGCGGAAGGAGTGTGAAAAGATCCGAACGCACCGCTTCTGAGCCGTAGCTGTATATTCCGTCGCCGACCGGCACAGGCGTGCTGAAATGATCGCCCTCTGCGAGTATGACCGACGGAAAGAGCATATATACCCGCCAGTCTCCCGTGCTTCTGTATATCCCGGTGAGCAGGCGCCTCCACAGAAGTCTGTCTTTCTCTGCGAGTGTGAATGCCGTCAGTATTCTTTCCACAGCCCGAGATTATCATAGCGGCGGGCTATTTACAAAGGTTTCCGCTTCGGGTATAGTCTCTGAGTTGTCTGGCATCTGCCCTCAGGCGTGGTGCCACTGCTTAATGAACTCAATATAAGGTGGATGACAAGATGGCAAGAAGATGTGATATCTGCGGCAAGGGAACTATCTCTGGATGCATTGTACCCCGCAAGGGCCAGGCAAAGAAGAAGGGCGGTGTCGGTCAGCATATCGGCGTGACCAAGAAGCGCACTTTCAAGCCCAATCTCGTTTCAGTGAAGGCTCTCATCAACGGCACGCCGAGAACAATCAAGGTATGCACACGCTGCCTCAGGAGCGGCAAGATCGAGAAGGTGGTATAATCCCCGGATTATCCTGACAGAGCTCCCGAAAGGGAGCTTTTTGTAAATATGGAGGTTAAGATGCCCGGAATCCGCATCCATGCCCTTGAGGGCTCCATGCTCAGCAACAGCAGTGGGGAGCGCAGGCTTCTCACGCTTTACAGAAGAGGAACGGAGGATACACAGGTATTCGTCCTGTCGCCGGTATCGTCCACTGAACTCTCTCTTTCATCTCTTCTTGAGGCTGCCGCAAAGAACGACGAGAAGCTGTGGTCAAGACTTGAGAAGAGCCAGAGCATATGGAACGAGCTTGCGGAGAACACCCTTTCCGATCCCGGGAAGGTCCAGGAGAGGATGAATGCATCATTTTCAGTCGCAGAGGATATACTCCGTGCACTGTGGCTTCTGCGTGATGTTCCTGAATCTGCGGTACGCCATTTCGGCACCATGACCAGCACTTTTGTCTCGGATCTTCTCTCGGCTCTCTTCACGGAGGAGGGGATTGAGTGCACAACGATGCAGCCGCGCGAGGCGATAGACTGCAGCAGTTTCCCAGCAGGAGCGGTATTCGTATCAGGCGAGCTCTACATGACGGAGCTGACATCAGATGCCTCGGGAAAAATGCGGAAGGAAGGAGAGAGCGAGTACACTGCCTCCCTTATCGCAAGAAGCCATTCCGCGCCGGTAACATTCTGGAACAACCGTTCGCTGCTTGCCACAGCATCGCGCCGTGACGTTCCCTCAGCTCCAGTAATAAAGAACCTGACTTACAATGAGGCGACGGAGCTTTCGTTCTTCGGCGCTCCGATCATACACCCGCAGTCATTCCAGCCCGCTGCAGACAAGGGCGTGCCCATTACGCTGCGCTACTGGGGGGATATGGACGACGAGGGTACGCTCATTACCGGAGAGCCTGTCGATGACGGTACGCCTGTGAAGGGGTTCTCCGTCGTGCGCAGCGTCGCGATGATAAATGTCGAGGGTGCGGGAATGTCGGGAGTGCCTGGCTTCTCGTCCCGGCTCTTCACTGCCCTGAGAAACGAGGGAATATCGGTCATATTCATCTCACAGGCTTCGTCGGAGTTCTCGATCTGCTTCGCAGTTCCCCAGAAAGAGGCGGTTCCTGCTCAGAGGATACTGCGTTCGGAGTTCTCCCATGAGATAGCCTCCGGCGGGCTTTCCGAGATCGCATCGGAGAGCGGACTTGCAATTCTCGCCGCTGTCGGAGAGGGAATGCCCGGACACCTCGGCGTTGCGGGAAAGTTCTTCTCATCCCTTGCCCGTGCCGGCGTGAACATCAGGGCCATCGCACAGGGCTCCTCTGAAAGGAATATAAGCGCTGTGATAAGCGAAGCTGAGAGCGGAAAGGCTCTCAGGGCTCTCCATTCATCGTTCTTCCTCTCCGCGCAGACTCTGTCCATCGGTCTTTTCGGACCGGGAAACATCGGCGGCACGCTTCTTGACCAGCTTGCGTCCGAGAGCGACAGGCTCCGCCGCGATTTCGATCTCGATATCCGCGTCCGCGGAATCGCGACATCGAAAAGGATGCTCATCTCCGAGGAAGGCATCAGCCTCTCGAACTGGCGGGATTCCTTCAAGGAGAGCTCTGTCGCATATAACGAGAACATCTTCCTTTCCCATGTTGGCGCTCCTTATTATCCCCACCGCGTCATCGTGGACTGCACTTCCTCGGAATCCAGGGCAATGCAGTACCTGAAATTCATAAAGGAAGGCTTCCATATCGTCACCCCGAACAAGAAGGCCGGCTCCGGGCCATATGATTACTACTCATCGCTCATGGCCGCTTCCCGAGATACAGGCAGGAAGTTCCTCTATGAGACGACAGTCGGTGCAGGCCTTCCCGTGATCTGCACACTCCGCGACCTCAGAGAGACGGGAGACAGGGTGATCACGGTGGAGGGCATGGTATCAGGTACGCTCTGCTGGCTCTTCTCCGAATATGACGGCACCGTTCCGTTCTCTGAGCTTGTGAAGAAGGCGAAGTCTCTCGGATATACCGAGCCTGATCCCCGCGATGATCTCTCGGGAATGGATGTTGCAAGAAAGACAGTAATACTTGCCCGCGAGCTTGGCTATCACACGGAGGTCTCAGATATCCCCGTGCAGCCGCTTTTCCCAGAGGAGATGCGCTCGCTGACAAGCGAGGAGTTCATGAGACGGCTTCCGGAGATGGATGATCACATGCTTTCGCTCTATAAGGATGCCGCATCCAGAGGAATGAAGCTCAGATATGTAGGAAAAGTCGACGGCGGGGTATGCTCCGTCTCTCTTTCGGAGTATCCTGAGGATCATCCGTTCTCGCAGGCAAAAGGCACTGACAACGTCATAGCTTTCCGCACGATGCGCTACGACAGTCAGCCTCTGGTGATAAAGGGGCCGGGAGCCGGTCCTGATGTCACGGCAGGCGGTGTGTTCTCTGATATACTGCGCCTGAGCGCATATCTTGGTTCAAAGGTCTGATCTGCTGGCAGAACTGACAAGGAGGCAATATGGAATACATTTCAACAAGGTCGGGAAGCGAGCCGTTTTCCGCATCTGCGGCGATTCTCAAGGGACTGTGTCCTGACGGCGGGCTCTTCATTCCGCGCGAGATGCCCAAGCTCTCTCCGTCCTTCACGCTTACGAAGGGCGCATGGTATGCGATGTATTCTGCCATGCTTCCGTTCTTCGAAGGTGATGAGCTCGAGGATGATCTGGAGGAGATATGCCGTTCGGCGTTCAGCTTCCCCGTTCCGTTCCACCATGCGGATGGAAAGGATACGCTTGAGCTCTACTACGGACCGACTGCCGCATTCAAGGATTTCGGCGCGCGTTTCCTCGCGTTCTCGATGGAGAAGCTGCTTGAGAAGCGCGGCATGGATCTCACAATACTTGTTGCTACATCTGGTGATACGGGCGGTGCGGTGGCCTCGGCTTTCCACGGCAGGAATCATCTTTCTGTGAAGGTTCTCTTCCCGAGGGGCAGAGTCTCAAGACGCCAGGAGCTGCAGCTTACGGGCTGGGACGGAAATGTTGAGAGCTTCGAGGTCGAGGGTACGTTTGATGATTGTCAGAGAATGGTTAAGGAGGCTTTCATGGATTCCTCCCTCTCAGGGCTTTCCAGTGCCAACTCGATCAATCTCGGACGCCTTCTTCCCCAGATGGCATATTATGTCTATGCCTCCTCGCTCTACAAACTTGAATACGGCGAGGAGCCTGTGATTGTCATTCCTTCCGGCAACGTAGGCAACGCCACCGGAGCCTACTGGGCAAAGGCCATGGGCGCTCCCATAAAGAGGATTGTCCTTGCGGCGAACGCGAACAGACCGCTGACGGATTACATCGCCACTGGAAAGTATGAACCACGCGCCTCCGTTAAGACCCTTGCAAATGCGATGGATGTCGGCGCACCGTCGAATATCGAGCGCCTCTTCGCTCTCTTTCCTGACTTCGATTCATTCAGAAGCAATGTTCCCGTCTATTCCGTCTCCGATGATGAGATAAGGAAAACAATAAAGGAAGTCTATGATGAGTCCGGCTACGTCATCTGTCCTCACACGGCCTGCGGAGAACGCGTCAGACGTGATCATGTTGAGGAGGCGCATTCGATTGTTGTCTCAACAGCACATCCTGCCAAGTTCAGCGATACAGTTGAGCCGATCATCGGCAGGACGATCGCTATTCCGAAGAGCCTCTACGAGATAATGCAGAAGCCGTCGAAGGCTAAGCATATTGCTGCTGATTACCACCTGCTGTTTGAGAATCGCTGAAATTCCGTGATTCATGATTTCGATATTCTTTGAGAAGTGAGGGGCTTTGCTGAGGGCCCTTCACTTTTTCTTCGCGAAGATGAAGAGGCGGCCGGCCAGATAGTTGCAGATTCCCATTGCGAGATTTGAGATGAACTTCCAGAGCGTGTGGTTCAGGTCAAGGAGATCGACAGCAGTGAACATTATTGCGATATCAAGCACCCCGCTTGCAGCCCTGCATATATAGAAGGAGAGCAGTTCTGCCTGGATGCTTAGTCTGTTCTCCGCACCTTTCTGATGAAAGACAATGTACTTGTTCGTAAAGAATGCGAATGTGACAGCCAGAAACCATGCGATAACAACAGACGGCGTGTTGGCAAGCCCTGCTTTTGCGTAGAGAAGCTCATAGCTTCCCATGTTCACCAGCGTTGCCATGGCTCCGAATATGCAGTAGATGAAGAAATCCTTATGTATTCTCATCGCATTTCCCTCTGTGAGTATAACTTCATGATGATTAATAACCAAGCCCGTTGATTGAGTCCGCTTGTTCCTTTTGCCGTGATATACTTATACAATATAATATTCCTTATTTGGATATAATTTATGCAATAAAATATGTACCGAATATTTCATATCATGCTGTACCCTGCAGCCTAAGGACCTGGAGACGATGCTTATATTTCAACCAATATGACGGAATAGAGGAGGAAATACGCTTTGTTATGATAGAATCTGGGGCAGGAGGCTGCTATGCTTGAGTACTCTTTGCTTTATCCAATCAGCACATCCACAAGATGTGCGATGAAGCTGGACGGAATGTGGAAGTTCAGAATTGATTTTGACGGCATCGGAGAGAAGGAGGGATGGTTCGCCGGACTTCCGGGAAATGAGATGATTCCTGTTCCTGCGAGCTTTCAGGATTTCTATACGGATAAGGACATAAGGGAGTTTACCGGCGATGTCTGGTATGAGACGGATTTCGTTGTTCCTGCAGCGATGAAAGGTTCCTGCGTGTTCCTCCGTTTCGGAGCCGCGGCGCATCGTGCGGCTGTCTATATAAACGGGAAGAAAGCCGGAGAGCATGAGGGCGGGTTCCTGCCGTTCCTTGCGGCTGTGCCGGAAGAGGCTGTGTCAGGTTCTCTCTGCAAGGTTGTCGTGAAGGTGAACAACGAGCTTACTGAGACGAATATCCCCTGCGGATGCACAAAGGTGCTGAAGAACGGGAAGAAGATATCGAAGCCTTATTTTGATTTCTACAACTACTCCGGGCTCAACCGTTCCGTCTGGCTCATGTCGCTTCCTAAAGCAAGTATTTTCGATATAGATCTGACCTATTCCGTTTCAGGATGCGATGCGGAGATAGGCTATAGTGTCAGAACGACGGGTGATGGCGATGTATCACTTTCGCTTTTTGATGAGGATGGGAAGAAGGTCGCGGAGGCCTCTGGCAGCTCGGGCATCATAAAGCTCTCCGATGCGCATCTCTGGCAGGTGAGGGATGCATATCTCTACAGATTCTCCGTCAGACTTTCTTCCGGAGATGTCCTTCTTGATACTTACGATCTTCCTGTCGGCATCAGGGAGGTCAGGATTGAAGGAACCGAGATACTCATAAACGGCCGTCCTGTATATTTCAAAGGATTCGGCAAGCATGAGGACAGTGATATTGTCGGCCGCGGTTTCAACATAGGTGTGATGAAGCGGGATTTCGAGCTAATGAAGTGGATCGGAGCCAACTCATTCCGCACATCGCACTATCCATATGACGAGGAAGTCTACAGACTGGCGGACAGGGAAGGTTTCCTGATCATAGACGAGGTTCCCGCCGTCGGCCTTTTCGAAAGCCTTGCGAACTTCCTTGATGCAGGAACGGGGAAAGGCGCCCGCTCCTTCTTCTCAAAGCCGACGACGCCTGTTCTTCTCAAGGCCCATCTCAGAGCTGTGGAGGAGATGATTGCAAGGGACAAGAACCATCCCAGCGTCATTGCATGGAGCCTGATGAATGAACCAGAGACTTCTGAGGAGAACTGCGTGCCGTATTTCACTGAGGTGTTCAATACGGCGAGGGAGCTTGATCCTCAGAAGAGGCCGAGGACATTCGCTATGGAGGTAAGTTCAAGTCCTGAGAAATGCCAGTGCATCCATCTTCCGGATTTCCTTGCCCTCAACAGGTATTACGGATGGTATATCAAAGGCGGGTATGAGATTTCCGATGCCGAGATCATGTTCAGGGAGGAGATGGACAAGTGGAAGGCTCTGAATCTCAATAAGCCCTTCATCTTCTCTGAATACGGTGCGGACACTTATCCTGCGGAGCACAAGCTGCCGTCGGTCATGTGGTCGCAGGAGTACCAGAACGAGGTGTTTGAGATGCTTCACCGTGTCTTTGATTCCTATGATTTCGTGAAGGGTGAGCAGGCATGGGCCTTCGCGGATTTCCAGACAACCGAGGGGTTGATGCGGGTAAACGGCAACCGCAAGGGAATTTTCACAAGGGAGAGACAGCCTAAGGAGGTGGCCTTCCTGATTAAAAAGAGGTGGGACAGCCTTCCTCTTGATTACAAATCAGAGAAACGGGTATGAACGGCGGAAACAGGAGAATAAGAGCTTGTTTGAAGATTTTCCGCTGTGTTCTGTGATTGAATCTGAGGCAGGGGATATTGTTATGACTGGTTACTATCATAGCGGTTTATCTTCTGCCTTCAGCCCTCCAGGGGCTGCGCTGTCTCTGCTGAAAACGCTATAATGCTTATGCTATCATTGTGCGGACGGGAACGTGAAAGTTTCCTGAGACGGGATGATCATACTGAGAGCTCGCTTGCGGGCTTTATTGTTAGGAGGATTTATGGATTCCTGTAAGAATGTAAGGCCTGCCGATATGGAGAGGATAACGACAGCGGAGCTTGCGAATGCTTTTATTGAGAATGAAGTCGAGGCTGTCAGGAAGCAGGTAGGCACCGGCAAGGTTCTTCTTGCCCTCTCCGGAGGAGTGGATTCTTCTGTTGTTGCGGCGCTTCTGATAAAGGCGATCGGCAAGAATCTTGTATGCGTGCATGTCAATCACGGGCTTCTCAGAAAGGGCGAGCCGGAGCAGGTTGTTCAGGTGTTCAGGCATGAGATGGATGCCAATCTCATCTATGTTGATGCCGTTGACCGCTTCCTTGATAAACTTGCGGGAGTTCAGGAGCCGGAGCAGAAGAGAAAGATCATCGGAGCTGAGTTCATAAGGGTTTTTGAGGAAGAGGCGAGAAAGCTCGATGGAATCGGTTTTCTGGCACAGGGAACGATATACCCTGACATTCTTGAGAGTGACGGCGTGAAGGCGCATCACAATGTCGGCGGGCTTCCTGATGATCTGAAGTTCGAGCTTGTGGAGCCGCTTAAATTCCTCTTCAAGGATGAGGTAAGAGTGGTCGGCAAGGCTCTTGGCCTTCCTGACAGCATGGTTTACAGACAGCCGTTCCCCGGTCCCGGTCTTGGTGTCAGATGCCTTGGGGCGATAACCCGCGACAGGCTTGAGTGCGTACGAAACTCCGATGCGATTCTCAGGGAGGAGTTCGCCGCAAATGGTCTTGAGGGAAAGGTGTGGCAGTATTTCACAGTTGTTCCCGATTTCCGTTCAACCGGCATCCGTAACGGGAAGAGGTGCTATGAGTATCCTGTGATAATCCGCGCTGTTAACACAAAGGATGCTATGACCGCAACGGTTGAGGATATTCCGTTCGCTCTTCTTTCCCATATAACCGATAGAATTCTCAATGAGGTTGAAGGTGTCAACAGAGTCTGCTATGACATGACGCCGAAGCCGGTCGGGACGATAGAATGGGAGTAGTAGGACAATATACTTCCTTAAGAAATCACTCATAATTTCTTTTAGTACCTAAGATTAGCCTTGTCAAAAATGACAAGGCTTTGTTTTTTAGCAGCCGGTATTCGACCAGGATTCAATTGTGAGAATGATCTTTTGTGTTTCGGCTTTGTTAAGTGTGTGTTAAAAATTTACTGAATTTTACTAAAGTATTTGACGTCCTTCCAAAGTCCGTATCTAATAGGGCTATGGCTGGAGTGAAGGATATTGCCAGAATCTGCGGAGTGAGTGCCGCAACGGTATCGAGAGTGCTCAACGCAGATCCTACGCTGTCTGTAACGGAATCTGTAAGGACAGCTATCGAAGCCGAAGCGGAGAAAGAAGGGTATAAGACGCCAAGGCAGCGGCGTGCCGCACAGCTTTCCGTCATGCTCGTGCTTTCCCCTCTGGATAAGCCGGGATTCGAGGAAAGGCTTCTTAATTATCTTGTTCCCATGGCCAGAGCGGCCGGTATAAGCCTCACGCTCTCTGCGGAGGGGAGGTTGGATGGGATCATTGCGTTAGGAGAGTTCTCTCAGGAAGAGATAGACTACTTCCACAGGCAGACTGCGAATCTTCTCCTGATAAACAACCGCGGTTCAGATTATTCTTATGACTCCATCATGGTTGATTATCCCAATGCGGAAAGACAGGTTCTTGATTACTTTCTTTCCGCCTCGATCAGCCGCATCGGATATATAGGCGGCATATTCAACCGCAGGACATCAGTTATTGGAAGAAGGAGGGCTGCGGAGTTCAAGGCCCTTCTTGAACGGGAGAACCTCTACAGGGAAGAGTGGTTCAGACTTGGGAAGATGGATGAGGAATCCGGTTATTCCCTTTTGCAGGAGATGTCAGAGATCCCCAGCGGAATATTCGTCTCTGACACGGAGACAGGACGGGGTGTTTTGAAGGCACTCGATGAAAGAGGCGCTGATTCCGTAGTGATTATCTACAATAACTTCTTCCCGCTGGAAGAAAAGAGCAGGGGAATAGAGCTGCGGATATTCACTCCTGATCTCTGGAGTACTGCGCTGAAGATGATCAAGGAAAAGGCAAGAGGCGAGAGGGAACAGGGACTCTGTGTATTCTCTCCTGCACGCCTTTTGATAAACGATGCTTCATCGAAGCAAGGAGAGTAATGTATGAAAAAGGCTTTATTGGTCTTTGCTGTAGCGCTTATGTCGCTCAGCCTGTTTGCGCAGGGCCGCGGAGAGGCCTCTGTGTCTGAATCGGGAAACACGGTAATCGAGGATCTCAACATCATGTATGTTCCTTCCCGTGAGCCAAGTGAGATCATCATGGTCACTGAGCCTCTTAAGGATCTCCTGAAAAGTGAGCTTTCCTCGCTTGGATATGATGTTGAGAATATCAATATCTCGGTAGGAACGAACTATGAAGCCGTAGGCATCGCACTTTCTGCCGGAACTGCTGATATCGCGGTGGGAATGCCCGCGAATACCTACATCCTTTATGAGGATGGATGCGATGTCATCCTGACAGCAACGCGCGACGGCCTCTCTGTCGACAGCGATGATCCGAGGGATTGGAACAACAATGAGCCTATCACGGCAAGCCAGAATCAGGCAGTTGGATACAGGGCTCTCATAATCGCAGGCCCCTCTGACAAGGGAAAGGAACTTGCCGCAAAGGTGAATGCAGGGGAGGCGCTTACATGGGATGACCTCAATTCTGCGAACTGGGCAGTCATGAGCTCCACGAGTTCCGCAGGATATGTATATCCGACGATCTGGATTATGAACAACTACGATGGCAGGACGATCGGAGATCTGCAGCACACCGTTCAGGTCGACTCCTATCCATCGGCATTTGCGCGTCTTGCCTCAGGACAGGTTGATCTCCTCTGCACCTTCGCAGATGCCAGAAGGGATTACGAGGAGGACTGGACAACTACGTTCGGACGCTCCGCGGATATCTGGACAGAGACAGACCTTGTCGGAGTCACTCCGATGATCTACAACGATACTGTCTGCGTATCAAAGACCAGCGATACGATTACACCGGAATTCGTGGAAGCGCTTAAGACAGCATTCATGAACCTCAATAAAACAGAAGAGGGCAGGAATGTCATCGCGATCTACAGTCACACCGGATATCTTCCGGCAACGTCTTCAGACTATGATAATGAAAGAGTTGCCCAGGAGATCATGAGAAACACGGGTGTGTGATATCGAGAGGGGGAAACCCCTCTCATATCGGTATTTGTTATGATTACTTTCAGCAATGTAACTAAGGTTTATCCAAATGGGACAGTAGGCCTCAGGAATGTGAATCTCTCTATCGCAGATGGGGAGTTCGTTGCTGTCATAGGCCTTTCCGGTGCCGGCAAATCCACTTTGATCAGGGCAATCAACAGGATGCATCCGATTTCTTCCGGCACTTTGACTGTCAATGGTACGGATGTGATGAAGCTCTCAGGAAAAGGTCTGAGACAGCTGAGACGAGGCATCGGGATGATTTTCCAGTCCTTCAATCTCGTTACCAGAACAACTGTAATACGCAATGTACTTACTTCTTTTGTGCCGGATCTGCCTCTCTGGAGACGTATTCTGGGTATATTCCCGAGGAGTGCGAAGCTGAAGGCTCTGGAAGCCCTGGATAAGGTCGGCATACTCGAGAAGGCATATTCGCGGGTTGACCAGCTTTCCGGAGGCCAGCAGCAGAGAGTCGCTCTTGCCAGAACTCTGGCACAGAATCCGTCGATCATATTGGCAGATGAGCCTGTGGCGGCCCTGGACCCGGTAACTGCGAAGTCCGTGATGGATGATTTCAGGAACATCAACAGGAACATGGGGATAACTGTTATCATCAACATACATCATGTCGAGCTTGCCCTGGAGTACTGCGACAGGGTCATCGGCGTCCGCTCAGGCGAGATCGTATTCGATGGGCCAGCGTCACTAGTTGATGAATCCGTGCTGGCTTTAATCTATGGGGATGCGAGCTATGAAGCTATATGACCGCATCCTTCCTCCACGGTCCTATACGCTAGATAACGGCAAGGTCGTCGTCGAGAAACGCTCGAGAGTTCCTCTCGTCATCGTCCTCCTCGTGCTTGCAACGGTTATCTCAGGGGAGATAACAGGCTTCCGTCTCTCCACGCTTCTAGGACGTATCGGCTACTTCTTTGTAATGCTGTTCGATATGTTCCCGCCTGATATCGCATATATGCCGCAGGTCTGGACTCCGCTTTGGGATACGATAAAGATGAGTCTGCTTGGGTCTGCGATCGGAGCGCTCCTGTGCATTCCATTTTCTGTTATCTCCAGTGAGAATCTCATCAGTAATAAGGCCGTGACGACATTTTTCAAGTTCTTCTTCTCAGTTGTCAGAACGCTTCCTACGCTTGTCGTCGCATTGATCGCCACCTATATCTTCGGTCTTGGCACACTCGCCGGAACCGTTGCCATCGCAGTCTTTACATTCGCCTACTGCGGCAAAATCCTTTATGAGCAGATCGAGACTGTGGATATGGGCTCACACGAAGCATTGGAGGCGCTTGGCATGGGAAAGCTGAGCTCGATACGCTATGCAGTCTGGCCGCAGGTGCTTCCATCGTTTCTGTCGACGGTGCTTTTCTGCTTTGAAGGCAACGTGCGCTACGCGTCGATTCTTGGCTATGTAGGAGCAGGCGGACTTGGGCTGATTCTCAATGAGAAAATAGGCTGGAGAGAGTATTCGCGTGTCGGCATGATTCTGATAGCTCTCTTTGCGGCAGTCGTAGCAATTGAGTCCTTGAGCTCATTTCTGAGAAGCAAACTTACGTAGGAGGAGAAGATGGCTGAGATCAGACTTACACCTGCAGAGACGCTCTCGAAAGAGCCTAAGCGCTGGATAGCGACACTCATCATCGTTCTTATTGCCGTCATCCTTCTGGCCTGGTCCGGAAGCGCGCTTGAATCCAATTCGACAGGAGGCTCCGGGCTTGCCGTTGCCAAAGGCATAATTCTTGGCATTCTCCATCCAACAACATCGATCCTGTTCACGCTTCAGGCAAACGGCGTTCCCTATCTGCTGCTTGAGACGATGTGCATAGCATTCCTAGGAACACTCGTAGGTGCAGTTATTTCAATTCCGTTTGCTTTCCTCGGTGCGGGGAATATCGTGCCAAAGCCGGTTGCTCTGGTATTCCGTGTCTTTGTGATGGCGGTAAGGACGATTCCCTCGTTTGTATATGGCCTGATGTTCATCATGGTTACCGGCCCCGGTGCATTCGCGGGCCTTTTGACGATGTCGGTCTGTTCGATAGGGATGCTTTCGAAGATGTTCATCGAAACGATCGAGGATCTTGATAAGGGCATACTGGAGTCTCTTTCCGCAGCAGGCTGCAATACATTTGACAAGATACGCTACGGCATCATCCCGCAGCTGATGCCGTCATTTGCATCTACGCTGATCTATCGCTTTGATATGAATCTCCGGGATGCGACGGTCTTGGGTATTGTTGGAGCCGGCGGTATTGGAGCGCCTCTCATCTTTGCCATGAACTCGTACAGGTGGAATGATGTTGGGGCTATACTCCTTGGGCTTGTTATTCTTGTCCTCATTGTTGAATGGTTCTCCTCAAGATTGAGGAATGCATTGATGAGGGGCTAGTATGGCAGAGATTTTCTTCACCAGCGACACGCATTCATATGTCTTTCCTACAGATTATATCTCAGAAGGGAAGAAGAATATGGGGTATATCGCTGCGGCATCGCTGTTTAAGGAGGGAGCGATCATCGCAGATGGGGGCGATGTACTGCAGGGTTCTCCTCTCATACGCTACGAACTTGAGAATGGAATACGTCCCTTTACTGCGGCGGAGGCGTTCAATAGGGCAGGACTTTCTGTCTATACGCCGGGAAATCATGACTTCAATTTCGGCTATGAGACACTAAAGGATCTTCTTACCTCGCTCAATGCGGATATCGTTGCAGCAAACCTGATAGATGAAAGAGGGGAGCTTGGAGTAAGGAAGTTTGTCATAAAGGATACGCCAGACGGACTGAGGCTTCTCTTTGTCGGTGTCATTACAGACTATGTGAATGTCTGGGAGAAGAAGGAGAATCTTGAAGGCCTGAAGATCACCGACTCGGTGCTTGCGGCGAAGGAGGCTCTGGAAGAAGGAAGGAAGGCAGCTCCTGATTTCACGATCTGCATCTATCATGGCGGTTTTGATGACGAAGATGGAGAAATAAAGGAGAACAGAGGATCAGAGCTTGCGGATCTCGGCTTTGATGTTCTTCTGACGGCCCACCAGCATGCTGTCATAGAGCCAAGGCATATCGGGACAGCCATTACGCTGCAGACAGGCGCGAAAGCGATGAATGTCGCACATCTTGTATTGAGTCACGATAGGAGCATCAACGCTGAGATATTGGCAACCGATGCCTCTCTCCCGATACGAAGATGCTTTCAGACAATGGATGAAAGTGTCGAGGATAGACTGATTCGCTCTCTTAAGGAACCCATCGGCAGGATTGATGGGATTCTTCAGGATAGATCAAAGCTCGAAAGTGCGGTTCATGGCTCTTCTCTTGCTGATTTCTTCGGAGATATTCAGCTTGGTTTCTCGGGAGCCGATGTCTCTGCGGTATCCCTTTTCAATGATCCCGTGTCTCTTGGGCCTGCAGTCACGCTGGGCAGCCTTCTCGCAGCCTATCCTTTTGCGAATACGCTTCTGAAGCTGCGTCTTACAGGAGCGATGCTGAAAGCTGCGATGGAGCAGAGTGCCTCCTATCTAGATGCAGAAGAGGGCAGGGTAAGGATCAGTGATAGGTTTACGATTCCCAAGGAGGAACACTACAACTACGATTTTTATCGCGGCGTTTCCTATTCTTTTGATATCAGGAGGCCTCTCGGCCAGAGAGTCGTCCGTTTGATGCTCGGAGATACCGATTTACTGAAGAACCCTGATAAGGAACTGACGATCGTCCTCAATAGCTACAGGGCAACAGGCACCGGCGGGTATGGAGTGTATAGAAATGCCGAAGTCATTGAACGCTATAGTCAGGATGTGCAGGATCTTCTTATCGAGTACTTCAAGAAGGTAAGGAATGTCAAAGTACCGGAAAGGACTGATTTCCTGCTTATTTCCTAATGGAATTTATCAAATATGGAGCTGGAGAATGACTTGCGGCTCCATGCAGGATGCTGTATGAAGCAGGTGGTAAACATAATAAACTACATATCCATGTTGAATATGGAGAGTTGAGGCTTCTGTTGGTATTGATGGAGAGGTTTTAGCTGGTGTATTGCCAGAGAAACAATATAAACTTGTGGCTGCCTGGCTGGCATTGCATGAAGATGAGCTTTATGAGGCATGGAATAATGCTGTGCAGATGAAGCAGCTTTCAAAGATAAGGCCTCTGAGCTGAGAAGGGGCAGAAAATGTACTTTTCAAATGGATTTGTTTATGGCGGTACTCCAGCTGAATTGATGAAAATCATTAAAGTGAAGCCACTTGATAATATGATGCTTCTTCTGACATTCAATTCTGGAGAACAGCGGCTGTATGATGTGAGTCAGCTCCTTGAGTACCCTTTGTTTCAGCCATTGAAGGATAAGGATGTATTCACTCATCCTGAGCTTGATCATGGTGTTGTCACATGGCTTGATGGCGAATTGGATATTGCCCCAGAGTCAATGTATGAGAACAGTTATCCATATGTAGCCTAGGCGTAGATGTGATCTCTTAAATTTGATTCAGCGGAGTAAGTAAGATATATAGCTGTTATTTGAGATTCTATAACACCAGAGTATGAGGCATTGGAGTAAATAATGCTAATTCGATAAAGCTGCAGACAGCCATCCTATCCTAATATGGCGGACAGGATGGCTTATCCTCTAGGCTACAGCAGTGCTTCTATCTTTGCTTTCACTTTATCCATTGATGCAGTCGGTTCGAACCTCTCCACTATGTTTCCTTCTCTGTCAATCAGGAATTTTGTGAAGTTCCATTTGATTTTTCCGTTTTTCTCATAGTCCTTGTCCATCTTCTCTACGATCGGTACGAGGATTTCTGTCATAGGACTTTCCCCGAAACCTCTGAATGTTGTACTGGATGTAAGGTATCTGTAGAGAGGGATTGCGTTCTCTCCATTCACATCAATCTTTGCAAATTGCGGGAATGTCACCCCAAAACGGCCTGTACAAAAAGCATGTATCTCATCATTGCTGCCCGGTGCCTGTTTCATGAACTGGTTGCATGGAAAGTCGAGGATATCAAGACCATCCTTCTGATGCTCTGAATAGATATTCTGAAGATCTGAATATTGTGGTGTGAATCCGCATTCTGTAGCAGTATTCACTATGAGCAGCACCTTGCCTTTATAGTCGGAAAGAGATTTGTCCTTTCCATCCATTGTCTTGACTGTGAAATCATATATGTTCATAAGCCAATCTCCTTCAATCATTTTTATGTGTCAATCTAATTATAATATTCAAAAGGAATTAGAGTCCAGCATCTATATACTATCTCCTTATAACTGATACAAAACCCACAATTTTGGCAATTACCTTGCATAAGGAGGACAATAATGAAGATCTTTCTTTTTGCAGCCGAGCTGATTGCTGGAATACTATTTGTGCTGATGGGAATCGGTTCATTTGCATACCCAATGGATGCAACACTGTGGCTTTCCATGGTGTTTGGCATCCTTATGATTGTCACAGGTGTCTGCGATGCCGCCATGTATTCGCGTTTGTCGAAAGCTGGCATGTCGGGTGCTGCTGTATCACTTGTGTCGGGGGTACTTTGCATAATCACAGGAGTGCTTGTGCTTTTTAATCCCTTTGTTGGAGTATTCACGCTTATGGCACTCTTTCCGATATGGTTCATGTTCCACTGCATTTCGCGTATTGCAGTGATTTCCGTGATGAAAGATACGATATCAGGCGGAAGGTATGCGCTTGCGCTTGTACTGAATATAATCGGCATTATCCTGAGCTTCATACTCATGGTTAATCCTGAATATTCACTTATCTCGCTAAGCTGGATGGCAAGCATGATAATGATCATCATTGGAATCGATTTGATTTCCGACTCTGTGCGCGTGCTGAAATGGTAAAGCATTGGATGCCATGCGGCATCTCAGGCCTGTACGATGCCGCTCGCTGTCAATTGCGGACATTGCCGACGATTGCTTCCATCCTGACGCAGCAAGAATACTTCTGCTTCTAGAAGTGCAGGAATGAAATGCAGGGTAGGGCAGCTTCAGCGGATTCTCAATCAATACGAAGCAGATGGCATTACCTGAGACACATACTCATATGGCTGATATGATATCATCTTGATATGGAATACCGCATAGTCAGTAGGGATGAATTCTTCATAATCGGATTCATGAAACGCATCTCTTTACAGTTCCACGGTGAGAATCATCAGATTGACTCGCTGCGGGATAAGCTGACCGGAGAAGTCATAAGAGAGCTTGAGACTCTGAATGATGTTGAGCCGAAGGGTATTGTCTGCGTCTCTGCAAATTTCTCAGACAGGACTAAGGAGGGAAGCCTTCTCGATCAATATATAGGAGTTGCCTCCTCTTCACCTTGCAGCAGCTATGACGTACTCTCTGTCCCTGCTTCCGAGTGGGCTGTTTTCCCATCCTGCGGGAAATATCCTGATACCCTGCAGAATACATGGGCCGGTATCTATTCCGTATGGCTGCCTTCATCGGACTATGAACTCACAGGAGGACCTGAGATTCTCAGGAATTACAGCAGTGATGCAGCCTCTCCAGACTTACGCAGCGAAATATGGATTCCTGTAAGGAAGAGAAAATGAGTGAAGAGATCAGGGAATATGTAAAAGGTGAGGTTCATCACCTCTACTATGACAATGATGAGAACTGTGCATGCACCATGCTGAAGTGCCTGTCACATCTTTTTTCTTTTCCTGTCCACGGAAATATCTTTGCCGCAGCTCTGGGAATGCATGGAGCCGGAGGATACAGGGCCCAGTGCGGTCTTGTGGAAGGAACCCTGATGTTCATAGGACTTTTCGGAACGGCGAAAGACATGGATAAAGCTGAGATTATCAAAACCTGTCATGATTTTGCTTTGTCTTTCGAGAAGAAATTCTCATCTCTTCGCTGCCGGGAACTGCGGCCGGGAGGATTCAATGAGGATGATCCACCGCATCTCTGCGAGTCAATCACAGTGGAGGCTGTCCTTTTCAGCTTAGAATATCTTAAGGAAAGATTCTGTTAAGGACTGCCGTATCCGCTCTGCAGATCACGGCAGCTGGCAGGATGCCTTGCGGCATCTGGGAGTGTAATTCGTTTTGTGGACATTCCCTCTTAGCTAGTCAAAAGAAGGAAAATAATCTGCAGCTGAGGCAGCAGACTGCCACCTTTTACCAGCTATCAGAAGTCTAGAATCATACAAAGGCG
>CALXLV010000035.1 GCA_944389295.1 uncultured Spirochaetaceae bacterium | reverse complement strand
AGAGGTACTGGGCCCGAAACCTTGGCGCCCGCCTTCACAACTGTCTGAACGATTGCCCTGGAGCTCTGCTCCACGAGCTCAACGTCAAATCCTCTCAACTTAACCCGGATTCTTTCATTTGCCATTTCTAAAAAATCTCCAAAAATCCAATGCCTGCCGGGGTGTCCCCGGCAGACTGTGAAATCACTCTACGATCTCGGTTACCTGACCGGAAGCAACTGTCCTTCCGCCCTCGCGGATAGCGAAGCGGAGACCCTTGTCCATAGCAACCGGGTGGATCAGCTCAACATTGATTGAGGTGTGATCGCCAGGCATGACCATCTCCTTGCCCTCGGGAAGGTGAACTGTTCCCGTGATGTCGGTGGTCCTGAAGTAGAACTGCGGCCTGTAGCCATCGAAGAACGGTGAGTGCCTTCCGCCCTCTTCCTTGGAGAGAACGTAGACAGTACCTGTGAACTTCTGATGAGGCGTGATCGAGTTCGGCTTCGCAAGAACCTGTCCGCGGACAACTTCCTTCTTGTCGATACCGCGGAGGAGAGCTCCGATGTTGTCTCCTGCCTGACCCTCGTCAAGGATCTTGTTGAACATCTCGACGCCTGTGACGACTGTGTTCTGAGTCTCCTTGATACCGACGATCTGAACAGGATCATTGACGTGAACGACACCGCTCTCAACACGGCCTGTAACAACAGTTCCGCGGCCGGAGATCGAGAAGATGTCCTCGATCGGCATGAGGAACGGCTTGTCGACAGCTCTGTCCGGAAGAGGAATGTAGCTGTCCATGGCGTCAAGGAGTTCGTCGATGCACTTTGTGGCCTCAGGGTTGTCCGGCTGAGTCATGGCGAGGTATGCGGAACCCCTGATTACAGGAGCGTTGGCACCGTCGAAGCCATACTCTGTAAGAAGATCCCTCATCTCCTCCTCAACGAGATCGATGAGCTCGGGATCGTCAACCTGATCGCACTTGTTGATGAATACGATGATTGCAGGTACGCCTACCTGGCGGGCGAGCAGAAGGTGCTCTCTTGTCTGTGCCATAGCACCGTCGGTTGCAGCTACTACGATGATAGCTCCATCCATCTGTGCAGCACCTGTGATCATGTTCTTGATGTAGTCAGCGTGGCCCGGGCAGTCTACATGAGCGTAGTGCCTGTTCTTTGACTGGTACTCAACATGCCTTGTGTTGATGGTGATACCACGAGCCTTCTCTTCCGGTGCGTTGTCAATAGCATCGTAAGCAAGGGCCTTGTCACCGAACAGCTTTGCACAATGCATTGTGATTGCAGCTGTAAGGGTGGTCTTGCCGTGGTCGACGTGACCGATTGTACCTACGTTTACATGTGGCTTCGTTCTTTCGAATTTTTCCTTAGCCATCAGTTCCTCCTTGTGGCCTGAGCCACAAAACAAAGATATCCAATAAAGGCCCATGCCTTTATACTTGCGAGACACGCTGAAAGCCAAGGATGAAAAGGGTCCAGAGGTCGGCGGGCATGTTCCCGACGACAATGGTCATATTGTCTAAAGACCGGTTCCGGAACCACCTTATCGCCATTGGCAATCGGTTTGGCTCTTCCGTCCGACGCGCACCGTGAAGGCACAGTCAGACACCTTGACTAAAATACCTGAACGCCAGTGTTTTGTCAACTGCTTTTCAATTCTTTTAAGGAAAATGAATTACACCCTCATCTGCGCCTTTCGTAAGAGCGGCAGGCAGCCGGACAGAGGAAAGCAGACAATGCTCAGAGCTGCCTCTCCATCCTCCAGCGGCGGAGAAGGACGCCGCGCCTCTCAGCCATATCCTCTGCAACCGTGCTGTAACCCATGCGAATGAAGAAAGGTCTTGCGGTATCGGAAGAGAAAGTGGTGACAAAACCTTTCTGAGAGCGCGCCTCAAGCGCACGGAGAAGTATCTTCCCCGCTCCCCTGCCCTGCGCTTCCGGAGCGACATAGAGCATGTCGAGATAGCCCTCCGCCTCATCGATATTTCCGAATCCGAGGAGAACGCCGTCATCATCCACGGCAGCAAGGGAGTATTTATCATAGAAAACCGAGCACCATGAGTGCGGATCGGTATCCTGCGGCGCCCATGCATCAAGCTGCGCCAGGCTGTAATCTGCCCTGCAGCTCTCATGCACCGCCCTGCAGAAGAGGCTGAACGCCTCACCCTCGAATGACGACTGGAATCTTGTCACCCTCATGCTTGCCCTCCTCCGGCTGTTTCTGTATCTTACAGCGAGGAGAGAACAATGAGAACAATCGAATACAGAACACATGGAACATGCTCGCGCATGATAACCTTCGATCTCGATGACGAGAACCGCATACACAATCTCGCCTTCGAGGGCGGCTGCAACGGAAATCTGAAAGGAATCGGAAAGCTCTGCGAGGGAATGAAGGCTGAGGAAGCCGCGGACAGAATCAGGGGAACCAGATGCGGCATGAAGCCGACATCCTGCCCCGACCAGCTCGCAAGAGCTATTGACGAAGCACTCTCCGCAAAGTGATGCGGACGGAAAAGAGAGAACGGGCTCCGGCCCGTTTTCTTTTTATCAGATGTTTATTCCTCTCGCCGTCAGAAAGGCGACGAAGTCGTTGAAGATATCGATATCGGCGATGACTTCCTCACCGTCTGCGGCAAGCCCCTGACATGATGTAAGAGCGATGAAATCGGCGACTGTGATCAACTCATCCCTCTCAGCTTTCTCAAAGAGGTAAGGTATGCTGGATTCGCGGAAGCTCTCATTTCCGTTCCTCCTCTCCCAGTCAACTATCGCGGCGACCGTCGACTTCTGGGAAAGCCACCCCTCGATCTCACGCATCGGCGTCTTTATGAAGCGCCGGCAGTAAGCTGTCAGGGAATAGTAGTCATCGTAATCTGGGATCATCTCAGCCTCCTTGAGTAAGGATAGCACACACAACTGCCTGAAAAAAGAAGAACCCTCCGGATAGGGAGGGCTCTCTGCAGCGCAAACGAGGGACTACCAGCGGAAGTGGCTGAAAGCCTTGTTCGCATCCGCCATTCTGTGCACATCTTCTTTCTTCTTGAAGGCTGCACCTGTGGAGTTGTAGGCATCCATGAGCTCGTCAGCGAGCTTGTCGCTCATGCTCTTGCCGTTGCGGTTGCGTGCCGCGGCAATGATCCAGCGCATCGACAGCGCTTCCCTTCTCTCCTCCCTGATCTCAACAGGAACCTGATAGGTGGCGCCGCCAACCCTTCTGGACTTGACCTCCACGACGGGCTTGACGTTGTCGACAGCCTTGGTGAACACATCGAGAGCGTTCTCTCCGCTCTTCTCTGCGATCTTCTCCATGGCTGTATAGAGAATGCGGGTGGAGATGCTCTTCTTGCCGTGAATCATCATGCGGCAGATGAACTTCTCGACGACCGTGCTGTGATAAATCGCATCAGGCGTTGCCTTCCTGACCGGAGCTTTTCTATCTCTTGACATCTCTTCCTCCTATCAGGCTTTTGGCTTCTTCGCACCATACTTGGAGCGGCTGCGCTTGCGGTCTGCGACACCGAGGGTATCCTTGGTACCGCGGATGATGTGATACCTTACACCGGGGAGGTCCTTGACCCTTCCGCCTCTGATGAGAACAACAGAGTGCTCCTGAAGGTTGTGGCCGATACCCGGGATGTATGCGGTTACTTCGATTCCGTTTGAAAGGCGCACACGGGCGACTTTCCTGAGAGCGGAGTTAGGCTTCTTCGGGGTGACTGTCATTACCCTCGTGCATACTCCTCTCTTCTGGGGGCAGCCCTGCAGAGCCGGAGACTTTGTCTTCGACTTGGAGGATTCCCTGCCCTTCCTTATAAGCTGATTGATAGTAGGCATCTTACGATACACTCCTTATATATGATCCGCTCGCTCACAGATGAGGGATCTGTACCGCACAGGCGGCACATCTGTTTGAAAACGGTGGTCAGCATGAGAGCCGGCCGCGAATGCCCCGGAGGGGCGCCGACAGGCGCCTTACTCCGCGAACGGACCTTCGTCTATGTCGGCAGGTTCTCCCACCGTTTTCATATCACCTATTTCCTCTGCATCAAAATCCTCGAACACGGCTTCGGTTTTCTGTTCCCTGCGAGCCCTGTCGACCTCTTTCTGCAGTTCGAGAAGTTTCTCATCCTCATCAAGATGGACGTTCCTGTAGCACTTCATGCCGGTTCCGGCAGGAATGAGGTGTCCGATGATGACATTCTCCTTGAGACCTCTCAGCTCATCCTTCTTACCAGCAATGGCGGCATTGGTCAATACCTTGGTGGTCGAAAGGAACGATGCGGCCGAGATGAACGAATCGACGGAGAGCGCCGCCTCTGAGACACCCTGGAGAACAGGGCGCGCGATAGCAGGCGTCTTGCCCTGTCTCTTCATCTCCTCGTTCACGCGGTCGAAGTGGTTCTTGTCAACGCGCTGCTGCTTGACGAACTGCGTATCTCCGGCCCTGAGGATCTCAACCTTTCTCAGCATCTGGCGGATTATGATTCCAAGGTGCTTCTCGTTAATCTCTACGCCCTGCATCCTGTAGACCTTCTGGATCTCATTGACGAGGAAGGAGAGAACAGCGTTCTCACCGAGGACATCAAGAACCTCTCTTGATGTGACGGGCTCGTCGCAGAGCGGCTCGCCTGCCTTCACCTCATCGCCCTCGCGGACAAGGAGGATCGCATCCTTTGTATATACCTTGTGCGGATGGAGAGCGCCGAAGGCATCGCGGATCGTGACAGTCGTAGTCGAACCGTTGGCCGTTCCGGACTGGACCTCCGTTACCGTACCAGTCACGCGGGCAAGGATGATCGGGTTGACCTTGTTGGAGGAAGAAACCTTTCCGTGGCGCGCCTCAAAGAGCGAGTCGACCTGCGGGAGACCGCCTGCAATATCCTTTGTCGTCGTGCTGTCCTTCGAGACCTTGGCAAGCACATCGCCGGCCTCGACCCTCTCGCCTCTCTCCTTGACGACCATGTAAGCGCCGCCGGGGATCTGGTAGAAGTTCTGCTCTCCGGAATCTGTGCGGACGACTACTGCGGGACGGAACGCGCCGAGCTGTGCGCTCGGAACAACGAGCATCTCAGTATCGCCGGCCTCGTTGAATATCTTCCTGTAGGACTTGTCCTCGACGAAGTCGTTCATCTCCTCGACCGTACCGGACTCCTCGGCGATGATCGGCTCGGAGAACGGGTCGAATGTGATGATCGCGGCATCTGCGGGAACGACCTGTCCCTCGACTACCATCAGCTCGGAACCTGCCGGAACCTGATAGTCAGCCTCGGGGCCTACGACGAACGTGCGCATCTGGGGCTCCGCGGAGAGGGATGTGGCATCCGCGATCTGCAGAAGCCTTCCGTTCTCGTCAGCACAGACCTCAGCGCCGTTCTTCTTATAGAAAGGATATCCCTTTCCTACGGCCTCTCCGTTGCCGACAAGAAGCTCATCGAACTGTCCGGTGATCTCCTCGAATACGCGGCTGATGGTCAGATGGCCCTTCCTCGGGAAGAGGCGCTGTCCGCTGCTGTTGCTGATGACAAGTCCCTTCAGGCCGCGGATGATCGTCGGATAGCTGAATGAGAGCTTGTTCTCCTTTGTTGACGTAGAAGCCGTACCGCCGACGTGGAACGTACGCATCGTAAGCTGCGTTCCCGGCTGTCCGATGGACTGGGCTGCGATGATTCCGACAGCCTCTCCGATCTCGACAGGGCGGTTGGTGGCAAGGTTGCGTCCATAGCACTTGCGGCATACGCCGTGCTCGGCCTCACATGTGAGGACAGTGCGGAGAAGCACCTTCTCTACGCCGGCCTCCTCTATTGCAGCCGCTGTATCGTCCGATATCTCCTCGTTCGCCTTCGCGAGCACGACAGGATTGCCGTTCTCGTCCTTGAGGAACGGATGGAGGACATCCTCTACAGGGCAGGAACCCGAGATTCTCGATGCGAGAGTCTCGATGACGGCATCGCCGTCCTTTACAGCGGACACCCATATGCCGTTGATGGTGTGGCAGTCCTCGATGGAGACTACGACATCCTGAGCGACATCGACGAGCTTACGGGTGAGATAGCCTGCCTTAGCGGTCTTGAGAGCCGTATCGGTAAGACCTTTGCGCGCACCGTTGGAGGAGATGAAGAACTCCATGATCGAGAGTCCTTCCTTGAAGTTGGACTTGATCGGAAGCTCGATGATCTTTCCGTTCGGCTTGGCCATGAGGCCGCGCATTCCGCCGAGCTGCCTGATCTGGTTCTTCGATCCTCTAGCTCCGGATTCAACCATGAGATAGAGCGGATTGAAGCCGTGCTGGCTCTTCTTCAGATCAGCCATCAGCTTGTCCGTAAGCTCCTCGTTGGTCTCCGTCCAGACTTCGATTACGCGGTTGTATCTCTCTTCCTGAGTTATCTGTCCGTCATGATACTGCTTGAATACGACCGACTGCTT
Source organism: uncultured Spirochaetaceae bacterium (assembly GCA_944389295.1). Taxonomy (GTDB): domain Bacteria; phylum Spirochaetota; class Spirochaetia; order Sphaerochaetales; family Sphaerochaetaceae; genus Ornithospirochaeta. The sequence goes on along the minus strand of CALXLV010000035.1, from coordinate 21,454 downwards.
CTCGTTCGCCTCTTCGATGAGGGCGGACTTCTCCTCAGGCACGACCATATCGGAAAGACCGATGGTCGCTCCGAAGAGCGTAGCGTACTTGAAGCCGAGATCCTTCACAGAGTCAAGAAGCTCGACAGCCACGGAAGGCTTGCGGTTCCTGATCGTCTCGCCGATGACCTTCCTCAGCTGCTTGTCGCCGAGGCAGTAGTTCTGATACGGAATTCCCTCGGGAATCGCGGCGTTGAAGATGATGCGGCCCGGAGTCGTGGCATACCAGCTCTTTCCGTCTGCTACCTGGGTGTTTCCCTTCTCGTCGACGATCGCAAGTCCCTTCTTGAAGCGGTAGTAGATCTTCTCGTTGTACGTCACAGAGTATGTGTCGATAGCAGCCTCGATCTCTGCTACAGTCTCGAACCTCTTTATCTTCCTCTGGGGATCAAGGTCGGTTCTCTCCTTCGTAAGGTAGAATATTCCGAGAACCATATCCTGAGACGGGAACGCGATCGGCTTTCCGTTTGCAGGGTCGAGGAGGTTCGTCGTGCTGAGCATGAGCGTCCAGCACTCGAGCTGCGCAGCCTGAGTGAGAGGCACATGAATAGCCATCTGGTCTCCGTCGAAGTCAGCGTTGAACGCGTGGCACACGAGCGGGTGGAGCTTGAGGGCCTTTCCCTCAACAAGCACGGGCTCGAACGCCTGGATGCCGAGACGGTGAAGAGTAGGCGCTCTGTTGAGCATTACGGGATGCTCCTTAACAACCTCGTCGAGAACTGCCCATACCTCGGGAGCCTCCTGCTCGACAAGGAGCTTAGCCCTCTTGACGTTCTGCGCGATCTCCTTCTGCTCTAGCTTGCGCATGATGAAAGGCTTGAAGAGCTCAAGAGCCATCTTTGAAGGAACGCCGCACTGATGCATCCTCAGTTCCGGTCCTACGACGATTACAGAACGTCCGGAGTAGTCGACACGCTTTCCGAAGAGGTTCTGCCTGAACCTTCCCTGCTTGCCCTTGAGAACATCCGAAAGCGACTTGAGATCCCTCTTGCTGCTTCCCTTCGTCGGATTCGGCGTCTTTGAGTTGTCGAAAAGGGAATCGACAGCCTCCTGGAGCATTCTCTTCTCGTTGCGGATGATGATGTCCGGAGCCTGGATGGCGATGAGCCTGTCGAGACGGTTGTTCCTGTTTATGACCCTTCTGTAGAGCTCGTTGAGATCGGTGGTGGCGAAGCGTCCGCCGTCGAGCTGGACCATAGGACGGAGTTCAGGCGGAATAACGGGGATGACCTTGAGGATCATCCACTCCGGCCTGTTGCCCGACGAGAGGAACTCCTCGCAGTAGCGGATGCGCGAGAGCAGCTTGTTGTCGATCTTGTTGTTGGCCTCCTCCTTCTGGGAGAGCTGAGCCCTCAGCTCCTCGGAGAGAGTCTTGAGATCGAGGTCCTTGAGAAGATCATAGATGGCCTCTGCACCCATTCCTGCCTTGAATGTGTCGCCGTACTTGTCGACGGCCATGTAGTACTCGTCCTCGCTGAGCACCTGGTACTTCCTGAGGTCAGTATCCTGGCCGGGATCGGTGACGACGTACTTCTCATAGGAGAGAATCTCCATCAGCTCCGATCTCTTGATGTCGAGAAGGTAGCTCATGATGGACGGCGTCGAGCGGTAGAACCAGATATGCGCTACAGGCGCGGCAAGAGTGATGTGGCCGATGCGCTCGCGGCGGACCTTGGTATCTGTAACCTCAACTCCGCAGCGGTCGCAGACAACGCCCTTGTATCTGTTGGACTTGAACTTGCCGCAGCAGCACTCCCATGACTTAGTCGTGCCGAATATCCTCTCGCAGAAAAGGCCGTCCCTCTCCGGGCGGAGAGAACGGTAATTGATGGTCTCAGGCTTCTTAACCTCGCCGTAAGACCATGCGAGAATCTGCTCCGGTGAAGCGAGTTTTATCCTTATAGAGCTGAAATCCTGTATTTCCTTCATTCCGTCTTTCCTCCTAGAAAGCACCTTTCTCTTTCTTGGCGATCAGTTCCTCATCGCGCTCCGTGAGCGGAACCTGCTTGCCGTTCTCATCGAATACAGAAATATCGAGGGCAAGTCCCCTTATCTCCTGAACAAGAACGTTGAACGCCTCAGGCATGGAAACCGTCTGGCTGGGTTCGCCCTTGACTATGGACTCATAGATCTGCACCCTGCCCTTCATGTCGTCGGACTTTATGGTCAGGAGCTCCTGCAGCGTGTTCGCGGCTCCATAAGCCTCGAATGCCCAGACCTCCATCTCTCCGAGTCTCTGGCCTCCGAACATGGCCTTTCCTCCGAGCGGCTGCTGCGTGACAAGCGAGTAAGGACCTGTCGAGCGGGCATGCATCTTGTCGTCAACAAGGTGATGCAGCTTGAGATAGTAGATATATCCGCAGAAAACATCGTTCACGAACGGAATGCCGGTGCGGCCGTCGTAGAGCTTCGTCTTGCTGTTCCTTGGAAGCCCGGCCTCCTCCATCTCATGCTCTATCTGCTCCATCGTGGCTGACTGGAATACAGGCGTCTTGTACCACTTGTCATTCTTGACAGCGGCCCATCCGAGCTGCGTCTCCATCAGCTGACCGATGTTCATTCGTGAAGGAACGCCGAGCGGGTTGAGGCAGACATCAAGCGGAGTACCATCCTCCATGTACGGCATATCCTCCTCGGGGAGAACTCTCGAGACGACACCCTTGTTTCCGTGGCGTCCTGCCATCTTGTCGCCCTGCTTGAGCTTGCGCTTCGTGGCGATGAGAACCTTTATAGTCTCGTCAACTCCCGGCTGGAGCTCGTCCTTGTCGCTCTTCTTGAGGCGCTGGATATCGATGACCGTACCCTCGGTGCCGTGAGGAACCTTGAGAGAGGAGTCCCTGACCTCCTTCGCCTTCTCGCCGAAGATGGAGTTGAGGAGCTTGACCTCCGGTGTCGTGTCAGCCTCGCTCTTGGGCGTGACCTTGCCGACGAGGATGCTGCCGGGGTGCACATATGTTCCGATGCAGATGATTCCCTCCGCATCGAGATGCTCGAGGAGCTTGTCGCTGGTGTTAGGAATGTCCCTTGTCAGTTTCTCAGGTCCGAGCTTTGTCTCCCTGACGTCGATCGAGAACTCCTTGATATGGATGGATGTGTAGATATCCTCCCTGACGACGCGCTCAGAGATGAGAACGGCGTCCTCGTAGTTGTATCCGTTCCATGGAACGAATCCGACAAGGATGTTCCTTCCGAGAGCGAGCTCTCCGTTCTGCGTAGCAGGTCCGTCTGCAAGGACATCGCCGGCCTCGACCTTGTCCCCGACATTGACGATCGGCTTCTGGTTGAGGCATGAATCCTGATTCGTCCTCTCGAACTTGTGGACCTCATACTTGTCAACCTCTCCCTTTATCTCGGGATTGTCGGGAATGACCCTTATCTCCGTCGAAGATGCATAGGAGACAGTGCCTGCCCTCTTCGCCTTGATGAGAACGCCGGAGTCATATGCAGTCCTCTGCTCCATTCCCGTACCGACTCTCGGAGCCTCCGGGAACACAAGGGGAACAGCCTGGCGCTGCATGTTCGAGCCCATCAGGGCACGGTTGGCGTCGTCATGCTCGAGGAACGGAATGAGTGATGTCGCCACGGATACAACCTGACGCGGAGAGACATCCATCCAGCTGATCTCCTCAGGGGATGCCACACCGTAGTCTCCGTAGTGCCTTACCGCGATCTCCTTCTCGAGGAAGTGTCCGTCCTTGTCGATTCTCGCGTTGCCCTGTGCGATGTAGTACTTCTCCTCATCGTTCGCATCGAGGTAGTGGACCTCATTGGTTACGATGCCGTTCACGACCTTTCTGTAAGGCGTCTCGATGAAGCCGTACTCGTTGATGCGCGCATAGTTTGCAAGCGAGAGAATAAGACCGATGTTCGAGCCTTCAGGAGTCTCGATCGGGCATATTCTTCCGTAGTGTGTGTAGTGTACGTCGCGGACCTCGTAGATAGCGCGTGCGGACGATCTTGAAAGACCTCCCTTCGGACCGAGCGCGGATACACGGCGCTTGTGCGTAAGCTCAGCAAGCGGGTTGATCTGGTCCATGAACTGAGAAAGCTGCGATGAGCCGAAGAACTCCTTGATCGCGCCGACTATGGGCTTGATGGAGATGACTTCCTGCGGCTTCACAGAGTCATCTGTCATGTTCATCTTCTCGCGCGCAGTTTTCGCCATGCGGCTGAAAGCCTCGGAGAGAGCTATGACAAGGAGCTCGCCGACGGTGCGCACTCTTCTGTTTCCGAGCGCATCGATATCATCTTCCTTGATCACGCCGTTGCAGAACTGGATGAGGAAGCTGACTGTGTTTATCACATCCTCGGGGGTGAGCGCAGTCTCGCTGATGTACTTCGACTCGTCCATGCCGTAGAACTTCTTGTTCAGCTTGTGGCGGCCGATGTCCTCAAGCTCAAAGCCCCTGCCCTTGAGGAAGAAATCCTGGAAATAGCTTATGACACGCTTGGGTTCGGGGAACGTCTTGAGGTTCTGAGGAAGCGAGTTCTTGCACGCCTCGACGATCTGTCCGATGTACTCGTTCTGGAACTCCTCGGAGTCCTCCTGCCTGTAGTCGGCGCAGAGGATGCGCTCGCGGCGGAGTGTCTTGAGAATGGCGAGCGACGGCGCATCGATATCCTTTGCGTTCGTATCGACGACATCCACGGACTCAAATCCGCGCGATCTGAGATCCTCGAGCTCAACGACTCCGAGCTCATCGCCCGCGAGATACCTGAGCTCTCCGTCCTCTGTCCTTATGTCCTTATATGAGAAATACCTCACATCCTCTGACAGCGACTGCGAGATGTCGATGCTCTTCTTCTGGTAGAACGCCTCGACTATCCTGTCGCGCGTGTCGATTCCGAGCACACGGAGGAAGAATGTCACCAGGAACGGCTTCTTGCCGAAGCTCACCTGGATGATGTTGTTCACCTTCTTCCTCTCAGCTGCGCTTGTGGACTCGCCCTTCTTGGTGTCGATCTTCTCGTTCTTCCTCGTGAGGACGAACTCGAGCTTCGTACCTGAATAGGGATAGAGGGTTCCGTAATAGAGGGAAGAAGCATCGTTCTTCTTTCCCTCCTTAAAGACAACGCCGGGGGAACGCACGATCTGCGATACGATTACGCGCTCCGCACCGTTGATGATGAAAGTACCACGATCCGTCATCAAAGGGAAATCTCCGAAGAAGATGTCCTTCTCCTTGATCTCGCCATTCTTAGTCTCGAGAGCAACGCTAGCCTTGACGGGAACGCCGTAGGTCCTGCCCTTCTTCTTGCATTCCGATTCCGAGTATTTAATGCCGTCCATATCGACGGTGTAGCCGTTGTATTCGACCCTCATGTCCTCGTTCGGGGAGATGATGGGGAATGTCTGGCGGAATACGGATTCAAGACCGATGGAAGGATCTGGGGCCTCGCCCTTCTTCAGCCTGTCAAGCTGAAGGAACTTGCTGAATGACTCGGTCTGGATTCCGATGAGGTTCGGAAGCTCGCATACTTCCGGGAGTTCTGAACCGATGTCAACTCTCTTGATGGCTTTGCCTTTGCTGGGCATCATTGTACCTCCATAGCACACTGAATCGCTTTTTCTCACTATTGTTTACAGACACCTAAGCCATCGGGAACTTCCGATGGCATGCTTCCCGGGTCCGGAGACCCGGGGAAAAGAAATCATAATCAGTGTTATTTGATCTCGATAACACATCCGGCAGCAGTGAGCTTCTCCTTCATGGAGTTAGCCTCTTCCTTGCTGACGCCTTCCTTGAGGTTGCCGCCGTTCTCGCAGAGATCCTTTGCCTCCTTGAGGCCGAGACCTGTGACAGCTCTTACTTCCTTGATGCATGCGATCTTCTTCGCGGCATCAACGCTCTTGAGGACGACTGTGAACTCAGTCTGCTCCTCCTCTGCGGGAGCATCGCCAGCAGCGGCAGCACCAGGTGCAGCAACAGCAGCAGCTGCTGCAACAACGCCGAACTTCTCCTCCATCATCTTGATGAGGTCCGCAACATCCATCACGCTCATCTGAGCGATGGACTCAAGGATTTCTTCCTTTGTAGCCATATTATCTTCTCCTTATCTAAATAACGGTCTAGCAGGTTACTTGAAGACTAGGACCGTATCAGTTCTGTGCTTCAGGAGCCGCTTCCGCAGCAGGCGCCTCATCGGCTGCAGCAGCCGCAGCAGGCGCACCGCCCTTCGACTCGACATATGCGAGAAGAGTAGCAGCGAGCTTCTGTACGGGTGCCTTCATCGTTCCCATAAGAGAAGCGATGAGCTCGAGCTTGGTCGGGAGCTTCGAGAGTGCCTCAACTTCCTCGGCTGACATGAACTTTCCGTCAAGAAGCGCGCCCTTGACCTGGATGCTCACGCCATCCTTGTTCGCATTGAAGAGAACCTTTGCGACCGTGTTGGCTGTGTCTCCCTTCACGAGAGCGACAGCTGTCGGTCCCTTCATCTGCTCCTCGGCGCCTTCGTGATCAAGGTCCTTGAGAGCGATCTTGGCATAGCGGTTCTTGACAACGCGGTAAGCAGCATCATCCTTCTTCAGGCTCTTCCTGATGTCGGTGATCTGCTGGACTGTCATACCCCTGTAGTCAGTGAAGATGAATCCGGAGTAATCCTTGAACTCATCCTTGAGAGCGGCGACAGCATCTACCTTAGCCGGAGTTACCCGAGTCTTGTAATTATCCATGTCCACCTTCCTTATACTGCTGCCGAATCAGCCATGTCTCTGTAGTTCACGCGTATGCCGGGTCCCATCGTCGATGAGAGGGAGACGGACACAACGAAATCGCCCTTGGCATCCGAAGGCTTCTTCCTGAGAATCTCAGCAAGCGTGACCTTGGCGTTCTCCGCAACCTTGGCAGGCTCCATATCGACCTTGCCTACAGCCATGTGAACGACGCCAGTCTTGTCTGAACGGAACTCGACGCGTCCTCTTCCAAGCTCCTCAAGGGCTTCCTTGATGTCATTGGTAACGGTGTGCGTCTTGGGGTTCGGCATGAGGCCTCTTCTTCCGAGGATGGGTCCGAGGCGTCCTACGTCCTTCATCATGTCGGGAGTAGCAACAGCGATGTCGAAATCCATCCATCCGCCCCTGATCTTCTCAATGAGGTCGGAATCGCCGACATAAGCGGCTCCTGCGGCCTTGGCCTCCTCAGCCTTCTCTCCCTTGGCGAATACAAGAATCTTCTTCTGGGCCATGAACTGATTCGGAAGGACGACAGTGTCCCTCACCGACTGGCTCTTCTTGAGAGCAAGCGCGACGGAGAGCTCGACAGTCTCGTTGAAAGAAGCATAGGCGATGCTCTTGACGAGCTCCGCAGCCTCCTGGATCGTGTACTCCTTCGATCTGTCGATCTTCTTGAGTGCTTCCTGGTATTTCTTTCCTCTTCTCATCTTACTTCTCCACCTCTACACCCATCGAGCGGGCTGTGCCAGCGATGATCTTCTTCGCAGCGTCAAGATCGTTCGCGTTGAGATCCTCCAGCTTGGTCTTGGCGATTTCCGTAATCTGTGCATCGGTGATCTTTCCGACTTTCACCTTGTTGGGCTGGCCGGAAGCGGTCTGAAGGCCGAGAGCCTTCTTGATGAGCACAGCTGCGGGAGGAGTCTTGAGGATGAAAGAGAAGCTCTTATCCTGATAGACTGTGATGATAACGGGGAGGATGAGTCCAGGTTCATAGCCTTTCGTCTTGTCATTGAACTGCTGGACGAACTGCGGGGCACTTACGCCGTGGGGACCAAGTGCCGGTCCGATAGGGGGTGCCGGTGTGGCCTTCTGAGCGGGGCACTGCAGCTTTATTACGGCAGTAACCTTCTTCTTTGCCATTTTCTTCTCCTTATGCATCGGTGTCTGGTCTGAGCTGACCGGTAACGCGGGACCCGATGCTGGTATTAACGCTCTTCAACGAAGAGCTCCCAACTCAGCCGGAGCTGAGAGAGATATCATAATCAATGTAAAAAACCAGGTTCCGGTTATACCAGAACCTTCTCTACCTGCGTAAAATCGACCTCGACGGGAGTTGACCTTCCGAAGATCTGAACAGAAAGGCGGAGCCTTCCCTTCGCAGCGTCTATATCGTCTATCGTGCCGTTAAAGGAAGCGAACGGACCGGAGATGACTTTCACCTCTTCGCCGCGCTCGAAATCCTGCTTCGGACGGAATACCTTCTCCTCCGGAACCTCTCCTGTGCGGCGGAGTATATCGGTATGCTCGCGCTGCGTAAGCGGCTTCGGTGGATTCTTGCCCGTCTTGTCGGCAGTGAGGAATCCGGTCACTCCCGGTATCCTCGCAATTCTGGCTGTTATCGTTCTCCATGTGTTCTCAGGCAAATCGAGCTCCACAAGTATGTATCCGGGAAGAACCTTCTTGAGCTCTATCTTCTTCTCGCCTTTTTCCGTGACGACGGGAACCTGCTCCATCGGGACACTCACGCCCGTACAGTATGCGGCGAACTCGGCATCGCTTGAGCGGAACTTGTTTATCGTCCTCTCTATTTTCTGCTCATAGCCTGAATATGTATGTACGACGTACCAGCCTCTAGCCATCGTCTCTCCTAGAAAATGAGGTCAAGGCAAAGACCAAGGATGGTATCCACCAGACCAAGTGCAATGGCGAAGAGTATCGTTGAGACGATCACGACCCAAGTCGAATGGACAACCTCAGCCCTCGCAGGCCAGGAAACCTTCTTCATCTCGAGCCAGCATTCCTTGAAATATCTTCCGATCTTCTTCATTTTACCTTTCCCGAAAGATCGGGGTGCCAGCAGGCCAGGTAGGATTCGAACCTACAACACCCGGTTTTGGAGACCAGTGCTCTAGCCGTTGGAGCTACTGACCTGCTCGCACCCCGATACAGTATTTCTCTTATCTTATTTGATCTTCGTCTCGCGATGAAGAGTATGCTTGTGCTCGAACGGGCAATACTTCATAAGCTCGAGCTTATTGGGGGTATTGCGGCGGTTCTTCTCGGTTGTGTAGTTCTTCTGCTTGCACTCCGTACACTGGAGGGCAATCTTCTCTACAGGTCCTTTCTTCTTTGAACTAGCCATTTGTATCTCCTCGGACTTGCCGTTTTATTCCATTCGGAAGCATCGTGAAGGGACAATTACCCCTCCATAAAAGCCTACCGTCGGTTCATATTAGCCAAAGAGCACAAGCGCGTCAATAGCGAAAAGCAAAAACACGGTAGCCGTCACACCGAATACTCTCTGTATCTCCGGCTGATGATCTCTATTCCCTCCTCCGTGAGCCTTTCATCTCCTGAGTAGTTGAGGCGTAGGCACTTGTCGTAGTGCGCATGCGGATATGGCTCTCCCCTCCTCTGCTCATCGCTGCCGAAGAAGAAATACTCTCCCGGAACGGTTATCACGCCGTCCTTCATCAGAACCGAGTAGAACTCAAGCGTCGGAATCCTCAGCGAAGGAAGGTACAGCCAGCAGAAGATCGACCCTTCCATACGATGAAGGTAGTATTCGGTTCCTTCAAACGCCTTTCTTATCGCAGCCTCTGTTTTGCGCGCCTTTGCAAGATAGAAAGGACGCACGACATCGGCGGCAAGCTCAGTCAGCTCCCCTCTCCGCAGCAGGTCACCGGCAAGCACAGGTCCGAACGATCCGGTCGCAAGCGCGGCTATGGCGTTGATGTTTCCGACAGCCTTTATGATCTCTTTCCTCGCGATGACAATGCCCGTGCGTATGGACGGAAGTCCTATCTTCGACAGACTCATCGAGAGGATTATGTCCTCATTCCAAAGCGGCTCGGCATTGTCCGCGAAGATTATGTCCGGGAAAGGCAGGCCGTAGGCGTTATCAACAATAAGAGGTATTGAATGGCGGTGCGCGGCCGAGGCTAGAGCTTTTATCTCCTCATCGGTAAGCACGTTCCCGCTGGGGTTAGTGGGGCGCGAGACAGCCATCGCGCCGACTTCCGGATGGCGGTCAAGATAGTCCTCCACCGCATCCATATCAAGGAAATACTTGAACGTCCTGTCCTCATAGCAGACGCACTTCGACGGGAGGCTAACGAATGTGTCAGGCTCTATCCCCTGATCCGCATAGCCGATGTACTCCGGCATCAATGGAAAGAGTATTGTTTTCTTCCTCCCGCGGGTCGTTCCAGCAAGAAGATTAAAGATGTAGAACATGGCGCTCTGGCTGCCGTTTGTCAGCGCGACATTCTCAGCAGTTATGTCCCATCCGTACTTCCCGCGGAAGAATGCGGCCGCAGTTTCCAGGAACTCCACCCTTCCCTGCGGGGAATCATAGTGGGCGATCACATCCTCGAACCTGTCCCCGTCCGCAAGCAGGCGCTCGAGCTCAGCTCTGTATGCCTTCTCAACCTCCGGCACCCTCGCCGGATTGCCGCCGCCGAGCGGTATCGCCCTCACACCGTCTGGTAGAGGTCTGCCTATATCGTCCATCAGCTGAAGGATACCCGAATGAGATGAGAGCTTGCTGCCGAAGTCAGAAAATTCCATACAGCGATGATAAGCCCAAAAACAAGGAGTGTTAATATCACCACCCGTCCCAAGGCTGATAAAAGGCCGCAGCACGCTGCATGAAACGGCTGCGTGCTGAAATCATCCCGCAGCTTCAAAACAGAAAACAGCAGTCCGAATTTAATAAAGATAAAGATAAAGAACGCTTTTGCAGATAATATAATGAATATAAATACCATTTACGGAGTGATTATCTGATTATAATATTCACAACTAAGGGGAAATCAATTTCCGCCGGCAAAGCACTAAGTGCTGTTATAATCATCATATGATCCACAATCCTATAATCCCCGGCTTCAATCCGGACCCCTCGATAACATTCGACGGGAAGCAGTATATAATCGCCACATCGACATTCGAGTACTATCCCGGAGTCGCTCTCTATACATCGCATGATCTCTCCTCCTGGAAATACCATTCATCGGTGATGACAAGCGCCAACGGCTTCTCGCTCTCTGGTTCGAGAAACAGCGGCGGAATATACGCCCCGACGATACGCTTCCATAACGGACGCTATTACATGGTCACAACCAACAAGAACGGTGTCGGCAACTTCATCTCGTACGCGGACTCACTCTCCGGACCGTGGAGTGAAGCCCTGTTCATATATAAGGACGGCATTGATCCAAGCATATTCTTCCTGCCGGACGGAAGCTGCTTCTACACGCAGAACGGCAAGGGAGGAATTTTCGGAGCATTCATCGATCCGGATGAAGGCAGACTTCTTGAACCTCTCCGCCTGATCTCCCCCGGGCTCTCCGGGGCTGCAACCGAAGCTCCTCACATCTATATGAAAGACGGGCTTTTCTATCTCGCATTCGCAGAGGGCGGGACAGAGTACGGGCACCATGAAACAGTGGGACGAGCTGAAAATATCTATGGACCATATGAGATCAATCCGGTCCCGATGCTCTCCCATGCACAGAGGAAGAACCATCCCATACAGGCTGCGGGGCATATGGATATGGTAGAGCTTCCGGACGGCAGATGGATCGCTGTATTCCTTGCCATAAGAGTTCCCGGAAAGCCGCTGCTGCATAACCTCGGCAGGGAAACCTTCATGTCGGAGGTGACCTGGAAGGATGGATGGCCAGTAGTCGGAGATAATGGGCGGGTTGAACTGGACGAGCCGTCATCTTTAGAGACAGTGCACAGCGCTGAGCCCTTCGTCACATACGGGGACGACATCGCATCACTTCCGGTGCTGAGGGTGCGCACAGAGAAAGCCGGGGCATATATAACGGAGGGAAACGAGCTTACGATACACGGCTCAGTTCCTCTCTCCGAACCACTTGGAGAACCCTCCGCGTTGCTTCTCAGACAGGAGGAGTTCGAGACAGTATTCTCGGCAGTGCTGAGGACAGATGAAACACTTACCGGAAAGGCCGGTATTACAGCGTTTTACAACAGCGATTATCATGCCGATCTCTTCCTTGAAAGAAACGGCTCCGGCCTTGCAGTCACATTCCGGCGCAGGATACACGATCTCGAGGCTGTGGTCAGCAGAAAAACAATCGCAGAAAGGGAATCGGTGCATCTTGAGATAAGAACTGACAGAGAGTGGTACTACTTCCTTGCCGACGGAGAGGAAATCGGCAGAGCCGCGATGGCATCATTTGCAACTGAGGGGACGATGTACATGACCTTCACGGGAACACTTCTCGGCATATTCGCAGAAAACGGCGACGGAGTATTCACGGGCGGATTCGGATTCAGGAAGAAAGAGAGCACATGACTCTGCTATTGACACTCGCATCTGCTTTTGGGTAATGTAACTCCACGTTCAAGCCCTTGTAGCTCAGCTGGTAGAGCACCACCATGGTAAGGTGGGGGTCAGCGGTTCAAATCCGCTCGGGGGCTCTTATTTTTAGAAGTCTAAAACGTTACAGGAAAACGAATTGGATTGATAAAAATATTTTTTACAGCTTTTCCCTGCTCGAAAAAACTGGAACCAATTTCCGGTAGTGGTTCCAAAAATTTTTAAAGGAAGCTGTTCATGAAGATCAAAAATGGCAGGGTTTCAGCACCATTTCCGAGGCGATCTGGAAAAAAAATTATTTATTATTATTACGCCTATGATGATTCTGGAAAGCGAGTAAAACGCTCCACTGGGGCACATTCCAGAGCTGCGGCCATGGCAATCATACAAGACAGAATACGTACGGGTACTCTTATATCTGATCGGCTTATTGCGGAGCATAACACACCAGATTCCCTTGTTCTCGGAGAGTATCTAACCCCGTTCTTTGTCGTTGGGAAGTGCCCCTTATGCAAAGAAAGAGAGCTGCGAGGGAATCCATATACAAGCCGGGTAATCAAAGAGAACAGACAGCGGCTTGAACGCTATATCATTCCATTCTTTGAGAAATTTAGCGCCACGGCTATTGCCTCTGTAACCATCATAAAGAAATGGCAAACATGGCTGTGTGAACAGGAACTAAGCAACTCTACGATAAACCGAATCAGGAGCACGCTCTCACCGATCCTGAATTATATGGTTGAAGAATCTATCATACCGTCAAATCCTTTGCAGAAGGTGAAGCCACTGTATGTGGCTCCTAAAAGCGATAAGGAAGCATTTACCATTGAGGATCTTGAGGCATTGTTTGCCGTTGACTGGGAGTCAAAGATGGCGCGGCTTGCCACAATGCTGGCAGCTTTTACTGGTATGAGAATCGGAGAAATTCGCGGCATTAGAACAGAAAACATTAAAGATGGTGCGGTCGTCATCGAACACTCAGCAGAGCGAGATGGCAATCTCAAGTGCCCTAAAGGAAAGAAGGCAAGGCTTTGCCCTATACCACAGCATCTTGCAGATAGCTTGCTCGAAATGGCAGCAGGAAGAAGCGGGTACATTTTTACACTCACAGGCGTGAAGCCTGTCTCTGAAACATATATACGAAAGCACCTGTATAAAGCGATGGAGAAAGCAGGGATAGAACGGATGGATGAAGAGACGGGAGAGAAGCTATCTTTCCATTCAACCCGGCATTTTCTCAATACTGCGCTTGTTGGAGCAAATGTCTCAGGCGAACTAATACGGGCGGCTATAGGTCATGAATCGACGGCTATGACAGACCGGTACTTACACCTGCGTGCAAGGCAAATGGCCCCTATACAAGAAGCACAAAGGGAGATAGAGGAAGCCCTTATTAAAGTGTAAACATAATTGTAATATGTGTTAATAATGATTGCAAAATTAACACATATTGGATTAATATGAACACACCTCTCATCTACAAAAGATGATTGCGGAAAGGAGAAGCATATGGCCAAAAAAATGATTACTTTCAGCATACGGCTTGATTCGGAACTGAAAGAAGCTATGGAAAGGCTATGCGAAAATCTTGGAATGAGTATGGGCACGGCTTATACCATCTACACCAAGAAATGCGTGAATGAACAGGCTATACCATTCAAGGTGTCTTATGACCCGTTCTATTCAGAGAGCAATCAGGAGTTCATCAGAAAAAGCCTTGAATCACTCAATGCTGGAAAGGGCATTCCGTACAATCCTTTAACAGAAGGAAAAACAGTGGAGACAACAAAAGTTTCCAAAGGAGGTGATCATGGAAATACTGTGGTCACCAGAGGCACTGGAAGATTATAATGCATGGCGTGCCTCTGATACGAAGACATGCATTCGGATTAACCGATTACTACAAGAAATAATCGAGTTAGGGCCTTTGACCGGTACAGGTCATCCAGAAAGACTAAAATGGGAACTTACTGGAATTTATAGCCGGAGGATAAACAAGAAAGACCGGCTCCTGTACCGCCTACAAAACGGCAAGCTAGAAATAATCTCTTGCCGTACTCATTATGATGACAAATAAGCCAGAAGTCATCAGGGCACCTCTTTGGAGGTGCTTCTATTCTTCTAATAAGGGCAATTTATAAAAAAAGCAATACTTTTGTTAAACTTTTTTATAAGTCGTCTCCGTTTTACCACAATGGGCATCCTATAAACGATCCTGATCCAGTGGGATTTGCTGTACTGATTCAGGAGTAACTCATCGCCATCTTACACCTTTTTGGTTTCTGAAACCTGTTTAAATGCTCCGATCTGCGGAAAATAGGGAGAGTTCGGGCGTCGCGCCTGTGGTTAATACTTCAAACAGTCGTCACAGTACCTAAACAGCTATCGCACTAGATGTATCTTTGATATACTCCATATAGGTGCTGCAAAGCACGGCAAGCGGCGTTGTTCCTCCTTCCAGGAGGAGTACAAAGCCTCCCGATCACATAGAACCCCGTCTTCTGGGATATATGAGGAGAAGGAGGTGTTGCCTATGAGCGATTACGAATTGCTGATGATTGTTTTTACAGTTGTCGGCATTATCATAGCCGTATCACAAAGCAACGACCGCTGAAGTTCCTAGGCTATAGCGGTCGTTCGATCACATAACCAGGGACACGCCGCTTGTTTGCAACACCCTTTCTATTTTCATTATTGCCATGCTTTCATGGAAAAGTCAAATATATAGACCTTGTAAATAAAACCTCTTGGCAGTCGCCCACCAAGAGGAAGGAAGATATATGTTGCTATGAGCATTAAAGCTGGATGCCTGCACCAAATCTTATACGCATATCATCAGATGTTCGGAAGAAATCATCACAAATAGTTTTCTCGATACCAGCACTAAGCATTAACTGATTCCACCCTACACCAAACGATACACCGATTCCCCACTCTTCAGATCCAATATCATAGAAAGCCTCCGGTATGAGCATCATATTCCACTTATTTCTGCCCATCTGATTTGCAAGATCCTCGGAGAGTTGATTATTTTCATCAATCAAAGAATCTCGCTCCGCCACAATTTCATCAAATTCATTGATCATTGTATTTTGGGCTATAGATACAACATCGAGTGAATTTTCGATCTCTCTAAGATCCTCTTCGGTCAGAATGCCTTCTAGCGGCACTTTCGATGATTCTTCTGCAATCTTCGACTCCCCGTCTAGCTTGTTCTGAGGCAACAGTAAATGTACGGGTACTTCTTCTGTATCTGTTGTATTTATGTCCAACATGGCTGACGGCTGCTGCACCTGTGCCGGAGATTCCTTTATTCCGTAAAACACTGATGGCCAAGCCCAAGCCGACGACAGCACCAGCACCGACAATACCGCCAAAAAGACTATTCTTAATCCCCATTTTCTCATCTCCTTATTCCTCCTTGGCGTCAGCTATTATGCTTGCAGCTGTTGCTTCGGCTATTCCTTTATCAATTAGTGCTTTCTTATAAGACTCTAGGCTTTCTGTTTCTTTTTTCTCTACGATCGGTTTAAAAACAAAATAGAACCAACTACCAGCAGCCGCATATATAAATGCGGTAACTCCAAGCAAGACTGAAGCCATCATTACAGTTGTTGTCTTACTGGCACATAAGAAAACCCAATCAGCTACAAGAACTAAAGTTATCCCGATCCAATACTGCCAACACAACTTCCATCTTTCTTTACAGACTTTGTACCAGGCATCAGCCAAGACCATTGTAATGACGATACATATTACCATCGATGTCACAAAATCAAGAACAGCCCCCCAGCCGAACGGGATATTGAATATAGCGCCTATCAACATTGACGAAACCAAGACAATAAGATTCCTGACTAAAGACGATTTGATCTTAAACTGTACCTTCATTTTCTACCTCCGACTTCTTTATGGATTTAATGGCTTTCTTCCTTTTGATAAATTTTGCTACGCCATGTATCACGTCATAGATAAATACAGTTGCGAATGTCAGAAGAAATCCCTGGCCGAGTCCATACGCGATAAAAACAGTTACCCATCTCCCTACTGATGAATCGGCTGTAGCTCCTATTCCATACAAAAGAGAAATGATTATGGCAGCGGCTAATAGCACTAGACCAATAAATTCATTAGGGAATCCTGTAGCATGTTTCAGGAGATACCCAATGATCATTAAAACCGGAAGCCATATTAGCAATCCAGGAACGATAAGCGAGAATACTAAACTGATTATTTCGCCCAAAATATCACCCTCCGAGGAAGTGTTCACATAACGCTCGAGCAACTGAGGCAGCAACAGCTGAAGTCAATGGAAATAACACCTTGAAAACAATCTCACTCCACCCACTATCGGATGAATGGACCTTGCTTTCTTTGAGGGCCTTCTCATGATACTTCATAGCCTCCTCTATAAGCTCTCGCCTCTCTTCATCTTCCATACTTGATAGACTACATTGTTCGTCCCTTGGCAGCGGAATATCAGATATTGCTATTAATATTTGTATCAAAAGGAAATATCTAAATAATATTCAATTTCTCGGAAAATGCTGGATATTTTTCAACATTATCAAATCAGCAATGGTGACAGTAATAAAAAAGACTGTTTCAAAAGCCGAAGCCCTTGTAACAGCCTTTAGCAAATAAAACAATCAAACTGCCGTTAAGATCAGTCTTGTCCGCCAGAAAGGAGCCCGGAAATTACCGTCATTATATCTCCCTTACTAAGGTCCTTCGAACCATACGAACCAGAGGTCTCCATACCTTCGCCACTCTGTAGTCCTGATAGAGGACCAGAAGCCGACATTGTAATCGTAGTATTTGGATTACCGCCTATAATCATTTCACAATCAAACTCAAAATTTAGAGAATTAAGAGTAACTGTAAATGTCGATCCGGTTACCAATGTACAATTTGTCAATGTAACATCTGCGACAGTCGTATATTCCTGTCCGAAACTCATTCCTGTTGAAGGGTTCCAGTTCGCATCGCCCTGCATTATTGCCGAGTATATTGAATTGCCAATGTCAGCAAGAACGGCACGCTCATCATCAGTAAGTGGAGCTGGGGCAGATGGTGAATCGGAATCGCAAGACATGATTACAAATAACGAGAGAAGCGTAATCATAGCAAAAATAACTTTTTTCATTATTTCCTCCAAAAATTAAATATGAAGATATTACCCCCGTTATTGATTGTCAAGTTATTATACATTTTATCTATATTTTGTTCGTTATCTCGTATTGCTACCATAAGGCATGAAAGCCCCTCATCATTCAAGCGTTGGTTAAAAGACGATACTTTTCTTATGATTACCGAAGAAGAGATGAAGCGCTTCAAGCGCTGGATGAAGGGGAAAGGACTATCTGCGGCTACTATAGAGACATATATCGCATCAGTGAGGTACTACCATCAGCAAGGGTACAAGATAGAAACGGCAAGCCTCTGCCAGTGGAAGGAAGAAGAGATCAGGCGAGTATCAGCCGGCACGGTAAATCTACGAGTCCATGCCTTGAATAAGTATTCCGAATATCTCCGGCTCAGGTTTAGACTAAAACCACTCAAAGTAGACATTCCAGATTATATCGATGATGAACTCACCCTACCGATGTACCAGAAACTCTTGTCTAGCTTGCTTGATGATGGAGACTATGAGTGGTACTGCATCATCAAGTTACTTGCCTGTTCTGGTATGCGTATCTCAGAGGCTATGCAAGTGCAGGATAGGCATATAAAGCAGGGCTATATAGACATCATCGGAAAAGGAAGCAAGTTGCGTCGTGTCTGGTTTTCTTCATCACTCCGAAAAGACCTTGAGGGGAAGATGGAGGAAGGCTTTATCATCCGGCATAATCAACGCTTTGTGAGAAATAGACTGCACCAACTTGCAGAGAAATATCATCTTCCAAAGAGGCCGATGCATCCCCACGCTTTCCGAGCTTTTTTCGCTCGAAGAGTGTACGAAAAGACAAAAGATCTCCAGCTTCTTCAAAGGCTTCTCGGCCATGCCTCTATCAAGACGACGATGAGATATCTGAGAAAGAGCAGTAAGGGGATGCGGAGGCGGATATCACAAATAGTGACGTGGTGAGAAGGGACATTTTAGGCAGATTCCGTATCAGAGGACTTACCCGCGGAAGAAGCGGAGGCGTACCAGAGGAAAGTTCCGGATGTTTTGGCTATACAGAAGAGAATATGGCATACGCCGACATAGGAGGTAATACTTGCTTTGGACTGACTTTCGATTCACATGGTGGTGATCCGTCGGTCAATCCAATGGCTGATACAGAACCAGCTAATGAAATCCGTCCCTACAGTGTTTCATTCCCATTTCTGATTTCTTATTAGGGACATTTTAGGCAGATTCCGTATCAGAGGACTTACCCGCGGAAGAAGCGGAGGCGTGCCAGAGGAGAGCTCCGGATGTTTTGGCTATACAGAAGAGAATATGGCATACGCCGATATAGGCGGTGGTACTTGTTTTGGATTAACATTCAATTCTCATGGAGGTAGTTCATCCGATAATCCTATGGCTGGCACTGAACCATCAAATGAAATTAGGCCATACTCAATCTCCTTTCCGTTTTTGATTTCATATTGATCAAAGGGACATTAATGCCTCCGTTAATGGAAGTCACCCCGACAATGGCGCTTTTGAATCGACCTCCGGGACTTTCTCTCTTTCGGGAAAATCGACATGGACACTTGGTGCAGAGAAAGCAACCCGCAAAGACACATACAAAAATTTAATATTTGATGTCTCAAACGTCGTATCCATTGCCGATGAAATACGCCCCTACTGTGTTTCATTTCCGCTATTGATCGCTTACTGATAGGGACATTTTCGGGAGATTGGGTTGTGTTGCTAGCTGGTATGATCCAGGCATCCCGGATGAAACACTTTTCTATACTTCTGGAAAATTGCAAGCATGTGACGGTAATGATGATAGGGATGTAGTATATATGGACGCGAGCCGCGTTGTACCAACAAGCACTGAAAACCGTCCTTACTGCATTAGCTTTCCATACTTAATTTTGTATTAACCAAAGGGACATTACTGGTGATATGCCTTTTGGTACTGCGGAAGATGATACGAGCTGGGGAGCTAATGGCGTAATAAAGAAATATTCAACACGATCTACAGCCGTTAAATTCAATGGGAGTAGTAGCAGTTACAGGTACAAGATAGAGACAGAAGGAGAAGTTCCGACCGCTTCGGAGAATCGACCATATAACATAAGTTTTCCTTTCCTAATAGCTTATTAAGAATAGGAAAGAAATGTTGTATGGACGGATTTCGTCAGCGTTCGCGTGTCCTGACATGGGGTTACCATAGCTTCCAGTGTCGGTATTTGCGTCAAATACAAACTCGCTATGTGTACCACTTCCGCCTTGTGGATACCATCCTTTTATGCTCTCTTTTGTAAAAACACCAGAGGCGGATGAATCGCCATTTCTTGTCGCGGGATTTAGTCGCCCTGTAATGTCCCTTAGCTTATTAAATTAACTATCTTGTGCTATACTTAATTCAAGGAGATAAAACAAGATATGCCATATGCTTATAGATACGATGATGATGGAGTCTACAGAGCAAAAGTTACGCTCTCGGAAGATCCGATGCACGAAGGAAGATATCCTGTCCCTGCTTACTGCACGACAGTAGAGCCGCCAGAGGCAGAGGCCCCAAATGTGGCCGTATGGGATGGAGAAAAATGGTTTATCACGGAAGATCATAGGAGACATCTCGATGAAAAGGGAAAACCTGCTGGTGGCACGCCTTACTATATGCCAGCAGAGGGCGACAACTGGCAGTCAGAACCAAGGTATATGAAGGAACTTGGCCCGCTTCCAGAAGGTGCTGTGACCACAAAGCCAGAAAAGACAGAAGCCGAGATACAAAAGGAAGCGCTCGAAGATACCATCAGAGAATCTGAAAGTTATCTCAATGCAACTGATTATCGAGTGCTCAAATTTATGGATAAGTATATCCAGTCCCACCCTGACGTTCTCGCCGAGTTTGAAGCGGAGTATCCTGATACCCTCACAAAGAGGCAGGAAGCCAGAGATACTATCAACGGCGCAGAAGCCTCCGCACAGCTTGCTAATATCAGCCTCGAATAACGGGGCTGATGGGGACATTTATGGCGACTTTGAAATAAGAAGAAATAGCGCTGACAATACTTTTACAAGCGGAGTTTTTAAAGCTGGGGCGACTGTATCACATGATCCCACTGCGACAGGCTCAGGAGGTGGAGGATATAAGCCCATCTCCTTTGACCTTTCAAAGATAGGATATCCCGTAGATCAGGAAATAAGGCCATATGCCATGGCACTACCTTTTCTGATTGCCTACTGATAGGGACATTTGCGGCGATGTAAGATACGCACCTACAACTGGTCTTATCAGCGAAGAATATAAAGGGGAAGTAACTGGTGCATTCGTAAAGGGAGATTCAATATCAAGGTGTCATAATTCTACAAGCGGAAAGACTTGGTCGTTGGGCTTCGACGCCTCAGCTGGAGAGCCTACAGATAATCCAACTGCGGGACATACTACGGAAGAGGTACGTCCATACAACATTTCTTTCCCATTCTTAATAGCTTATTAAAAAAGGGAATGAAGTATTGTAAGGGCGGTTTTCATCTGCCGTTGGCACTACCGAAGGGATATCAAGCTCTGCCTGTACTATATCTCGATTACCGTAATCAGTTCCTTTTTCTGTGCCATTGAAAACACTATCGCCTGTACCTGTAGCTTTTATGGCACCATCACCGCTCCATGTATCGATATGGTTGATCTCTCTAAGTTTGCCATAAATGTCCCTAATAGATAATCAGGAAGGGAAAAGATATTGAAGTTGGCCGCACTTCGTCTGCAATTTCTATAGAGGTATCATCAGAAGCGTTGAATGTAACATCTCTTGTAGAGACAATAGTCTTGCTACTACCTTGGCATCTCCAATAGTCTATTTGGTCACTTATAGAAAAAGCGCCATCGGCACTTATAGTGTAATTCGGGTCGAAGGCAACCGAAGTGAGCTTTCCATAAATGTCCCTTATAGCATCTTCCTGTTTGACGCCAGTGAGCGGATCAATGACAGCCGCAGTTGTGGCCGAAGGTGTTTTTATTGAGCGGATAAAGTAGCCTTTAGATGTGAGATCAGGTACGCAAAAT
>CALXLV010000034.1 GCA_944389295.1 uncultured Spirochaetaceae bacterium | reverse complement strand
TTTGCCTGATCTGAATCAATGGATCAACTGATAGGAAAGGCACTGCCAGCAGTATTCGTTGACAGCGCCTTTGTATGATTCTAGACTTCTGATAGCTGGTAAAAGGTGGCAGTCTGCTGCCTCAGCTGCAGATTATTTTCCTTCTTTTGACTAGCTAAGAGGGAATGTCCACAAAACGAATTACACTCCCAAATTCTCTTAAAATTCGGCAAGCTAAATATTAAGCTACAGAGGCGGAGCATATCTACCCCGCCTCTTTCCATCACACATCCCCGAAGATATGCTCAGGAGTCCCTACCGGCCAGCTTCTGAAATCAGCCGGCTCTGCATTGAGTAACCAGCTCTGTTCTTATTATGAAGGTTGCAATAGTGAGGAACTCAGCAAAGCTCTCTGTCATCAAGCCATGAGTAAATCACATCTGCAATCTCCATATTGTTCTTCTCCTGGAACATGAAATGGGAGTTTCCTCTTATCCCGATATCAGGAAGATATATGACAGTGCAGTCCCCTCCCATGCTGTTCACAAGATCCTCGAACTCATAAGCCATCTCAAGCCCTGCCCTCCAGAATCTCTCTGCAGGAAGATCGCTGTCCTCTGGAATATAATCGCCATAGATTATGATGATCGGCTTCTCTATGAGAGCATCAAAATCCTCATCAGACATCGGAATGCCGCCCACTGAATAGTATCCAGCATCTACAGGCTCTGGAAGCTTGTCCTCTGGGAACGGAACACCGCCTGGCTCTATTGCAATGACAGCTTCGACATTATCGCTTGCCGCAGCTGTAGTCCATCCGGGGAAACCTCCCTGCGAATGCGTCACAAGGATACCGGGACCGCTCTTATCGAAAACCTCAATCATCGCATCCTTTATCACATCAAAATCGATGTTTCCTGTATCAGGTGTCATCTGGCGGAAGAACTGGTCAATCGATTCCTCATCCTGAGGAAACTGGGAATTCATATTGAAGAGCGGCCATCTTCCCATCCTGAACTGAGTGAACCATGCAAGCTCCTGAGGCTCTGTGGATATTGCAGATGCAACACTTGTCTGCCCCGCCTCTCCGCGACGTGGCTGATCAACAAGATAAGTGCTGTAGCCTTTTCTGAGAAAATAATCATTCCATCCATCTCTTCCATCGGGCGTTCCCATCCATCCCATCCTTGACTGACCATAGCCATGAAGTAATACCATCGAATGCCCATTTGAATTCTCAGGAATCTGGTAGAAGATATTCGCATGATCTGCGTGCAGGAGCTGTCCATAGGTACTGTACTGGCCATTGACCGGGTCGAATACACCATCATTCTGGATGACAATGCCACCAGCTGAAAATACTCCCTGATCTGCAAGTGACAGTCCATCAGCAAAAAGAGCTGCTGCAGAAAACGCAAGAACCAGTAATACTGCTGAAAATTTTTTCATATCCGCATCTTCAATTTTTGTTTGGAATAGTTGTCTCGACCTTTCCTGCGACCTTCAGGGTGCTGATCATCCTGATGAATGCCGGATCTGAATGATCGATAATCTCGCTGTGCCCTATATCAAGCTTAGCAATTTCTGCCATATCATCATCGGAGAGCGGGAAATCCCATATGTCGATATTCTGCTCCATCCTCTCCCTGTGTGTTGATTTCGGAATCACAACGACTCCTCTCTGCACATTCCATCTGAGAGCAACCTGAGCAGCACTCTTTCCATACTTCTCCCCAATTGCCGTAAGTACAGGATGAGTGAAGATCCCATGCTTTCCTTCTGCAAACGGTCCCCATGCTTCCGGCTGGATTCCAAGCTCCTTCATATTCCTGATTGCTTTCTCCTGCTGGAAGAAAGGATGAAGTTCCACCTGATTGACAGCTGGTATGACCTCTGCATGGATTGCAAGATCTGTCAGCCTATCAGGATAGAAATTGCATACTCCTATTGCCCTTATCCTGCCTTCCTTATAAAGCTCCTCCATAGCCCTGTATGCGCCATAGTAATCTCCAACAGGCTGATGAATCAGGTAGAGATCAAGATAATCAAGGCCGAGATTCTCAAGTGATGTCTCGAATGCCTTCTTCGCGCCATCATATGAGGCATCCTGAGTCCAGAGCTTCGTGGTGATGAAAAGATCATTTCTGTTCACTCCAGATTCCTTTATTGCCTCTCCTACAGCTTTCTCATTCATGTAAGCTGCAGCGGTATCAATAAGCCTATAACCAGAACCGATAGCATCAAGAACAGCATTCCTGCATACATCATAGTCCGTCACCTGAAACACTCCGAAGCCTTCAAGCGGCATTTCCACACCATTATTAAGATGAATTGTTTCCATTTCTTATCTCCTATGTTTGAACGATAATTTCAAAACTCCAGAAAATACAGGACAAATTTCCTATACCTGTATAATCTATTGTTATAGCGGAGGTGCTATGGAACTTTATCAGATTGAAGAGCTTGCAGCACTTGCAGAATATGGATCAATATCGAAGGCCGCAGAGAGCGTCGGAGTTTCTCAGCCAGCGATGTCACGCTCAATGAAACTCCTTGAGGCGGATATCGGTGTTCCGATATTCCAGAGGACAAGCAATACGATAGAGCTTAATGATACGGGCAGGCTTGCAGCCTCAAAAGCGGCAGAGATAACCACAGCTGTAAGGAAAGCCATAGAGGAGATAAGGGAGTTCGACAGGAAGAAGAAGATGATCCTTGTCGGTTCTGTTGCCCCGGCGCCGCTCTGGGGTGTCATCTCCATGCTTTCCTCCTTTGAGACTGAGAAAACCATTGCAGGAGAAATGAAGGAGCATAGGATTCTTGAAGATGGGCTGAGAAGTGGCACATACCGCTATGTGATAACCAATGAACCATTATCCATCTCTGGCTTTGCAACCGTAAGGCTCGGAGAGGAGAACCTCATGTTCCTGCTGCCATCCAGCCATCGGCTTGCAGAACGTAAAGCCCTATCATTCAATGATCTTAATGGAGAGAATATGCTTCTTTACGAGAACATAGGCTCATGGAGAGAATTACCGAAAAGGAAGATGCCTTTATCTAAATTCCTCATTCAGAATGACCGGGATGCGTTTGAGGAACTGGTGATGAAATCAACAATCCCATCATTCGCGACAGACCTTCCTTCTGCCCCAGTTGAGGGAAAGGTCGCTATCCCGATATCAGATGCAGAGGCTCATGAGGAATTCTATATATCAGCCAGATCTGGTGACATGGCGACACTTTCTTACCTTGCAAAGCATTTCAGAGCGGAATTCAGAGCAAGGCATACTTATGCTGTATGAAACTGGATTATATGCGCGTTTCATGAGGCGGAGCACAACTACCCGTCTCTTTCCGTCACTCATCACCGAGGATATGCTCAGGAGTTCCTTCCGGCCAGCTTCTGAAATCAGCCGGATCAATTCTGAGGAGTTCCTCTCTGTAATCTCTGTACTTCACGCCTCCGATTTCAAGATAGTCCTCTGCCGGGACAAGCCCGAGAATCTCTCCAGTCCTCAGATTCTGTCCGCAGTAGGCAATGCCGAAAAGCCTCTCATCCGGTTCCAGCTTCATAAGAAGCTCCTTGACTTTCGTCAGCGCCTCCCGCACATCGAGATGGCATCATGCCCAGGTGTCATCATTTTTTCCGAACTCCAGACCGTTTTGATAACGCGGATGTGATTCAATCAGTGAATAATCATCAGTAATTCCATATGTGCAATATACAAGCGGATAAATCATAATCCCCGAATCCTCTATCAGCAGCTCTCCTGTTCCGTATCCCATCATACACAACACACTGGTTTCAATGGCATTCAGAATTCTGAATATTTTGTTGTTTGTAGCTATTTATTTAGCTATAATATAATCTGGAGATCAATAATGAAATTAAATACAAACGAAATCATCTCAATAAGCGCAGCAAACCAGAATTTCTCCAATGTTATAAAGATAGCAGATAAACGTGGCAAGGCTGTCATCTTCAAGAACAATAAACCCAGATATATCCTCACGAATATTGAGGAAAGCCCAATCATAGAGATGACAGATGATGAGAAGATCGATTTCGTTGCGGCACGAATCCTCAAAGAGCATAAAACTGCATTCTTGGAACTTGCAAAATGATCAGGTTCACTGACGATAAGGTAAAACTTCTTTATAAGCTGATGGTGGAAGCGACAGGGGGTTCATTCGGAATCAGAGATGAAAATCTGCTCAACTCTGCCTTGGAAGGAATATTCCAGACATTTGACGGCAAGGAACTATATCCTACAAAAGAGGAGAAAGGTGCTATGTTGGGGTACTCTCTGATCTCCAACCATGCATTTGTCGATGGCAATAAGCGGATAGGTGTATATGTCATGCTTACCTTCCTTGAAGTAAATGGAATCAGGATCGAATGTACGGACAATGAGTTGATAGACCTCGGGCTTGGTGTTGCATCAGGAAAAATCGACTATGAAGAACTTCTTGACTGGATTCTCAGTCATGAGACTTGATATTTGTCGTTTATAATTATGCCTCTTTCACGGGCGAATCGAATATATCCTCTTTTAATGCAAAATAACCATAGAGGACACCTGCTGGATAACAGTGTTATCAACAAATCGATAATTGTTTTCTGCCTCGCGATTCAATATGCTGAGCACAGCTTCAGCAGACTCAAAATGAAATATTAGAAAATTTATTAAAATATGGTTAGCAAATGCTAACTCAATGTGCTATGATCTCTTTACGGATATCCAGACATGAAGTTTTCTGTCCTTCTCTCCTTCTGTTTGCGATATCCGGCATTTTTAACAAATAAGTTAGCTATAACTAACTGATGGAGGATAGACATGGACTTTGAAGAGCTTCTTGTTACTCATGCATCACCGACACTGGCAAATCTGAAGCCTGCCTCCCTTATCTCTCTGAAGAATCTCATTAATAAGAAAGAATGCCAGGAAAGACTGGAAAAAAGAGGCTTGCTCTTCCTTCCGCTGGTCAACTGCAATGGGCAGAGGCTCCTTCTTATATACCGGAAAGATAAACTTGAGAGGACTTTATCCAATCCCCTTGCCTCAAAGATTCTGGAATACTTTAAATATCCGGACTCCCTTAATGAAAGGCTTGAATTCCTGAGAAAGAGATTTCTATCCACTCCGTGTCCTCATGAGGTCGGTATCTTCCTTGGCTATCCGCCTGACGATGTAAAGGGATTCATCGAGAACAATGGCCAGAGGGCGCTCTATTCAGGACTATGGAAAGTCTACTCAGATAAAGAGAATGCGGAAAAGATTCTGCAGAAATGGGCAAAGTGCCGCAGGAAATACCTTGAGTGTTTCCTCAGCGGAACAGATATAACACGGCTGTGCGTAACAGCCTGAGGAGGAATCATGAAGATTGCACTTGTTTACTATTCGGGAACAGGCAATACAGAGGCAATGGCAAAAGCCATTGAGGATGAGCTTAAAGGGAAAGCCGATGTGGATACCATCGATCCCGCTGCCTTCGGACCTGGTGATCTCGCAGCATATGATGCATTTGCATTCGGCTGCCCTGCAATGGGTTCAGAAGTTCTGGAAGAGGATATCTTCGAACCCATGTTCACAGCTATCGAAGGAAGTCTGTCAGGCAGAAAAATCCTGCTCTTCGGCTCTTACGGGTGGGGAGACGGCGAATGGATGAGGAACTGGAAGGAAAGATGCATCGCTGATGGTGCGGTTCTCGTGTCCGAGCCCGTCATCGCAAATGAAGCGCCTGATGATGAAGCAGTCGAGGCTTTGAAGAAGGCTGCTGATTCGCTGATTGCATAACGCTCCCCTCTCTGATTATGGGCTGCTCTGATAGTTCAGGCTTTGAAGCAGCCCTCTTTTTATGCAAAACAGAATTCTGCACTTTTAAAGTGATGAATAAGGCAGAAATCTAAAGTAATAGCGATAACTGACATGATACGGAAAATCGCGCAAACACTGTTATAGTCTGCAGCAATCTCATCTTATGCAATTATTTATTAAAACAGCTCTCTTACAGCCGGATAAATCTTCTTGAACCTTTCATAAAGCCCTTCATAACGCTTAACCATCTCTTTTCCCGGATAATAAACGGCAGACTTCAAATCCTTTAAAATCTCAGATATGAACTGAGAATAGGATGATATAATCTTTTTCCCATAAAGCACGGCCGCAGACAGAGCAATGCAAGGAAGAATATCTGAATCCTCAAACACGACTACAGGGAAATTAAAGATATCTGCAAACATCTGGTTCCATACAGGCTCAGCCGATCCTCCCCCTATAAGAGAAACCGACGCAGGCACAGCCTTATGGCTCTCCATCCCCATTTTCAAAGAAAAGGCCACACCTTCAAGAGCACTTCTGGCCATATCGGAAAGAGTTGTGCTGGAATCAAGGCCGATATACGGCACCTATCGCATCATACTTTGAAAACTTTCTCCATCCCCTTTCAGAAATAAGGGACTGTATTGAGCAGTCATCATAGTCAAGCAGCTTTGTTTTCTGGAGCAGATCAGCGTTTTCCATACTCATGCCTTTCTGAAATGAAAATCACAGCAATCTGCGCCATTGCCAAGGGTACCACTTCTTTCAAACCGTATTTTGGGAAGAAGCCCTGAGAACGAGATGTTGTCATTCTCGCAGTAGACGGTACAAAGCTCAGGGCAAGCATATTCCCTGCACATATCCCAGTATATGCAGCTATGAAGATTGAAGTGTATTTCTTTCCCGCCGCATCGCACCCATTCTGTTTTCCAGCCTGCAGAAGGAAAATTCTTCGTCATGAACTTCTTAACACACATGCGGTAGAGTGAATATGCAAACGGCAATCTTGCCATCTTTGCCATTGCGGCTTTCTTCTTCTTTGCCGTCTTTTGAGTTTCCTTCCTTACGAAAGACAGAGCTGTATCCTTATCATAACCTTCAGCAAGAAGAGTCTTGTAATAAGCCATCGGAGGCAGCAGCTTCATCTGGATATGCTCTCTGATTGCATCATTGTCCCTGCAGTCAGCTCCGGCTTCGAGCTTTGAGAAGATATCATCTGCCTCTTTATAGACATTCCGGCCTTTCTCTTCTCCAAACTCTCTTATGCAGTCATCAAGAAGAAAAGCGAAAGGAGTCTCATTTATCCGCATCTTTATCCTCCCCCGCAATCTTGGCAAAAACCTCGGCAGCATATCTCTGCAGCACATCGGACTTTGTAACAGCGATGCCCCATTTCTCATCGCCGAGGACTATGAGCGTATCTCCGGCTTTTATTTCAAATTTCTCTCTTGCTTCCTTTGGAATTATAATTTGCCCGCGTTCTCCGACCTTTACTGTTCCGAATATGTAATGACCTTTGGGAATCTCCATGACTGTCTCCTATTATTCATATAAATATGAAATACCATATTTATATGTATTATTCAAGTTAAAGCGTATATTCACTTTTGCAATAGCGCTAAAGCATTTTCTGTTTTCTTAAGAAAGGACGTATGAACAGCTTTTCCTTAAAAGACATTCCAGAGATGTATCTAGAATTTTCTCTCATGAACTGAAATCGGAGAGCGGAACTGTCAGCAGCCCTTTTGCATCTGCTCTTATAAAGGCAGCAAATTCCGGTTTCAGAAACCGCTCATGACAGCAGTGAGGTTCTGCCTGCAATTCTTTCTTTTATGGCGCATACAGTTTCTGAAATAGACTGGCCCGTCGTTTCAATGACATTCGCTTCATATATTCCCAGACTGCAGAACTGCTCCCACATTGTTTTCACCAATTCAGCATTTGTCTCTTTATCCAGCTTAGGGCGTTTCAGTGCACGTCTCATGGTTTCTTCACGGCTCGTCCTCAGGATGATATAGTGCACCTCATAGCCTTCTCTGGCGAGCGCTCTCCACGGTTCCAGAAACCATGGCCCGACAACTCCATCCACAACTGTATCGTATCCGCCGCAGGCATATTGCTCTGCGGCTGCTGCAATGGCTTCGATCACAGCTGAATTCTGTTCGCTGGATTCCGGCAAATAGGGAGGTATCGCGCCTTTGCTTAAATAATGGAAGAAGTCGTCTGTGTGCATATGCACCGATTTGTCCATCTCCGATTCTTTCGCGGCAATGGATGCAGCAGTGGTCTTTCCTGTTCCCGGCGAGCCTGTGATTAAAATAATTCTTCCTTTGCTCATTCTTACCTCCGCAGATATCTCCTCCATCTGCTCAGGCTGTGAAATTTACCAGACAAGTTTCATCTGATTCCGCAGCTCTCCTGCATTTTTCATTCTGCAGAAAAAGGTCAGATGATGAGGAACACGCTTACCTCTTCGACTGCTAAAACCTGTGTGAGTTCACTGCTGATGCTCCTTGTTTGTACCTCCTGTAGAAAACAGCGAAGCAGATCATATGGGAGATGAATGTGATCATCCAGCTTATAGGATAAGAGAGATAGAGCGTAAGCAGCGTGTGGCTGAACTGGAATACTGTCAGTATCCACAGCACGCGGAAGGCGCAGGCGCCGAGCAGCGTTACCACTGTAGGGGCAAGCGAGTAGCCCAGTCCTCTTATAGAACCGCAGGCAGTATCCATCAGACCGTTGAGGAAGTGGGTTGAGCAGATGATGTCCATGCGGGTCAGACCGTAGTTTATGACGGCAGGGTCCGATGAATAGATACCGAGAAGCTGCGGACCGAATAACCGGGCAAGGGCACCAAGCGCCACACCTGTAATTGTAACCAGTATGAGACAGTCGGCGAGAATCGGGATAAGACGCTTAGTCTTCCCCGCTCCGACATTCTGGCTCGTGAAACTTGTAGCCGCCTGATAAAAAGAGTTCATCGATGTATAGATAAATCCCTCGATGTTGCTTGCAGCAGTATTTCCGGCTATGGCCAGAGAACCGAATGAGTTGATCGATGACTGGATAAGCACGTTGGAGATATTGAATACCGCTCCCTGTATGCCTGCAGGAATGCCGATCCGCGCTATCTGTCTTACCTTTGACGAACTGAGCCTCAGCCTCCTGATGTCAAGCCTGTAGCATGAAGCTGTGCACATCATGCATCTGAGGACGAGGAAGGCTGATATGTACTGGCTTACCACCGTGGCGATCGCTACGCCGGCGACTCCCAGTCCGAAACCCAGAACGAAGAAGAGATTCAGGCATACATTGATAATGCCTGATGCGAAAAGAAAAGCAAGCGGCCTCTTTGTGTCCCCTACAGCCCTCAGGATGCCGGCGCCGAAGTCATATGTCAGCATCGCAGGCATCCCCAGAAATACAATGCTCATATACAGCACTGCCTGATCTATCACATCATCGGGAGTCCCCATCAGAGAGAGAAGCGGACGGGCAAAGAGAATGCCGGCGAGAATAAGCACAGCTCCGCAGCTGACAGCAAGAAAGATAGATGTATGCACAAGCTCATCTATGTTTCTCTCATCCTTCGCTCCGAAGTAGCGCGCCATCAGGACACTGCTGCCGACCGACAGCCCCAGGAAGATATTGACTATGAGATTGTTCAGGCTTCCCGTAGAACCGACAGCGGCCATAGCTGTGGGGCCTGTGAACTGGCCCACGACGATGATATCCGCAGCATTGAATAAAAGCTGCAGGATGCCCGAGAGCATCAGAGGAATTGCGAACTGCAGTATTTTGGGGACGAGCGGCCCGGAACACATGTCTATCTCATATGAGCGTTTCATGGCAATCTGCGTATAGTCCTTTGCAACAGTGCTTGCAACAATGAAGAATAGCATGAAATTCTCAGAAGCGGTCAGGAAAAACTATCAGTATTCACAGGAAAACGCTAGGATGCCTGATGGAGGCAGTCTGTGGCAGAGAGAAAGACAATATGGAAAATGACTTGCATGCTGTCTGGAATCTTCGGCATGGGCATCTTTCTCTCATTCCTCCTGAAAGCCGGCTATGGAACCGACACCTCAGCGTTCATGAATTCGTCGCTCTCCGCACGGACAGGATTATCTCTCGGGACAGTCATGGTGACAACGAATGCTCTCTTCCTCATCCCGCAGCTGATATGGGGCAGAAAGCTGATCGGGCCGGGGACAATCGCGAACATGACGCTGATCGGATACACCTCTGATCTCTGCACCATGCTTGAAAACAGATACATTCCCGCAGAGGTGTTCCAGAACCAGCCATACCGTGCAGCCGTATTTGCCGCAGCGCTCGCGCTTTTCCTTATCTCGGCCGCAGTCTACATGAACGCGGAGGCTGGTCTTGCTCCATTCGACTCCATTCCTGTGATGGTAAGCTCACGCACAGGGCTTCCGTTCTTCCTTGTGCGTATGTTCTGGGATTTTGCAGTGACAGCGGTCGGAGTGGCTGCCGGAGGGCATCTTACGGCAGGAACTATCATACTCGCATTCACAGTCGGGCCATCGGTGGGATGGATAGGAAGGATGATGCGGAGAAGAGCGGAAGCCCTCTCCTGATTTCTCAGATCAGGATGTCCTCCAGAGTTCTCTTGGGTACATAGTGCGTCCTGCCGTCAGGACTTCTGTAGTAGCCTGTGCCGCCGTCACTGCCGACATCCGTAAGAATGATCTTCTCATCAGGCTTGCCGAAAGCCACCACAAGATCAGGGACAACCTTCTCAGGAAGGGAAAGCAGTTCGGAAAGAGCCCTGCTGTCAAACGTCCCGATCATGCATCCTCCGAATCCCTTCTCCACGGCGGCAAGGAGCATCACCTCTGCAGCAGCGCCAGCATCGCGCTGGAACGCAGCTTTCCCGCCGAGCGACTCATCAATGCAGATCACAACAAACCCTGTAGGTTCACTTCCGGGAAAGGGAAGATTCAGATCCGGGAGCCTCCGTGCCCATCCGGTGAGGCGCTGTATCGCCATGACCTCCTCCTCTTCCGAGGAAACATGGAACTTCAGCGCCTGTCTGTTCATGCTTGATGCCGTGAAGCGGCAGAGGTCCACAAGAGAAAGAAGATCACCGCGCGTCATCCGCACGCTCCTGTCATAACCGCGGTAGCTCCTGTTCCTCATCACCAGATCTTTCAGCATTATTCCACCCTCCTTTTTGAAGAATGCCGCCTCGATCACTCTCAGCGGCACTCACAATCTGTCAGAAAGACCTGAGAAGCACTATGTGCTCACGGGCCTTCTCTATCTTCTCCTCGAACTCGGCCTTCTTCGCTCTCTCCTTCTCAACCGCCTCAGGCTTGGCATGGGCGATGAAGTTCTCGTTCGAGAGTTTCTTCTCGGAACCCTCGAGAAGTTTCGAGTTCTTCTCTATCTCGCTCTCGAGACGCTTTATCTCCCCTTCGACATCTATAGCATCGCGGACGAAGATGAAAGCCTCGAATCCCGGACCGGCGGCTGGAAGCGCACCCTTCACATCCTCCCTGCCTTCAGTGTCGATTGTGACAGAGGATGCGGACATGAATACCGAGAGCAGGCCGCTCTCTGCGCGCATGAACTCCGATTCCCTGTTCTCTGAGGGGAACTTAACGACGACTCTCAGCTTCTTCTCAGGCGCGATCTGGAGATTGGCCCTTGCCGCCCTGACAAGTCTTGAAGCCTCCTGCAGAAGAGAGACAAGTGAATCTGCCTCGTTGTCCTCCAGCGCAGGATCATACTGAGGATACTCAGCGGTGATGACATCGCCTTTGTGGTTGGGCAGCTTCTGATATATCTCCTCGGTGATGAATGAGAGGAATGGGTGCATCAGGCGCATGCTCTTCTCAAGGAGGTCCATGAGAATTGAGACCTGCAGGTCTTTCTCCTCATCGCTTCCATGGAGGAGCCTTCCCTTCGATGCCTCGATGTACCAGTCGCAGAAATCATTCCAGAAGAATGAGTAGATAGTCTGGGCAGCCTCGTTGAACCTGTACCCCGCCATGGCTTCCTTTATAGCTTTCGCGGCTGAGTTGAAGCGGGAATAAATCCATCTGTCCATGACTGTCATGCGCTTTCTGTCGATATCGACGAGACTGCGGCCCTCTATGTTCATCAGAAGATATCTTGTCGCGTTCCAGATTTTGTTCGCAAACCTCGAACCGAGGCGGAATGAATCCATGTCGATCATCACATCCTGCCCCTGCGCAGCAAGATAGCAGAGAGTGAACTTCATGGCATCAGCGCCGTACCTGTCGATGACCTCGATCGGATCGATTCCGTTTCCAAGGGACTTCGACATCTTCCTTCCCTGAATGTCCCTCACAAGACCTGTTATCACGATATCGTGGAAGGGAGCTTTTCCGAGGAACTCCTCCGAAGCCATTATCATCCTTGAAATCCAGAAGAAGATGATGTCATAGGCGGAGACAAGAGTATCCGTCGGGAAGAACTTCCTGAGATCTTCGGTTTTTTCAGGCCAGCCGAGCGTGGAGAAGGGCCAGAGCCAGGAGGAGAACCACGTGTCGAGGACATCGTCATCCTGCCTCAGCTCATGGCTGCGGCACTTCGGGCACTCATCGGGATCGGTGCGTGAGACTATCATCTCGCCGCACTCTCTGCAGTACCAGACAGGAATTCTGTGGCCCCACCAGAGCTGACGGGAGATGCACCAGTCACGGATGTTCTCCATCCAGTGAACGTAAGTATTCTCCCACCTCTTAGGATAGAATGTGATATCGCCCTTCCTCCAGGCATCGAGGGCTTTCTCCGCAAGCGACTTCATGCTTACAAACCACTGTTCGGAAAGATAAGGCTCGACTGTCGTATGGCATCTGTAGCAGTGGCCTACGTCGTGAGCGTGATCGGTGATCTTCACGAGGTAACCGCCCTTCTCAAGGTCATCTACTACCAGCTTCCTCGCCTCCTCCGCCATTATTCCCCTGTATTTCTCAGGCACGTTTTCGTTCAGAGTACCGTCGGGATTGAGGAGGTTTATAGCCTCAAGGTTGTTGCGCTTGCCGCATTCCCAGTCGTTCGGGTCATGCGCAGGCGTGATCTTCACCATGCCGGTGCCGAACTCCATGTCGACAAAGCGGTCGGTGATGATAGGAATCTTCCTGTCCGTAAGAGGAAGCAGGAGCTCCTTCCCGACGATGTCCTTATATCTCTCGTCATCGGGGTTCACCGCGACTGCGACATCTCCGAACATAGTCTCGGGACGCGTCGTCGCGACAGTTATGTATCCGGAGCCGTCGGCATATGGATATCTTACATCGTAGAGCTTGCCGGGAACATTCTCATACTCAACCTCGTCATCGGCGAGAGCAGTGCCGCACTTCGGGCAGTAGTTGACGAGATAGAGTCCCTTGTAGATAAGTCCTCTCTCGTAGAGTGTGACGAAGGCTTCCCTGACGGCACGAGAGAGCCCCTCATCCATCGTGAACCTTTCATGGTCCCAGTCGCATGAGCAGCCCATCTTCTCAAGCTGCTTCTTTATTATATCGTGATGCTTCTCCTTAACGCCCCAGGTGCGCTCGATGAACTTCTCGCGTCCGAGGTCCTGACGTCTCAGTCCTTCTTTCTGAAGCTGCCTCTCCACAACATTCTGAGTGGCGATGCCGGCATGATCTGTGCCGGGAACCCAGAGAGTAGGACGTCCCTGCATCCTCTGATAGCGCACGATGATGTCCTGCAGACTGTTGTTGAGCGCATGTCCCATATGGAGGATGCCCGTGACATTCGGCGGCGGCATGACGACCGTGAAATGCTCTTTATCGGAATCAACGGGAGCGAACTCCCCCTTCTCCTTCCAGCTTGCATAGATACGTTCCTCAAAATCCTTGGGATCGTAATTCCTGTTAAGCTCAACTGCCTTCATAAAAGCCTCCGGTAATACCCTTGAAGTCTAGCAGAAATGGCAAATAATACCTATAGCCTACGCAGGATTTCACAGACCTGCGGTATATAACAGTAGACATACATCCCACGGCAGTCCTAAACTTACAGAAGAGGTTGTCCGTGAGTTGTTTTTCTTCAATCCATAATATAGGGCACTTCCGAAAAAAGTGGACAAAAGCGAAGAAGGGTACAATGGTTAATAATCTCCTATAATTGTTGATTCAAAAGCGGAAGGAGTCAAACCCCCTAATGCAGTATGAGGGCGTAAATTGTTGT
>CALXLV010000033.1 GCA_944389295.1 uncultured Spirochaetaceae bacterium | reverse complement strand
ACAACAATTTACGCCCTCATACTGCATTAGGGGGTTTGACTCCTTCCGCTTTTGAATCAACAATTATAGGAGATTATTAACCATTGTACCCTTCTTCGCTTTTGTCCACTTTTTTCGGAAGTGCCCTGAGAAAAAGGCAACGGCTATCATGACGATGCAGACAGCCATCAGGAATTTTCCTTTCATTGCAGGCTCCTTGTTTTTCAGTGAATATGCGAATATTTTCGTGTGTGACAGCGGAAAAAGTCAACAGATAAGCCATCTGAAAATGAAAAAGCACATCCTCAGTAAAGGAACCTTTCTATCTTGTCACCTATATTTGAGAGCATTGTATCCTCGGGGATATAGCAGTCAGGAAGGGATGAGAGCATCATGCGTCCATAGCCCTTGCGGAGTATGCGTCCGTCGAGAATCAGCACCACTCCCCTGTCGCTCTCTGTCCTTATCAGTCGGCCAAGCCCCTGCTTGAGCTTAAGCGTCGCCTCAGGAACAGCCATCTCCATAAATGGCTCTGCACCGTTCTTCCTCATATTCTCAGAGCGTGCAAGCGCAACCGGCGTTGAGGGGACAGTGAACGGCAGCTTGACGATAATTACAAGACGGAGAGTGTCTCCCGGAGCATCAACCCCTTCCCAGAAGGAAGAAACGGCAAAGAGCGAACTGTCCTTCTTGTGCCTGAAATCCCTCAGAAGCGCGGCTCTGGACATTCTGTCATCCTGAATCATCAGGGATGGTATATCCTCTCGGAGACGGAAGTAGACATCCTTCATCATCTTCTTTGAAGTGAAGAGAACGAGAGCACCTCCCCCTGATGCGCTTACTGCCTCGCCCACTGCCTTCGACACATATTCAGAGTAAGCGGCGGAGTTCTCATTTGAGTATGCGCTGCCATCCTGCGGAAGCAGGAGCATGAGATTCTTCCTGTACTCAAACGGCGAAGGGAAGATACCGTTGACAGTCCTCTCACGCTCCTCCCACAGCCCCGACCTCTTCTCAAAATAGCTGAAACTGCCGTTCACGGTCAGCGTTGCAGATGAATAGATGATCGAATCAAGATTTGAGACAAGAACCCTTGAAAGCACGCTCCCTGTATTCATAGGAGCTATGTGGAGCTCAATCTTTCCGTCAGGGCCCGTCTCTGAATATGGGATGAACTCTGACCACGAGGAAAAGCGCAGCCAGTCGCGCAGCGTATCAGCAAATATCAGGAGAGAATTTCCATAACGTTTTATCAGATCGACATAGATTTCATTGGATTCTGCAGGCTTCTCATTATATCCCGAGATTACAGCATTTCCGATTCTTGTCAGTTCCTCTGCAAGCGCCTCACCCTTCCCCAGTCTCTCTGAGTAACGGCTGTAGAAAGCCTCTGTGAAGAGAACCGAACTCTCATTTGAATACTCCAAGAGAATCTCCTTCAAAAGCGAGTCAAATCCATCCAGAAGCGTACGGAGATGGGCAATGTCCTTTTTTATCACATTCCCGCTTCCCCTCTCCTTCTCCTCTGGGGAGAGGAAATCAAGGATGGAGGCCGAACCGAAACGCTTCTCCTTCCTTGTAAGCCAGTCGAGCACACGGCCTGCAAGATATGACGAAAAGACGCGCGAAAGCACATCGGTAGCCTCATCCTCTATATGATGCGCCTCATCCATTATGACGACCGAATACCCGGGAAGTACAACTGTCTCAGAGAAATCCTCCCCCGTCTCGTCCCTGTTCTTCGCATCGAGGAGAAGCAGATGATGATTCGTCACTATAAGCGCAGCCTTCTCTGCCCGGCGCCTCGCTCCATAGTAGAAGCACTGCTGCATATAGGGACATTTGTACCCCAGACAGTCCTTGTCGTCTGCTGCGAACGGAATGAACATCGCGCCCAGACGCTGCGACGGAATATCCGCGAATACTCCCGATTCGGTCGATGTCACCCACTCCTCGAATGCGAGTTCATCCTCGGTGCGTTCCACTCCCAGAAGGCTTTTGGATGCCCTTGCCTCCATGAAGCGGCGCAGGCAGAGATAATTGGAGCGTCCGAAGAGGATTGCAGTCTCTATATCGCTGCCGAGCGCCATCTGCACCATCGGGATATCTTTGTCATAGAGCTGTTTCTGAAGCGTTATCGTGCTGGTCGCTATCACGAACCGTCTGGACCTGTCCTTCATCAAGGAGAGAATCGCCGGCACAAGATAGGCAAAACTCTTCCCCGTCCCTGTCCCGGCCTCTATCGCCGAATGGTGATGGGAAGAGAGGGAATCCGCTATGAGTTCAGCCATCCCGAGCTGTCCTTCCCTGAACGAGAATGACGGAATGGCTTTCTCCAGCGCCCCTCCGGGAGAGAAGATATCCTCCATCTCACTCATCAGAGTCGATCCTGTAGTCCGCCATCTTGCGCTGTATGGTCTTTCTGCCTATTCCCAGAAGCTCCGCAGCCTTTGTCTTGTTTCCTCCCGCGAAGGATATCGTCTCAAGTATCAGCGTTTTCTCTGCCTCATCGAGCGTGACGGGAAGGGAAAAAGTCACAGATGCACCGCCGGCGCCTTCCCTTATCTGCGGAGGAAGATCATCGCGGTCTATCATCGTCCCGCGCGAGAGTACGACCGCCGACTCTACAGCGTTCTTGAGTTCCCTGACATTTCCCGGCCAGGAATATGAGAACATAGCTTTGCGGGCAGCGGGCGTGAAGCCTTTAATCTCCCTTCCGTCCTCGCTGTTGAATGTATGGAGAAAATCTGTGGCAAGAAGGTCGATGTCCTCTTTCCTCTCCCTGAGCGGAGGAACGGAAATATGCACGACATTCAGCCTGTAGTAGAGATCCTCTCTGAAATTTCCTTTCTCAACCTCTGCTTTGAGGTCGCGGTTTGTAGCGCAGATCACGCGCACGTCAACGTTTATAGTCTTTTCTCCTCCGACCCTCTCAAACTGTCTTTCCTGAAGGACGCGGAGGAGTTTCACCTGCGTGGCGGCATCTATCTCGCCTATCTCATCCAGAAAGAGAGTTCCTCCGTCGGCAAGCTCGAATCTGCCCTTCTTCTGAGAAACTGCGCCTGTAAACGCTCCCTTCTCATGCCCGAAGAGTTCATCCTCAAGCAGCGTCGAGGAAAGAGCTGCGCAGTGGACTTTCACAAAAGGCTTATCGGAACGCGATGAGAAAGAGACAATCGCATCGGCCACAAGCTCCTTTCCCGTTCCGGACTCACCTGTAACGAGAACGGTGGCTTTGGTGTCTGCAACCTGCTTTATCACGCTCATCATCTCAGCGATCTTCCCGGACTTTCCTATTATCCTGGAATACCCCTGCTCCTTGCGGAGCCTCTCGATCTCCTCGGAGAGCTTCCTGTTCTGCTCGGCAAGGGAGGATGCGGAGATGCTTTTCCTGACCACGAGCGAGAGCTTGTCTATATCCACGGGCTTGGTGAAGAAATCGACAGCGCCGTCCCTCATCGCCTCGACCGCAGTCTCTATCGTCCCATGGCCGGTAAGGACTATCACGGGAAGCGTCGGATACGATGATGCAATCCTCTTTATCAGCTCATAGCCGTCCATTCCCGGCATGCGCAGATCGGTTATCACAAGGTCGACGCTGTTCTTCTGCAGTGTATCCCAGGCCTCCTTTCCGTCGGAAGCCGTGAGCACACTGTAGCCCTCATCCTCAAAGGCTATCTTAAGTCCGGAGAGTATGTTCTTCTCGTCATCAGCAATAAGAAGTTCAGGCATTGCCACCATCCTTTTCCTCCAGCGCCTTCCTCTCTGTGGACGGAACCGGGAGTTTTATCGTGAACGCTGTTCCCTTCCCCGGCTCGGAAGAGACGAGGATGTCGCCGCGGTGCTCTTTTATCACCTTATAGACAACTGTGAGCCCCAGTCCTGTGCCGGATGCTCTGGTTGTGAAATAGGGCTCGAAAATCTTTGAGAGATGCTCGTCATCGATACCGCAGCCTGTATCCTCCACGCGCACTATCTCATAGTCACCGTCAAGATATGTCGACACCGTCAGAACCCCGCCTCCGGGCATTGCGGCAAATGCGTTCTCCGCGATATTCAGCAGACACTGTCTGAAATATCTGTCGTCGATCTCGACCCTCGGCAGGAAGGACTCAAGCTTCTTCTCTATCTTTATGCCTTTCTCCTCAGCCTCAGGAGCGAGGAACACGAGAAGATCCTCCACAGTATCGTTGACGGAGCCCAGTTTCAGCTCTATGTTCATCGGACGGGTCGCGAAGAGGAAATCCACCGCTATTCCGTTCAGATGGTCTATCTCCTCATCGAGGACGGAGAGATATCTGTCAGCCTTCTCCGCATCCAGCGGCCCCTTTGCAAGTGCCTTGCGCATGAGCTGGAGGTGTATTTTCATCGCCGCAAGCGGATTCTTTATCTCATGTGCGATTCCTGCTGCCATGGTCGTCATGGAAGCAAGTGATTCGGAGCGCCTCAGCCGTGTTTCCTTCCTTATCTCATCCGTTATATCCCTGACAACGACATCAGTGTATCTTCCGTCGGGCAGCGTCAGGGTTGTGAACGACACGCGCTCTATCCTGATGTTATCCCCTGTTCCGAATGCGAAATCCTTCGCCTCAGGCTTCTCTTTTCCGGAGAATACGGAGAGTATGAACTTCTTCACATCGGCATCGATCATAATGTCGGAGGCGGAGAGGCCCACCTTCATCTTTCCCCTCCTGTCGGAAGGGAGCAGATGCTGCACCTGGCGGCTTATATAGGCAATGCGGTGCTCTGGAGAGAATACGATATGAGCCTCCGGAAGAGACCCGATCACCTGTTCGAGGATATCTGCCTCATTCATCTGTCTGAGGACAAGAGTTCTCAGCTCATTCTCAGGAAGGGAGCAGAGGTCATCTATCACCTTCCTCAGCATCTTGTTAGCCATGGCAAGCCTCCCTCAAAGCAAGATCAAGAGCAGTTCTTATGCTCATGTTGTAGATATCCGAGGCAGAGAGCATCGAAGAGAAAGCGTTCCAGACCCTCACCGCCTTTCCGGCTTTCATGCCGTTCCTCACAGCATCCTCTATTTTCTCGGAGACTCTTTCCCTGAAATATGCATATCCGGAGAGCCTCTCAAGATCGGCAAAGAGTGTGTTCTCCTCTGCAAGCGGCAGCATACGGCCTTCCGTCAGCGCTGAAAAGTAGAGATCGACGCATCTCTCCATCGCTTTTCTGTCCTCTTCTTCTGTTCCCTCCTCGAAGAAGAAAGCATCGAAGGACGGATAGCTGCCATATATGCCGAAACGCTCGCCTATGAACTCCGACACCTTCTTCCCCGAGAGTTCCGGTATCTGAAATCTTCTGACGCGGGAAAGAATCGTGGGAAGAATGCGTGAAGGATGCTCTGAGAGAAGAATAAGATGACTGTGCTCCGGCGGTTCCTCAAGCATCTTGAGCATGCTGTTGCGCGCTCCTTCGGTATAATCCTCGGGATTCTCAAAGATGACGACTTTCTCGAGAGTGCCTTCCTCAAGCCAGTCCTGTATAGCTCTTATCTCATCGATCGTAGCTCCGGGGGTTTTCTTGCCTATGGTGAAGAACTCCGGAACCATGCGGCGCTCAAGCTCGGAAACCGTCCTCTCCGCGAAACCATCGGTGAACTCGGCAGCATCTTCCAGATCTAGTATTATAGAGTCAACGGCTTCCGCATTTGCAAAGTACGATGATCCTCCCTTTCCCTCTTCCGTGCTGGCTGTGCCTTTCACTGGAATTCTCTTTCCGTCATAAAGAGCAGCGACGGACGAATGATACTGCAGGAGAGCCCGTCTCACGGTCTCGATCAGGAAAAGTCTGCTTGAATCATTGCGCTGCCTTCTGAAAAGCCTCAGAGCGGCGCGGAATGTGCTCATCATCTCCCGCGAAGGGATGTATATTACCTGTCCAGACCGCAGGTATTTCCTCACACTCTCCTCTCCGGTGAGAGTGAAGGCGAGATCCAGCGCCGCGGTAAGGCGGGATGATCCGTGCCGTCCTGCAAGAAGTATGGACTGAGGAAGCATTCCTCCTCTCATGATACTCTCAAGCTCTCCGGCCACCCCGCTCTGGGTACGGGACAGGAGATCAAAGGCCATCAGCGGCTCCTTTTATCATATCAAGGAGTGACGGGAAGAGCGGGCGTATTATTTTCCTGATTACCAGACTGCTGTCAAAGAATGATGAGAAATCTATGAACGGCTGGTAGCTCAGTATTGCAAGGATGATCGAAAGAGACACCGCGGATGCGGCAAGCCCCCAGACAAATCCCAGAACATGATCGATCGGGGTCATATCGAGGATCGTCCTGAGCTGACGGCCGAAGAGTCCTATGACTATATAGACTATGAGGCAGAGGCACACGAACACGATAAGCGTGGCAGGCAGAGGAGAGAGCGATGTGGATTCCATCAGAGCTTCAGCCAGCACCTTCGTGAAAAGGAGCGATACAGGGACGGCCAGCACGAAGCCCGCCAGATGCGCGGCCTGTCTTGCGAAGCCTGTTATGCATCCGGAGACAGCTCCTATGAGTATTATGGCAAGCACGATGATATCGAGCGTGCCGAATGTCAGCGTCCCTATGGTAAACGACCAGTCCATATCGACATGATAGCTGGAATCACGTCTTTTTGCACCATGCGATTTTCCCTCCGTTACTACCCATTCACCTCCTCTTTGATTATCCTTACGTTATGGCGAATTTCTTAGCGACCCTTTTCGGAGGGACGAAACATGACAAGGATATGAAGAGGCTCCGCCCTATTGTCGAGAGCGTCAAGAAGGAATACGGATGGGCCGCAGAGCTCAAAGATGAGGATTTCCCCCGCATTACCGCAGAGTGGAAGGAAGAGGTCAGAAACGGCAGAAAGCTGGACGATCTTCTGCCCAAAGCGTTCGCGCTTGCAAGAGAGGCTTCTGGAAGAGTTCTGGGCGAGCGCCACTACGATGTGCAGATAATGGGTGCGATAGTCCTGCATCAGGGTGCCATCCTCGAGATGAAAACCGGTGAAGGCAAGACTCTGACGGCGGTTCCGGCTGCATATCTCAACGCGCTTGAGGGAAAAGGCGTCCACATCGTCACGGTCAACGACTATCTTGCCCAGAGAGATGCCGAATGGATGGGCCGGGTCTATGCATTCCTCGGCATGAGAGCCGGATGTGTGGTCGCAGGACAGGACGATGCCAGAAAGCGCGAGGCATACTCTGCAGATGTCACTTACGGAACGAACAACGAGTTCGGCTTCGATTACCTCCGCGACAATATGAAGATGAGCATGGCTTCAAAGCTGCAGGCAAAGCATCACTACTGCATCGTCGATGAGATAGACTCGATTCTCATAGATGAGGCAAGGACGCCTCTCATCATCTCTGGACAGGCTGAGGACGATTCGCCGAAGGTGAAAGCTGCGAAGGCCATAGTCCCCTACCTCAAGGAGTGCGAGAAAGACCCTGCGACCGGCGACTATTACGAGCTTACTCCCATGGAGAAGCTGGACAGAGAAGTCTATGCCGCCTTCGACGAGAGAGGTGATTTCAAGCTGGATGAGAAAGGCAAGAAAGTCACTTTCACGAAGCAGGGAATGACGCACATCGAGGAGCTTCTCAGAAAAGAGGGAGCTCTTATACCGTCAAAAGACGAGGACGGCAATACGGTTCTCTCTCTTTATGATGACCAGAACTTCGATATGGTCCACTATGTAACGCAGGCTGTGCGTGCACAGTATATGTACAAGCGCGACGTGGACTATCTCGTGAAAGACGGAGAGGTTCAGATCGTGGACGAGTTCACCGGACGTGTGCTCCCCGGCCGACGCTATTCAGAAGGACTTCACCCGGCGATAGAGGCA
The DNA here is from genome assembly GCA_944389295.1 of uncultured Spirochaetaceae bacterium. Classification (GTDB taxonomy): domain Bacteria; phylum Spirochaetota; class Spirochaetia; order Sphaerochaetales; family Sphaerochaetaceae; genus Ornithospirochaeta. The sequence continues at coordinate 2,935 of CALXLV010000033.1, read as the reverse complement.
AAGGAGAATGTGCAGGTCAAGGGGCAGTCAAAGACTTTCGCGACCATAACGTTCCAGAACTTCTTCAGGATGTATGACAAGATTTCGGGAATGACAGGCACCGCCGATACGGAGGCGACTGAGTTCAAGCAGATATACAAGCTGGATGTGGTTGTCATACCTACGAACCTTCCTGTAGCAAGAAAAGACCTTCCAGACCTGACATTCTATGATGAGGAATGCAAGTTCAGGGCGATCGTGAATGATGTGAAACGCATCCATGCCACAGGACAGCCTGTGCTTATCGGAACGACATCCATAGAGAAGAGCGAGAGGCTTTCACGGCTGCTTCTGAAAGAAGGGATAAGGCATGAGGTCCTGAACGCCAAGAACCATGCGCGCGAGGCGTATATCATCGGCGAGGCAGGAAGCAAGGGTGCTGTAACGATAGCGACAAACATGGCAGGCCGAGGTACGGATATCAAACTCGGTGGATCACCTCTCCATCTCGCTATGAAGAAAGTCGGAACGGATGCCGATCCGGAGACTCTAAGGAAAGCGATGGATGATATCCAGGAGGATTACAGAAAGGCATACGAGGAGGTGAAGGCCCTCGGCGGTCTCTACATCATCGGTTCTGAGCGTCACGAATCGAGGCGCATAGACAACCAGCTCAGGGGACGTTCCGGACGTCAGGGCGATCCCGGCACAAGCCAGTTCTACATCTCCCTTGATGATCCTCTCATGCGTCTTTTCGCAAAGGAAGGGCTCAAGGAGATGATAGGCCGGCTCGGTCTCAAGGACGGTGAGCCCATACATCATAAAATGCTGGACAATGCGATCGAGAATGCTCAGAAGCGCGTCGAAGAGAGGAATTTCCAGATACGTAAGCATCTTCTTGAATACGATGATGTCCTGAATGAGCAGAGGAACTTCATCTACTCAGAGCGCGACAAGATAATGACCGATGAGGATCTTCTCGACAGGGTGATCGAGAACTCCGAGGAACTTGCGGATGAAGCCTGGGAGGCGGCGTCCGGCAATCATGAGGAGTTCCTTGAATCATATCAGAGGATATTCTCGTCAAAGCCTGATCCGGCGATTGACGGCGATATCGGGAAGATCAAAGAGGCGATCAGAACCAGCCTGAAGGATAAGGAGGCAAAGGTCGGCAAGGAGAATTTCAACGGCTTCGTTCGCTATGTCTATCTCAGGAACATAGACAGACGGTGGGTCGATCACCTCGATGCGCTTGAGGATATAAGAGATGCGGCTTCGCTCATGAGCTATGCCCAGAAGAATCCTCTTGTCGAGTACAAGAATACGGCCTCTGATGCTTTTGATGAGATGATAGACAGCATCACGGAAGCTGTAGTCAGAACTGTGAATGCTGTAAGAGTCTCAATACAGCCGAGGCGCCAGAATCCTCAGGAGAGGCGTATGCAGAGTGTGCACAACTCACCTGTCAACGCTATTCCTGAAAGGAATCAGAGCACTGTTGTCACATCTGCCTCTCAGGCACAGAACACAACTGTAGTGAGATCAACGCCGAAGGTCGGACGCAATGATCCATGTCCTTGCGGAAGCGGAAAGAAGTACAAGAACTGCTGCGGCAGACATGCATAAATCACGGCTTTAAAACTAACTATCTAAAAATGCGGCTTGTTTTCTGCAAAGGAGGACAAGCCATTTTTATGCATTCACATAAACGAAAGTACAATTTGCATATAAAGAGATAAATACTTATTAAACATTTCAAACTAAGATTATATTATTAGTTAATAATATCAAAAAAAACTCCATATATGTGGAGCAAACTTGGCACGTTTTCTTTCATCCTCAAGCTGCGAAGAAACATCTCCACATGCGTGGAGCAAACGGATTCCGTCCATTATGTAATAAACATAAGAAGTAAAATAGGTTACTTAATAAATTGAACAAACTGTTCAATCTGTTCAATAAACACTGTCTTCTCATTCTTGATTATTGAAGCATAACTATCGAAATCCCCAATACACTCATCATAATTAAAAAGACACTTTTCTAATGTATTCTTGATTTTGCGTAAATTAAATATTGACTGATCAAATTTATATGCAGATGGAATTGGCACATCAATACAATTTGAAGCAGATCCTCTTTTCCCTGTGATTATACAACAGCCAAGGACTGCAGCCTCTCTTGGTATTCTATCTTTTCCAGGATGATTACCAAAATCAATATATACTTTCGCTTTACTGATGGTAGCAATCATCTCCTTACGACTCAAATTCTCTAAAGGAATGAAAGTAATATCCGGACAATACCTAATCAGCCGTTCTGTAAATCTTTTTCCTTTACGCGGATTATAAACAACTACGTTTTCCTTTTCTGAATATCTTGGATAAGAGAAAAAATCATCATTAATATAATCAGTCAGGAAAAGAAAATCATAAATATGATTCTTTCTTAAGAACTCTGCAGCATATTCACTTTGCACAAGATGAATAATATCATTAGGAAATTTTCTCAGTGGGAGATACCTTGGAGAGCTATCAAATACAACCATACACTTTCTTTGAATCCATTTCCGAATACCTTTAATGATCCCCAATTTTATAATATCAAGTCTTAAACACTGACTAAGAAAATAGTTATCAACACTCATCCACCAGAAAACTTTCTTTGCATTCCTTATATCTTTTATAAAGTATGAACGGGTCTCTGGGATCACAACAATATTTTCTTCTGAATCATAAATATTAGGAAACAATGCGAAATCATCAGCATAATGAGAATATTCAACCGGTACCCCCCCCCTGTCAGGTTTATACCCGTAATATGTAATATATGAACCTTCTCGAATTAGTGGACACAGAAAATCAAGGGTATAACATTTTCAGGAGGTAAAGATGCCAAAGAGGTATCCAAGACAATTTCGTAAGATGGTTGCGGAACTGATCTGTGTCCAGAACGA
>CALXLV010000032.1 GCA_944389295.1 uncultured Spirochaetaceae bacterium | reverse complement strand
CCAGTTCTCGACTGTCTTGAGGGGAACACCGAATTCCTCTGCGGTTTTGATTGTTCCCTCGTTCTGGACACAGATCAGTTCCGCAACCATCTTACGAAATTGTCTTGGATACCTCTTTGGCATCTTTTCCTCCTGAAAATGTTATACCCTTGTTTTTTTCTGTCCACTAAAAAAGGAAGGTTCGCACACAGAGGTTAATGTTGACAAAACAGAACGGGGGGGGGGTAGGATGCGGGTATCAAAATCTTTGGAGGATTTTAAATGAAGAAGATTCTTATTGCTCTTCTTGCGGCTTCAATGCTCTTCGCATTCACAGCCTGTGATGATGACAGCAGCAATGGCCCTTCAAGAGAGGAAGTAGTTATCAGCTACATCGATTCAATTAAGAAGGACGCAGTTGTTGATGATCTTATTGCTTCGGCAAAAGGTGAAGAGTCTGCACTTGATATAGCATTTGCATTTGACAGGATCACAGTAGAAGAGGGAGCAGCGGAGATTCCTTTTGTTGTGACTGTAACTGAGGGTACTCCTTATACTACTGGCTTCTGGACAGAGGATATGTCTGTTCTTTCTGGAAAAGCGGAAGTTTCCGTAGCTGGTTTTTTTACAGGAGGTTCGACATCTTCCAAGGCAACATTCAAGGCTACTTCTTATGAGATTACGGCAAACGGAAAAGTAAAGGATGCAAAATATGGTGAACATGATCTTTCTGTTGTCGTAAACGGTAATTTTGATGCAACTATCAGCTTGGCAGAAAGAGATGGTGAAAATATGACATTTACTCTTGATGCTCTTGAGTTCTCTCTTCCTGATCCGTCGGATTCCTCTTCTTCTGTGACAATCAAACTTGATGGAAAGGACGTTAATTATCAGACGGTTTATGACGCTGTTGCAGATCATACAGGTACATCGGTAACAGAATAATTCAATTTCATTTGAAATTGAGGCTTTTTGCGGCAGAGGGAGCTTCAATGGCTCCCTCTGTTGTTTTACGGAGATTATTTATGAAAAAATTTCTCTTGCTCTTTCTAATAATTCCCGCTTTGGTTTTCATTTCTTCATGTGACGAATCTTTGCCTGAGGAACCGACAGGACTAAGTTCTGATGAGATTTTTGGACTTATGATAAGTTCTTTTGACAGTGATGGTCTGATTTCAGATATCATCGAGACACATAGGGCTATCGGCGATTATCCCGCATGGATCGAGAGCACAAGTTATAACGAAGCCACAAAAAAGCAGCTCCTTGATGACTATGAAAAAGCTAATGTTGGAAATACAGGAGTTACAGATTATATGGATGCTCTCGATACTGTGAATGGGAAAGGAAGCGTTATTTCTTTGGCATATGGATCGGGGAAAGGTTCTTTTCCATTTAAGTATGATGATTCCAAGGTTTTCAATAATGGTCTGATGTTCAAAAACATCGCAATCGGTCTTGATCCAGAAGGAACAGAACCTAGAACAGGAAACGTTACGCTTGATGTGGTTTTCACAGAAGATTATGAGGGATGTTTCATAGAAGGATCAGATTTTGTGATAAAGAAAGGAAGTGAGGCATTTCTTAAGTTTGAGTGTGAGTATGGTTATTTAGGAGCGGGGCAGACCACAGGGGATAATGTAGAACTTGCTGCTAAGTCTTATACAATCTCAACAGTTGATCCAAATGCAAATGATGAAGAACTCTCGATTGTCTCAGGGGAACCCGCTGGACTTATCATCATTCACGAGGGCAAAGAATATTCAGTCTCGATTGAAGCCCTTTCAGGAGTGCCTTCGGCCTATTTCGGTCTTGATATAAAGAAAGGTGGGACAGGTATTTTAGACATGCTTAATATGGCACTAAAAACATCTATAACGATCAATAGTGTTGAACTGCCTGCTCCCGGAAATGAAATTATTTCTATAGACGGAACAGCTGTGGATTACAAAGCCGTATATGACGCCTTAACAGGAGAAAATTTTAGGGCTGAATATTATTGAAACAAAGGCATATGAAAGAAGAAGAGAGTAGAACAACAAGGATTTCCAACAGCAAGCGTCTTGAATGCCTTTCACATTTTCAGGAGGGATGCGGGTACAAGAAAACCGCGTCGCTCACAGGGCTGCATAAGTACACTGTCCGTGATTATCTCAGACGGTACAAGGCCGGTGATACGAAATGGGCTGAGCGAGGCGGAAAGGAGTCCTGATCTGGTGGCATGTGCACTGTACATATGCCATCTTTTTACTTCCAGTGATGGCTGAATATGTTGTCCGAGGCATTATCCTCGGAGACAGCGAAGGAGAGGGCATCAAGTTCTTTTATCGTTTTGTCGTCCAGTTCCTCTATCGTTGAGAGTACGTCGAAGTCCTCTGCTTTTCCGAATCCAGATATCACACCCTCAGGATATTTTGAGTAGACCCAGGAGAGCGCTAGGGAGGCGCTGCCTGCAACTCTTTTCATCAGTTTCGGGAACATGGGAGATGATGCGGCTGGAAGTTCCTTTCTCCTGTCGTCAGCTCCTTTGCCTGCAAGCACTCCCATTCCCAGCGGCGCATATGCCAGGATTTTCAGTCCGAGTTTCCTCTCTTCTGAGTAATCGCGGCTCCATATCAGGGAGAGAGGTCTTTCATGATATGTTATCCCGAAATCTTTTGATGTCTTTTCAAGCAGGGAAAACGGGAAGTTTGATACCCCTATCTCGCTGCAGAGGCCATCGTTCTGCATCCTTTCAAGCTCTCTGAGACTTTCGTAGAGCTGTTTCTCCTCCGTCGGCCAGTGCAGAAGGAGAACATCTGCGTATTCTCTTCCCAGACGTCTGAGAGAGATTTCTGCTTTCCTTCTCATTGACGGAACCGGCATGACTTTTGAGATTATGAAGATATCATCATGACCAAGCTCCTTCATCGCGGAAAAGAGGAGCGAATCAGCAACTCCGTATGAGAATGCGGAGTCAAACCATCTGATGCCGAGCCTGTACGCCTTTTTTATCAGGTCTTTGCCTTCTCTTGATGAGAGCTTCCTGTGGAACTCAGAACCTGAGAGATTCCACAGGCCCATTATTGTTTCAGACTTCAGTATCCTCATCGAGCTCTATTACCGGCGCTTCCTCCTCCATTTCCTCGACGCGGCTGTCTATCATAGTCCTGTCGTCGAATATGAAGCAGGCGGAAAACTTCTTTCCTTCCAGCGCCATAGGCAGCCAGAGCCTGTCATCTTCCCACATCTCGGAGTAATCAAGGCTTGCTATATCTGCCCAGAAGGGTTTTGTCTCATCCGTCTCGTCAACCATCGTTCCTGACCATGTGGAGGTGAAGAATACATAGCCGAGCATTCTGAGACCATCCCTGAACTGGAATCTGAGGACGCCCCTCTCTTCAAGATTGGAGACATCAAGACCGGTCTCTTCCTTTGTCTCCCTTATCGCGGCCTCCGTCTTTGTCTCTTCGATTTCGATGTGTCCGCCCGGAGCGTTGATGTAGCCTGATCCCAGCCCAGTTTTCTTTCTTATCATCAGGACACGATCACCGTCTATGACGTATGTCAGTACGCATGTCTCTGTGGGTTCCCATTCATCCCAGGGGATATCATCGACGCTCTCTGCTGTTGTGAATTTCTCCTCAAGTATCTCCTGAGGGCTTCTGTTCTTCGCTTCCGCGGCGGCTTTCTCCTCCGGATGGGCTTCCCAGTAGCACTCCTGACAGAGATTCTCGTCGTATCCGATTATGCGGTTGTATCCGAGTTTGCTGCCGCATTTCACGCAGTGGAGGCGGAAAGGCCAGAAGCTCTTTCTGAAAATAATGGGAACCGCGATGCCTGCTGCAAGGCAGAGCCAGCTTAACCACTGGGGAAGGTTCCATATGGAGATCATAGCGATGAGCGTATAAATGACGAGGAAGTCAACGGCAATGAGTATTGTCGCCTTTCTCTTCTTATCGCTTCCCGGAAATTTTCTCTGCGAGATGTTGATCAGAATTATGAAGAGCATCAGCCATGTGAAAAGCTCTTGGAATACATTCAGAAGCATATAGGAAGATTATCAATGCGGAGAAGATGATTCAACTTATAATTGTTTATATGAAAGCGGTTCTTTTCGGTACTGGGTGGAGAGCCATGTTCTATATGCGCATAGCAGAGGCTCTTCCTGATCTTCTCTCCATTGTTTCCGTATATACGCACAGCCCGGAGCGAGCTGCAGAGCTGAGGGGAAAGGGGATTCCTGCCGTCTCCTCTGTCACGGATGCTCTCAGCGCTGAGCATGACTTTGCTGTAGTCTCAGCGGGAAGGGAAGGGTTTATGGGCCTGATGAGGAAACTCAGCGCGCTTGGTGAGAATATTCTCTCCGAGACATCCTTCCATGCGCTGACGGAGAGTGAGCGTGATGAGGTAGAGAAGATGCGCGGTGCGGTCGCCGAACAGTACATGCTCACTCCTCTCTACGCTTCAGTGAGCGCAGCGCTTGGGATGATAGGACACCCTGACCAGCTGATGCTCTCCGGGCTTCATAACCATCATGCGGCGGCTGTCGCACGTTCCATCCTGGGTCTTGGCACTGACATGCCGGATGAGATAAGAACACTGGACTTCCCGTCATCCATCGTGTGTACAGGATCGCGCTCAGGACTCTGCCTTTCGGGTGAGAAGGAGGAGTACACAAGGAAGCTGAGGATTCTCCGCTTCGGAGACAGACTTTTCATCAATGATTTCTCCGGCAACCAGTACCATTCATATCTCTACGGGAAGAGGATAGAGGTGAGGGGAAATCTCGGCGTCATAACGGAGAATGGTGTCAGTATCACAGGCGAGGGAGGTTATCCGTGTTTCATTCCCTTCGTTTTTCATCGTGACAGCGCCATGGGCAACATCGGGATGACGCTCTCGCATGTCACTCTTGGAGAGCGCACCGTTTTCCGCAACAGGTTCTATCCTGCTCCTCTCAATGATGACGAGATAGCGATTGCGGAGATAATCTCAAGAATGAGGGACGGAGAGTCCTGCCCGACACTTTCGGACGGCATCGGTGATGCTCGCCTCGGAAGCATGCTATAAAGAAAGGGAGAATCCAAAGGAGTTTTTATGGATATAGCAAAGTACATCGATCATACGCTTCTTGCCGCCGATGCGGACAAGGAGAGAATAGAGAAGCTCTGCAGGGAGGCTGCGGAGAATCATTTCGCATCCGTCTGCGTCAATTCCTGCTGGGTAAAGACCGCTGCGGCTCTTCTTAAAGGCAGCGATGTCAAAGTCTGCACGGTTGTCGGTTTTCCCCTCGGCGCTATGGACACAGAGGCGAAGGCGTACGAGGCGGAGACGGCTGTCAGGAACGGTGCCGATGAGATAGATATGGTCATCAACATCGGATGGCTGAAATCGGGAATGAAGGATGCTGTTCTTGACGACATAAAGGCTGTGAGGAAGGCTTCTGAGGGAAAGGTTCTCAAGGTTATAATCGAGACATGCCTTCTTACTGATGAGGAGAAGGTCGAGGCCTGTGAACTCTCTGAGAAAGCCGGTGCTGATTTCGTTAAGACCAGCACGGGATTCTCAAAGGGAGGTGCGACCGTCGCCGATGTCGCCCTGATGAAGAAAACTGTCGGAGACAGGCTCCGCGTCAAGGCATCCGGCGGCGTCAGGGACTACAAAAGCGCGCTTGCAATGATAGAGGCCGGTGCAGACCGCATAGGCGCGAGCGCCGGAATACAGATCGTAAGGGAAGCCAATGCCCAGCATTGAGAACAACACTCCCGGAGCGGATTTCCTCCGCTCCCTCGGTTTCCCGACGCTCGATGTCCATGAATCGTTTACTCACTTCGATTTCACCACTCCGGGACGCAGAGTGCTTGTCATTGGCCCGATGGGTTCTGGCAAGACGGAGTTCGCCGCCCGTGTGTGGAGGGATGCCGCCGTTGCGAGAAAGAAGAGCAGCGTGATCGCATCGCTTACGTCCACGGGCGTTCTCGACAGGCGCAATGTATTCTTCATCCGCTCTGAGATAGACGGAGCGCGTTTTTCCGACTATCCCGACGATGCTATGGCTTACCGTTCGGGGTACATCAGATGCGGCGAGAACATCGCACGCATCAGGGATTCGTTCGGCTTCGAGCAGGTGATGAAGGACAATCCTGAGGCGGGGACATACATAATCGATGAGGCTTCCTTCTTTGATGAGCGCCTCGCGTATGTGGCCCGGAACTATGCGATCGAGAAGGGGTGCATGTTCGTTTTCCCCACTCTGATACTCAATTTCAGAAGGGAGTTCTTCAATTCCACGGCCCGTTTGATGCTGGATATCGCCACGGATGTGATACCTCTTACAGCATACTGCGAGCATTCTGACTGCCTCTCTTCCGCTTTCTATACGTACAGGTATTATCAGGTGGAGGGGAAGGAGTGCCCTGCCCTCTATTTCGATCCTCTGATAGTAGTCGGCGGAGACAGGATAAAGGACAGCGATCTTGAACCTAATTATGCGGCGAGATGCGAGGAGCACCACTTCCTTCCCGGCAAGGAGTACACGTTCTTCACGCTCAAGCCGCTGGGAGAGGAGGCCGGAAGGGGCAATACCAAAGCGCTTATGAATGAGCTTGAGGCGCTGCATGAGAAGCCAGAGGCTTCGATGCTCTACGATAACCTTATCTGCCGCTACGGGGATTCGGATGATGCGGGAATCTATCTCAACTCAATCCTTCCCGGGCACATCGCGGAAAAGGCGCTGGCATATCTCTTCTGCGAGCAGAATCTGATCGGAGAGTCACTTCTTGTTCATCTCGTCTCGGAGCTCTCTCTTGATACCGCGTATCTTGAGAAAGTGCTTGCGGAGAACAGGCATCCGGTGTCATTCTCCCAGCCGTATCTGCTTTAGCGAAGCGAGGGATGCTTCGGCATCCCCCGTCAGTTATCGTTTTTATCCAAAAAAAGCCCGTTAATTGCAGATGCCGCGGCGTTAGAATTTTTCCATGGTTTCCGCAGTCTCCTTCACCGTCAGCGGGTTGTGATTCTCAAGAAGCCATGGGACATCTATATTTCTTCTTCTGAGCTCGCGGGCAAAGTTCTTCCATCGGAAGCATCCGGTGAGTGCCGGCAGGTTCCCGATCTTGAATCCTGTGGAGCTGTCCAGTATGTAGTCCTTCGCATGGACTGCGACGAGGCGGCTGCCGTAGAGATCGAGGATGTCTGAGATGAATCTGCTCTCCGCTTCCTCCGTGGGAATGGAGAGAGGAACGCCGTCGGCTTCCGGTATTCCCGTGTATGGGATAAGGTTTACCGGGTCGAGAATCAGCTTGAGGCGGCTTGTAGGGAAGGTCTCAAGCACTTTCCTCACGCGTTCAGGAGATGAGATGGTGTGGGTGTGTGCGACGGCCTCCATCGCGACAAAGGCGTTGTGGCGTTCCGCCGCATCGAGCATTCTGGAAAGACTGTCCAGAAAGACGGAGAACGTCTTTTCCGACGAAGTCTCTATGGAGTATCCTCCTTCCGGATTGCGCGTTCCAGTCTCAGTGCCCACATAGGGACAGCCGAAGGCGGAGGCCAGCGAGAGGGACTTCTCAAAGCGTTCTATCTCGCTTTTCCTCCTGTCATCGTCAGGATGGACGGGGTTGATGTAGCAGCCGATCATGGCTACCTCCACGCCGTGCTTCCTGAGAACCGAGGTGACTGATGAGATGTATTCCTCATCCCACTCCTTCCACGGCAGTGAGGAAGGTATTACCTTCCCGAGTGCCAGCTGTATGAAGGATGGACGGATGCTCTCAATTCTCTCCCCGAGGGCTTCCGCGGAGTCGAATTTTCCGAAATCATGTGCTCTGTATCCTATTCTGGGCATATGGAAAGGATAAGACCCGGAGCTGAGGAAGTAAAGGAGAAAGGAGGAGCTATGGCTCGTGCAGATATTCTTTCATACGGTATAGCGGCAGATGGCCGGGATGTCTCCGCAGGGCTCATGGAGGCCCTGAAATATGAGAGGGAAGTCGTGCTTCCCTCCGGAATCTACTCGACAGGCCCGCTGGAGATTCCCTCCGGAGCGAGGCTGGTGCTTGAAAAGGGAGCTGTTCTCCGCTTCATCCCTGATTTCAGCCTCTACCAGCCTGTATTCACCAGATGGGAAGGCGTGAAGTGCTGGGCTATGCATCCCTGCGTTTTCATAGAGAACGCTAATGATGTCGTGATCACGGGAGAAGGAACGATAGACGGCTCAGGAAAAGCGTGGTGGGACATCGCCATGGACAGGAGAAGGAGGAAGATAACCTCTCCCGAGATGGAGATCGAGAAGAAGTTCGCAGCCCTCAATCCCGATTACAGGAACCAGCCTGGAGGCGGCGGCGGAAGAGATCATCAGTTCCTGCGTCCTCCTCTTATCCAGGTGAAGAACAGTGAGGATGTGACCATAGAGGGAATAACGATAACGCAGTCGCCGTTCTGGACGGTGCATCTCCTCTTCTCTGAGAATGTCACAGTCAGGAACGTCAACATAAAAAATCCCTATGATGCTCCGAATACAGACGGCATCGATATAGAGTCATCAAGCAATGTAAGAATACTTGACAGCATTGTTGATGTCGGCGATGACGGAATAGCGCTCAAGTCGGGATCAGGCCCTGACGGCATAAAGGACAACATACCGACGAAGAACGTTCTTATAAAGGGATGCACGGTGAAAGCTGCGCATGGAGGCACCGTTATAGGCTCTGAGACAGCTGCTGAGATATCGGGACTGGTTGCCGAGGACTGCCTCCTTGACGGTACTGACAGGGGAATAAGGATAAAGTCGAGGCGCACGAGGGGCGGAATAATACGCGATGTCGTATTCAGGCGCATAACGATGCGGAACAACCTCTGTCCGTTCGTGATAAACATGTACTACAGATGCGGCACCGATGATATGTCGCTCTTCTCCCTTGACAGCATGCCGGTGAACGACGGTACTCCCTCTCTCTGCAATATCACCGTAGAGGACTGCCATGCGGAGGGTTCGCGTTCCTCTGCGGGAATGGCCGTAGGCCTTCCGGAAAGTCCTGTCAGGAATCTCGTCATACGCAACTCATCATTCGCGGTAACCCCTGATGCCGACAGACCGGTGGACGAGAGCGATATGTACCTCGGACTGCCTGAACCTCATTCCCGCGGTTTCCGCATCCGCAACGCTGAGCTCACTCTCGACAATGTGGAAGTGGTATGTGAAGGTGAGAAGATCATAATAGAGGACGGAGTTAATCTCTCTCATTGAGCAAATCCTGAATACTGACTTCTTGATGCCCGGTTTTCCGGGCATTTTTCAACTATATCGACATTTTTCAGCGAAGATTCGACTTGACAGAAATGAACGGGGGGAGGGGGTAGGATTCTCCATAGTAAAACCCATTTATGGAGGATTTGAAATGAAGAAGATTCTTATTGCTCTTCTCGCAATGATGGTCGTATTCGGATTCGTGGCATGTGATGATGGCAATGATGGCCCTGATTATGCAGAGGTTGTCAAAGCCGGTGATTTTGATACAACACCTATCAAGGCTGATACAACAGCTGAGACGTTCCAGAAGGATGTTAAGATCAGCGCTGATGGTGTTATTTCCGGAACATTCAATTATGTCACAGAAGTTGGTATGTATGGTGAGAACGAGGATGAAGGATACTATGCACTTCTCTCCTTCGATCTGCCTGAGAATGGCTGGCTCAAGATAGCTGTTGATCCTGCAAACGAGGGAGATGACAATGCTGAAGTTCAGGGTGATGGAGATAAGATTATCTACCTTGGCAATACTCCTGAACTTGCAGCAGCAAAGACTATCAAAGCATGGATTTCTGCTGATCAGAAATATACTGAAGAGCCTACTATCACGCTCACTTTCGGTGACAATGCTGTTTTCCCGGAGAAGGTAGCTGAGGGACCTCAGGCTTAATCATCTATTGATTTCTCGGGGCATACTTGCAGGTGTGCCCCGCATATTTCAGGAGGACATCTTCATGACAGGAGAAAGACAATCCTCCATCACGCGTTCATGGATACCTTCGGAGAAGAGGCTTGAGTGTCTGAGCCTGTTTGAGAAGGGTTACGGTTATAAAAAGACTGCCAGAGAGACAGGGCTCAACACATATACAGTACGCGAATACAGGCGGAGATACACCGCGGGCGATACTAAGTGGGCATACAGATTCTCTGAGAAGTCCTGATAAGGTCGTGCATTTAAGTGCGGCCTTTTTCTGTTTTTAAACAGTGCTGTTTCATGTTAAGGCGGAATCATCAAAATTATTTTGACGATTACCGGCCTATTCATCAGGATTATCTTGATGATTTTGGAGTTTATGCAGATATACCAGCATATAAGAAAAACTCTCTTATATTTTGCAAGGGATTAGTTGAACATTTCTGTATGGCCGTAATCGTGTTTTGTGCAAGATGTTTCAGTAAGAACTTCGCGGCTCACGAACGGAGTGATTGTGACAATTGATGATGACGGGCAGGAAGAGGGTGGAGATTCTCGCTCGATCCGAAGCATTCACCGGAATATCGAAATGATGCTGATTATTCTTGTTAATGAACAAAGCAGGGCGTGAACCCCGCTTTGCCGGTTTTCAAATGTATGTGTCTCAGTCCTTACTTTATGAGGTGGATTGCGAAACCGCCGATCTCCTCGTTGAGGTAGCAGACCTTGATCTTTCCCTTCGCATCGCGGGATACGGTTTCCTCGTTGACTGTGAAGCCCTCTCCCTTGAGGAAGTAGATTGCTCTCTCGATGTCGTTGCATCTGAAAGCGAGATGTCCGTTCTTTCCGAGGTAGTTCTTCTTCAGAACCTCGATCTCCTTGTTCATGAAGATGGAGGAGTTGCCGTTCTTTACCTCCAGTCCGAGCTTCGCGAACTCGTTTGACACAGAGGCTGCGGCATCCGCATCGGGAAGGTTGATTCCGACATGTGCAAGCGTGAAGCCCTGCAGCTTTACTCTCGCTTCCTTGCAGAGACGAGTTATCTCATCCCACTTCTCTTCGTTGATGAGATCGGCCTTGACCATCCACGATCCTCCGATTGCGAGCACGTTTGATGCCTTTGCATAGTCGGGGAGGTTGTTGATGTTGATGCCGCCTGTCGTCATGAACCTGACCTGTGAGAACGGGCCGGAGAGGTCCTTGAGCATTGCCACGCCGCCGGAAGCCTCCGCCGGGAAGAACTTGAGCACGTCGAGGCCCATCGCAAGTCCCTTCTCGATCTCAGAGGGCGTGCATACGCCGGGCACTACCGGTATGTTGTGCGAAAGGCACCACTTCACCGTCTCGGGATTGAATCCTGCGGATACGATGAACTTGGCTCCGGCTGCGACAGCCTTCTCTGCAAGTTCGGGATTGATTACAGTTCCGGCTCCTACGAGCATCTCCGGATATGCCTTTGTGACATTCCTGATTGCTTCTTCTGCGGCTGCAGTGCGGAATGTGATCTCGGCGCAGGGGATTCCTCCGTCTATCAGCGCCTTTGCAAGAGGTACTGCCTTCTCGGCATCGTCGATCTTTACGACAGGTACGAGACCGATATCATGGAACGTCGTGAAAAGTTCTTCTTTTGTCATATCTGCTCTCCTTTTCTGTTCTCTTCCCGGGATTATACCACACCGCCTCAGGAAATGGAACATTGTTTCAATTTAAACTTGACCGCCCGTCACAGTCACATTACAATCTGTCGTATCTATATTATATTATCCTAATGATTGATTATCGGATAGGAGGTTTTTATGTCCAAGAAATATGTGACTTTCGGCGAGATCATGCTGCGCCTGAGAAGCCAGGAGCTTTATCGTCTTTTCCAGACACCGTCCCTTGAGGCGACATTCGGCGGCGGCGAGGCAAATGTGGCTGTTTCCCTCTCGATCTTCGGAGAGAACGCTTCCTTCGTGACAGCTCTTCCTGAGAACGCTGTAGGCGAGGCTGCCGAGCGCGAGCTCATGAAGTACGGCGTTGATACTTCTTCGATAAAGAAGGTGAAGGGCGGAAGGCTCGGAATATATTTCCTTGAGACAGGTGCGAACCAGAGACCTTCTCTCGTTGTATATGACCGTGCTGAGTCAGCAGTTGCCAAGGCTGTTCCCGCAGATTTTGACTTCGATGCCATCATGAAGGGAGCCGACTGGTTCCATACCACAGGTATTACTCCCGCTATCAGTCAGGGAGCCGCTGACTGTGCCCTTGAGGCGATGAAGGCAGCTAAGAAGGCTGGTGCCACGGTTTCGATCGACCTCAACTACCGCAAGAAGCTCTGGAACTACGGAAAGAAGGCTCCTGAGGTGATGAGGGAGCTCGTGAAGTATGCTGATGTCATCATCGCAAACGAGGAGGACATCCAGAAGTGCCTCGGAATCGAAGCTGACAGCGACGTAACAAAGGGCGAGCTTGATACCAAGGTTTATGAGGAGCTTGCTGCAAAGGTCAAGGAGCAGTTCCCCAACGTTTCCGTTGTTGCCATCACTCTCCGTGAATCCAAGAGCGCAGATCACAACGGTTGGTCCGCTGCCCTTTCCGGAAAGACAGGTTTCTATCTCTCGAGGCACTATGAGATCACGGACATCGTTGACAGGGTAGGCGGCGGAGACTCATTCGCAGCCGGCATCATCTATGCCCTTTCGCACTTCGATGACGAGCAGTATGCGATCAACTTCGCTGTCGCAGCATCCTGCCTCAAGCATTCGATCATCGGCGACTTCAACCTTACCCGCCTCAGCGAGGTCAAGGCGCTCTGCGAAGGAGATGGTTCAGGACGCGTACAGCGCTGACATCTTTCCAGTACGGAACCGGACGGCATAGACTGTCCGGTTCTTTTTTCTTCATTAAACATTTTTTACTGTATAGAATTCTGTATTCTGTCTGTTTTTGAAAGAAAAATTGCGCATATCATGAATTGTATTTATACTGTGCGTGGTTAGAGTGGATGCGACAGGGTTCCGTTTCACGGTTCCCGTCCGTCCTTCATCTTCTTAGGAAAGGAGTGGATATGAAGGATTTCTTTTGTCTCGCTGAGAAGAATACCAATGTAAAGACCGAGGTAGTAGCCGGCTTTACGACATTCTTCACGATGGCCTACATCATATTCGTCAACCCGAATATGCTCGGCGAAACCGGAATGAGTTGGCATGGAGTTTTCGTGGCGACATGTCTCGCGGCGGCTGTGGGAACGCTCGTTATGGCTCTGTTCGCCAATGTGCCTTACGCCATCGCCCCTGGAATGGGCCTCAATGCCCTTTTCACCTATACCATCTGCATGGCAGGCGGCTTTGCATGGCAGGAAGCGCTTGCGATGGTCTTCATCTGCGGTCTGATAAACATTATCATCACCGTGACGAAGCTCAGAAAATCCATCGTCAAGTCGATTCCCGAAGGACTGCAGAACGCAATCGGAGGCGGTATCGGCCTCTTCATCGCCTATCTGGGCATGAACAACGCGGGGCTCATCTCATTCACTGGAGCATATCCCAGCGTTACTCCCGGAATGCAGCCTTTCAACGCTCCGCATCTTGTGCTCGCTGTCATAGGCCTTCTCATTATCGTTGTGCTTATGGTCATGAAGGTCAGGGGAGCCATGCTTATCGGAATCATCGCGACGACGATCATAGGCATCCCAATGGGTGTTACTCAGATTCCTGAGACGATCTTCTCCGGCAGCGAGACTATGCAGGGATTCAGGGAAGTGGCATTCAGCTTCTTCGGAACTCCCGGTTTCGGTTCTCTCTTCTCCGATCCGGCAAAGATTCCTTTTGTTATTGTGACAATCTTCTCGATGAGCCTTTCTGATACATTCGACTCGATCGGAACATTCATCGGAACAGGCCGCAAGAGCCACATCTTCGACGAGGAAGATGAGAAGGCGCTTGAGAGGACAGGCTTCAAGAGCCGCCTTGACAAGGCCCTCGTAGCCGACTGTGTTGCCACAAGCATCGGCGCATGCTTCGGAACAAGCAACGCTACAACATTCGTCGAGAGCTCTGCAGGTATCGCCGCAGGCGGACGCACAGGACTTACAAGCCTTGTGACTGCGATCCTCTTCCTCGTATGTCTCCCGTTCTCAGGACTTATCGGAATGGTACCTTCGGCGGCAACATCGCCGGCACTCATCGTTGTCGGTATTCTTATGGTTGAGCCGTTCGCAGAGATCAACTGGAAGGACCTCAACGAGGCTGTTCCTGCGTTCTTCACCGTTGCCATCATGAGCTTCACATACGGCATCACCAACGGTATTGCGGCAGGATTCATCATGTACTGCATCACGAAGATCTGCACGAAGAAAGCCAATGAGATACATCCTATCATCGCAGTGGCATCTGTGCTGTTCATAATCGACTTCATCCTCAAGGCTACTGCCTGATCGTTGAAGTATCACAGTTCTGGGAGTATCATTCTCACAGAAAGCGCCGGAGGCTTCGGTCTCCGGCTTTTCTTTTCAGGGAGGCAGAGAATGCATCAGATAATCCTTCTGGGAGATTCAACCTGTGCGGTGAAGGATGATGAGGTGAGACCCGAGACCGGATGGGGCGAGGCTTTCGTACAGTATGTCAGGGATGGCTGGAAGGTGGAGAATTTCGCAGTAAACGGCCGTTCAACCAAAGATGCTATATCGCTCGGCATATTCGCCAGAGCCCTTGAAACTGCGCAGCCCGGCGATCTTGTGCTTATCCAGTACGGACACAACGATGAGAAGCTCGATGATCCTGCGCGCGGAACTGACCCGTGGCATCAGTACATCGTCAATCTCTGCTATATGGCGGGAAAGATGAAGGAGAAGGGCGCGAGGGTGATCTTCCTCACATCAATCGCCAGAAGGCGTTTCTCCGGCGGAGAACTTACAGATTCGCACGGTGACTGGCCCGCTGCTATGAAGGCGGCAGCCGCAGAGGCAGGAGTTGACTGCATCGATCTCACAATACCCACGATGCTTGGAATAGTGAAAGCAGGGGAGGAGGAGTCGAAGAAATACTATATGCACTTTGATGCAGGACTTTATGAGAACTATCCCAACGGAGACGAGGATGACACACATCTCAGGCCGGAAGGTGCGGAGTGGGTTGCGAAGATGGTCTATGACAAACTTTCAGCCCTTCCTGACAAGCCGGAGGGGATAAAGTAGAAAGAGAGGCGGCTCACTGGAACGGGCCGCCTGTGCTTTGATGTCCTTTTACTGATGACGCCAGCAAAGGGATTCATGATCCCATTTCGCTGTGTATTCAGTACCGCCGCGTATGCTTTCTGCAACAGGGAGCAACAGATGTTTAAGCACTTTCATCACATCGGCAAGTCCGGCATTCACCATTGCCTTCTTCTTTTTCAGAAACGCGTTCCATCTCTGCTGATGGATTTCACTGTTTATAAAACCATCTTCAAATGCAAAGATATCGTCAAATCCTGTTTTACGATGCAGGAAAGTCTCCTTTACAGCCTCTCTCAATTCCGCACTCCTCAGATCATACCTGCAGGCGAGCACATAAATATCATAGAAATCCTTATACCGGCTGTTGGCATCTCCAAGAGAAACTATAGCCTCAAACTTCTCCGATATCACCGAGTAAACTGAATATGCATTGATTTCAGGCACAGCCATGTCAAGCAGTACGGGAAACTCCATTTTAATCCGTTCAGGATAAATCACATCATCAAATCCTATGTCTATGGAAACAGGAACTGTTGTTCTGTCAAGAAAGGCTTTAACAGATATATTTACACCGTGATATTCCCTGTTTTCTGCAGTCTCCCTTACATCAAGTGTGCTCAGATCGTATTTCAGCGCATCATCACATTCGATGGAGAATATATCCTCAAATATATTTCTTACACAGGTTATGCTGTTGGAGATATTCTTCGCGAGCAGGTCTATATCACTTGTTGTCCTAGCAAAATCTCCGCTGAAGAAAGCATATAGAAGTATCCCTCCTTTAAGAGTGAACCGTTCACTGTATTCTGATATTGACAGCCGGTATATTGTTCTTTCCAGACCGTAAAGAGTCAGAATCTCCTGCATTGGTTTCCCACTCAAGGCAGCATAGTTCTTCAATCTGGTTCTTACAGATTCCGCACTGGTCATACAAGTACCTCCAGATATCCTCTTATTGTCTTTTCGCATTTCATGAGCCGAGCATATTCCAGAAGCCTGTTCAGATTCCTGTCCTGCCGATGCAGATAGTTCAGCAATATTTCTTTTGTTTCCTCTATGCCGATTTTCTCTTTATAAAAGACAATATCTGTGACCGTTTTCTCTATGTCATAAATCTGAAATGTGTTCTTTCCTTCACCAGCTCTTGTGATGCCAAGGCTATATCTTTCATCTGTAAAATAGTGGACATTCAGGGGCGGCCAGTCGGGATAAGCAGACAGTTTTGACTTGCGCGGTATTGCAATATCAACGGAATCCGGAATGAATGTTGTTAGGCTGTAGTAGAATGAAGCGCTCAGCAGGCAGACCACGCCTTTTCTGGTAAAAGCACCTATATAATAGAAATCAGATTCTTCACCGCAGTATCCAGTGTTTTCATAATAGCTCTTGCTGAGTTTAACAAGTTTTCCCTCATCAACCAGTTTGCAGACTCTGTATTGAGAATATCCTCTGTCTCTCAGCTCCTGTACTGAAAATATTTTCTGATCTGACGGAAGTTCAGTCTGATTGCAGTTCATAGTTCTTTTATTGAAATTCGGCATTATTTTATTATGCCGAAATACAATTAAATAATCCGTCACTATCTGTTTGCTGTCAATCACTTGTTTCAGTATGAAGATCATCATGCGCAGTTCCTCCGCAGTACAGTTAACTCATCATTCGCCCGTTCTTTGCCGCGATGAAGGATACAGCTCCATAGTTAATGGCCTGTGCAGTTATTTATATGCAGTAACTCTTCATTTCTGATCATCAGCAGAGATAAATTCGTTTATGCTCCGTGATTATTCGATATCTGGAAAATTATGCTCTGCATGCAGAAATGAAAACGATCCCAGGATTCTGCGGATTAATCACAGGAAACAGCGGTCAGTTTGCAATGCTGAAACAGAAAGGGGAGCTCCACGCTCCCCTCATTCACTCTTCCGGGATATATCCCAGAACCTTTGACAGCGCCGCTGTCGTGTCCTTGATCTTCTTGACTGTCTCCTCGAAGCTGTTCTTGTCGAAGCGGAAGATCGGCCATGAGACGGACATTGCCGCGATTGCCGAGCCTGTGTAGTCTCTTACAGGGGCTGCAAGGCAGACAACGTTCTCCTCATGCTCCTCGTCGTCCATCGCCCAGCCGCGGCTCCTTATTCTCTCAAGCTCCTCCATCATCGCATCCTCGGTCCTTATGGACTTGGGAGTGAAAGGCTTGAGAGGGTTGGCCTTGAAATAGTCTTTAAGAGTATTTTCGGGCATCTCCGAGAGGAATATCTTGCCGATGGCTGTGCAGTAGAGCGGAATTACCTTTCCCACCCGTGAGTACATGCGCAGCGTGTAGCTCGACTCTTCCTTGAGGACGTAAACAGCGTTCCAGTCCTCCAGTATCCCCATATGCACGGTCTCTCCGAGCGTCTGGCAGAGCTCTTTCGCGAAGGGCTTTGCCGTGTTTATCAGATCGATGTGCTTGAGGGATCTGGAGCCGACAGAGAACATCTTCAGCGTCAGATGATACATGTCGGCCCCATCACGGTAGACATATCCGAGGGATGTGAGCGAGGAAAGGAAGCGCAGCAGGGTGGCTTTCGGGAGCTCCGTTGTCCTTGCAAGGTTCTCAAGGTTTATCCCGTCAGTCCTTGAGAGCGCCTCAAGTATTGAGATGGTGCGCGTCACCGCGCTCATCTGCTTCTCGTCATCTCTCCCTCTTTCCATATCAGCCCTCAAAATACTTCTGTGCGTTGTTGAAGGAGATGTTGCGCACGACCTCTCCCAGCATCTCGGGATCAGCGGGAACCTCTCCATTCTCCGCCCAGCCTCCGATGACGTTGCAGAGTATCCTTCTGAAGTACTCGTGCCTCGGATAGGAGAGGAAGGAGCGGGAATCTGTGAGCATTCCGACGAAGAGAGGAAGGGCCCCGAGGTTTCCGAGAACCTTTATCTGCTCCTCCATTCCGTCCCTGTGATCGCAGAACCACCATGCAGAGCCGAGCTGTATCCTGCCCCTGACTCCGCCGCCCTGATAGCATCCCATCAGCGTGCCGAGCACATAGTAGTCCTTCGGGTTGAGCGTGTAGAGGATCGTCTTGGGCACATCGTCCGTATCGGTGAGCGCCGAGAGGAACGCCGCAAGACCTGCCGCGAGATCGGTGTCATAGGAAGCATCATAACCTGTGTCAGGTCCGAGCACCTTGTACATCTTCGCGTTGTTGTCCCTGATGGCAGCGAAGTGGAGCTGCATAGCCACATTGTTCTTCTTGTAGGCGCGTGCGAGGGCGGAGAGAACATATGTCCTCCATGCATCGGCTTCCTCTGCGGAGACTGTGCCTCCGTTCATCTTCTTCTGGAATACCGCGTCGAGCTTTGCCTCTTCCCAGAATGTGTGGGGTGCGGACATAAGCGCGTGATCGGATGCGCGGCAGCCCATCTCCACGAAGAACTCAAGTCTCTTCACGAGTGCCTTTACGACGTCCGCGGCGCTCTTTATCTCAATGCCGGCGGCCTTTCCGAGCTTTGCCATGTAGTCGGCGAAATCGGGCTTCTCAATATTCAGGGCCTTGTCGGGGCGGTATGAGGGGATCACCTTGGCGGGGCACTTTCCCTCTTCCCTTATCACCTTGTGATATGCAAGATCGTCCGCCGGATCGTCGGTCGTGCCGACAGCGTAGACCTTGAACTTCTTCATGATGCCGAAAACGGAGAGTTCCGGATTGGATTTGAACTGCTCATTCGCCTCGTCATAGATCTTCTTCGCGTTCTTCCTGCAGAGCACGTCCTTTATGCCGAAGTATCTCTGCAGCTCGAGGTGCGTCCAGTGGTAGAGAGGATTGCCGATGAGGTTCTCCATCGTCTCTGCCCAGGCGAGGAACTTGTCGTATGGATCGGCATCGCCCGTGATGAGCTTCTCGTCAAATCCGCAGGTCCTCATCTGCCTCCACTTGTAGTGGTCTCCGCCGAGCCAGGCATCTGTAATGGTTGTGAACCTCTTGTCCTCAGCTATCTGCGAGGGGATGAGGTGGCAGTGATAGTCGAATATAGGCATGTCGGCCGCATATTCATGGTAAAGAGTTTTCGCCATCCCGCTCTCAAGCAGGAAATCCTTGTCCATAAATTCTTTCATAGTATTACTCCGTCCTTGAAGATCGAGATTTCCGTATAGCCGTTGATCTCGTTTCTGGTATGAACCTCACCATTCGCGATGGAGATGATGAGCTTGATAAGATCCTCCGTGACCTTCCTCGGGTCCTCGCTGAGCATTGCGGAAGCATCGAAGTCTATCCAGTCGCTCTTGTGCTCCGCAAGCTCCCTGTTCGTCGCGATCTTCACAGTCGGGACCGGAGCTCCGAGCGGAGTTCCTCTTCCTGTCGTGAAGAGGATCATATGTGCGCCCGCAGCGCTCTGAGCAGTTGTCGAGACGATGTCGTTGCCGGGGCCCGAGAGGAGATTCAGACCGGGCTTTTTCACCCTCTCTCCGTATCCGAGAACGCCGCTTACAGGAGCACGGCCACCCTTCTGCACGCATCCGAGGCTCTTGTCCTCGAGCGTCGATATTCCGCCGGCCTTGTTGCCGGGGGAGGGGTTCTCGTAGACAACCTGTCCGTGGGAAGTGAAGTAGTGCTTGAAGTCCTGTATCAGCTTAACCGTCTCTTCGTAGACTTTCCTGTTCACAGCCCTGTTCATGAGCATCTGCTCAGCGCCGAACATCTCGGGAACTTCGGTGAGAATGCCTGTTCCGCCCATGCCGACAAGTTCGTTGCAGAAGCGTCCTACGAGCGGGTTCGCGGTGATTCCAGAGAGTCCGTCTGAGCCGCCGCACTTGAAGCCGACGACGAGACGCGACATCGGTACGGCCTCGCGTTTGTCGTTTTTCATCGCCTCTGCGATCTCTGAGAGTAGCCTCTTTCCGTCGGCGACCTCGTCCTCTGACTCCTGGCATACGAGGAACTTCACTCTCTCTTCATCCACCGGCCCGAGAAGCTCTTTGAAGGAATCCATCGTGTTGTTCTCGCATCCCAGTCCGATTACGAGCACACCTCCCGCGTTGGGATGGTGCACGAGATCGGCGAGGATATGGCGCGTGTTGTCGTGGTCCTCTCCGAGCTGCGAGCAGCCGAAGGGATGGGTGTATGCATGCACTCCGTCCTCAAGGCCGAGGGCTGCGTTTCCCCACGCCTCGAGCTGCATTGAGATGCGGTTCACGCAGCCGACTGTCGGGATGATCCAGAGGGCGTTGCGGATGCCGATGTCTCCGTTCTTTCTCTTATAGGCCATGATGGTGGGAACATGATCCTTCCATCTGAGCCTGTCCTCCTCAGCTTCTTCAACAGCCTCCGCAGCCGCCGCCTCGTCATAGTGATACTCGGCGTTCTCGTTGAGGAGAGTGCGGATGTTGAATGCATGGACGTGGCGGCCTTTGCCTATGTCCTCCGTTGCCTCTCCGATGGGATAGCCGTATTTGATTATCCTCTCTCCCTTCGAGATGTCCCTGATCGCAACCTTATGGCCGCGGGGGATGTCGGAGAAGATCGTGAACGTGTCATCACCGACGGTAACGACATCGCCTTTCGCAAGGGCGGTGATAGCCACCGCCACATTGTCCTTGCCGTTTATTCTGATAAGCTCACTTTCCATCTTGTCCTCAGATGCTCTCAATCGCTTTCGTCATGCCGACTGTCCAGATGCTCTCGAGGTCCGCTGCGACCAGCTTCTCCAGGCCTGCGACGGCTGTGAGATCCTCTCCCCACCATGAGGCATCGGAGAGAACTTCATGCGCGATCACAGAAGCCTTCTCCTTCACGTCCGCGTACGATGCCGAGTAGAGCTTTCTGAACTTCTCAAGAATCTCGGGGCTGTCCTGAATGGCGTAGTGCTCGCCGTTCCTTGTTCCCTTGAGCGCTGTTCCGTCGTATTCCGTGCCCTCATAGAACGAGATGAGGGAGGCGAGGGAGAATGTGAGCACCGGCGGGAGCTTTCCTTCCTTCTTCACATAGCCGAGAAGCGAGGGAAGGTCCCTTGTCTTGAACTTGGATACGCTGTTGAGAGAGATCGAGAGAAGGAGATGAACGATGTAGGGATTCGCGAATCTCTCGAGAACGTCTCCTGCATACTGCCTGAGCTGCTCCTTGTCTCCGTCCATCGACGGGATGATCTCCTCAAAAAGGCCTCTCTTGGCGAACGGGAAGATCAGATCGCTCTTGATGCACTCCTCGACGGTGTTCAGACCGGTCTGGTAGGCGGCGAGAACCATCATCGTGTGTGTTCCGTTGAGGATGCGCACCTTCCTCGTGCGGTAGAAGGACATATCATCCGTCCAGATGACATTCACTCCTGCCTTGTCTGTCGGAAGCTCATCCTCGTGCGTCTTTCCGTGGCACTCTATGACCCAGAGAAGGAAGATCTCGGCGCTGTCGAGGAGATTGTCCTGATAGCCGAGCTTATTGCAGATCGCCTCAGCCTCAGCTCTCGGATATCCCGGGACGATCCTGTCAACGAGGCTGTTGCAGAAGTCGCATGCCGTGTTGAGCCAGTCGATGAAGCCTTCCTCGAGCTTCCACTCCTCAGCATACTGGAGGACGATCCTCTTGAGGTTGTCTCCGTTCTTGTCTATCAGCTCGCAGGGAATCGCGATGATGCCCTTTGACTTGTCGCCGCCGAAAGTCCTGTAGCGGTGGTAAAGGAAAGCGCAGACCTTTCCGGGGTAGGATACCTGCGGCCTGTCCTCCAGCTTGTCGCCCTCATGGTAGGAGATTCCCGCTTCCGTTGTGTTGGAGATGAGGAATCTGAGATCGGGGTTCTCGGCCAGCTTGATGTACTCGTCATACTGTGTGAACGGATTGATGCATCCCTTCACGCTTGTGACCTTCCTGAACTCCTCGACGGGCTTGCCGTTCTGGACGCCGCGGAGCACGGTCGTATAGATGCCGTTTTGGGCGTTTATCATCTCGCCCATGCCATTCTTAAGAGGCTGAACCATCATCACGCTTCCATTGAAATCGCTCTTCTCGTTGAGTATGTCGATGATCCAGTCAACGAAAGCGCGGAGGAAGTTGCCTTCTCCGAACTGTACGATCTTAACAGGACGATCGGTCTTGACCGTCATTTCCGAGACATTCTTCATTCTATGTCCTCTCCTTTACAGTATTCATATTATCCTTTCCCGGCTTTCTGCCAAAGAGGAAATGCGATGCGATTGCCACAGCCGACTGCTGCAGGACTATGCCTGATATCACGGGGAGCACAGACTGCGGCGGGAAGAAGCTGATAGCTATTACCATTGCCGCCGAGATGTTCCTCATTCCCGAAGCGAAGGTCACCGACACTGTATCCTCCCTGTTGAGGGAGAAGAGGCGGGAGACGAGACGGGCAATGATGAAGCCGAGCACCGTGAAGATGAAGGCCGCAGCGAAATCTGGGATGTATGCCGGCGATGCCGACGAGATAAGCTCCTCAGCGACCTGGCTTGTGTTTACCGTTATCACAAGAAGGAGCGCCAGCTTCGTGAACGGTTTCAGGCATGGAACCGCGTGATCCGTGCATCTTCCTTTTGTGATGAAATTCAGCGCTATGCCTATCAATGACGGAATGACGACCATCATCAGCAGCGATATCATCATTCCCTTTGTGTCTATTGTTATCTCTGATGCCGCAAGCAGCCTGACGGAAAGAGGCGTCGCAATCGGCGCAAGCAGCGTGCCTATGACGAGAACAGTCAGCGAGAGGGCACCGTTTCCTCCGTAGATGCCCGACCATATGCAGGCGACCACTGCTGTCGGAATGGAGTAGAGAAGGGCGAATCCCAGTATCGTCTCCTGACTTGATGAGAAGATCAGCTTAGAGACGAAGGTCGCAGAGACGGGAAGAAGTATGTATGAGCAGAGAAGGAATACGGCTACCGGGCGCGGATGCCTTATTATGCTGCCAAAGTCCTTTACGGAGACTCCCATTCCGTTGACAAGCGTGAGGAAGGCGAAGAGCCATGTGACAGTCTCTTTGAACGGCATGAAAACACCGTAGAACAGCAGCCCGAGAAGGACTCCAAGCGGAGTGAGAACCGGCATGAAGCGTTCTATCAGGCTGTTGATATTCCTGAGCTGTTTTTCCGCACTTGAAAATCGGAACATGGTTTCAGTTTACCCGTAATTGCGGATATGTCAAACGGATTGACCGCCTCTCTCCCTTTTCACCGCATCATTTGCCGTTGTGGTAGAATCCTTTCTATGGGAAAGAGGACCGGTCTTGTTCTTGCCAATATATATCAGGGGGCCAGCAGAGCCATGTGGCGTCTTGCCTCCATGCTCTCCGAAGAGCATCCCGACGAGGCCCTTCTGCTCTTTCCCGGCGGCAGGATCGGGTATCCAGGAGGAAGCGAGTACCTCCGCAACAGTATCTATGATCTTGTTGACCGCTCGTCGCTTGATGGTGCGATCGTGTGGTCATCATCGCTGACCGGAGCGGAGGACACCGAAAGCATTTCAGGCTTCGTGAAAGGGCTTTCAGAACATCTTCCCGTCGTCTCGATGTGCATGGCTGTCCCCGGTATCCCCTCCGTTGACTTCGATGCCTACAGCGGGATGTACGCCGCTGTGATGCATTTCATAAAGAGACATGGGGCAAGGCGCATCGCGTTCCTCCGCGGTCCTGAGAACCACGGCAGCGCCGAGGCAAGGTATCAGGCATATCTCGATGCGCTCTCTGACAGCCTTCTCCCATTCGATGCCGGACTTGTCTCCTCTCCGCGTCCATGGTCGGAAGGCGAGGAAGCGATGAATGAGCTCATGAGGAGAGGGCTTGTTCCGGGAGAGTCTTACGACTGCATAGTCGCCGCTTCCGACCTTTTGATCCTCGGGGCTGACACAGTGCTCCGCAGCCACGGAATATCGGTTCCGGGAACCGTGGGCATCGCAGCATTCAATGACAACGAGGAGAATCATCTCCTCGATGTGGGGCTGACTACCGTACGCATGCCCATACAGAGGCTTCTCGAGGCATCCTACTCTCTTGTAAGGGCGATGGAGGATGAGGGAGGGGCGCTTTTCTCCGATATAATCCTCCCTGCGCCGCTCGTCGTCAGGAGCTCCTGCGGCTGCCGCGACAGCTTCGGCGGTGCTGACAGGGCACGGGAGGAGATAAAGGACAGAGAGAGCTTCCTGAGATGGCTGAGATCGAGGACGGACGATGGCAAACTCTTTTCACATGCAGCCGCGATGCTCCGTTTTCTCTATGGAGAGGGGATGGATGAGGCGGATGTGATAGAGTCTGCATCCGCATATTTTGATGCTCATGGAGAGGCTGAGGTCATCATGGAGGCGATGAAGTGGGCTGAGATGCTCCTCTTGCATGAGGCCCCTGCGGAGAAGCGGGATTTCCTGATCTCAAGGATACTCCATGAGGAGAAGAGGCTTTACGCCAGGGAGAGGGAGAAGATAGGGAACGAGACGCGTGTGCTGGACTCATTCAAGACAGGGCTTCTCGCAGCGCGTTCGCACTCTGTCATTCCCTCCCTGATGTACTCTCTCTTCCCGTCTCTAGGCATCACTTCCTCCGTTATAGTCCTTTACCGAGATTTCAGCTATTCGGAGATGCTTGGAGGCTTCTCTGGAGGAAAGATATTCTCTGAGAGCGTCACATTCCCGCGCAGGGAACTCCTTCCCGAGAGTTTCTCATATGTCACAGAGAAGGGTACATTCGTCGTGGAACCTCTCTTCTATGACAGTCAGGAACTTGGATATATCGTGATAGGCACCTCATGGTGCGAGGCTCATGTGCTTGAGGACATAAGGGCCTCCGTTTCCTCCGCGCTGAAAGGCATCAGCCTTCTCGATATCGCCGAAAAGGCCGCGGAGGCTGCCGAGGAGGGGGAGAGGAAGGCCGGAGAGTTCTATGCTGGTGTCTCAGAAGCGCTGAGAGGGCCCCTCTCTGAGATGCACAGAATACTTTCAGGCGGCGGCAGGTTCCCGAGAAAGGAGATGGCGGAGGCTGTCACGAAGGCAGAGCACATGCTCTCGCTCTCGCTTGCAGAGTTCGGGGAGCTGGATATGGACAAGGCGCTCGTGCCGCTTTCCGAGCTTGTATCAAAGCTGGAAAATGAGGGTGCGGATGTGGAATGCTCAGGCGAGCTTCCGTCTGTGGAGATGGACACCGACCTCGCTGCGGAGCTTCTCCTCGTTGTCTCCGAGGCAGTCAGCGCCGCACAGCCGCATATAACCGTGACGCTCACGCCGTCATCTGTTTTATTCCGCATAGCCGGAGACGGGAAGATCAAAAAGGAAAGGCCGGATTCTGCGCTTCGCTATGCCGCCAAGATTGCCGCGCTTCACTCCGGCGATATGGCCTTTGACGGCTCCGATGCTCTCTTCCGGCTGCCGTATCCGGTGCTCTCAGGCCATCCTTCGGTCACTGTACCTGACGGTACCGTGCTGTGGCTTTCCGATGATGCCGTACCGTCATCGCTCCTTTCGCTTCCTGTGGAAAAAGCGGATGCCGGCAGCTTCGCGCATCTTCTGCATCATATGAATCCCCGCCCGTCTGCCGTTGCATGGAGGAGGGGAAAGGGATTGTCAGGCACGGAACTTTTTTCACTTCTCAAAGGCCACCGCTTTGCGCGTACTCTTCCCGTTATGCTCTTCGGCTTCAGCGGCAGGGAGATATCGCTTCCAGTGGCGCTGGAGTGCGACAGAAGCGCGGCGGAGGAAGTCCTGATACTCTCTTCGGAGAGAATTCCCCAGCTTGATTTGATCTTCTCTGGTGCCGGCAGGATAGAGGAGGGCCTTCCCGTTGAGGAAATGCTCTCAGCAGAGGGGCAGGTGCGGCTTATCGTTCTGCATGAGGCGGAGGGAATGCTCTCCGCCGTCAGACATTCGCGGAGGTTTGCTTCGTGCCCTGTCCTCATTGTTAAGGACGCATTCTCCTCTGCGGATGTGGCTGATATAGCGGGAGTGCCCAATGTGATCATCGTGAACAGCGCCCTTCTTGATGCTCCGGACTTTGTCGCCCGGCTTCTTGCGATAGCAGGAGGGGAAAGTCCGCTGCCGCCGCTGACGGGCGCTCTCGTGAAGAGGGCAATAGCGTATATGAACCGCCATATGACAAGGCAGGTGACGCGGTGGCAGATCGCGGAGAGCGTCAATATAAGCGAGGACTACCTCACGAGAATATTCCGCAGAGAGATGGGAGTATCTCCGTGGGACTACCTCAACAGATGCCGCGTGGGGCTTGCGTGCTCTCTCCTTCTCGGAACAGGCGCATCGATGAGCGAGATCGCTGATGAATCGGGCTTTCATGATCAGGCGTATTTCTGCCGCGTGTTCCGCAGGATAAAGGGAATGAGCCCCGGGCAGTACAGACAGCGTTTATGACGCTCTTTTGATATTCTACAGGTCGGAATTGTGCAATAGCTGGTTTGGATTGTCTTTTCATACGCCCTTAGACTGAAACTACGAGGTAGACTATGAGAAAAGGAAAAAACGGATCGTCTGATGCCGCTGTCCGTCTGTCGGACGGTACCGGCGAGCGCAGACACGGCAGGCTCTACAGGGAAGTGGTCAGGCACCGCTCTGTTTATCTTCTTGTTCTTCTTCCCCTGATCTACTACATAATCTTCAAGTACATCCCGATATGGAATGCTCAGATAGCGTTCAAGAATTTTCGCGCCGTTGCGGGAGTTTCCGGCTCACCGTGGGTGGGATTCGACAATTTCATGGAGTTCTTCAACTCCTTCTACTTCTGGTCGCTGCTGAGGAACACCGTGATGTACTCGGTCGGGAAGCTGCTGATATCGCTTCCGCTCTCGATCATACTCGCCATAGCGATATATGAGTGCACCCGTCCTGTGCTGCGGAAGGTCGTGCAGACGCTCGCATACCTTCCTCACTTCCTCTCATGGGTCATCATGTACGGAATACTCCTCACGCTGCTGGCCCCCGGAGATGGTGTTTTCAACGACATAGTGAAGATGTTCGGAGGAACTCCTGTGGATTTCCTCTCCAACACATCGACGTTCCCGTGGGTCGTCCTCATCTCCGATGCATGGAAGGAGATGGGATGGTCGGCGATCATCTTCATCGCAGCTTTGATGGGAATAGACGTTTCCCTCTTCGAGGCCGCGATGGTAGAGGGTGCGAACAGCTGGCAGAGGGTGAAGTACATAACGCTTCCGGCGATCGCTCCGGTCATCGTGACGGTTCTCATCCTAAAGCTCGGAACCATCCTCGATGCGGGCTTCAACCAGATATTCATGCTCTATTCGCCGCAGGTCTACGGTGTCGCGGACATCATCGACACATGGGTCTACCGTCAGGGCCTTCTGGACTTCAAGTTCAGTCTCGCCACTGCCGTCGGTCTCTTCAAGGGAGTCTTCGGCATGATACTCGTCCTGTTCGCCAACTGGATCTCCAGGAAGGTTACGGACAGCTCGCTGTTCTGAGGAGGGTGGTATGAGCAGAAAACAGCAGCATCTCAAGCCGCAGATGCAGAACAGGAAAGTGAAGCTCACAGCTGCGGATCATGCTTTCAATGTTATAGTGAACATCTTCATGGTGGTGATACTCATAGCCATCATCCTGCCGCTCTGGTCAACGATAACGCTCTCGTTCCGCCCGGTCGACTTCCTGGGCTCGAACCTGGACGGAATGTTCCTGCCGCCGTGGAAGTGGTCAACTGCCGCGTATGAGTCGCTTCTCGGCAACGACGGCTTCTTAATGGCGTTCATCAACAGCTTCAAGATACTGATCGGAGGCGTTGTCTGTGCGCTCTTCCTGACGATCCCGATGGCCTATGTGCTCTCTGTGCAGTCGCTTCCGGGCAGGAAGATCATCAACATGATCGTCATAATACCGTATGTATTCAACGTCGGCATGATTCCGGCATACCTCCTTGTAAAGGACATCGGACTCATAAACCACCTTCCGGCGGTATTCCTTCCGGGAGCGATCTCCACATACAACTGCATAATAATGAGGCAGTTCTTCGTGGGAATTCCAAATGAGCTCAAGGAGTCGGCGAGGATAGACGGATGCACGGAGCTTCAGGTTCTCTTCCGCATAGTACTCCCGCTCTCGAAGGCAATCGTAATGACGATAGGACTTTACTACGGCGTCTCGTTCTGGAACGACTTCTTCAACGCGATGCTCTATCTCAACGACAGCTATCTCAATCCTCTCCCGATACTCCTGAGAAACATCCTCATCGGTTCGGGAATGAATGAGAACCTCGACGTGGCGGCGTTCGCCAACGCCCCGATAAACGCCATCAAGGCAGCATCAGTATTCATGAGCGCGATACCGATGGTAATTGCGTATCCGTTCATACAGAAATACTTTACCAAAGGTACGCTTCTCGGCTCGGTCAAGGGCTGAGCCCGGCATAGAAAGGAGGAAATGGATGAAGAAGTATCAGCGTGCAATCGCTCTTCTCATGATCGCTCTCGTGGCCCTTCCCGTCTTTGCAGGCGGAGGAAAGGAAGCTGCGGCAACTGCGGCCGGCACACCGGATGATCCGGTGACGATAGATCTCTGGTTCGGAGCTTCTATGACGGAAGCCGGCATGATTCCGGAGGACTGGGTCGGATATGATATAATCCGCAACGAGCTCGGCATCGATCTCAAGCTCACGATGCTTCCGTCAAGCGAGTCCGATCAGGACGTCAAAGTGCAGGCGGCAGGTGCGGGAAACGCTCTCCCCGATCTCTTCCAGGTTCGCCGCCCGGTTCTCGTGAACCTCGTCAATCAGGGCCTTGTCGCCGATGTGACGGACTGCTTCGATAAGATGCCTGTCCGCACAGCCCAGCAGTATGATGAGGCATCGAAGCAGAACACCACGATAGACGGCCGCATATACGGTTTCGCATCGCCTGGAATGATCGTCAGGAACGAGGGCCTTCTTGTCAGGAAGGACTGGCTGGACAATCTCGGACTTGAAGTGCCTACAACCACAGAAGAGTTCCTAGAGGTCGCAAGGGCATTCACATTTGATGATCCCGACGGCAACGGAATCGACGACACCTACGGATACGGCGCGTTCGTTGAGACGGATGCCAACCTTAAGGGCTATCCCGGTTCGCGCCTCTGGCCGATCATGGGAGCCTTCGGAGTTGAGGGTCTCTGGTGCTTCGATGCGCCTAATCAGGGTCTGAACATCTACAAGCCTGAGTTCTATGACTTCATGGTATTCCTCAAGGAGATGTGCGATGAGGGCATAATCGATCCCAATTGGCTTTCGTACAAGAAGGATGATTTCCGCGCGGCATGGAAGCAGGGCAGGTTCGGCATGATGTACGAGCAGAACGCGGCATATGCGGCTGAGGCCAACTACGCTCCGTTCGACAAAAACTTCCCCGACGGCGAGTGGCAGATAATCGATGCAATCACTGGACCTGAAGGACATGCTGCCATCGGCGCTTACGACATGAACTACAGAATCTACGCCGTTTCCCAGAAGGCAGTCGATGCCGGCAAGCTCGACAAGATCTGCGAGCTTCTTGAGTGGATGTCCGGAGACGAGGGCTATTACCTCCTCGGATGGGGACAGGAAGGCGTGAACTATGTGCTTGACGAGAATGGAATCCCTGTAGCGGGAGATCTCGGCGACAACGCCTTCACAGGTTCCAAGGGACAGGTGTACACCCAGCTCAGGAACATGGTCTTCTACAACAGCGACGTTGAGCTTACATCACGCTATCCGACATACACATGCGCCGTTTCTGGAAAGGAGATGTCGGCTCTCAAGGCTCTGAGGGAGATGCAGGGAATGAAGTGGACCAATGCAATCGGATCGAGCACTCTCCCGACCCCGTCTGCTGACGTCCAGAGATTCTATGACCAGAGCCTCGCGGAGTTCCTCTCCGGCGCTAAGGAGCTCACTCCCGAGAACTGGGCCGCTTTCATCGATCAGTTCAACAAGATCGGCGGAAAGGTATGGAATGACGAAGGAGTTGCACAGCTTGAGGCTGAGGGTCTTGTCCGTCAGTGATGAATGATTTGGGCTGCCCTTCGGGGCAGCCTTCAGGAGCTTTTGATGAATGAAGGAATACCGCTCTCACTGCAGATGGTGAAGAGTGTCGAGAGAAGATACAGGCCGGGGATGATGCTCTGGCACTATGAGCACGGACTGGTTCTTTATGCAGCTCTCCGCGCAGGCGATGTGCACGGCGATGAGAGCGTGTATCCCTGGGTCTACTCGATGTACAGCCCGATGGTGCATGAGGACGGTTCGATAGAGACCTACCGCGAGGATGAATACAACCTCGACCAGATCAACGCGGGAAAGACGCTTTTCACGCTTTCTGACAGGAGCGGGGAGGAGAGGTTCGCCCTCGCCGCCGGCAGGCTGCATTCCCAGCTCTCAAGGCATCCCAGATGCAAGTGCGGCGTCTACTGGCACAAGATGATCTATCCCTGGCAGATATGGCTCGACGGGCTGTACATGGAAGGACCTTTCTCGGCAGAGTACGCGAAGCGTCACGATGACATGACCGGAATCGACGATATCGCGGAGCAGCTCATGACGACTTTCTCTCTCCTCAGGGACAGTGAGACGGGCCTGCTGTACCATGCGTATGACGAGTCGAGGGGAATGAGATGGTCCGATCCTGAGACAGGGCTCTCTCCGCATTTCTGGTCGCGTGCGATGGGGTGGTATCTCATGGCATGCTGCGACTTCCTCGATATAGCCGGTGAGAACCATAAGAACAGGAACGACATCATCTCGATAATCCGTGATCTCTCGGCAGCGCTTCTCCGCGTTCAGGACGAAAGCGGAATGTGGTGGCAGGTCACGGATGAGGGGAAGAGGAGCGGAAACTATCTCGAGACCTCTGGTACGGCTATGTTCGCGTACTCTTTCCTCAAAGGTGTGAGACTTGGATATCTCGGCGGGAATTTCCGTGAGAGCGCTCTCCGGGCTCTCTCCGGCATCAGGGAGAGATATCTCAAAGAGGATGAGAAGGGAAACCTCCATCTCGGAGGCATATGCAGCGTGGCCGGTCTCGGAGGCAATCCTTACAGGGACGGCTCGTTCAGGTACTACATCACAGAACCCATCAGAATCGATGACTTCAAAGGTGTGGGACCATTTATCCTTGCCTGTATAGAGGAAGAGCTTCAGACGAAGTGATTTCCGATGCAGTTTACCTCGGAGCCGAAGGGCTCGGCGGGCTCATGCCCGCCTTTTCCTTATCAGCGTCCTTATCCGTCAGAGCGGACGGGCGAGGGATTCCGGAGTGCTGAACGGGCCGGGAAGAATGTTTCCGCAGCATCTCTTCACGCCGTTGATGTCCTCGTCGAATACTATCGGTAAGCCGTCCGGCGACTCGAATGCCTCTTCGGGCTCGAACGCCTTGCCGAGATCCTCCGTGTTCCAGCATCTGCCCTTCCATCCCTTCGCTTTCCTGAGGATATCGGTGTCTATGAAGATCTTTCCGTCTTTCTCCTCGTATGTGAAGTGGCCGTCTATGACTTCCGCATCCTTTTCCCTCTCCATCGGCTTTGCGCCGGAAAGGTAGACATTGTGCTCCGCCCATACCGGAAGAGGATCGTAAAATCTCTCCCTGTCTATTCTGATATCCTCTCTCAGCGCCTTCTCAAGCCTGCCGTAGTACGACTTCTCATCCGGGTAGTCATTGAATGGATATGTTCCTGCAGCAAGGCCGTTCTCCGTGATTTCTTTCTTATATTTCTCAGTACCTGTGAAGATATTTCCGAAGAAACGGTTGTCGCCATGCATTATCGTCATGAAGCCGTAGAGCGCCGTGCTGTGGGGCATGTGGTACGGAGTGTATCTCTGATACTTCGTCTTTCCGTTGTTCGTGCCGCTTCCGACGCTGGTGAACGGGCCGCAGAATACGTTGTGTATGAACGCCGTTCCCTGTGCCGCGAGGCGGAGCGGGAAGGGAGAGAGGAAGAGATTGTTGTCGACAGTCGTCGGACCGTGGCTCACTTCGATGAAGAGATCCTCTCCCTGAAGTCCCCTGTCCGGAGTCAGCACATCCTCCGGCGTGGCATTGGCGTAGAGGACGTTTGATGAGACTCTTGTTCCCTGCGCTTCCCAGTCGAGCCAGATTCCCCTTGTGCAGTGGTGGATTCTGTTGCGGCGTATTATCGTGTCGAGGGCGGCATGGAGCTTTATTCCTCCTATCTCAGCTCCCTCCAGCTGGCCCTTGTTGTTGATGTGGTCAATCTCGTTGTCCTCAATTACGGAGAATGCTCCTCCCATATGGCCGACGATTCCTGTCTGCTCGCAGTCATGAATATGGCATCTCCGTATTATGTGCGAACCGACGCTCTCTTTTGTCCAGCCGTCCGCGATCGCCTGGCAGACTTCTTCCCTCTGCGTCTGCGTTCCGTCCTTTATTCCGAAGCGCGCCCAGACGTTCTCGTTGTCTGCTCTGTAGTATTTGCCGAGTGAGATTCCGGAGCACTTCGAGTCCGAGATATCGCAGTTCTCGATTATCCAGCCGCGGCTCCAGTGCGTGCCGATCATTCCGTCTTGGAAGGCCGTGGGAGGGGCCCAGGTTGTCGCAGCCTTGCAGATGGTGAAGCCTGAAAGCGTGATGTACCCGATTCCTGTCACGGCGGGGAAGAAGCATCTTCTCCTCACATTTATCTCGACGCACTCCTTTTCAGGATCGGCGCCCTGGAAATCGGCGTAGATCACTGTAGAGGTTCCGTCCTGTTCGGTGTACCATCTGTGCATCGCGAAAGAGCTGTCCCATGCCCTGTCCCGGCGCGTTCCGTCCTCAAGTTCTTTGAGAGAGAATACCTCGAACATTGATCTTCCGTTGAGATAGACCTCGCCTGCGTGATAGGGCAGAGGACTGTTGTACCAGTCTCCGAAGATGACCTCTGTGTAGGGGTTGTAGCCGCCGAATACGGCGTTGTCCACGCTCAGGCGGTATATCGTGCCGCTGACCTTCTCCCATCCCTTCATGATCTCAGCACCCGTTATTACCGCTTCTCCCGGAACAGCGGATCTGTAGGTTATCCTCTTTTCCTCCGTGCCGCCCCTGGGCGGTACGACCTCCTCCCTGTATGTTCCCGGCATCACCGTGATGATATCGCCTGGCATCGCCGTTTCCGCGGCGGCTGAAATCGTTCTGAAAGGCCTTTCCGGAGTTCCGTTTCCTCCGCTACAGGCAGATGATGAGACAAAGTATTCCATATGCGCTCCTTCTGCATGTGCTCGTGCATCACGAGAAGTATCGCACTGCTTTTCCGGGGAAACAACGATAATCTTCATCTTTCTGAAAGCATTGTGGAGCGGGTTTTGCGCCGCTCTGTTGCAAGTTGTTGTATTTTGCCTTTCTGCATCATTCTCTGTTCCTTCGTAACTCATTGCGGATGCTGCAGTTGCGGTATTTGATGCTGTAATGCGGGCATGCCGTCAGGTTTGACAGCTGTATATCTACAGATTAGAATGTGGTCACCACATCCTAAAAGGAGAGTACGATGAAGAAGATCATTTCTGTGCTTCTTATGGCATGTATCTGCTTCGCAGCCTGTGCAAGCGGCTCAGGCGAGGCTGCCGGGGGAGAGCTGATGTTCGGAATGGTTACCGACTCAGGCACGATCGATGACCGTTCGTTCAATCAGGGAACATATGAGGGAGTGAAGAAGGCCGCTGACGAGCTCGGTCTCCAGTGCACATATCTCAGACCTTCCGGAACTACCACAACCGATTATCTCACGGCCATCTCTGATCTCTACGACAATGGCTACAGATTCATCGCATGCCCGGGTTACCTCTTCGCTGAGGCAGTTTCTCAGGCACAGGAGATGTATCCTGATCTCAAGCTCATCATCATCGATGACGCTCTCGCTTCGGGAATCGGACCGAACACAGTCGCGATCACATTCAAGGAGCAGGAATCCGGATTCATGGCCGGTCTCGCTACGGCTCTCAAGCTCCAGGAAGGGGATGTGGGCTTTGTCGGCGGCCTTGAGATTCCCGCCGTGCAGAAGTTCAACTGGGGCTTCCAGCAGGGCGTGAAGTACGCCAATGACAACTTCGGCACATCTGTCTCGATGGACCCCTCCAACTTCGTCTATCAGGGATCGTTCGCTGATCTCGCAGGAGGACAGCAGCTTGCTATGGCTATGTTCGACAAGGGCGTTGATGCCATCTTCGCAGCCGCGGGCGGTACGGGCGTCGGCGTTATCAACGAAGCGAAGAATCGCCGTCTTGCAGGAGAGGATGTCTGGGCAGTCGGCGTCGATGTCGACCAGTACACCGTCGGAGACATGGGAAACGGCGAGTCATGCATACTCACATCCGCTATGAAGGATGTCACAGGTGTCGCTTATGATCAGGCGATGGCTGCGGCCAACGGCACATACCAGGGCGGACAGCACCTCGTGCTCGGAGTCGCTGACGACAGGGCCGGAATTCCAGCTGAGAACCCCAACCTCACTCCCGAGATCGAGGCTGCGGTGGCAGAGGTCGCCCAGTTCATCAAGGACGGAGCCATCACCGTGCAGGATACGGCTGACGGCCTGATTCCCTGAGACAGTCCAGGAAACAGCATGGCCACCTGTTACGGGTGGCCTTATTTGAAATGCGCTCTCTGCGCCCTCTGATGGGAGAATCCATTGAGTTACGTTATTGAAATGCTTGGAATCCGCAAGGAGTTTCCCGGTATCGTGGCTAACGACGATATCACTTTGCAGGTCGAGGAAGGAGAGATCCACGCAATCCTCGGAGAGAACGGCGCGGGCAAATCGACGCTGATGAGCATCCTCTTCGGCCTTTACCGCCCTGACAGGGGAGTAATAAAGGTAAGGGGAAGGGAAGTCAGCATAAAGAATCCCAACGATGCCTTCGATCTCGGCATAGGAATGGTTCACCAGCACTTCCAGCTCGTGCACAACTTCACCGTCGCCGAAAACATAATAATGGGAAAGGAAGGGGGCTTCATCTACGACATAAAGAAGGCCTTCAGAAAGATAAAGGAGATATCTGAACGCTACGGACTATCAATCGAACCAGATATGGTGATAGAGGATATAACCGTAGGAATGCAGCAGAGGGTAGAGATTCTCAAGATGCTCTACCGCGATGCCGATATCCTTATATTCGACGAGCCGACGGCAGTTCTCACTCCGCAGGAGATAGACGAGCTGATGCAGATCATGAGAAATCTGGCGGCTGAAGGAAAGTCCATCATCCTGATTACCCACAAGCTCGAGGAGATAAAGGCTGTCGCGCAGCGCTGCACGATAATAAGGCGCGGACGCCTCGTGGGAGTTGTGGATGCCGCATCCACGAGCGTTGAGGAGATGGCCGCGGCGATGGTGGGCCGCCCCGTATCATTCAAGGTTAAGAAGGCTCCGTCAAAGCCGGGCAGTCCCGTTCTTGAGGTGGAGGACCTCTCTGTGATGAACAGCAGGAGAGTCCTGGGAGTGAAGCATTTCTCCCTTACCGTGCGCTCCGGTGAGATAATAGGGCTTGCGGGAGTTGACGGCAACGGCCAGACGGAGCTTGTCGAGGCTGTCACAGGCCTGAGAAAGGCAGAATCGGGGACGATAAAGTTCAAAGGGCGCGACATAACGAAGCTCTCCATCGCCGGACGCAACGAGATGGGGATGGGGCATATCCCTGAGGACAGGCAGAAGAGAGGACTTATACTCTCTGAGCCGATTTCATCAAACATGGTGATAAAACTTTTCACGAAGGAGCCGTTCTCAAAGCACGGGCTTCTCGATTACGGGGAGATAGCCGCATATGCTGAGGAGATCACAGACAAGTTTGATGTCCGCTCCGGAGAGGGCATAGACTCGCTTGCGGGAAAGCTCTCAGGCGGTAACCAGCAGAAGGCGATAATAGGACGCGAGATCACAGCGGACCCCGATCTCCTGATTGCGGTACAGCCGACGCGCGGTCTTGATGTCGGCGCCATAGAGTTCATCCACAAGCAGCTTGTCGAAGAGCGCGACAGGGGAAAGGCCGTCCTTTTGGTATCGTTCGAGCTCGATGAGATCTTCAACCTCTCCGATAAGATAGCTGTGATATCCGGCGGCGAGCTGATAGACATTGTTGACACATCCTCGACCGATGAGCACGCCGTCGGCCTCATGATGGCGGGAATAAGGAAGGGGGAGAAGTGATGAGAAGAAGAGAGATACATAAGCCCCTCGAGGCAAGGAAGGCATCGCCGCTTATCGTCTCGCTTTCGGCGGTGCTCCTCGGAATAGCCGCAGGATGCGTTTTCATCCTCTGCATAGGCAAGAACCCCTTCGCCGGCTTTGAGAGGATACTCTTCGGAGCGCTTTCCAACACAAGGCGCATAGGAAATACGCTGGGAATGTCCACTCAGCTGATTCTCATAGGCCTTTCGGTGGCGTTCGCGTTCAAGACAGGACTCTTCAACATCGGGGCATCCGGACAGATGCTCATTGGAGGAATAACCGGGTCGATACTCGCATACTACCTTCCTCTTGATATGCCGAGGGCGATATATCTTCCGATAATCATTGTCGCCTCCATGGCGGCTGGGGCTGTATGGGGATTCATCGCGGGCTTTCTGAAAGCGAAGTTCAACGTCCATGAGGTTGTCTCGACGATCATGCTCAACTGGACTGCCTACTGGCTCGTCTATGACTTCATTCCGCGCTTCATTATCGATCCAACGATTTCAGTGAAGTCCAGACCGATAGAGACTATACATACCCTCCGCGCCGACTGGATTACGGGGCTCACAGGCTTCTCGACGCTCAACTACGGTTTCTTCTTGGCAATAATAATGTGCTTTGCCGTATGGTTCATCCTTGAGAGGACGACACTGGGCTTCAACCTCAAGGCTGTCGGAGCCAACAGGTTCTGCGCAGAGTACGCGGGCATAAAGGTCAACCGTTCGATAATGGTCTCGATGGCCATAGCGGGCGCCCTTGCCAGCCTTGCTGGTCTTACCTACTACTGCGGATATTCCAATATAATGGAGATGGGCAAGATGCCTAACGAGGGCTTTGACGGCATCGCTGTGGCTCTTCTCGGCAACTGTTCTCCTGCGGGAATATTCTTCTCCGCAATCTTCTTCGGAATACTCAAGATGGGAAGGGGTTCGCTGGCAGCTACGGGCATTCCCACAGAGATCGCGGACACGATAATCGCCACGATAATCTACTTCACCGCCACAAACGTTATTCTCGCCTCGTTCTGGAACGGAATCTTCCGATCCCGCTTTGAGAAGAAGGAGGATGCGGCAAAGGCGGCTATGCGAAAGCAGGGAGACACTTCTCCGATAGAGTCGCTTACCAAGGAGAAGTTCAAAGTCTACGCCAAAGAGGGAAAGGCCCTTCTCAGAGCGGAAAAGGAGGAGAGGTGATGGGTTTCTGGAACGTTCTCACAACCATAATACCGTCTGCGATAGCATATACCATTCCGATTTTAATGGGTGCACTCGGCGGGCTTTACTCCGAACGCTCCGGCGTGACGAATCTCTGCATCGAGGGCCTGATGCTCTTCGGCGTATTCTCGGCGGCCGCCGCGATTGTGAAGCTGCAGGCCATACCGGGATTCAGCTTCGTCCTCGCCATTGTGATCGGGATTGCGGTGGCGATGGCCGCATCCACGCTTCTCTCGCTTCTTCATGCCTTCGCCGCGATAAACCTGAAAGCCAATCAGGTGATATCCGGAACCGCGATAAACATGCTCTCCACGGCAGTCACGCTCTTTCTTGCGCAGACGATAACGGGAAGCGGAAATATAACGATCGTGCGCGGAATCATCAGGAATGATGTTCCCCTTCTTTCCAATATCCCGGTCATAGGTCCGCTCTTCTTCACCAGCACATACTGGACGACGTGGGTGTGCCTTTTCATATGGCTTGCATCGTGGTTCCTTCTTTACAAGACTTCTTTCGGACTGCGCCTCAGGGCGTGCGGAGAGCATCCATCCGCTGTCGCATCTGCGGGGGTGAATGTCCACAGAATGAGATACATCGGCGTCATGGCATCCGGCCTCCTCTCAGGTCTCGGCGGAGCGTGCATCCTCGTGACATACGCGGGTGAATACAACGCCGGAAGCGGCATAAACGGCCTCGGCTTTTTGGCCATCGCTGCGCTTATTTTCGGGCAGTGGAAGCCGCTGGGAATACTCGGCTCGACATTCTTCTTCGGGCTGTGCATGACGATCGCGAATATGGGAAAGGTATTCCCCGTATTCCAGAGCATACCTACGGGATATCTCGGGATGTTCCCCTATCTGGCCACGCTTATCGCACTTGTATTCTCGAGCAGGAGAAGCGCCGCTCCTCTTGCTTCCGGGGAGCCGTTCTGATGTAGGATGATGATATGGAACTGATGGAAAAACTGAATGAAACGAAAGCCTTCATCGAAAAGAGGCTTGATGGAAGAAAACCTGTGATCGGGATGATCCTGGGATCAGGACTCGGCGATCTTGCGGACAGCATAGAAGATGCGGCTGTGATTGATTATCACGAGATTCCGCACTTCCCTGTATCGACTGTGCCGGGACATAAGGGCAGGCTTGTCACCGGCATGCTTGAGGGAAAGTGCGTCATGTGCATGCAGGGCCGCTTCCACTACTATGAGGGCTACTCGATGGACGAGGTCGTCTATCCTGTGCGTACGATGTATATGCTCGGAATCCGTTCGCTCTTCCTCACAAACGCCGCAGGATGCGTGAATACGGCGTGGAAGCCCGGTGATCTCATGCTCATCGAGGATCATATCAAGCTCATTGCAGACAATCCTCTCCGCGGGCGCAACCCCGATGGGCTCGGTGCGCGCTTTTTTGATATGACCACAGCTTATGACAAGGAACTTCTGCAGACAGCAGAGGAAGCCGCTGCTGTAAAGGGGCTGAGCGTCAGAAAGGGTGTCTACATGCTCTTCACCGGCCCGTCGTTCGAGACAGCGGCGGAAGTCCGTTTCGCACGCCTTGCAGGCGCGGATGCGGTCGGCATGTCCACAGTCCCGGAGGCGATAGCCGCCTCGCATATGAGGATGCATACACTCGGCATAAGCTGCCTCACGAACATGGCTGCTGGAATCCTTGATCAGCCTCTCAACCACGAGGAAGTGCTTGAGACGGGTGAGAGAGTTAAATCATCATTCACATCGCTTGTCCGTGAGATCGTGAGAAGATGGCCGGAAGAGAAGCTGTGACAGAGGAGAGCTGATGAAGTTTCCTGAGAAGGAATCGATTACAATAGAGTTCAAGAGCGACGTTAAATGCTATCCAATGGATAGACTTTATTATGATGTCTGTTCCATGGCTAATTCAGAGGGCGGCATTCTTTATCTCGGTATCGAAGATGACGGACGGGTGAGCGGTGTCTGTAAGCAGCATTCTGATGCTGTGAAAATGAAGGCTGCTATACAGGAACATACATATCCACCTGTTCCCGTATCCGTTACTTTGGAAGAAAGTGATGAGGGCCAGAAAGTTCTTGTTATAAATATCGATTCTCCAGATCAGCTTTATGCTACGAGTGATGGGCGGTATGGAGAGAGAAGGCTGCACCAGGATGGAGAACCATATAC
Source organism: uncultured Spirochaetaceae bacterium (assembly GCA_944389295.1). Taxonomy (GTDB): domain Bacteria; phylum Spirochaetota; class Spirochaetia; order Sphaerochaetales; family Sphaerochaetaceae; genus Ornithospirochaeta. The sequence goes on along the minus strand of CALXLV010000032.1, from coordinate 55,206 downwards.
AAAACCTCTCACACCGCCTGAAATAGTACAGCGCCTTTCCTATCTGCAGCTTCTTGATCCTTCTGCGCAGGTTATTACGAGTATTACCGCAGCGTAGGCGTTCAGTTCTCTTGAGCATGAGCGTCTCCGCAAGCTGGTCGGAATACACAATGGTGACAGGACTCTGCTTTCTCTCACAGATGATGAACTCGATCTTGCTCTGGGGTTCTCGCGCAGTATAAAAGGAATTGTTTATCCTACGGTGGCAGGTGTACTTTTTGTAGGAAAACGTGAAGTTATTAAGGATTTTGTACCGGGTCATGAAGTTCTATTTCAGGTTCTTGATGATACAAAGGTTATTATGAATCCTCCTGCCATGTTTTCGTCACTCATTGAAATCTTTGAGACTGTGAATAATCTGTTTTTATCCAGAGTCTCTGAACAGGAATTGCAGGTAGGGCTTTTCAGAATTCTTGTTCCTGATTATGAGCACGAGGCGTTCCGTGAAGGTTTTGTCAACGCTCTCGTTCATCGTGATTATTACAGACTTGGTGCCGTGGTTGTCCAGATGCGTCCTGGAGTTTTGACGATAACCAGTCCGGGAGGTTTTGTCCGCGGCGTTTCTCCCGACAATATACTTACAGTCGGGCCTATACCGAGAAACAGGCTGCTTGCAGAAGCTGCTAAACGCATTGGACTGGCGGAGAGAACGGGGCGCGGTGTTGATAAGATATTTGCTTCAATGATAAAGAGCGGCCATTCTTTCCCGGATTATTCATCATCGACGGACACTTTTGTTGAGCTCAGAATGAAGAGCTATGATAAAGATCTGAATTTTGTCAGAATGATTGTTGAAGAGCAGAGCAGGCTTGATACTGAGTTTTCTGTGGATATGCTTATCATGCTGTCTGTCTTGCGTACTGAGCGCAGAGTTACACTGGATATTCTGGCTAAACGCGTTCAGAAACAGTCTAGTGAGGCCAGAGACACAATTGAATGGCTTGTGGAACATGAGCTTGCAGATGGAATTGGAAATGGGCCGGGAAGGTATTATATTCCCAGTAAAAAGATTTTTATTGCGGAAGGAAATCCTGAGAGTTACTCAAGGCAGGCTGGCTCTGATACCAGAACAGAGCGGAAAAAAATAATAGAGCACATCAGGGAAAACGGCAGTATAACAAGAATGGAAGCTGCCTGTATCTGCAACAGCAGTGCCGATCATGCGACCTTTTTGCTTCGCAGTCTTGTTAAAGCCGGTAAAATTGCGAAGCGTGGAAATGGCAGGAGTACGTCTTATTTCATTCCATGATTCTCGCAGTAATCTCGCACTAATCTCGCACTAATCTCGCACTAATCTCGCAGTCTGACGCGCCAGAGCCTGACTGAAGAGAACTGCGCATATGACTCTGAAGGTCAGCAAAAGGGCTGATGCCATTTCCAAGGCTGACTGCTTTCCCGGAACCTGAACGGGAAGGGATATAATCTTGGAAGAGCAAATTTCGTTAAAGAATTCCGACATTGACCTGAATGCTTAATTTCATGATTTTCTTATGATGAAATGGCTTTGCAAAACACGGTCTCTCCGCAATAATCTATAGCTGGCTATGAAGATTCTCTGCATATCGGATGCGACGGATACTCTCATCTACTCATCCATTGCCCCTGAGCTCTACAGGGATGTCGATTTTGTCATCTCCGCAGGCGATCTTCCTCTCCGTTACTATGACTACATACAGACAATGCTCCGCAAGGATGTCTACTATGTCTATGGCAATCATAACCTTGAGGATTTCGGGAGGATGATGAAGGGCTTCGGCAGTGACAGTCAGGTGCTTCATGGCTTCAGTCAGACAGGGAGCGTGCAGACAATGCCGGCGTTCGGAGGCTTCTTCCTCGACGGCAAGTGCATCTACGACAAGCGTCATGATCTCATAATCGCGGGACTGGGCGGCTCGATGCTCTACAACAACGGGGACAGCCAGTACTCCGAGAAGCAGATGCAGTGGCGCATCAACCGCCTAATTCCCCGCCTGATCTACAACAGGAAACGTTACGGGAGGGCCCTCGACATTCTTGTCACCCATGCGCCTCCGCGCGGCATGGGAGATGGGGAGGATCTCTGTCACAAAGGTTTCGAGTGCTTCCTCTCGTTCATGGCGAAGTACAAGCCGAAATACCTCCTGCACGGACATGTCCATCTCGATGACATAAACGCCAAGAGGCTCTCGGAATACTGCGATACAAAGGTTATAAACATCTACAAGAACTACATCCTTGAGGATGAGACATTAGGGAAGTGATATGGCTATCGACTCTACAGCATTGGAAGATTTCACTAAGGCGAAGCGCAAAGCCAAGTTCCAGGGGCTTATGTCGGCACTCTCATGGAAGAACAATGATCTCATGTCGCTGTATGAGGTCACTTCGATAATAAAGCCGAAATCAGAGACATACCTCGGGATGAGGACCATTCCCGTCTCGAAGATAATAGGTTCGGAAGGACGCTATCATGACTTCTCTTCTGCGTTCTTTCCAAAGCGGGAGCAGCTGAGGACTAGGTGGTGCAGCGTCGATGCCGCCGTGATAAACTCGGTGATTCTCCCTCCGATATCCGTCTACAGTCTTGGAGGGTATTACTTTGTCCGCGACGGCAACCACAGGGTGTCGGTTGCCAAAGCGCAGGGTGTGGAGTTCATCGATGCCGAAGTTGTCGAGCTCGATACGGAAATTCCTATCAAGCCCGGCATCTCGATGAAGGAGCTTAGAGAGAAGGTCGTGGACTACGAGAGAAACACCTTCATCTCACAGTACAAACCATCATACCTTCCCATGGGCGACATCGTGTTCACATCTCCCGGCTCATATCCCGAGATGGTGAATCACATACTTGTGCACAAGTACTATATCAATCAGGACAAGGACTATGAGATATCATTCGAGGATGCGGCGAAGAGCTGGTATGAGAATGTCTACTCGCCGATAGTCAGTGAGATAAGGGCGGAGCACCTTCTCGCGGCGTTCCCCGGCCAGACCGAGGGCGATATGTACCTCTGGCTCGTCAGAAGGTGGGACGAGTACAAGCACAAGGATAAGAACATGAGCGCAGAGGAGGCTGTGCGCAAGGCCGGAAAAGAGAAGGGGAAGGACTTCTTCCACCGCATCGGGCGCTACGCACAGTACTACCTCTCCAAGTTCTCTAGGAACTGAACGCCATATCGGAGATGGCTGCCATGTCCGCCAGCTTCTCCGCGATGCCGTCTATGCTCTCCGATGGCCTGTTGGGCATTATCTCGCTCTCCTTGTGCACATAAGGTTCATAGGGGATGTTGGACAGTTCCATCATTCCTGCCCATCTGTAGAGGCAGGATGCTGCTGAGAATCCGTCGCTGTCATCGACGGAGGATGAGGCGAAAGCGTAGAATCTCTTTCCCCTGAGCTTTTTCTTCTGATACAGAGGCCATGAGGCATCGAGGAACGCCTTCATTTCCGCTGTAGGCATACCGAAGCGCGACGGAGTTCCGAGTATTATTATGTCGGCGCTCTCTAGCTTCTCCATGCCCGCTTCCGGAAGCGCCGTTATCTCCTCATAGTATTCTATCGCCTCAGTTCTCTCGTTCGCCGCGAGGTGGAGATCGGGATCGGAGACTCTGTAGAGACGGGCGTCGTAGCCTCTCTCCTCCAGCTTCTCCCTGAACGTCTCGGCTATAAGATAAAGATTTCCTGAAATGGAGTGTATTATGATATTTGCTCTCATCTCCTCCTCCTTTTCAGGAATTATAACCTTCATTCATCCATTTCTGGGAAAAACATTGCTTATGAGCCCGTTCCGAATGAAATCGGACCACCTGCGTTCTTTGTGCTTATGGTTTTGCGGCCGAAACGCGGCATCGTCTCCACCAGTCCCCTGAGAGTGAAAACAGGATCAGAAGGCGAAAGAGGGAAGTTCACCGTTCTTTTCAGCGCCGCAGACATGTAGAAAGCGGAGACGAACTCGGAAGCGTTCCTTCCGTCCTCCGCGGTGATCTCAAGCCCGCTTTTTCCTTCCACAGCATCCACGAAGTTCTTTATCTGGGCAGTATGTCCGCTCTCCTCCGGCGTTGGAGTGCTCTCATATATCTCCTGAAAGCGCTGCTCTGCTTCTTCATCGCGGATCGGGAATCCGTTGGGCTGCGGCTTCACGCAGTGCACAGACCAGTCGGGAACCGTGAATGATGCCTTCTCGCACTGGAATTCAAGCCCCTGATATTCGTTCATGTCGCAGAGGGAGACGGAAAGACCGGCTGTGATGTTCCCGGGGTAGGAGAGCATCGCAAAGCCGTTGTCCTCGGCTTCGCTCTGAGTGTGGATCGCATTGGCGAACATCGCGGTGATGCTCAGGGGAAGCCCTCCCATGAACCAGTTCAGCAGATCGACCTGATGGATGGCCTGGTTTATCAGAACGCCGCCGCCTTCGCTCTCCCACGTTCCGCGCCAATAGACATCGTGGTAATGTACGCCCCTGTACTGGTGTGCCGTCACGTTTACGGAGAGAATCTTTCCGAACACTCCGTCCCTGAGCATCTTCCGCGCTTTCCAGAATGAGGGCAGATAGCGCTTCTGAAAGATTACGGATAGGAGTTTTCCGTTTTCTCCGGCTGTCTTGATCATTCTGTCCTCTTCCTCGAGCGACAGTGCCATGGGCTTCTCGATAAGCACATGCTTTCCGTTCCTGAGGAACGCCTCCGCTGCCTCCTCATGGAGTGCGGGAGGAAGGCAGATGGATACTATGTCTATGTCCTTTCTCTCAAGCAGCGTTCTGTAGTCATCGGTGATATCAGCAGAGAGACCGTACTTGCTGCTGAGGCGGATGCACTTCTCCGTCGTAGTGTTGCAGAGCGCCTTCACCTGGCATCTTCCGTCCCTGAGAAATCCCTCTATATGCTGATCCGCGATCGCGCCTGTGCCTATTATAGCTATTCCGTGCACTGTTTCCTCCTTCATCAGCAGAACGCTGTGTAGATGCCGTCCGCTTCGGCCACATGGACTTTCGTGGAGTAGAGGTCGGAGAGGACATCCTCTCTCAGCGTCTCCTTCTTGCTGCCTTCCATGACTATCTTTCCGTCCTTCATCAGCACAATCCTCTCTATCGCCGGGATTATCTCCGAGAGCTCGTGAGTGACCATCACGATCGTGCGCCTGCCTGTGGCGTAGGATGAGATTGTCTCCCTCAGCGATGCCCTTGCGGGGAAGTCCAGCCCCGAGGATGCCTCGTCGAGAAGGAGCATGTCGGGATTCGTTATTGCGGCTCTGGCCAGAAGGACTCTCCTCATCTCACCGGTTGAGAGTGTGTTCATAGTCCTGTCCTTCTTGTCGAGCATTGAGACCTTGGCAAGCTCCTCGTCGGCCCTCTCCCAGTCCGTGCGGTCTATTATGTGGTGGAAGTCGAAGCCGAGTGAGGCGTGCAGCCCGGAGGCGACAATCTCGCGTGCCGTGTATGTAGTGCGGAAGAACTCGTCCTGCCCCGGAGCGACGTGTCCGATTTTTTTGCGCAGTTCTGAGACTATCCATCTCTCCTCTCCGAAGAGCGATGATCTGTACTCGTCCCTGGCGAGAGGGTAGACCCTTCTGTCTATCACATCTATAAGCGTCGATTTCCCGGCTCCGTTTGGGCCTATTATCGCGATGCGCTCTCCCTCTTCCGCCTTTATCGAGACGTCGGAGAGTATCAGCTTGCCGTCTCTTCTCACACTGGCGTGTTCAACCCTGAATGCTTCCATACCAGCATGATAATCCATCGCCGCCGGCTGTGGGAGTGGGTCAGAGCCTGTGCACCGAATGGAGAAGGCTGCTGTCGGTGAGGAATATCCTCTTCGCGCCGAGACTCCGCCCGAGCGATGCTGCATGGGGAAGCTCAAGGCCGGCCGCACTGAGAACACCGCTGTCTGCAAAGACTGCTGCAGGCTCCCCGTCAGCTATGACCTTTCCTCCTGCCATGGCTATGACGCGCTCAAACGATGATGCGACGAGATCCATGTCGTGAAGTATCGATATCACCAGCTTTCCCCTTTCACTGAGAGTGTGTATCAGCATCGATACCATCAGTTTGCCGTCATCATCCTGCGCTATCGTAGGCTCGTCGAGGATGAGGACTTCTGTATCCATCGCTATCACTGAAGCGAGCGCGACCATCTTGCGCTCATGGAGGTCGAGATCAAATGGATTGCGGCTCTCCTTGCCGTCGAGGGAAACCATGCTGAGGGCTTCTTTTGCCTTCATCTCCGCAGTATCGGGATGCATTCCTATGTTCAGCGGGCCGAACATCACCTCATCGAGCACATTTGGCTTGAATATCTGATCATCGGGGTTCTGGAATACATATCCTATCTTTCCCGCAAGCGATGCCACACTCTTTCCCGCAGTGTCCTCGCCGTGGAAGAGAATGCTTCCTTCCGACGGTTTCAGCAGTCCTTTCAGGAGTTTCGCGAGCGTTGTCTTTCCTGCGCCGTTCTGCCCGATGACAGCTGTTCTGCGGCTGTCAAATGAGAGCGAGACACCGTGAAGCACCTCTGTGCCGGCTGTATAGCTGAATGAGAGATTACGCACCTCCATGACGGCATTTTCTGTCGCGGCGTCAGGAGCCTGGCTCTCTTTTCCGTTCTCCTCCTCAGATATGACTATCCTTCCTCTCATCAGTCCGGCGGCTTCTTTCTCCGTGACAGGGTATGTCCCGTCGCTGCAGCGGAAAGAAAGAGCTTTTGCCGTCCTCAGAGAGAGGGGAGGTCTAACTCCGTGCTCTTCAAGATCATCGCGGGAGAGGACTTCAGAAGGGGAGCCTGAGGCGATGAGCTTTCCTCCGTCCATCAGCATGATCATGTCCGAGTATTCCGCAACCCTCTCTATTTTCTGTTCTATCATCAGGATCGTAAGTCCTGTGCGCCTCAGATCGTCCACCGCTCTGAACACTTCCTCAGAGCCTGCGGGATCGAGCTGGCTGGTGGGTTCATCGAGAATTATTGCATCGGGGCGCATGACAAGGATGGATGCTATCGCGGCGCGCTGCATCTGGCCTCCGGAGAGATCGAAGGGGTTGCGGTTCCTGAACTCCGAGATGCCGAGCATCTCCATCACCTCCTCCGCTCTTTCCCTCATCTCAGGAGCAGAAACTCCTGTGTTCTGCATGCCGAAGCATATCTCTCCGAATACTGTGTCGTTGGCTCCGGAGAGCTGATTAAACGGATTCTGGAATACAAGTCCGACCTTGCGGCACATACTGCTGACGGGAGTTCTCGAGGCATCAAGGCCGTCAACGGTGACGCTTCCGCCGTACGCACCTTTGTAGAACTGCGGCACCAGCCCGAGAATGGCCTCGGCGAGCGTCGATTTGCCGGAGCCGTTGCGCCCTATGATGCCCGTGAAGCTGCCTTTCTCTATATCTGCCGTTATGCCGTCGAGCTGGAGCCCTGCTGCTCTTGGGTATCTGTATTTGAGCCCTCTTATCTCTATGAAAGCCATAGCGCCGCCTTTATCAGGATGGAGAGTACCACGATGAGTGCGAGGATCACTGTAGCGGCGGTGTCTCCGCGATGCTTTTCCCTCGTCTCGGGATACGTTCTTTTTATCTTGGCTCCGAATCCCCTCGCATCAAGCGCCATGGCCCTTTCGCGCGTGGTTATAAGGGAACTTGTGACAACAGGAGTTATAAGAGGGATGAAAGCCTTCATTCTCGTAATCAGGCTTCCCTCTGTCTCCATTCCTCTGCTTCTCTGCGCATCCGATATTGTGGACATCGTTCCCATCATCTGCGGGATTATGTTGAATACGGAGCTTATCACATAGCTGAAGCGGGGAGAGAAGCCGTGCCTCTCCATCTCAGTGGAGAGGTCCTGAGGATTTGTAGTCAGCACAAGGACCGCGAACGCAAGGAGCATGCTCAGAATATTGAGTCCGGTGCGGAGCGCGATCATGAATCCTTCCCTGTAGACATTCACCGGGCCTATTGAGAACATGATCTCGCTTCCTTCCTGTCCGAAGAGGCTCCTGACTATGAATATCGTCGCTATGATCGTGAATGAGAAAACGATGAGGGCTCGTGCCCGCCTGAGCACCTTTCCGCTTGCAAGCAGTGCGAGGTCTGCGATGATCGCGGCGGCGAATGCCCAGAGAGAGCCGAGTATGAGCGGCACGGAGATCGCGGCTACCGCGTACATCACCTTTGTGAACGGGTGGACGCGGCAGAGCCATGTTCCGTTGTCGCTGTAGAGGCTTATGCTCTTCACTGACTACAGCCTTTCCACCTTGTCAGAGGCATCGTAGAGCGCCGTCAGCTTCTCCGGGAGAGCTTTCAGGATCACGAATACGATGATGAGCGTGATGATCTTGTCCGGGATGTCAACGATGATCTCGTCCACAAGGGAGGAGAGCACAAGAGGCATGCCCATCGCCTGTGTTGCCGCGAATGCCGCATCTCCCCATACGTTTCCAGTCGTTCCGGCCCAGAAAATGATGTTGAGCGGAGTTGAGATCACGATCGCGACGGCTCCTGCCACACAGGCTGTCACCAGCGCGCGCGGGAAACTCTTCATGAATCCTGTCCTGGCCATTATGCCGACGAAGAAACCGATGAAGAGACTTGTCAGCGCATAGACGAGCGTGATCGAGTCGCCGGTGGTGAGTCCGTAGATGAGGTTGTTGGCAGCTCCGCAGATTCCTCCGATCACAGGGCCTCCCAGACATGCGCCTATGCAGGTCCCGATCGAGTCGAGCCAGAGCGGGAGCTTGAGCACCGATGCAAAGAGCTTTCCGATGTAGTTGATGCCTATGCATGCCGGTATGAGCACTATCGAGGCGGCATCGAATCTTGTCCTGAATACATCTTTAGCGGACATTTCCTTCCTCCTTTCCCTTCCTGTCAAGCTCATGGATGCTCTCCAGAGCCAGAAGTATCTCGTTCCTTTCTCCTTCCATCCTCGAAGCCTCTTCATCGGCATATCTGCCGACGGAAGAGGGCACATCGCTCTGGAAGGCCGAGACCGTGTTCAGTATTGATGCTGCCCTGATTCCCCTCAGAGATGCAACAGTCAGCAGCGTCGCCGTCTCCATGTCGGATGCGATCGCGGGCGTCGCGGCCCACTTCCTGTAGAGCTCAGGATTCCTGTCGCTGTACATCGTGTCGTGGCTGCGGCATATTCCCATGTGAAACGGCATCGAGAGTTCCTCCGCCTTTTTCCTAATGATTCCTGTCAAATCGTAGTCTGCGATGGCGGGGTAGGCGAGATCGATGTAGCCGCGGCTCGTGCCGTCATCTCTGATCGCTCCTGTGACTATGGCGAGCACTCCCGGAGCCATGAACGGCTTAAGCGCTCCCGAGCTTCCTATCCTTATCATAGCCGTGACGCCGATTCTTCCCAGTTCCTCGGCCGCTATCGCTGCGGAGGGGCCTCCCATTCCTGTGGAGATCACAAGGACCTTCGTTCCTTTGTATGTGCCGGAGATGCTCCTGTACTCCCTTGCCATGCCCCAGTCGGTTTTCTCATCAAGCAGCTCGGCGGCGCGTTCCGCCCTGGCGGGGTCTCCGGGCATTACTGCATAGCTCACGCCCAGATCATCGGGAAGCTGTATATGCGGCATCTTCATAGTTTCACCTCCATGCCATTTTAGCATCAGAAGAGCTCATTGATGATAGAATATCGCCATGGAAAGGAAAGATCTGCTTCTGGTTATTGATATGCAGAATGTTTACAGGGAAGGAGAGGCGTGGGGATGCGCCCATACCGAACGCGCCCTGGAGAATATAAAGAAGCTCCTGGACTCGGGCATCGATGCGGTGTTCACCCGTTTTGATTCCCCACAGAATCCTGAGGGCGTCTGGAAGGAATACTGCCGTGTGAACAGGGAAATCGATGCCGACCCGTATCTCGGTGCGATGATGGATGAGCTGACGCCTTATCTGAGCAGCCATCCTCTCTATTCAAAGAGCGTCTACTCATCATTCTCCATTCCGGAAGTCAGGGAAAAGGCTTCAAGGTGCGGAAGGCTCCTCATCACCGGGGTGGTCGCAGAGTGCTGCGTACTCTCAACGCTGATCTCTGCAGTGGATGCCGGTGTTCCTTTCATATATATAAAGGACGGCGTGTCGGGGCTTACTGATAAATCAGAGGCGGAGACTGCCGCCATAGTCTCATACTTCACGCCTCTCCACGGCTGCCTGATGGAGACAGATGAGTATCTTTCCCCCGCATCCGGGTCTGGAGATACGTTCTGTGTTAAATAATCGTGAAAAATTACCGCAGGATGTGAAAAAAACATTTGCTTTCTGCAAAAAACCATGAGACAATCATCAGTGTAGAGGGGAGTTCTGATAGACCCAGCAGGCTCCTTGATACGTCTCATGATGAAAAGTGGGAACAAGGAGGTTTGCCGCTGGTTTGCTCCAGCGGTGATTTTTTGCCATTTTGAATTCGTTTTTGCTGCTCATGCGGCAGGAAACCTCCATTCTGTGAGCTGAGATTGAACTGCATTTTTTTATCTTCCCATCTTAATAACTGCTGTTTCCTGCAGCTTTCCCGATATGTGCCTCTTTTTCCGTCAGGGGATTTTAACTTTTTACGGATTTAACCGAAAAACTTTGTTTTTTCTCATAGTTTTTACGTCCAGCGTGTAAAAACTGTCGGAATTGCTGAAGTTTTTGGGTTAATTCAGTAAAAACATGGAGAGAAATAATATGGTTGTCCGGGGAGTTAGTGCAGATATATTTAGTTTGCTGCAGGAAACATCAATGGCGTGAAGATAGTCCATGCGGCGGATTTTCTCCTCAGCCGTGACTTCTGAAATCATGAATTATTTCCTCTGAGCAGAATTTCCTCATCACATCCCCACGGGAGCGGTGTATGACGCTATAATCATGGCGAGGTGATCAAATGGCAGATGTCAGGAAGATAGACAGCAGGGTTTCGGAGATAATCCTCTCGGCAGGGGATTACAGCGCAGGCATATACACATTCGGCGCGGTGCTTCATTCGTTCTCGATAGGCGGCAGGGATATCGTCGTCGGCTACGACAGCTATACGCCGTATCTTGCGGGGGACGGGTATATGAGCGAGGTGATAGGTCCGTTCGCGAACAGGATAGCGGGAGCATCTTTCATGATGGACGGCAGACGCTGTACGCTGGAGAAGAACGACGGAGAGAACAGCCTCCATTCCGGAAGCAGGAATTTCGGTTCGGCTTTCTGGAAGATAGACTCTGCTGAGGACAGCAGCGTGCAGCTCTCGCTTGAGTCCAGGGAGGGCGGAGGTTTTCCCGGAAACCACCATGCTGAGGTTGTATATACGCTGACGCCGGACGGAAGGCTGTCCATTCTCTACCGCCTTTCAAGCGATGAGCGGTGTCCTGTAAACATGACCAACCACGCCTATTTTAATCTGGACGGGGCGGGGGATGTCAGGAATCATATGCTGACGCTCTCTTGTCCGGAGTACCTTGAGACCACTCCCGATCTGATACCGGCTGGAAGGGCATCCGTTTCATCGACTGACTTCGATTTCCGCACGGGAGAGATCATCGGAAAAAGAAGAAACGGGGAATACGACACATGCTTCGTGTTCGGAAGGGAGAGAAAAGCTGTTCTTGAGAATGATGAGTACAGGCTCTCCGTAGTCACCGATCTCCCGGCAATACAGATATACACAGGCATCTCGCTCTCTTCCCCGGTTCCGGGAAAGGGCGGCAGGATGATAGTGCCGTTCTCAGGAGTTGCGATGGAAACGGAGTTCTTCCCAGATTTCCCGAACCATCCGGAGTACCCTGGCGCATATACGGAGCCGGGAAAAACTTTCGAGAGCATGACGACCTATCAGCTTGTCAGAAAGTGAGGACTGCCGCTCTCTGTGTAGATTGGAAGTATTCAGAGGAGAATGCTTGCAGGTTCTTCATCTTTTCTGGTAGATAAAAGTGAAACCGATGAGAAAGCTCTGGATAATTCTTGCTATCATTGTACTGCTATCCTCCTGCGCTTCGACAGGAGGAAATGTTTTCCAGCCTCAGGACAGGAGAGCTGCTCTCATCGAGGCGCTTGCCGGCGATTCATCTGCCGAGAAGAAGGGCAGCGATATCCCGCAGCCGGAGATTGTCGTTCCTGTTGTGAGAAAGCCGGAGGAGCCTGCGGCTGCCGCAGAGGAAATACCTGCTGAAATACCCGCAGTCGCAGAGACTGCTGCCGCGGAGACTGAAATTCCGGAGCCTGTCATTGAGACTGCAGCAGAGGAAACTCCGGAGATTCCCATCCCGGAAGAGAGTGCGGATATTCCTGAACAGCAGGTCTCTTCCCCTGATGTTGAGAGTGTAATAACTTTCGACACGCCTGCAGCGGAAAGCAAGGCGGAGGAAGCTCCGCGTCCGTTTGTGGTCAATCATGGAGGTGAGGCTCCGGAGACTTCGGATTCCGAGAGAATAATGGACAGCCAGATGAGGCCGTGGATGATGATTCTCATGGCAGTCTTTGCGATAGATATAGTCCTTTTCACAGTCGCCACGGCGATAAGGAACGCATCACGCATTCCGCTTCCGCGTCCTGTGTCGGCGGCTGCGGCTCTCCTGTTCGCGGCGGTTCCTGCCGCAGTCTCGTATCTTCTCCTCGGCCCCTCGCTGCTGTGGCTTGCCTATCTTGTGCTTGTGTTCACTTATTTCATCTTCCGCTCGTCAGGGAGGAAAGGTTCTCGATAGCCGCAAGCCTGTCAAGGAGAGGACGGCTGTAGAAGAAGGCATCCAGAGCGATTGCCGCAGCGCCTTCCCTTGCTCCTTTATCTCCCGCTGTCGCCCTGTAAACTGTCACATCCTGCCTGTCCGGCGGAAGCATCTGCAGAAGAAGAGACTGCAGGTACGCGTACGAGGAGTCTGGGAGCGCAGACATCTCTCCTGTGAGCATCACAGATGATGCAGAGAGCGCCTGCACCGCCTCGGAGAGCGCCATCGCAAGGGATTTAATCGCGCCTTTCACCGCATCCGACTCAGCTCCCTTCCTGACAAGTTCCCTTATCGTCGGAATTCCGGTTTTCTCGGCAAGCGCACTTCCTCCTGCCGCAGCCTCGAGGCATCCCCTGCCTCCGCATCTGCACGCACCTTCCCTCTGCACTCTCATATGCGGAAAGTGGGGAAGAGGGATGAGGTCGCCCTTGCGGACGGCCGCATCAAGCGAGTACGACCACGAGAGAAAGAGCATTCCCTCCAGCGGCCCCAGCTTCGCCTCCTCGGCGGCGGCCTCCGCTATGGCAGGCGGTATGCGGATCACAGGTTCCGGGATTGCGGAGGGAATATCGTCTGAGACAGAGACGAGTGCGCTTCCGTATATCCTGGCCCTGCCGTCTCCCTTCATCCTCTCGACGGCTTTTGCTGTGTTCTCCTTCCACTCTTCTCCCGTTTTCGGTATCTGCTCGAATCTCAGTATCCTTCCCGTCAGGTCGGAGACTGAGACTGAGACGGAGCGGGGTTTCACCTCGAAGGCGAATACGCGTCCGGCATCCTTTTCCACCGATATCTTCGTCGCAGGGCGTCCGGGAGCGGAGAAGTCCTTCTCTCCCTCAGTTATGAGTCCGTCTTTTATCAGCGAGGAGATTATCTCTCCCACCGAGACTTTGTTTATGCCGAGCGTCCTTGAGAGTTCCGCTCTCGATGAGCTTCCCTTTCTCAGGACGGACAGCACTTTCAGCCTGTTTATCGTTCTTGCGTTGTCCGGTCTGGAAAAATCCATAGATGAATTGTAATCGATTCCGGCGCTGTTGCCGATTGTCTTTTCCGTTAGTATCTTCTCCTCTGGTGAATCTTCCGGGAGGAAAGAGATGTCAAACAGAAAATTCAAGACAGAGGTGGCGGATCTCCTCCACCTGATAATCCATTCGCTTTATTCAAACAAGGAGATCTTCCTTCGCGAGCTCATATCCAACGCATCCGATGCGATCGACAAGCTGAAATACCTCTCGCTTGCGGACGAGAAGCTGAAAGGCTTTTCCTTTGAGCCGAGAATCGATATCAGCTTCACGGAGGAGGGGACGAGGACCCTCACGATAAAAGACAACGGCATCGGCATGAACGAGGATGACCTGAACAACAACCTCGGCACGATCGCATCATCGGGAACGAGAAAGTTCCTCGCATCGCTGACCGACGAGCAGAAGAAGGACTCAAATCTCATCGGACAGTTCGGCGTCGGTTTCTATTCGGCTTTCATGGTCGCAAAGCACATCACCGTGATATCGAGAAAGGCAGGCGAGGAGAAGGCGTGGAAGTGGGAGTCCGACGGCGAGAGCTCATACTCCATTGAGGAGGCTGAGCGCGGCAGCCAGGGTTCCACGATCATCCTCACTCTCAACGAGGAGGGAGAGCAGTACGCGAACCGCTGGGAGCTTGAGACTCTTATAAAGAAGTATTCCGACAACATCGCATATCCGATCTTCCTCGAGTATGACCAGGTACATTACGACAACGAGAAGAAGGATGAGAAGGGCAATGCCCTCAAGACTACGGAGCACAAGATCGAGCAGATCAACTCGGCATCGGCTCTGTGGAAGAGACCTAAGTCCTCGATAAAGGACGAGGAATACAAGGAGTTCTACAAGAACACATTTTATGACAGCGATGATCCGCTCTTCTACATACATACGCAGGCTGAGGGAACGACTGAGTACACGACGCTCTTCTACATCCCTGCCAAGGCGCCTTTCGATATGTACTATGCGGACTACCGCCCCGGCGTGAAGCTCTATGTGAAGAGGGTCTACATCACAGATGACGATAAGGATCTTCTTCCTTCATACCTGAGATTCGTGCGCGGCATCATCGACAGCGAGGATCTTCCCCTCAATGTCTCAAGGGAGATACTGCAGGAGAACAGGGTGATGGTGTCCATCAGGAACGCCTCGGTGAAGAAGCTGCTTGGTGAGTTCAAGAAGATTGCGGAGAACAATCCCGAGCTCTATGCGAAGTTCATCGCAGAGTACAACAGGCCGCTCAAGGAAGGCCTCTACTCGGATTATGCGAACCGCGAGACTCTCCTCGAGCTCGTACGCTATAAAAGCAGTACGGAGGACGGCTATGTCTCCCTCAAGGACTACAAGTCGAGGATGAAGGAAGGGCAGAAGGCCATATACTACATCTCCGGAGGCAAGGAGGATGTTCTCAGAACCTCTCCTCTGGTCGCCGCATACCGCGAGAAGGGGTATGAGGTTCTGATCATGGGCGATGATATCGATGATATCGTCATCTCCACTGTAGGCGAGTACGACAAGACTCCTCTCAAGGCCATAAACAAGGCAGGCGCCCTCGATGATCTCAAGAGCGACGAGGACAAGGCGAAGGAGGAGGCTAAGAAGCCTGTTGCTGAGAAGATAAAGAAGGCGCTCGGAGACAGAGTTAAAGATGTCGTCATATCGACACGGCTTGCCGGTTCTCCTGCGGCGGTCATCTTCTCAGATGATGATCCTTCGATGCAGATGCAGCGCATCATGAAGCAGATGGGCGGAGAGATGCCGGATGTGAAGCCGATGCTGGAGATCAACCCGGATTCGCCTGTGATCGCGAAGATAGAGGGAAGCGATGATGAGGATTTCATCGCGACTATGAGTTCCGTGCTTCTCGATCAGGCGATGATACAGGAGGGAGTGATGCCTTCCGATCCAGCGGCATTTGCCTCTGCGCTCACAAAGCTGCTTTCGTGATCGCATTGCACAGCGGATTATGATAAAGTCAGAAACGGACGGGAAACCGCCCGTCTTTGCATCAGGAGGTGACAATGCTGCTGCTAAATGCCGCTGTTTCAGATACAGCTTCCCAGTTTGACGAGAGCGTGGAGATCGGGGATGTCGTCCAGAGTATCTCAACGGACTTCCATATCCCGCGCCTGGCTGTCTCTGCGATAATCGCAGTTATAGTAATTGCCGCTGCAAAGATACTCTCCGTCATCATCAGGCATTCGCTGCGGCGTATTTCCTCAAGGGGAGGGAAGCTCACTCCGATGATGGCCTCGATGATTTCGCGCATATGCTCGGTGATAATCTGGATCATAGCGATAATAACGGTTCTCGGAGCTTTCGGAATCGATCTGACGCCTGTACTTGCAGGACTTGGAATAACAGGCGTCGTGCTTGGCTTCGCGCTGCAGGAGTCGATAAGCTCCTTCTTCAGCGGCATCATGCTTGCGGTGAACAATCCTTTCCGCGTCGGCGACTGGGTCGATATAGGAGATGTCTCCGGTTCCGTCGTCTCGATGGATCTCATGTGCGTAACGCTTGCCGCGGGAGACAACAGGCGGATAACGCTGAGCAACACGAATGTCTGGGGAAGCACAATAGTGAACTACTCGTTCATAGATAAGCGCAGGCTCGACATGACCGTGACGGTGCGCTATTCGGATGATCTGGAGAAGGCGAAGGAGACGATAAGGAGCCTGATCGCGGGGTATCCTGAGATACTCAGAGAGCCTGAGCCTCTTGTAGAGGTCGGCTCATACAATGACTCATCGATCTCGATCTATGTCAGGCCGTGGGTATCTCCTTCGGATTACTGGAATGTCTACTGGCGCTTCAACAGCGATATTCTCAGGACTCTGAATGCAAACGGCCTCGATATGCCGTTCAATCAGATTGTCGTCAGCATGGCGAAGGAGTGAGGCAGTTCACTCCTTTTTATCAAGTCCTATCAGGAATATCTCGAATGAGTCGTCCCTTGAGGCCTTGGGCTTGAATGCCTTGGCCTTGGAGAATATCGTTCTCATCTTTTTCAGGATTTCCTGCTCTCCGCCGCCCTGGAATATCTTTATCACCATGTTGCCGTGGGTTTTAAGCTGTTCTTCGGCAAGATATACGACCTGTTCGGCCAGATATTCCGAGCGGGAGGTGTCCACAATTCTGTTTCCCGTTGTCATCGGGGCCGCATCCGAGATGATCGCATCATAAGGGCCCTCTTCGACGAGCTTAGCCCTTATTTCCTTCGAGAAGGCATCTCCTGTGAATTCCGTTACAGTCGGCGGTACCGGGTCGAGTGAGAGGGGGTTGAGGTCTACCGAGACGATCTTTCCCTTTCCTTTTATCAGCTCCCTGTGCGTATAGAGCGTCCATGAGCCGGGAGCAGCTCCCACATCCAGCACGCTGTCTCCGGGTTTTATCAGCCTGTGGGCGCTGTTTATTTCCTCCAGCTTGTAGACCGAGCGTGCGGGATATCCTTCCCTGTGTGCCTTCTGAGTGTAGAAATCAGCTTTGTCTCTTCTTGATACAGCCATACGGGAAGTCTATTCACAGGTGATGATGTAGTCAAATGAAAAGCCGGACAGCCTTGTGGGGTGGGAGAAGCTGTCCGGCATGTTTTTCAAACGTTGCAAAGGAGGTATGAAAAACTGTTGCTCTTTACTCTCTTCCAAGCATTAATCATGCCAAGAGTGTCCGGGTTCATGCAAAAAAAACAAAGACGCTGTCGTTCAGCGTCTTTGAATACACTAAAAAGGAGGTTTGTTGAAAAAAACTGTTTGCTCTGCCTTATGTATAGCAGGAAGCGTGCCAATTTCTGTTTTTCCTCTGCTCTCATACCGTTTTTCCGTGTCAGATGCCGTAATTGAAGCGTATTCTGCATATCTGCCGGAGACGGCGAAGGCGGGCAAGTGACGCTGTCTTGGGCTAAAAGAGGTATTTTGATGTGCAATTATTGCACAGTGTGAATTTTCTTCCATCTGCAAGTGTGCAGAATAGGTGAAGTGCGGAGCTTGCTGTTGACCTTAATATCCGCCCATTCTACCTTTTCTCTGTGAACAGCATACTGAACAGAAAATTCCGGTACACATACAGAGGCGCCGCTGCGGCGCTTGTCGCTGCGAATGTAATTGTATTCGCAGTAACTTACTTTCTCTTCCCGTCACTGCTCTACTATCTTTCGCTGCTTCCTTCTGCGGTTCTCTACGGCCATGCCTACTGGCAGTTCGTAACATATATGTTCGTGCACAGCGGTGTCTGGCATCTTTTCTCGAACATGCTTGGCCTTTACATCTTCGGGACGGCTGTGGAGAAGGCTGTCGGCACGAGGGAGTTTCTGCTCTTTTACTTCCTGACAGGAATTCTCTCCGGCATCGCGAGCTATCTCGTTTTTCTCTTTATGGGTACGAATGTGCTGCTGCTCGGAGCCTCCGGAGCGCTCTATGGAGTGATGCTTCTCTTCTCCGTACTCTATCCCCGCGCTGTGATATTCCTCTTCGGCGTGATTCCGGTAAAGGCTCCTGTGCTTGTGATCCTCTACTTCCTGATAGAGCTTTTCAGCCAGATGGGGTCATATGGGACGGGGATAGCGCATCTGACGCATCTCTTCGGCCTTCTGTTCGCGTTCCTCTACACTCTCATAAGGCTGAGGATAAAGCCGTGGATGGCGTGGGGGCTTTGATCAGAGGCCGTATTCCTTTCTTATCGCGGCGTATTCAGGCTTTATCTTTCCGTAGATGAGCTCGAGCCGTTTATCATGATGGATGAACGCGCTCTTCATTGCGTTTGTCGTGATCTTTTCCAGATCCCGGATGTCCAGACCGTATTCATTCACGGCGATGGCCATCTCCTTTGTCAGCGATGTCCCGCTCATCAGGCGGTTGTCTGTGCAGAGGCATACTCTGAATCCGCTTCTGAAGAAGAGAGGGAAGGGATGAGTGCTGTAGCTTTCCACGGCGCCTGTGTCTATGTTGCTTGTGAGGCACATTTCAATGGGTATTCTCTTGTCCATTATGTAGTGGGCAAGCGATCCCATCTTAACTATCCTGCCGTCCTCTATTGCCATGTCCTCAGTAAGCCGCGTTCCGTGTCCGATCCTGTGGGCTCCGCATATCTGTATGGCCTGCCAGATTGATTCCAGGCCGAAAGCCTCTCCCGCATGGAGGGTTATATTGAAGTTGTGCGTTCTGATGAGCTCGAATGCCCTGATGTGTCTTTTAGGGGGATTTCCCGCCTCGTCTCCGGCAAGGTCGAAGCCTACGACGCCTCTTGATGAGAACGCTGCCGCAAGCGATGCGATCGCCTCCGATGTCTCAGGGCTCTGATGTCTCATCGCCGAGAGGATGAGGCCGAACTCCACGCCTGTCTCCTTCCTCCCTTCCTGCAGCCCCTCAAGCACGGCGGATACCACTTCCTCCATCGTAAGTCCTCCGGCTGTGTGGAGGATTGGGGAGAATCTTATCTCGGCGTAGATGATGTTCTCCTTCGCGAGATCCTCGATCTCCTCGCGGGCTATTCTCCTGAGGCTTTCCCTGTCCTGCATCACGGATACTGTCACATCGAATGTCTCAAGATACAGCGGCAGCGACTTTTGCATTGCTCCGCGGCGGAACCAGAGCGCGAGCTCGTTCCTGTCATGCGAGGGGAGGGGGAGGCCCTTTTTCTCTGCTGTCTCTATTATGGTTTCCGGCCTCAGTCCGCCGTCCAGATGCTCGTGCAGTTCAACCTTCGGTATCTTCCTGATCAATTCTTCGCTCAGCATATTGAGATTGTAAACGCAGAGGCCTCAGGATGCAAAATCGCCCAGATTCGTTGAATTTTATAAGAAAAGGCCTTTTATCTTCATTGAAATAAAATAATTATCAAGCATAAAACGGTGGTTTTACCCTTTACAGCCTTCTTTTTTTGAGAGAATATTCAGATGCTTGGAGGAAATATAAAAATGGCAAAGACATCTGAAACCATCAATAAGAAACTGCTTGCTGCCGCTATCAGCGCGACGAAAGCCAGAGATATCAAGGACCTTCTCGACAAGGGCGCGGATATCAATGTCCATAACGAGTGGGGGCTCACCCCGGTCATGCTTGCCGCCCAGTACAATCACTCCGTGGCTGTGCTCAAGGCTCTTATCGAGGCAGGTGCAGATATCCACGAGGCTGAGCCGAAGTACAGGTCGAACGCCCTTCATCTTGCGGCGAACAGCTCGAAGAATCCGAAGGTCATCGAGGCTCTTCTTGAGGCCGGTGCGAACATCGATGCGAGGAACTACCTCGGCGAGACCGCTCTCATCATGGCTGTGAACAGCAACGACGAGACGAAGATCACGACACAGCTCATCAAGAGCGGCGCGGATATCAATGCACGCGACTATCAGGGTCATTCAGTTCTTGATTATGCAAAGAACGCCAAAAAGACCTACATTGTCAATCTCCTCAAGGACAAGGGAGCTGTGTGATCTGAACTCCAGTTCCTGAACTGCATGCCATCGCGGATGATATGCCGGCGGTGGCATTTTTTCTGAAAACTTGCAGGCATGTTTCGGAGATAGCTTAATAAGGACGGGATAAAAGCGGTGATTTCAGATATGAAACATGGCAAAAGAGCGATAAGCGAGGCAGCTGCCAAAAACTCTCTGAAATTTTTTGATCTCAGTGAGGAGTGCTTTATCTGATATCAGACTACAGGAATACGCAGAAGATCAAGAATTCTGATGAGATGATCCGTATTCTCTTTGCATCCTCAATCTAATGTGTTATTTCGATAAAAAAGGGGGGGGGCATCTTGCATGAATTTCGTATTATCAGCCCCGTGGACAAAATGATGTTCGATTTCAGCATATATGGCGAGGCGATTGCGGAAACAAGCTGAAGCATGGCGTTTTTTCCCATTTCTTCAAAAGGCTGTCTGACAGTGGTAATGTTCAGCAGTGAAGATATCAGAATATCGTCATATCCTATCAGTGAGACATCTTCCGGGATTCTGATTCCTTTCTCTGTAAGGGCCTGATATACTCCGCACATCATCAGGTCATTTGAAGCACATACTGCGGTGTAGTTGAATTTGCCGGCGGAAATTATCTGCTTTATCGCTTCATAAGCTGTTGTCTTGCTGTATTCACAGTTAATCTGGCTGAATCCTGAAGTGTCCGTGCCGGAATCTGCCAATGCCGCTTTGAAACCTCTCAGTCTTTCCTTTTCCGTTGAGAGGTCCTTTGGTCCTGATATATACAATATCCGTGAATGCCCGAGCGAAGTCAGGTATTTCACCGCCTGATACATTCCGTCGAAGTTGTCTGACGACACGGTATTTATGTTTTCCATATCAGGAACACGATCAAGAAACACGATTGGGATTTTGCGGTTCTTGACTATATCCTTCAGCATAGGACTTGTTCTTCCTGAATGTATAAGGATTATTCCCGCTACGTTTATATCCAGCAGATCTCCCAGTATCCGTTCCTCATTTGTCGGATTTCCTTCGGAATTATAGATCATAAGTGTATATCCATGAGTTCTTGATACGCTTTCAATTCCTTTCAGAAGCATGGGGAAAAACGGGTTCTCGATATCCGGTATGACGAAGGCGATCATATTGGAATGGGTTTTCAGTATCTTCTTTTTATAGGATTCCAATGCATTCTCGATCTTCCGTTTTGTTTTCTCACGGATTGAAGAGGGGTCTGAAAGATACCTTGATACGGTCGCTATAGAGACTCCTGAGATGCTCGCTATTTCTTTTTGCGTAAGCTGCTGCATATGTTCCCCTTATGCTTTCTCAAACTTTATAGCAAAAGCAGTGATGCGTCTAGCCAAATTGAAACATAATTGCAAGAATAAGCTCTAAAATTATAAGAAAAATTTTTCAGTATATTTGCAGTTTTGCGATTTTGTATCAATATATTTTCTTTGTATATATGATAATAATTTATGAATATAAACTGAAAATAAATTGAAAATAAATTTCTTGACAAGTTTGCAGGACATGGTACTCTGCAATTACAGAAGCAAAAAAAGGAGTTCAGATGAAAAGGATTTTGGTGGTTGGAAGTTCCAATGTAGACATCGTCGTGAGAACGAAAATGCTTCCTGCCCCCGGCGAGACTGTACACGGACTTTCTGTGGAGAAGAATCCAGGAGGAAAAGGCGCTAATCAGGCGGTTGCCGCAGGAAAGCTCGGCGGTTCCGTTGTGTTTCTTTCCTCCATTGGCAATGACGGGGATGAACAGATACTTCTGGATATGTTCGGGCAGGCCGGTCTTAATACGGACTTCATTCACAGGGCAGATATGCAGACAGGTACTGCATATATACTGGTGGATGAGAAAGGCCGCAACTCGATTGTCGCCGTGCCGGGAGCGAATGATGACTGTTCCGTGGAATATCTGAAGTCCAACAGAAATGCTTTTGAGGAATCAGATATAATTCTCATTTCACTTGAGATACCTCAGGAAAGTGCCGAATATGCGATACGTCTTGGTGCTGAACTGAAAAAGACCATCATTCTGAATCCTGCCCCCGCTCCGGATTCCTTTGAAGAATCCCTGTATCCATGCATAGATTACATAACTCCTAATGAGACGGAACTCGGAAAGATGAGCGGAATGAGCATCTCATCAGATGAAGAGATTGTGAAAGCGGCAGAGAAACTTCTTGGAAAGGGAGTTCGCAATGTCATCGTTACCCTCGGAGGCCGCGGGGCAATGCTTGTCAGTCCGGAAGATCACCGTCTTTTTACGCCTCCAGACATAGCAGTCGTTGACACAACGGCGGCAGGAGACACGTTCAATGGTGCGGTCTGCGTATATCTTGCAGAGGGAAGAAGCATTGAGGAAGCGATAGCCTTCGCGAATAATGCCTCGACGATTTCCGTATCCAGGAAAGGCGCGCAGACATCTATCCCGACCAGAAAAGAAGTAGATGAATTCGCCTCAAAAGGAGGAAGATTTTGAAAAAGCACGGAATACTCAATTACAGGATAGAGGAATTCATTTCGAGGATCGGGCATACGCAGACTATGGTGATCTGTGACCCCGGACTTCCGATTCCCTCAGAGTGTGAAGTCGTGGACATTTCACTTCTTCCCGGACTGCCTTCCTTTTCGGATGTTCTCCGCGCAATAGCGGAAGAGATGAAGATTGAGTCATATGTCTATGCAGCCGAGATAGAGAAGGCGAATCCTTCTGTTCTCAAGGATATCCGGGAAATCCTGGGAGATATTCCTTCATCTTCGGTATCCCATGAGGAGTTCAAGAAGATGTCCAGGGAAGCTCTTGTTTTCATAAGGACTGGTGAATGCTCTTCGTATGCCAACGTGATACTTGTGGCCGGAGTGACATTCTGATAAGGAGGTATTTTTCATGGAAGGGACAATGCTTGCTGGAGTATTTGAGGGTAAAGGCCGTTTCGTACTGAAGGAAGTACAGGTACCTCAGATCCAGCTTCCAGATGAGGTTATTCTTAAGGTCGAGGCTGTCAGTATCTGCGGAACAGATGTGCATATTACTGCAGATCCTCCAGGATATATTGCTACCGACGGAACGATTCTCGGGCATGAGCTGTGCGGGACCGTAGTGGAAAAGGGCAGTATGGTGCATCACCTTGAAATAGGTGACCGCGTGGTTGTCAATCCGAACTATTACTGCGGAAACTGTGAATACTGCAGGAAGAACCTTCCGAATCAGTGCACACACATTGAGGCCCTTGGAATCGATTATGATGGAGCTTTCGCAAAATATGTCAGAATCCACTCTACAGTAGCTTACAAGATCTCTGAAAGCGTGAGTGTTGAGGTTGCATCCTGTGCGGAACCGCTTGCCTGTGCTGTCAACGGCCTGAATAAAGTTGATATCAAGCCGGGTGAGAGCGCAGTGATCATAGGTTCCGGTCCCATCGGTCTCATGATTGCACAGCTTCTTAAGGCTTCAGGTATTTCGAGAATGTTCATCCTTGAGACATCTCCATGGAGAAATGAATTCGCTAAGAAACTTTCTCTTGGTACAGTGCTGAATCCCATAGAGGAGAATGTGCACGATATTGTCTATAAGGAGACGGGGATAGGCGCAGATTATGTGTTTGACGTTACAGGCTCACAGCTCGCTTCATCTATAGATCTTGTGCGCAAGGATGGAACGATCGTTCTCTTTGGAGTCAACAAGAAGGCTTCTGCGGAGATAAAGCAGTGCGAGATAACGACAAAGGAGATCCGTGTTCTGGGAACATGGCTTGCCAATGCGACATTCCCCGCTGCCGTCAGAATCCTTGAGGATGGATGTATAGACATAAATGCCCTTATCACAGATGTCATCCCTCTCGAAAGAATTGAGGAAGGTCTGGAGAAACTGCGGAAAGGGCAGGCTGTCAAGGTGATCGTAAAACCGTAAGAGGAGAGCAGTCATGAGAAAAGTACGTATAGGAGTAATCGGATGCGGAGCTATTGCCCAGATTGAGCATCTTCCATACCTCAGAGAGCTTGATCAGTTTGAGCTGCATTCTCTCTGTGATCTTTCCCGCAGTGTTGTCGAGGCACTCGGAGAGAAATACGGCGTTCCCGAATCTGGCCGCTATACCGATATGGAGAAGATGGTGCAGGACCCCGATCTTGATGCCGTGATAATCTGTACAAAAGATCATTATGAGCCAGGTCTCTGCGCCGCCCGTGCCGGAAAGCATATGCTCATTGAGAAACCGCTTGCATACAATATCGAACAGGCTGAGGAAATCGTAAGGGAAGCGAAAGCCCACAATGCGATCGTTCTCGTGGGATATATGAAATGCTATGATCCCGCATTTGAGTATTTCAGCAAAGCGGCTAAAGATCTTGAGGGAATCAGTCTTGTAAGAGTTCATGATTTCGGAGGTTCGTTCGATTCCAACAATCTGATATTCAACATAATCAGAGGAAACGATATACCGGCGGAGGTCATCGAGAAGGGCAAGGCTGACATTGATAAGGCGATTGCCGATCAGCTTGGTCCTGAACGGGCCCATCTCGGTCCTGCATACAGCCTTATGCTCGGCCTTTCAACCCATGACACAATTCTGATGCGCCATACATTCGGAGATCCGGAGATACTTTTCTGTGATGTGTTCCAGGGAACATATATCGTTTCCGTCCTTCAGTATGGTGAGTTCAGATGTCTTTTTGAATCCGGACTCGCAATGGACAGACGGGACTGGGATGAAAAACTGAGTGTCTATTCTCCCAAAAAGAACATGACTCTCTCTTTCCCGTGGCCATATCTGAAGAACCATCCGACAAAGGTCATTGTAAATGAGAATGAGCCTGGTTCGATGGTCAATGTAGATAAGGAAATTGTCACAGGATTTGAGGAATCCTACAGAAATGAGCTTCTTCATTTCTATGACTGTATAGTGAATGGGAAGACTCCGCTGACCAGTGGAGAGGATGCAATCAAGGATATAAGACTCGCGTACGGAATGATGAATGCCGTGAAGCTCTAAAGAGGTTGGTGGAATGACGTTGACAGCAGCAATGATCCTTTTGGTCATAACGACAGTTCTGTGGGGAAGCTGGTATCAGTTTGGAAAGAAACTGAGGGGATGGCCTGTTGCAGCATTCATGCTCTGGCTGTATTTCTTCTCTGCCGTGATTGTCTGGGCTGCTGTCCTTATCATAAAGCCTTTCTTTGTTCAGGAACCGTTGGGAGAGATCATCGCTTCCAACTGGAGCCGCTGCATGATCGCTCTTTTCTGCGGTGCAGTATTCTCTGTGGGTGTCCAGCTTAATGTCATTGTGGTCAAGAATGTCGGAGTTGTCATCTCCACTTCCATTATGGCTACAACCGGTGTTTTGATGGGAACGCTTATTTCCGCGTTTTTCGGAGGAATAAGGGAAGGACAGTCTATTGAGAAAATTCTTGCCGGTGCTGTGCTGCTTATACTCAGTACGATAGTATGTCAGTTCGCAACTATCTCAAGAAATAAGGATCATGGTCTGGTTAAGGGCAACAGCTCGTATGAGGAAGAGGCTAGCAAGAGACACCGTAATACCGCGCTGCTTCTTTTCAGTACGATATTCCTTACTCCGAACTATGCACTGGCACAGTCCCTCACAGTGAAAACGGATCTGCGTCCGGAAGGAATCCCCGCATTGCTGTGCATCGCGCTCCTTGCAACGGGTTCTTTTATTGGCACGCTTGTCTTCTCCGGGGTGCAGCTCTCAATGAAGCACCAGTGGAAAGAGGCGTTCAATTTCAGGACACGGAAAGACTGCATCCTCATGAGTTTCATAAGTGCGTTCTGCCATTATGGCGGAAATCTTGGATATGCGGTATCAGCTCCGGTCATCAGTTATGCCATCGCATGGCCGCTCAGTACAACATACAACCTATGGCAGTATCTCTGGGGACTTGTACTTGGCGAATTCAATAAGACATCGGTGAAAACAAAACTCATGCTGGCGTTCGGTATCCTGATGGCTGTTGCCGCAATACTGATCATCAAATAGGAAAACAAGACACATAAAAACAAAAGGAGAGAATTATGATGAAACGATGGATAGCTTTTACATTGATACTCGTCGTTGCTATGTCTGTTTTCGCAGGAGGAGGTAAGGAGACTCCTGCCGCGACTGAGGACACTTCAGGAAAACGTATCCTCACAATTGCCGGACATACAAGAATGTACCCAGGAGAGGAGGAAGTCTGGGCGGCAATGGCAGAGGCTTTCATGGAGGAAAATCCTGATGTTCAGGTTGTAATCAAATGGCAGGGAACGATAGAAGAGACTGCTGAGAACCTTCAGGCTGCAAAACTTGCAGGGGAGACTATTGACCTCTACTCATGCGGTACCCGTGTCATAAGAAATTCTCTGGCACCAGCAGGAATCGTTACTGACATGACAGAACTCATAAAGCCGTATGCGGACAGATTCGCTTCCGGAATGCTTGAGGGCTGTATGGTCGGCGACAGGGTATGGGCATTCCCGATTGGAAGCGGCGGTTCTACGACCTTCTACTACAACAAGCAGATGTTTGAGGATCTCGGACTCAGTGAGCCCAAGACTTATGATGAGCTCGTCGCTATCTGCGATACGATAAGGTCTGAGCTTGGAATCACTCCGATTCTGCAGCAGGGAACTCTGGCGATCTACTGGCCGATGTGGTTCTTCGAGACATATGAGCAGGCTTCTGGAAACAAGTCCGTAGAGAACGTAAATGAATTCCTCAGTGGTGAGCGCTCATTCACAGGTCCGGAAGAGATAGAAGGCTTCAATCTCATAAAGAAGTTCTTTGATGATGGCCTTATTGATTCTGACAGTCTCAACACCAACGCAGACGGAATGAGGGCAGCGTTCTCACAGGGCAAGTCCGCGATGTTCTTCGGAGGTACATGGGAATATACGAACATAATGCAGGTTGTCGGAGATGCATTTGAAGTAGGTATCTTTGAATTCCCTGTTATGGTTCCCGGATCACAGTCGCGCCATGGTACAGGAAGCGGCGGCGGATGGTTCATACCTTCATTCTGCAATCCTGAGAATTATGACATCATCATGAAATTCGTCGAATTCATGACGAGGCCGGAATGGGCAGGACAGGTAATTGCTACATGCGCGCCGATCATTCCAAGCGTCAATGGTGTTTCTGCTGGAGACAGCGAATTCATAAAGACGATCAATGAGAACCACGCTAAGCATTCGATAGCGTATCTTGATTGGATATGGCCGGCTGAGGTCAATGATGTTGTTGCCCGCAATATTCCTGCGGTTGGCACCGGATATATGACAGCGGAGCAGGCTTGTGAAGAGATTCAGAGCACATATGAACGCATTGTTGATTATGGCTATGACTATGACTGGTGGAACAGCTGGACTGAAGAAGACTGGGCAGCAGTAACACCTGCATACATCCCGGAAAGTTACGCGGAGTAACAAGTTAAGAGAAGGCTGGTATAGAAGCCAGAAAGAGAAGGATAGAATATGAATATTACAGTTTCAAAGAAGTTGGACAGAGTTTTCCCATACCTGATGGTATTACCAGCAATAGTGCTGTTCATCATGTTTGTAATCAGTCCGTTCTTCTATGGTTTCTATACCAGTTTGTTTAAGTGGGATGGCCTTTCAGATATGAAGTGGCTTGGGTTCACGAATTACAAGCATGTATTTGGTGATCCTCAGTTCTGGAATGCCATCAAGAACACATTTGTTTATGCGCTGGTCATAACGGTCTTTAAGAATGGAATCGGCCTCGCTCTTGCTCTTATGCTTATAAGCCGCAAGCATGGTACGACATTCTGCCGGACCGCGCTCTATATGCCCGTTACGTTCTCATATGTCGTAATCGGAGTGCTGTGGACATGGGTCTACAATCCGACGTTCGGAATACTTGACGGCGTGCTTAACCTGGTGGGACTGGGAGGGCTCAGTCAGGGATGGCTCAGTGATCCTGATATCGCGCTTTATTCCGTGGCAGCTGTTGACATATGGAAATGGATAGGATTCCACCTTGTTCTCTATTATACAGGTCTCCAGGCTATTCCTGAGACATATTACGAAGCTGCTGATATAGACGGAGCGAACTGGTTCCGCAAGTTCTGGCATATAACGATACCGCAGCTCAACAGCGTCATCGTCATGAATGTCCTTCTTGCAATTACCGGTGCGTTCGTCAACAACTACAACCTCGTCAACGTCATGACGCAGGGCGGTCCGTTCGGCTCAACGGATGTATCCCTGACATACATAGTCAGGACAGCATTCTCCTACAGGAATCTCGGTCAGGCGAATGCCATGTCGATGGTTCTGTTCGCAATGGTATTCATTATTGGCTTTGCACAGTTCAAGGTCATGACCAGAGAAGAAAACACAACAGACTGAGGAGGGAATTATGAAAAACAGACATACGGCCAAGAGTGCCATATCAACCATTCTTATCTGGGCGGTTCTTATATTCTTCCTCGTTATAACAATCTACCCCGTTATATGGATGATTTTCGGATCACTGAAGGATACGAGTACGTTCTACCTGAATATATGGGGCTTCCCTTCGGAACCTGTATGGAAGAACTATATAGGCGCTTGGCAGTACGGTGACCTTGGGACTAAATACCTCAATACAATAATAGTGACGGGTGTTTTCCTTCTTATTCTTCTGCCTGTCAACTGCTGTGCGGCCTATACGATTGCGAGAATGAACTTCAGGTTCAAGAAAGCAATATATACTTTCCTTCTGATCGGACTGATGATTCCTGGCGGCGTATTGGGAATGCCGACTTATTCAGTAGCCCTGAAACTTGGTCTTGTAAATAACCTCATAGGACTTTCAATCGTTCTTGCAGGACAGGCTATAAGTTTTGGTGTTTTCCTCTTAAGGGCATTCTTTGTATCACTTCCGAAGAGTCTTGAGGAAGCGGCTCTGATAGATGGATGCAACAGGTTCTCTGCATTCGCGAAGATCATCCTTCCGCTGATAAAGCCTGCGATAATGATCCAGATTGTATTCAGCGGACTAAACACATGGAATGAATACTTCCTGTCAAATCTTATGCTCCGTACCGATGCGCTCAAGACGCTTCCCCTGGGAGTCATAAAGTTCATCGGAGAATACAGTACGGATTATCCGCAGATGTTTGCAGCGCTCACGATATCAACGCTGCCGATGATAATCGTCTACATACTTGCACAGAAACAGTTTATAACCGGTCTTACGGCTGGAGCGACAAAAGGATAATAAAAAGGAGGAAATATCATGCAGGTCGGATATACTGTATGGACGTGGCTCAGCGATGAGCATGACAATTGGGCTCGTGTGGCTAATCCAAAGCTCGCATTTGAACAGGCTCTCAGAGAGGTTTCCCACCTCGGTTTCAGGAACATCGAGAACTTCAACTGGTTCGCGGATTACTACATCGATGATACCGAAGGCTTCATGCAGCTTATGAACAAGTATGGCTGCAAATTCATGAACCTTTATCATTACATTACTCCGGACTGGGAGTCGGACAAGAGAAAGGGACTTGAATACTGCAAATTCGCTGAAAAGGTCGGCGCCAAGTACATGAATCTTCAGATGCAGACATGGAAGGACCAGCCGTATAACCGTCCGACTAATCCTGAAGCAATCGCAACATACGCTGAAAAAGCCAACTATATCGGCAAGATGGCTTCAGAGCATGGCCTTACGGTCTGTGTGCATCCTCATGCTAATACACCTGTATTCACAGAGGAGCAGATTGGTATTTTCGTTGAGAAGACCGATCCTAAATATGTAAGCCTCTGTCTTGATACCGCACATATCTATCTCTCCGGTTCTGATCCTCTGACAGTGTTCAAGAAGTACTACGACAGACTTGCTTATGTGCATCTCAAGGATATCGACCCAGATCCGACGCTCAATCCCGAATGGCCGATGAAGAGGTTCAGAGCGTTGGGACAGGGCTGCATTGATTTCTCCGGTATTTACAAGTTCCTGCAGAGCAAGGATTTTGGCGGAATCCTGTGCGTTGAGCTCGATTATCAGAAAGTATGCCATTATGAATCCGCGCAGTATAGCAGGAATTATCTTCATGACGTGCTTGGAGTGATGTGAGAGGAGTGAGATGAGATTCGGATATACTGTATGGACATGGCTTAGCGATGAGCATAATAAGTTCAGACATGCAGAGGATCCCAAATCCGCTTTTGAGCAGGCGCTTCGGGAGATCTCTTATCTCGGGTATGAAACAGTTGAGAATTTTAACTGGTTCGCTGATTACTATCTGGATGATCCCAGAGCTCTTGTAGATCTGTGTTCACGTTATGGCATTGAATTTGTGAATCTCTATCATTATCTGACAAATGATTATGAGGATGACCGCAATAAGGCAAAGGTGTATTCCAGTTTTGCCAGGCAGATCGGGGCTCCTTATATGAATCTTCAGATCAACGGATGGAAGACTCCGCCTTTCGACAGACCTACCGATATCGAGGCTATCTCGGCTGCTGCCCGGAAAGCAACAGAGATAGCTGAGATAGCCGCAGATAACGGCGTTACCCTCTGTGTGCATCCTCATGCGAATACTCCTGTATTCACAGAAGAACAGATCGCCATATTTGCGGACAAGACAGATCCTGATAAGGTAAGGTTCTGCCTTGATACGGCGCACATCAGGCTGTCAGGCGGAGATCCTCTGAAGGTCTTCAAAGATCACTATGACAGACTTTCGTATGTTCATTTCAAGGATGTGGATATGGACCCCTCTCTTGTCCTTGATAAACCCATGAAGAGATTCAGGGCACTGGGGCAGGGAGAGATCAATTTCGGAAGCATTTATCATTTCCTTCAGGAGAAAGGATATGACGGAATTGTCTGTGTTGAGCTTGATTATCAGAAGGTTTGCAATTTCGAGTCAGCACAGTTCAGCAGGAAATATATAAAGAATGTTTTAGGAGCATGAACATGGAAATAGCTTATACTGTATGGCCTTATATGAAGTCGGCATTCACCGCTACCGAGTCATCTGAAGAGGAGCGGTCAAAATTTGAGCAGGGTGTAAGAGAGGTCGCCGATATCGGATTCAAGAATATCGAGAACTTCAACTTCACCGTAATACAGTTTGAGGACTATCCGGAAGAGTTTGAGCGCATAATGCGGGAGAACGGGACAAAGCTGGTGAATATCTATCACTGCCTGACCGGAGACTTTGAGAAGGACTATGCACTGGCTGTAAGGTGCTGCGACTTCCTCAACAGACATGGCGCACATCTTATGAACCTTGAGGTTTCAAGGAGAAACGGAAGGGAAGCCACACCTGAGGCAATGCAGGAGGTCTGCGATCAGGTCAACAAGATTGCTGATCTCTGTGTTGAGAAGGGAATAACGCTCTGCCTTCATCCGCATTACTGGACGTTCTGCGAGACAGCTGATCAGATAGCATTCTTCGCTGAGCATACCGATCCTGCAAAGGTGAAGTTCTGCATCGATACATGTCATTGCGTGCTTGGAAAGATGAATCCATGTGAGACCGTTGAGAAGTATGTTGACAGAATTGCCTACATGCATCTTAAGGATATAAGCTCCGATGAGAATGAGCATCCTGAATTTCCGATCAAGCGCTGCCGCGCACTTGGAGAGGGAATTGTTGATTTCAGAAAGGTTCATGAGATTCTGAAGAACCATGGTTATGACGGGATTCTCTGCGTTGAAGTTGACTGGCCGAGACTCTGCAATTTCGACACTGCGCAGATTTCGTACAGATATCTGCATGATGTTCTGAGATTGAGATAGAGGTTCCTGTAGATGATCCCCTGTCGTATTGAGGATCATCATGGAAATGAACCGGACAGAAAATACGATCGTTTCAAAATTGATGCGCTCCCCCTCAAGTAGGGCAATGAAAAAACTACTTGAAGGGGAATTTTTATGAGAAGAAAGAATAAGATTTTTCTGAGATAAACAGCTCAAAGAGAAATTTGGGTCTGGTATGCGGAATACATATAAGTACACACAGCTGTATTCGGAAGCTGTTCCTCAGTTTATGGAAGGGGATATATTCCGTACCATTATTCCTCTGTCAGTGGTTTTTCTCGGAAAGAATGCGGCAGGTATTCCTGAAAGGAAATTATGGCTAGGGACGATAAATGAGCCAATAAATGAAAAGAAAAAATATTCTGGAGCTGATAGATCCAGAAATAGCATACAGACAAATAGCAGCAGTTTCCGTAGTTTCTTTATCTACCGTAAAAGGGTGATTCATAATCTTGCTGAAAGGGCTTTTGTCATCCGTATGGGAAGCCGTAAAAAAGGCTACTGGAAGATAAACAAGAAGTGGAGATGATTGCCATATACTTCTTTCCCACTCATGATTTTTCTAAATGAGGTATTTTCCTTATGATGAAGAACCCTTCAGTCTGGCTAATCCAGCTTGAAGGGTTCTTTTATGGAAACTGGTACTGCTTCTAATGAACAGATCTGAATTAGTCTTCCAGTTCCTTCTCCACGATTCCGGCATCGATTCTTGCCATTTCTCTCGCAATCTCGGCTTTTATCTCTTCCGCAAGATCAGAGATGAGGTAGCTTGTCTCCTCTCCCGTACTTCTGAGCTTTACCTCAACTTTTCCTTCCTTGAGGCTTCTGTTGCCAAGGGTTATGCGTATAGGTGCTCCGATGAGGTCTGCATCGGCGAACTTCACGCCCGCAGTCTCCTTCCTGTCATCATAGAGAACCTCTATGCCGTTTTCAGTGAGCGTTTTGTAAATATCCTCTGCGACCGCTGTATCCTTGACAAGCGACACGAAGTGGACCTGATAGGGTGCCACGGATATCGGTAGCTTGAGCCCGCCTTCATCGTTGTACTCCTCCGCGAGACATGCGAGAAGCCTGCCGACTCCGATTCCATAGGAGCCCATGATGATGGACTTCTGCTTTCCTTCCTCGTCCTGATACGTTGCCCCCATTGCATCTGAGTACCTCGTGCCGAGCTGGAAGATGTTTCCGATCTCTACACCCTTTGAAGCCTTGAGAGGTTTTCCGCAGTGCGGGCAGAGAGCACCCTCGCGTGCGGACGCTATATCCGCGACGATTCCGCTGTAGTCACGGCCGTAGTTTGTGTTGATGAGGTGGTATCCGCTCTCATTCGCACCGGCAACGAGGTTGTTGGACTCGGCCACGGTGTCGTCGACCACGCAGATGAACTCGCCTGTCGCTCCGATCGGGGATGCGAAGCCTGGAACCATTCCGTGCTCCTCTATCTCCTCCGGACGGGCCGGGCGGAGCGCATTTGCCTTCACGGCGTTGGAGAGCTTGGATTCCTCCACTTCGAGGTCTCCTCTGACGAGAGCTACGATGAGCTTGTCCTCTTCCTCTCCGTTCTTGTCATTTATGAATGAGCCGACCATGAAAACGCACTTCGCAGTCTTTCTCGGATCGATGTGAAGATACTCGGCGAGGGCCTCGATTGTCTTGGCCTCAGGTGTCTCCACCTTGCTGATCTCTTTCATCTCCTCCTTGAAGTACTCTTTGCGGAACTTCGCGATCTGCCTGTTGGCTGTGTATCCGCACTCAGGGCAGAGGATGATGGTATCCTCGCCGACGGGAGAGAGATACATATACTCATGGGAAATCTTTCCGCCCATCATTCCCGAATCGGCGGCGACCGCCACACAGGGAAGCGCGCAGCGCGAATAGATGCGGAAGTATGCCTTGTAATGCGCAGCATACTGCTTCTGCAGCCCCTCGTAGTCCTTGTCGAAAGAGTAGGAATCCAGCATTGTGAATTCTCTAACCCTTATCAGTCCCGCTCTCGGGCGCGGATCATCTCTCCACTTCGTCTGGATGTGATAGACAAGCAGGGGAAGCCTCTTGTATGAGTCTATCATGTTCCTTGCAAGATCGGTGACAGCCTCCTCGTGCGTCATGGCGAGGACCATGTCGCGGTTGGCGCGGTCCTTGAACCTTCCCATCTCCTTGTCGATGGAGTAGAAACGTCCCGTCTCCTTCCATATATCCGCAGGATTGACGACAGGCATCAGAAGCTCCTCCGCACCGATCCTGTCCATCTCTTCCCTTATTATTCCCTCTATCTTCGCGGTCGCCCTGTAGCCGAGCGGGAGCAGTGAGAAGATACCGGCTCCCATCTGCCTTATATATCCGGCTCTCAGCAAATACTCGTACCCTTTGGTGTCTGCACCATTAGGTGCTTCTCTGAGGGTCCTCGAAAACATTCTGGACATTCTCATGTTCTTCTCTCCTCAACAGTCGGATTATAGTGAAAAGAGCAAGTTATTTGCTACCGTCTTATGATAATTCTTTCCTCTTGTGTGGTGCGGCAGACTGCGCTCTGTGCTAGAGTATTGCCATGGACATGCAGCATACGAAGGCGGAGATAGCCTCCTTCATGGAAAGATGCTACCGGAAAGGGCTTACCACATCCACAGGAGGAAACATAAGCGCGCGATGCGGTGACATCATGCTTATAACCCCATCCGGAAAGGACAAGGCATCCCTCTCAGCGGATGACATAGCGGAAGTGAGGCTTTCTGATGGCGCGAATCTCTCTCCTGATAAGAAACTCAGCATAGAGAGCGGAATGCACAGGGCAGTCTATCTTGCTTGCCCGGATGCGGGGGCCGTCGTTCACTGCCATCCCCTCTATTCCTGCCTGTTCTCCGCATCCGATGAGGAGATAGACACAACTCTGATCGCGGAAAGCTGGTATCTGCTGGACAGGGTGGCCAAGGTTCCCTATGCGCTGATGGGAACGGAGGAGCTTGCTGTCCGCGTGGCCGGATATGCAGAGAAAGGATGCCGTGCGATGCTTCTTGAGAATCATGGAGCTGTTGCTGTCGGCCGCACACTTCTTGAGGCTTTCGACAGGCTTGAATGCATGGAGCAGGCTGCGGAGTTGTCATATCTTGCGCATAGTATCAGGGTGCATGGAATCGCAGGAGAAGAGCGGGAGAGAATATCCCGAATGAGATAGAATACTCAGACTTTTACAGGAGAACGTAATATGGATAAAACGGAAATGGAAAAGCTGAAGGATGCGGCGTTCCGCATCAGATGCAGCACAATCCGGGAGATCGCCTCGTTCGGTTCGGGGCATATAGGCGGAAGCATGTCCATTGTTGAACTGCTTTCATACCTCTATTACAGGGAGATGAATGTCGACCATTCCAATCCCGGAAAGGAGGACAGGGACAGGCTGGTTGTCTCAAAAGGCCACTCAGGGCCCGCAGTCTATGCCACTCTCGCCTCGAAGGGATTCTTCCCAGAGGAGTGGCTCTCGACGCTGAATCAGGGAGGAACAAGGCTGCCGTCCCACTGTGATATGACAAAGACTCCCGGCATCGATTTCACCGGCGGTTCCCTTGGACAGGGATTCTCCGCAGCTGTCGGCATTGCCCTCGGCCAGCGCATCAGAAAGATGAGTGCGCACACATTCACGATAATAGGCGACGGAGAGGCGCAGGAAGGACAGATATGGGAGGCTGCGGAGGCTGCAGGAGCGTGGAAGCTGGACAATCTCTTCGCCTTCCTCGATCTCAACGGGCAGCAGCTTGACGGCTATACGAAGGACATCATCCCGAGTGTGCATATGCCTGACAGATGGAGCAGCTTCGGCTGGGATGTCCATGTGATAGACGGCCATGACTTCGAACAGATCGAGGCCGCAATTGAGGATGCCAAGCGCATTCCCGGACTGCCGCACATGATAGTGATGCACACTAAGAAAAGTTTCGGCTACATCCCCGGAGAGGGCATAAAGGCCAATCACTCCATGACGATAACGAAGGAACAGGCCGAGGAGGCCATAAAGGCACTTGCCGAGAGGGAGGGAAGGTAATGAAGGACGCGCATGTTTTTTCCCATTATAAGGAAGCTCTCATCGGAGCTGTCATGGATCTGGCTGAGAAGCATCCGGAAGTGGTTTTCCTCGATGCCGACCTCTCTTCCTGCATCGGTTCCACCGCATTCCAGAAGGCTTATCCGGAGAGGTTCTACAACTGCGGCATAGCCGAAGCCAACATGGCAGGAGTGGCTGCCGGTCTTTCATCCATGGGACTTGTCCCGTATATCCATTCATTCGGCTGCTTTGCTTCAAGGCGCGACTATGACCAGCTCTTCATCTCCGTGGGATATGCCCACCAGACAGTTCATGTCATAGGTTCTGATCCTGGAATCACCGCGCAGTACAACGGCGGCACTCACATGCCGTTTGAGGATATCGCGCTGTTCAGGCAGATTCCCGGCTTCGTGATCACAGAGCCGTCGGATGCCCAGTCCCTCTATGATCTTACGCTGCAGGTTCATGAGAACGGTGCTCCGTCATATATGCGCCTCCCGAGAAAGGGCATCAACTTCAGATATAAGCCGGGTGAGGTGAAACTTGGCAAAGGCGTTGAGCTTGCAGATGGGGATGATGTCGCAATCATCGCAACCGGAGTGGTGATGGTTGATGCTGCTCTCGGAGCTGAGAAGATTCTCAGGGAGAAGGGTATAAAGGCCACAATCATCGATCTTCATACGATAAGACCGCTTGATACTGAGCTCATTGAGAAAGCCGCAGCGAAATGCGGACGTGTCCTTGTATGTGAGAACGGACGCTATGCGGGAGGCGTTGGTGAGATGATCGCAGGGCATCTTGCCGCTGTGAACCCTGTCAGAATGGCTTTCGTCAATGTAGGAGAGAGATTCGGAGAGGTCGGAAACCTCAAGTATCTGGCTCCGGCATTCGGATTCACCGCAGAGAACATCGCAGACAAAGCGGAGGAACTTGCAAGAAAATGAAGGTCCAGCTCCAGCTAGAGACTATTCCCGTATGGGATGGCGTGAAGGAAGGCAGCGAGTGTTTCATATGCTCCCTGATGAAGAAGGCTGAGGAGGACGGGATAAGATACTATCTCTCCTCCGCGGTCATGACGCCCGAGGTGCGTGTCGAGATGAACAGGCATGGTTTCTGTCCGCATCACTCTGCGATGCTCGCCGAGGGAGGCAAGCCTCAGTCTCTGGCGCTGGCGATGGACACATACTACGAAGAGAACAGGAAGATTTTCTCACCGCTTGCGGAAAAGGTGCAGAGCGCAGGAAACTCGAGAAAGGCGATGAAGGCTGCCGAAGCTCTTTTTGCAGCTGCTCATGAGCGGGAAAAGGGCTGCCTCATATGTTCCAGAATGAACGAGAGGCTGCTCAGATACTGCTATACCGTGGCATCGCTCTGGAGAGATGATCAGGACTTCCGCAGGGCCCTTGAGGACTCAAAGGGCTTCTGCCTCCATCATACGGAGGCGCTGCTGAACATAGCCGGAGAGGCTCTCTCCGGTGATGATCTTCTCGAATACACGAAGTTCATCATAAGCCTTCTGATGAAGAACCTAGACCGTGTTCAGCACGATGACTGGTGGATGACGCAGAAGTACAAGAGCGAGAACAAGGACAAACTCTGGAACGGGTGTGAGGATGCCCAGAAGAGGGCTGTCTACAAGCTGATCGGAGAGGGAAGGGTGATTGATCCCGTCAGGTGATCTTCCTTCCTCTCTTTCTTCTTATCGGGAGAAGCAGCTGTCCGCCGTCTTTCTTCCCTTCATCAATGGTGCATCTTCTGAGGACTTTCTCCTCGAAGGTGTCCTTTTCTATATGCAGGTATTCGATGAACCCTTTCTCTATCCGGTAGACGAGCATCTGCTCCCTTTCCGGAAAAAGAGAGAATGCGAGTGTGAGAGCCGGAGAGTGTTTCTCATGGAAAGCTATGGCCTTCCTTCTTCCGTCGGCGGAGAGATAGGATGATGACCAGAAAAGCGCGAGAGCATATCCGCCGCTGTTCCACACAAGCACATCCGCGCCGTCTGCATCGACATCTATTTCCATCTCTTCCGGGAAGAACGGACGCATGGAATCTGCGATCCTGTGCGAGATGGTACTGTGCCTGTGCTTCATCTGGGAAGGAAGCGCGTTCATGGAGAAGAACTTTCCCATTCCCGATCTGAAAGCTGTGAATATCTCGAATCTCTCTTCCGCTTCCCTCATATGTATTCTATAGTCCACTCCATGCTGCTGACGCGGCTTATCGTATTGTAGATGGAACACTCCTCTGCGGCTTTTCTGACAAGAGCTTCAAATTCTTCTCTGTCCTCCGCTCCTGTCACCGTTATCGCCAGTACCGTTTTCTCGAGAGTTGTGGGCACCCTGTCTCTCTTAATTCCAGTTACATCGATCGTGACCTCTTTCCAGCTGCTTTTCCGCTCAAACGATGCGAGCGTTGAATAGAAGCATCCTGAGAGCGCTCCGAGAAGATATTCATACGGTCCCGTCATTGAGGTAAAATCAAACTCTTTTCCAATGGAGTTCTCAAAGAACCTTCTCTCAGCGGTGAAGTGAGCAGTTATGTTTCTTTTCTGTCCCATAAGCGGATTATAGCACAACTCTCCGGGAAATAATGATTGACAAAAGTGTACGGGGTGGGGGTAGTCTGTAGTCACCAGAAATCTTATGGAGGATTGAAATGAAGAAGATTTTGATTGCACTTCTTGCTGCTGCAATGCTGTTTGCATTTACAGCATGTGATGACGATAACGGACCGTCTTTCAGAGAAGTTAGGAATTTTTCTGAACTGAAGGGTGCTGCTGAAGCTGGTGAGAAGAATATCGCACTGGCCGATGATATTGATATCAAAGAGAATCTTGAGCTGGATGTCGCCGGTCTGACTATCATAGGAAATGACCATACTATGACCATTGGCAGCGAATACAATGGGACGGGATATGTTATTAATGTTCTTGCTTCAGATGTGACTATAGACAATGTGAATATCATAGTGACAGAGGATAAGACAGGCGTGTATGTGATCGAAGCTGGAAATGTCACATCAACTGGTTTTACATTTAAGAACAGCTCCATCAAAGGTGAGAAGTGGAATGCAGATTCTGAAACGAATGCTTCTGTCGCAATTGGTGTCAACCTTTCAACCGAAGGTACTGCCAATAACTGCGAGTTCACAGACTGCTATACACCGATTTACGTTAATGCATCTTCCGTAACTCTCAATGAAATCAAGTTTAACAGCGGTATAACTTTTGGCGTGGATGTTTCTGCTGAAAAACTGAATAATCTTACACTTGTGAAAACAGAGAACTGGGATAAAGCTAATCTTGATTTCACAGATGCCGGTTCTGTAGATATTACGGATGTAAGAACAAAATTTGCGGATTCCGGTATTGAAGTAAGGCCTTCTGCAACAGTGTAAAAGCTGAATGGCAATAATATTTATACGGCCTGTTCTATCTGGACAGGCCGTTTTCACAGGAATCTGCCGATGAATGATAACAGCTGTCGTTGTAAAAAGCCGCGTATTCCCAATGATAAACGCCGGCAGTGTCTTGACTGCTTTGAGCAGGGATACGGATATAAAAAGACTGCGATTGTGACTGCTCTTAATGCTTACACTGTCCGTGAGTATCTCAGGCGTTACAAAGCAGGGGATGTGAAATGGGCAGAAAGAGGGGGAAGAACAGATAATTCCTCCTCGTGAGATTCACATTATGCATATACTTCGGGAAATTGCATGAGCTTATGCTTTTCTTATCGCCATTGCCGCGGTATATGCAGAGGCGAACGCCCATGTGAGGCTGTATCCGCCGCAGTCTGCATCCACATCGATTATCTCTCCCGCGAAATAGAGTCCGGGTACCAGTTTTGACTCCATCGTTTCCGGAGTGATCTCATCTGTGCTTATCCCGCCTGCAGTGGACATTGCTCCTGCCGCGATCGGTTTTGCAGAGGCAGAGAATGATGATATGGACTTCTCAATCATCGCAGCTTCCTGCTTTGAGAGTGTGGCAACCTTCTTCTCTGCACTCTTTCCGAGAAGGACTGCGGCAAGCCGCGGCGGTACTGGAAGAACGTTCTTCACCAGTGATTTCCCGCTGCTTTCCCTCAGTGCCGCTATATCTGTCTTTCCGAATGATATCCTTATCTCTTCTCTTCCTGTGAGAAAGCGTGAGAAGTTTTCTGCTGCAGGCCCTGATATCCCCCTCTTCGTTATGACTGCCGATCCCCCGATTCTTGTCTTTCCTTTGCTGAGAACCACCTCTGCGGTTATTCCCTCCGCGTCCCGGAGTGACGGTATTATCTCAAGCGGAGCAAGAGCAGGGCGAGGGGATACGATGCTGTGCCCGAGAGAGGAGGCAAGGCGGAAACCTGATCCGTCCGATCCCGTGGCGGGGTAGGAGTTTCCACCCGCTGCGAGGATGACCTTCTCCGCTTCCAGCGTCCCCTCATCGGTTGTTATCCGGAATGATCTCTCCATTCTTTCTATGGAGAGGACAGAGGCTTTCATCGCTCTGCCAGTCTTTCCCAGAAGAGCATCGCGCACACTCTGGGCATCCCCTCTGAGCGGAAATATCTTGCCGTCCTCATCTTTGGGCCTTATGCCCAGATTCTCCAGACAGCTGATGATATCTTCCGGAGTGTGGCTGTAAAGGACTTTCCTTATGAATGCGATGTTGCCGTGGTAGTGGGGAAGGATGTCTGGGACAGTACCTTTGTGGGTGTAGTTGCACCTGCCTCCTCCTGTCAGAAGGAGCTTCCTGCCGCACTCAGCGTTTCTTTCAATGATCACCGCCCCCGGAATGAGAGAAGCCGCATAAAGACCTGCGGCTCCTCCTCCTATTATGATTGCTGTCACTCCTTATCTTCTTTCCTGACTACCGAAAGATGGAGCTCCTCAAGCTGCTTCTCCTCGACATATGACGGGCTGTCGTCCATTGGGGAGAGCGCCGCTGTGTTCTTCGGGAACGCTATGACTTCCTTGATGGATGCCTCGTTCGCGACGATCATGCAGAGCCTGTCGATTCCGGGAGCGATTCCTCCGTGCGGCGGCGGGCTGAAGCGGAATGCATCAAGCAGGAAGCCGAAACGCTCCTTCGACACTTCATCAGGTATGTTGCAGATTCTGAATATCCTCTTCTGCAGCTCGACATCGTGAATTCTTATCG
Source organism: uncultured Spirochaetaceae bacterium (assembly GCA_944389295.1). GTDB lineage: Bacteria > Spirochaetota > Spirochaetia > Sphaerochaetales > Sphaerochaetaceae > Ornithospirochaeta. Next base: position 14,093 of record CALXLV010000032.1, on the reverse strand, counting down.
AACCTGAGGCAAGCTCATAGCCGTTGAGAACAAGGTCGTAGAGGTCGCCCTTCACAGAACCCGGATCGGACTCAAGCGTATCGAGGTACTCGACCTGAGGCATTGAGAACATGTGATGCGCCGCTTCCCAGTGTCCCTCATCCTCGTTGTACTCGAAGAGCGGGAAATCTATGATCCAGCAGAACTCGAAGCCCGGCTTTATCAGACCAAGATCGGCGCCGAGACGCGAACGTACAGCTCCCATCGATGTGCAGCACTTCTTCCAGTCCTTCTCCGCTATGAGGAGGATCACGTCGCCGTCTGATGCGCCTGTCGCAGCAAGAACCTCTTTCTCCATTCCGGCGAAGAACTTCGACACGCCGCCGGAGACAGTTCCGTTCTCGACCTTCATCCACGCCAGTCCGTGCGCGCCGTAAATCTTCGCGGCGCTCTCAAGCTCGGAGAGGTATTTCCTCGTATAGTCGTGTCCTTCTGTCTTGGGAGCGACGACATACTTCACGAATCCTCCCTCAGCAAGAGTCTCTGTAAATGCCTTGAACGATGATGCGGCGGCGAAAGAGGCGGCCTCCTTTATCTCTATTCCGAATCTGAGATCGGGCTTGTCGCAGCCATAGGTGTTCATCGCATCGTGGTAGGAGATGCGGCGGAAATGTGCGGGAAGATCGACATTGAGGACTTTCTTGAATACGTTGCCGAAAAGGTCCTCCATCAGAAGGAGAACATCATCGCGCTTGACGTAGCTCATCTCGATATCGAGCTGGGTGAACTCAAGCTGCCTGTCTCCTCTCGGGTCCTCATCGCGGTAGCATCTCGCTATCTGGAAGTATTTATCGAATCCCGAAACCATCAGCAGCTGCTTGTAGAGCTGCGGCGACTGGGGCAGCGCGAAGAACTTTCCAGGATAAATCCTTGACGGAACGAGGAAGTCCCTGGCTCCCTCCGGGGTGCTCCTGATGAGTGTCGGCGTCTCTATCTCAAGGAAATCCGTACCGTAGAAATATTCCCTGATGGCCTTCACGATCTCATGGCGCATCCTGATGCGTCTCTGCATCCCCGCGCATCTGAGGTCGAGATATCTGTACTTAAGTCTCAGATCCTCCCTTGAACTGTTCTCCTCGTCGATCATGAACGGGAGAGTGTCGCACTTCGAGAGTATCTCGATTCGTTCGGCCTTGACCTCTATCTCTCCCGTGACCATATCGGGGTTTATCATCTCGTCCGGGCGGCGGCGGACAATGCCGCGCACAGCTATGCAGTATTCAAGTTTAAGCTCCGAGGCTTTCTTCTGCAGTGTCTCGTCAGCATCGTCATCCACAACTATCTGCGTCATTCCGTACCTGTCTCGCAGGTTGATGAAATGAAGCGCTCCGTGGTTTCTGTCCCTGTGCACCCATCCGTTGAGCACAACAGTCTTTCCCTCATCGGCAGCTCTCAGCTCACCGCAGGTGACGGTACGCTGCATGAATGATTCTTCCATAGGATTCCTCCGGATATCTGAGAATATCATCTCAGGGGACAAAAGAAAAGCGAGCATGTGCTGTTTGTCCGTGGGGGGATCTGAGGTTTTCTGCTTCCATGCTCGCTGTCTGTAATATCGCATCAAACACCTGTTTGGGAAATGGAGATCATGTGTAGTTTTGTGTAAATCAGATAATATACCCCTCCATGCAGTGCTGCAGAAAGTCCTCTGCATCATCCGCAGACGCTCATCTCTGATGGTGTTTGTCCTCTGCCGCGTCAGAGAAAACCCCTCTCGGTATCTTTGACCGGAAGGGGCTGGATTTGTCTGGAAGGATGTATCCCTATCTCTGAGGAAGTTCCCTCACGACTGTGCGTCTTTCCTGCAGGTACCTTATCGCCTCGACGGCGGCCTTGGCGGCGCTGGTCGTCGTAGTGTAGGGGATATGGGCCTTGACGGCTTCCGTCCTGATGTCATCGTCGCTCTGGCGCGAGTGGAATCCCATCGGAGTGTTTATGATGAGATCGGCCTTGCGGAGCCTGATGTAGTCAACGATGTTCGGGTGTCCGTCCTGCGTCTTGAGCACGACATCGGCCAGTATTCCCTCTTTGAAGAGATCCCTTGCCGTGCCTTTGGTGGCGAGGATGTGGAAGCCCAGTTCCTGCAGCGATCTCGCGATCGGAACGATTGTCTTTCTGTCCTTGCTGTTGACGCTTATTATCACGCGGCCCGATACGGGAAGCCTGTTGTAGGCTGCGGCCTGGCTCTTCGCGTAAGCCTCTCCGAAGGTGCGGCCGTATCCGACGACCTCTCCCGTGCTCCTCATCTCAGGACCGAGTGCAGGGTCAACATGGGAGAATCTGTCGAATGAGAATACCGCTTCCTTTATAGCCCAGCCCGTGATGCAGCGTCCCTCTGACCAGCTTCCTCTCTCTTTCACGAGGCCCTGCTGAACAAGGTCCTCCCCGAGCCATACGCGTACAGCGGCCTCGACAAGGTCCACTCCGCTTGACTTGGAGATGAACGGAACGGTTCGGCTTGCTCTCGGGTTCACCTCAATTATATACAGCTTTCCGTCTTTCTCTGCGAACTGTATGTTCATCAGTCCCCTTACATTGAGGTGCTGTGCCAGCCTGAGCGTCCACTCCCTCATCTCCTCAAGAATTTCAGGCTTGCTCTTGTAGGGAGGGAAGACCGCCGCGCTGTCGCCGGAGTGTATTCCCGCCGCCTCTATGTGCTGGAGTATTCCGCCGATGTAGACCGAAGTTCCGTCGGAAACCGCATCGAGGTCGTACTCGAAGGCATCCTCGAGGAACTGGTCGACGAGAACCGGAGCCTCTGAAGAGATTGTGACCTCCGGCTTCTTTATGAAGGTTTCAAGTCCCGCATCATCGTATGCGATGAACATTGCCCTTCCTCCGAGCACGAATGAGGGTCTGAGGAGAACTGGGAAGCCTATCTCATGTGCCTTCTCCTTGATCTCATCCACCGTGGAGGCCGTCCTGTTCTCAGGCTGTCTCAGCCCGAGCTTCTTCACCACCGCGGAGAAGAGGGCCCTGTCCTCGGTCTCATCTATGCTTTCAAGCGATGTGCCGACTATATGCGCTCCGTTCTTCTCCAGCTCTGCCGCCATGTTGAGCGGCGTCTGTCCTCCGAGCTGCACGACGACATCCTTTGTCCCTTCTTTCTCCATTATGGCGAGGACTTCCTCTGCGGTAAGAGGCGCGATGTAGAGCCTGTCGGAGGTGTTGTAGTCGGTGGAGACCGTTTCGGGGTTGCTGTTTATCATCACGGTCTTCCTGCCGTGCTTCCTGAATGCTCTCGAGGAGAGTGTGCAGCAGGTATCGAATTCAAGTCCCTGTCCGATCCTGTTCGGGCCGGATGCGACTATTATAACGGCATCCTTGCCAAGCCCTTCTCCTTCATCCTCCTCGTCGAACGAGGTATAGCAGTAAGGGGTGAGTGCCTCGAACTCTCCGGCACATGTATCGACATAGTGCCTTGCAGGAAGTACTTTGACAGGAATCTCCGACCCTGAAAGCTCCTTTATGCGCTTGTCAGAAAGTCCAGCTTTCTTCGCCTTCATGTAAAGCTCTTCTGTAAGCGGCCCCTTCTCCAGAGCGTCCTCAATCTCCTTCTGCTCCATCAGGAGAGAGAGGAAGTAGATATCGAATCCGGTTATCTTAGAGAGCTTTTCGAGATCAGTTTCTCCTTCCTTTATCGCTGTATAGGCTGCGAGGTATCTCAGAGGGTGGGCCGAGCGCAGCAGGAGCTCGGGATCATGCTTCTTTCTGTCGAGGGCTGTGATTCCCTCCAGCTTCTGCTCCGATGACCTGAATGCCTTGTTTATCGCCTCAAGCGCTGTCCTTCCGAGGGCCAGAGCCTCTCCGACCGATCTCATCTGCGTTCCCAGCGCCGATGCCTCAAGCGGGAATTTCTCAAGCTCAAATCTCGGCACCTTGACCGCGACATAGTCCAGCGCGGGCTCGAAGCATGAGACAGATTCGCCCGTGATCTCATTCTTCACCTCGTCAAGCGTATAGCCCACCGCGAGCTTCGCGGAGATTCTTGCGATAGGGAAGCCTGTTGCCTTGCTTGCCAGCGCGGATGAGCGCGAGACACGGGGATTCATCTCGATCACAACCATCCTGCTGTGATCAGGGGAGAGCGCGAACTGGACATTGGAGCCTCCGCAGTCCACTCCCACAGCTCTGAGTATCTCTATCGAGGCCGTTCTCATCCTCTGGTACTCTTCGTTGTTCAGAGTCTGTATCGGTGCGATGGTGATGCTGTCGCCTGTGTGTACGCCCATCGGGTCGATGTTCTCTATTGAGCAGACGATGATGGCGTTGTCCTTTCTGTCGCGCATCACCTCCATCTCGAACTCCCTCCATCCGATGAGCGATTCCTCTATGAGAATCTCATGCACGGGGCTTATGGAAAGGGCATGCTCGACAAGGGGAATGAAATCTTCCTCGGTCTCCGCTATCGAGCCTCCCATTCCTCCGAGAGTGAATGACGGCCTTATTATGAGCGGCAGGGGAATTGATTTCTTTATCTCGAGCGCTTCCTCCACGGAGTGTGCGATGCCGCTTCTCGCGCTCTCATATCCCAGTTCCGTGATGATGTCCTTGAACTTGCCTCTGTCCTCGGCCTTCTCTATCGCATCAGCCGATGCGCCGATGACCTTGACGCCGTATTTCTCAAGCGTGCCGTCTTTCTGCAGCTCCATCGTGAGGTTCAAGGCTGTCTGCCCGCCCATGGTTGAGAGCACCGCATCGGGACCGACCTGGTCGAAGATTCTTTCGATGTATTCCTTCTTCAGAGGTTCCAGGAAGATGTGGTCTGCAAGGGAAGGAGTGGTCATGACCGTCGCGGGGTTGGGGTTTATGAGGGAGACTTCGTATCCCTCTTCCTTGAGTGCCCTGACTGCCTGGTTGCCGGAGTAGTCGAACTCGCATGCCTGTCCTATCACGATCGGGCCGGAGCCTATAACAAGTATATGGTGTATGTCGTCGCGTCTCATCTTGCCTTCTCCATGAAGATATCGAAGATCGATTCAGCTTCCTCCGGTCCGGGAGCGGCCTCCGGGTGGAACTGCACCGAGCGTACGGAGAGCGTCTCGTCGTAGAGACCTTCCACAGTGCCGTCGTTTGCGTTGACGAACCAGAGATTTGTCGTCTCCGGCAGTGATTCCTTCACCGTCATGAAGCCGTGGTTCTGCGCGGTGACGAAAGTGCGTCCTGTAAGGAGATCGCGGACAGGGTGGTTCGATCCGTGATGTCCGAACTTCATCTTCTCCGTCCTTCCTCCAATGGCTATCGTTATTATCTGATGGCCCAGGCAGATTCCCTCTATCGGGAGTTTGCCTATGAGAGCCCTGACCATGCTCACGGCATCTGAAAGGAGCGCAGGGTCTCCCGGGCCGTTGGAAAGGAAGAGTGCATCGGGATTCACTGCAAGTACATCCTCCGATGCTGCGGTATGCGGAAGCAGAGTCACGGAGATATCTCTCTTATAGAGATTCTCTATGATTGAGCGTTTGATTCCGTAGTCCACGACGGCAAAGTGCTTTTTCGCATTCATAGGAGGTTTGGAGAAGCCCGGTCCGAGATCGGGGTTCTCAACCTTCTTCTTCACCGATACGCCGTCTATGAGATCCCTTTCGGTTATCTCGGGGAAAGCGGCTAGTTTTTTCTCTGCCTCAGCCCTGTCCTCGGGGAAGAAGATCACGGCGTTCTGAGAACCGTGGTTTCTCAGATGAAGCGTAAGCGCTCTTGTATCGACGTCCTCGATGCCGATGATTCCTTCTCTTCTGAGAAATTCATCGAGTGTGATACGTCCCTCCATCACAGGGCCCCTGTAGAGCTTTTTCACGACAAGAGCAGCGGCTTTTATCCCGCTGCTCTCATTATCCTCCGAGGAAATGCCGTAGTTCCCGATCATAGGGCTTGTCAGAGTGACGATCTGACCGGCATATGACGGGTCGGTGAGTATCTCCTGATACCCCGGTATGCCCGTATTGAACACAACCTCTCCGATGCCCTGTGCGGCATCGGCACCGAAAGCGGTTCCCGTGAATTCCTTTCCGTCTTTGAGTTTCAGTATTGCCTTTCTTTCCATGATTTCAGCCAAATTGACTGAATATTAGCGGAAGAGATTGGCTTGTTGCAACCATGCTGCACCAAATACAACGCAATGCAACAGAATTGCACCATATATCGCGGAATGCGCGCTTTTCAGGGAGGAAATGAAGATCAAGGCGCGCATATGCGAGATTGCTAACCGCCTTCCGCTTCTGTAGAATCATTGTCATGAATCTCTATATGGTCGCGACGCCGATCGGCAATCTTGAGGACATGACGTACAGGGCCGTGCGCATTCTCTCCGAGGTCGATGTGATTGCGTGCGAGGATACTAGGCACACTATGCAGCTTCTCTCCCATTACGGAATACACAAGAGGCTGATAGCCTGCCATGCTCACAATGAGGCCGAGAGCGCAGAGGGAATCCTCAATCTTCTCGGAAGCGGACAGAATGTCGCGTACTGCTCCGATGCCGGCACCCCCGGCGTTTCAGACCCCGGTGCAAGACTTGCCGAGAGGGTGAGAGCGGACGGCAGCCATAAAGTCATACCGGTTCCCGGCGCATCCGCCGTCACAGCTCTTGTCTCTGTGGCGGGGAATATCGGAAAGAGCTTTACATTTGAGGGTTTCCTTTCTCCCAAGAAGGGTAGACGCAGGAAGAGGCTTGAGGAGCTTTTTTCTGCTGGAAACGCGTTCGTGATATATGAGTCCCCGTTCAGAATACTCAAGACGCTTGAGGATATAAGCGAAGTCTCGCCGTCTTGCAGGGTTGTCGCGGGGCGCGAGCTAACGAAAGCCTATGAGGAGATCATCGCAGGAAGCATAAAAAGCGTGATCGAAAGCCTCAGCAGGCGGGAGAGAATAAAGGGCGAGTTCGCAGTGATAGTCGTCCCGGAGGAGAGTGATGATAACGACGAAGAAGATACGGAGCCTGAAGCCTAGAGTCCAGCTCAGGAAGGCCGCGGATGTATTTCATGAGGCGGCGCGTGAGGAGATGGACGAAGGGTATCTTAATGAGGTTCTCGCCATCATCCTCTCATCTGATCTCGTGGATGCCGCCGCGGCGGAGAAGATCAGGCGGTTCTATGCAAGGGGAAAGGGCGTTGGTTTCGAGGATATCTACTACAATGTTCTCTCCATCCTCGGGGACAGCCCCGCGGACTGGGATGCCCGCACCGACGAGGGTGAGATCGACTGGTCGAGGAGGAAGCTCCTTGAGCACTATCTCTTCCTCGATCATCTCCGCTCTCCGTACAACGTGGGCGCAATATTCCGCAATGCGGAGGCTTTCTGCGTAAGCGGCATCTTCCTCGCGCCGGGCACCGCTTCCCCCGATCACTCCCGGGCTGTCAGAACATCGAGGAGCACTGTGGAGGCTATCCCATGGAAGGAGTGCGAGCTTGACGAGACGGGGAAGGCTCTTCCTCTTTTTGCCCTTGAGCTCGGAGGCACCGACATAAAGGATTTCGTCTTTCCTGAACACGGCATATGCATCATAGGCTCCGAGGAGACGGGAATAACGAAAGAGGCGAGGGAGAGAGCCGAGGCCTCGCTGGGAATTGTGACAATCCCGCAGTTCGGAGCAAAAGGCTCCATCAATGTCGCTTCCGCATCCGCGATACTCTTGTATGAATGGGCGAGGGCATACGGCTGAGCCGATGTTTCTCAGCCCTTCTCCTGTCCCGATCTCCAGAGATTTCTCAGTCCGTCCTCAACGCGCCTGTTGAACGATACGGGAGGGAAGGTTCCCTTCCTGTCTCTCTGACCGCTCCTGATTCCGGTAAGGAGTTCTACTCCCTCGTCGACGTCGGAGATTGCCCAGATGTGGAATCTTCCCGCATCCATGGCCTTCTCTATGCTGCGGGGGAGAATCAGGGAGGAGATGTTCTGGCGGGGAATCATCACGCCCTGTGTTCCCGTAAGTCCTGAGACCGAGCAGGCGTTGAAGAAGCCCTGTATCTTCTCATTTATTCCGCCTACCGGCTGCAGCGCTCCCATCTGGCTTACAGAGCCGGTCACAGCTATGTCCTGCCTTATCGGTATCTCCGCTATGGCTGAGAGCAGTGCATAGAGCTCTCCCAGAGATGCGCTGTCGCCGTCCACTTCGGCATAGCTCTGCTCAAAGCATATTCCCGCATAGAGCGAAAGCGGGAAGTTCCTCGCGTACCTGTGCCTGAGATAGCCTTCGAGAATCAGCAGCCCTTTGTCGTGTATGCCTCCGGAAAGTCCCGCTTCGTGCTCTATGTTCACGATGCCCTCGCTTCCCGGGGCGACTGTCGCGGAGATTACGGCGGGAGTGCCAAAAGATGAGACGCCCCTGTCCATCACGGCGAGGCCGTTGACGATTCCAACCTTCGAGCCTGAGAGGTCTATTACCATCTCGCCCCTGCGTATCTCGCTGTTGATGCTCTCCTCCGAGAGGGAGGCGTGCCAGTCCCTTCTGTGCAGGGCCTTCTCCACAGCCTCCCCGTCAATCTTTGTTTTGCCGCTGCTTGCGGCAATGCCGTTGGCCTCTTCAAGAAGATCGCCGAGAAGCGAGAGCTCTGTGGTCAGCTTCTCCCTGTCCTCTGCAAGCCATGAGGAGTAGCGGAGTATCTCCCTGAACGCCGAATCATCGGCTTCAAGGAAATCCTTGCCTGCGGCCTTGAGAAAGCTGCCCGTTCCCTTCATGTTCTCCTCGGTGCGCGGCATCGTGTAGTCGAACTCCGGAGCGATGCGGAAGTAGCGTATGAACTTGTCGTCCTTCTCTATCAGGCGGCTGTATGTGCTCTCCGTTCCGATGAGTATGATCTTTGTGAGAAGGGGAATCGGGGAGGGCCGCACCGAGCTTATCATCTCACCAGGGACGGCTGTGGAGGAGATTGCCCTCTGCGTCATCTCAAGATAGCGCTTGAGTGTTTTCCAGAGTGTCTCGTCCCCCGTGATCTCCTCGGCATCCATTATGAGGAAACCGCCGGCCGCAGCCTGATATGAGCCGGGACGCACGCTCAGATGCGCCGATGCGCCGCTCTCAGCACTTCCGAAGAGGGACTGGTGCGACGGATGTGTCTCTATTATCGCGGGACGGCGTTCAGAAGCGCCGTGGTCAAGGATGATGTTCAGCCTGTACGCATCCGGGATGGCTTTGTACGGAGGAAGTGACGATATGAAAGAAATGATGTCCTCCCGCGGCCATCTCTCTTTTATTTCTCCTTCTGAGAGCTTTCCTGTGCCATAATCCGAGAGATCGCTCTGGAAAAGAGCGGCTTTCCCTTTCGGGAACATCAGCAGCTTTATGCGCGAGCTGCCGCCTGACCATACATATGCGGCATCGCGGAGTACAGATGTATCTTTTTCTATCTTCGCTATCTCCTTCATGACCGCGGTGAGGCGTCCTGAGCCGTCATCGCCGGAGAGATAGATGTTGTATCCGACCCTGTCGATTGAGAGCCCCAGCCTCAGAAGGCTTATGGCTCTTTCCTGTCCTACTATGTCAGTTCCGCTTTCTATTGATGAGAAGGAGGATACAGGCTGCGTCAGCTGCAGCTCCTCGGTTCTGAGTTCCCTTAGCACAGGGGAAGTGTAAGTTGTGGATTATTTCATGTCAAACAGATTATACTTTTCCCATGCTTGTAAGAGAATACGCAGAGGAGATCATCAGAAGGCTGGACGTGTCCTCCTTCCCGTTTGATCTCTCTCTCAATGGCATACAGATAGGAGCCCCCGACAGGGAACTGCGCAAGGCTGCGTTCGCAGTCGATGCCTCGTTCGACACGATAGACAGCGCCGTTGAGAACGGTGCGGACATACTCGTTGTTCACCATGGTCTTTTCTGGGGTTCCCCGATAGCAGTGACCGGTGCGCACTACAGGAGAGTGAAGCGGGCGATAGACGGCGGTCTCACGCTTCTTGCGCTGCATCTTCCGCTTGATGCCCACCCGCTGCTGGGAAATAACGCCCAGATGGCGCTCATGCTCGGCATGAAGAGCTTTGATCCCTTCGGCGATTACAAGGGCATCAGAATCGGATTCAGCGGTCATCTTCCGTTCCCGATGACGGTGCATGAGATCGCGCGCATACTCGGATTCTCAGAGGAGACGGGAATGCAGGTTCTCAAGTTCGGCTGCGACATGATAGATACCGTCGGCATCATCTCGGGCGGTGCCGGCGATGACGTGGATCAGGCTATAAGGGACGGACTTGACCTCTTCATAACAGGCACTGTTCCACATGAGGTTTTCCATACAGTCAAGGAGAACGGCATGAATCTTCTTGCCGGAGGGCATTACAGAAGCGAGGTATTCGGAGTTAAGGCCCTGATGCGCATGACTGAGAAGGAGTTCGGAGTGCCTTCGTTCTTCATTGATGCGGAGACGGGACTTTGAGAGCGGGGAGGTATCTTCCGTTCATCCTCTCCGCCGCGGTGATAGCTGCTGACCAGATATCGAAGGGGATAGTCGTGCATTTCATTCCGGAGGGGAGCATTGCGCAGAGGTTCTTCAATGACTTTCTCTGGATATGCCATGTCAGAAACGATGCCGTGGCGTTCTCCCTCGGCTCCGATCTTTCATCCGCGCTTAAGCTGGTGCTTTTCATAGTGCTTCCGCTTCTTCTGATGGTTCTTCTCTCTGCAATGATCATCTCACGGAGGATGGACAGGGAATTCTCATATTTCCAGAAGTGGTGCCTCGCGGGAATCGTGGGAGGAGGAACCGGCAATCTCATTGACCGCATATTCCGCTCGATGAGGGTTGTGGACTGGATATCGACGAACAACTACGGCTGGTTCGGGATGGAGAGATTCCCTACTTACAATATAGCCGATGCCGCAGTCGTCATTTCTGTTATATTACTGATTATAAGCATCATTGCTTCTGAAAGGAGAAGTTCGGATGAGCAAAAAGACTAATTCACTGCTTTTCATGCTGCTTGCGACGCTGGTCAACATCGTCCTTCTTGCGCTGTTCTTCATAGTTCTCGGTGTCATAATGGGGCTTCTTGTCTCCAATATCCCGGGGCTTGCCGAGTCGAGTGTCATGATACTCCTCGTGATAATTCTCTTCGTGGGCTCCATCGGCGGTTCGTTCTTTGTCTATTCAAAGCTCGTCAAGTGGGCGACTGTGAAGTTTGATCTTGAGAATAAACTCGATCCTCTCTTCACGCCGAAGAGGAACAGGATAAAGAGGGGGGAGTGAGCATTGCGCTTCCTTCCTGTCGATTCGCTTGATGATACCTACTGGTATTCTTTCAATGATGAGCCGATAGCTACGGGCAATCCCTATATTGCGCCGCGCCTCTCAGATCCGTCATTTCTCCTTCCGGACGAGTCTCCGGATGCCCTCTGGCATCTCTTTGCGCATACATGGAAGGGGATAGAGCACTACACTTCAACGTCGGGACTTGAGTGGAAGCATGAGCATCTGCTCTTTCTGAGGGCGCATTCGCCGTTCATCTTCCGCGACGGCGGCATTTACTACCTCCTTTATGAGATACATTCACGCACATACGGGCGGCACGGGGAGAAGAGCGATTCATCGCGCATAATGCTGACAAGCTCCTCCGATCTTGCGCTCTGGTCTGAACCCAGGAAAATCCTCGACTCAGAGGATGTCCCCTATGCATCTTTCAGAGGCGGCGAGAGGAGAATCTCGAGGCCGCAGCTCCTGCAGTGGCAGGGCAGGTACAGGCTCTACTTCGGAGCGGGTGAGGCTGTCATTCCCCGCTCGGGAATCAGGACGGGAGCTGTTCTGATGTCTGCAGACTCATACTATCCGGAGGGACCATATGAGGTGAATCCTGTTCCTCTCATTGCCCCTGATCCTGACAGCAGGTGGAGGAATCTCGCCGCAGGAGCGGTGAGGATAATTCCCTGTTCGGATGCCGTGGCGGCTATCGGATGCCCGTATTCATACAGCCCTGAACGGAAGAAGGCCATTTCCTCTATGATTCTGATGAGAAGCGAGGACGGGCTTTCGTGGAGTGATTCGGGTATTCTGCAGCAGACTCCTGAAGAGGGGTGGGCTTCCGGTTCTATTACCTCCTGTGATGCAAGATACAAGGAGAACGAGGAGACATGGTACTGCTATTACTCTGCCGAGGGATATCCTGACAGGCTTCCTCTCCGGCGGGAATCACTGGGACTTCTTCTGGGAAAAAAGAGATGATAGACCTTCATTCTGATACGATATACGCGCTCTGGAAGAGCGGAGATGAGAAGAATCTCATTTCAAATGATTTGAGCATAGACAGGGAGAAGCTGCTCAATGGCGGAGTAAGGGGGCAGTGTTTTGCACTGTTTACTGTGATGCATGACCTTGTCCCTCCAGGGCACATAGGAAAGTCGCCTTGGGAGATACTTCTCGAGCTACATGAGCGATTCGTACGCGAGACAGAGGCTGCGGGAATTCCGCTGATGCGCTCCGTCTCCGATCTCCATAAAGGACTTCATGCCATACTGACAACGGAGGAGGGCGGAGCCATCGAGGGTGATATCTCCCGTCTTTCCATCCTGAAGGAGTGGGGTGTAAGGATATTCGGCTTAACATGGAACTGGGAGAACGAGCTTGGTTATCCTAACTCCAATGACCCGGATATCACGGGAAAGGGACTGAAGGAGAAGGGGATAGAGGCTGTCGAGGAGTGCGGCAGGCTCGGAATCATAGTGGATGTATCACACCTCTCGGACGGCGGCTTCATGGATGTCGCAAGGTATGCGAAAGGACCTTTTATCGCGACGCACTCAAATGCGAGAGCTGTCACCGGTGTTTCCAGAAACCTCACAGATGAGGAGCTGAGGATTCTCTCTGACCATGGCGGGGTTGCGGGGCTCAATCTCTGCCCGGCGTTCCTCCATGACGAGGGAGCGGAAAGGGAGGAAGATGCTGAGAGCCGCATTGAGGATATGGTACGTCATGTTATCCATATCTACAGAATGGCGGGAGAGGATGTTCTCGCGATCGGGACGGACTTCGACGGTATCGGAGGGAAACTTGAGATTCCCTCTCCTGACAGGCTCTATCTTCTCCATGATGCCCTCCATAAGAGTGGAATATCCCTCTCCATTCTCGATAAGATGTGGTATAGCAATGCGGAAAGAGTGCTTGCAGAAGCAGAGGAGGCAGTATGAAGCGTTTCATTGCAGTTCTGGTCGTTGCTGTCACAGTCACAGCATCCATCTTCGCCTCGGTTGATATGAGCCTTGCCCTCGGTGCACAGGCCACATACGGCTCGATCGCGATAACCACAAGCGATAAGGATACTAAAACGGAAACAGATTTCTGTATCGACGCCGAGCTCGATATGGATTTCGGACGCGGACATGGAATGATGGTGGGATTTGCTCCGAAGTTCGGTCAGTCCACAGAGATAGGAGTCAGCGTGGGTTATGCCTACCAGACGAGCATCAGTCAGAGCTGCGACATGATACTCGCAGTCGGACCGACACTTCTCATAAAGCAGAGTGATTTCGGTCTCAGTTTCTTCGCGACTGTCGACTTTGACTTCGACATCACGCAGAGCTTCTTCATGAGAGTCGGTACCGGCCTTATCGTTGATCCCGGTATCCTCGGCGATACATACGGTGATGAGGTTATCTTCACGATTCCTCTTCCTTCAGTTGCCCTCGGCTGGAATTTCTAAAACTGGCATCAGCCCGGATAGTGCGCCATGCGTTGCATTAATCCGGGTTTGCTGTTATATTCGGTGTGTTACGGGGCCGTAGCTCATCTGGTAGAGCGTCAGGTTCGCAATCTGAAAGTGGCGAGTTCGAGTCTCGTCGGCTCCATAAAAGTCATTTTGATGATTTTGTCGATTGACAACTCTTCTCGTTATGATACAACTCTTCTCGTTACAATCGCGAGTTTTGGGGACGGGAAGGGTTTATTTTTGACTCTGAAATCGACAACTTTCTCGTTATCCTTGCGTTTGATATACAACTCTCTCGTTATCATTTTCCGAATTCTGTCCGCGCGTTGAGAAGCGTAGCAACAACTTTCTTATTATCATTTCGGGGCCTGTATGAGAAGTTGCTGGTGATGACTACATTGCCTTTGAAGAAAAAAACGGGGGCG
>CALXLV010000031.1 GCA_944389295.1 uncultured Spirochaetaceae bacterium | reverse complement strand
TTCGCTTGCTCCGAAGCTTCTGATAATCATTACAAATCTCGTCTGTCCGGAATCATCATTCGTTCCGATAAGACCGAATCCATAAGAATCGATGGTTCCGTCGCCATTCGTGTCCCTTGTGAGCTTCTGGGCTGCCGCTACAACCTCATCAAGAGTCTTGGGAGGCTCAATCCCCAGCTCCTCCAGCCAGTCAGTTCTGTAGATAAGGGCATTCGGACCGGAATACCACGGATACATCACAAGCTGATCGTTGATGGTGCAGCCTGTTCTTACGGAATCGACTATGTTGTCAAGCTCTTCCTGAGAAAGATAGGATGTCAGATCCTCGCAGATTCCCATGTCAGCAAGCTGTCCGACGATATTCTCCGTGTTCACGAAAAGATCAGGAAGCGAACCGGATGCCGCGAGCGTAGTGATTCTCTGAAGCGCCGAATTCATCGGAACACCAGTGATCTCGATCTTGATATCAGGATTCTGGCGCTCAAACTCGGCAATATATTCCTCTGCCAGTGAACCTTCCGGCTCCTGCGTCACGGCAGTGGTCAGCACTGTGAGTGTAATCTGTCCGTCATTCTCATCCGCCGCAGCTTCCTTAGAGCCTCCGGCAAATACAGAAGAGATTAAAAATACTGCTAAGAAAAATACAGTCAGACTTCTCTTCATTTTGTTCTCCTTTTTGTTAATCTAGAATCTGGTATCCCAGATTTCAAATCTAACTGTATCACACATTCAGAAACATGCAACAAAATTTTTATGAAATCATATTTGCTATTTTAGTCATTATATAGAAAGAAAATATTAATAGAAAATTAAAAACAGGGATTCTTGCAGTTATTGCAGCCTCAAAAAAGAAGAGGATCTGCACAGAACAGATCCTCCTGAAAATAAAACTGCAGATCAGAGCAGAGAGGTGCCGTGTGCCGCAGCCTCTGCCCTAGCCTCCTCCGGCCAGACAGATGCCTGAACCTCTCCGACATGAGCTTTGCGGAGCAGGAACATGCAGAGCCTCGACTGACCGATGCCGCCGCCTATCGTCTGAGGATACTCTCCGTCAAGAAGGCGCTTGTGCCAGTAGAGATTCTTCCTCTCCTCGCAGCCGCGTATGGCAAGCTGTCTCAGAAGCGCATCCCTGTCAACTCTTATTCCCATGCTGGAAAGCTCAAGAGAATCCGAGCGAACGCTGTCCCAGACGATGATGTCACCGTTGAGTCCGTGGAATCCTCCCTCTGTCTCTGTGGACCAGTCGTCATAATCGGGAGCGCGTCCAGAGTGCGGCGGATTGCCGTATCCGATGCCTATCAGGAACACGGCGCCATAGCGCTCCGCGAGCTTTCGCTCCCTCTCCTGCGGCATGAGATCTGGATACTCCTCAGCAGCCTCCTCCGAATGGACGAATACAATCTCCTCTGGAAGAGTGTCATGAAGCACGGGATAATCCTCCTCAAGAAGGAACGCAGTCCTCTTTATCGCACCGTATATGCTCCTGACAGTCGCCTTGAGGTAATCCAGATTCCTCTCACCCTCATCCATCACCTTCTCCCAGTCCCACTGGTCAACGTAGATGGAATGTATGGCATCTATATCGTCATCGGGGCGCAGGGCGTTCATATCCGTATATATTCCCCTTCCCGGCTTCACGCGGTAATCGGCGAGAGCCATCCTCTTCCACTTCGCGAGCGACTGGATAATCTCCATCTTCTCGCCGCCGAGGTTCTTGACGCTGAACCTGACAGGATTCTCCACGCCGTTGAGATCGTCGTTTATGCCCGACCCCGCCGGAACGAATATCGGGGATGTGACGCGCGAGAGTCTCAGGGCTCCCGAGAGAGCGCGCTCGAATGTGTCCTTCGCATCCTTTATCGCCTTCTCTGTCTCATGCTGGGAAAGAAGGGATCTGTAATCATCAGGAAAATACATAGCAGTCTCCTTGCCACAGATTATTGCACGCATCGCACGGCTTGGTGAAGATTAAGCGAGATGAAAAATAAAGAGCGCAACAGTGTTAATTTCATGTTTTTAATGTTCATTTTCCGTTATATTGCAGTGAATTGCACAAACAATATTAAGAAAAATCATTCTGGATATTGACAATGTTCATGCCATATATCATATTACAGCCGACAAAAGGCAGGATTCTTTATTCAAGGAGCCAATATGACGGATAAGAGGAGAATCCAGATCGAAGATGCCACAGACGGGCTTTTCAGCAGCGAGAATGCGGCCCTCTGCGGAAGCATACAGAATTTCAGGAAGGTCATGGAGAAGAAGGAAGGACGCGAAGTCTCTTTCCAGGAAGCCCTGAACGAGTGGAAGGAGCGCATATACACCCCGCTCATCAGCGAGATAAAGAACGATGCGGTAATAAACCTCGCGCTCGGACACAGCCGCTTCGCGGTATTCTTCCCCTCGCTCTACCTGATAGAGGACAGAGGATTCGAGTTTGACAGCGCTATAGCGCGCATGGTCGCACTGAGGATGTCCACAGGACTCAGAAGCCACATCTCAAGAATAGCAAGCAGGGCCGTCTGAGTCCGGACTCCTGGTCTCACATCTTGTAAAGGATGGAGGCCCTTACCTTTTCCGCAGCATCATCGCCGCGGAGCATCGCAAGAAGCCTGAGGCCGAGATCAAAGGCCCATCCCGCGCTTCTGGCGGTAATTATATTTCCATCAGCCACAACACCATCTGAAGAGAACACCTGATCAGGGGCATAGCTCTCGCATCCGGGGTAGCACGTCGCATTCTTACCCGCAAGGAGCCCGAGAGGAGCGAGCACTACAGCCGGAGCGGCGCATATTGCCGCCACGATACCAGTCTGGGCTGTTTTAACAAGAATCTCATTCACCTTCCATGACTGGGAGAGATTCACGCTTCCGGGCATGCCACCGGGGCAGAAAGCCGCCTCATAATCCGCGGCAGGAAGCTCATCAAGCACACAATCAGCTTTGACAGAAAGACCGTGCGATGACTTTATGATCTCCCCTCCCACACCGGCGGTGATAACCTCGACCCCGCCGCGGCGAAGCACATCCACAGGGCATACAGCCTCCGCTTCCTCAAAACCGTCCGCAAGAAAAACGATGACGCTCACAGTATATCCACCTTTCCGCCGTTCCTGTTGGCTTCCCTGAGAAGTTCGGCGGCATTTCTCATTATGCGCTCCGTCTCATCCCACCCTATGCAGGCATCGGTGACGGACACTCCGTATTCCAGCTTGGAGAGATCGGAGGGAATCTTCTGGCATCCCTCACGGAGATTCGACTCCAGCATGAATCCCTTTATCTCCTTTCCTCCCCATCTCACCTGATCTATCACGGCGCGGAGGACGCGCTTCTGCCTTGTGTAGTCCTTCCTGCTGTTCTGATGCGAGCAGTCGATTATGATGCGCGGCTCAAGCCCGAGGGCGAGCATCTTCTTCCTTGCATCCTCCACATCGTCCTCATAGTAGTTCGGACCGTGATCGCCGCCGCGGAGGATGAGATGGGTGCCGTCGTTGCCGCGTGAGCGGAATACTGCAAGGCGTCCGTCGCGCCTCACGCCGATGAACGATGCAGGACTTGACGCGCTCTTTGCGGCATTGACTGCGGCAGTGAGATCTCCAGAGGTACTGTTCTTGAAGCCGACGGCAACGGAGAGGCCGGATGCCAGAGAACGGTGTGTCTGGCTCTCAGTCGTCCTCGCACCTATCGACGACCAGCTCATCATCTCGTCGATGTACTGAGGAACTATCGGATCAAGAACCTCGCATCCGACCGGGAGTCCGATCTCGGTTATATCGAGAAGGAGACGCCTGGCGATCATCAGCCCCTTCTCCATGCTGCAGCTCTCGTCCATATCGGGATCGGTGATCAGTCCCTTCCATCCCAGAGCCGTGCGCGGCTTCTCAAAATAGGTACGCATGACGACGAGAAAGACATCGGAAAGCTCATCGGCGAGACCTTTCAGGCGGGATGCGTATTCAAGCGCCGCCTTCGGGTCATGTATGGAACACGGCCCTATTATCGCAAGCAGCCTGCTGTCCCTGCCTTTGAGAATCGCATCGACTGCGTTCCTGTATGAAGATATGCGCTCCCTCATCTCATCGGAGAGCGGGCACTCGGCCGCCATCTCCGACGGAGTTTTCAGAAGCTCAATAGATTCTATCCTTACATCCTGTGACATACCGCAGATTCTAGCGCTTAGCGCCGTCTTTGTCCCCTCCGTCCTTCTTCCTCTGATAGAGAAAACGCTTTATCTTCTGCGTTGGTGTCCTCTCAAAAGGCTTTTCCTGCAGCTTCACATCTGAAATCTTGGAGAAAGCGGCAAGCTGCGAGTTCACATCCTTCCTTATCGCTGCGATGTACTTCTCCGCCTCTTTCTGAGCCTCCTGCACAGATATCCTCATCCTGTCCGCCATCAGCTTTATGTCGATGCGTATCAGGGCAAGAAGGCCGCCGTCCTCAGGAACGACGAGAGACTCCTCGACGAAATCCTGATTGTTTATCAGCGTCTCGATCATCTCGGGATAGATATTCTCTCCGCCCGGGCCGAGGATCATCGTCTTTACCCTGCCCCTGATCGAAAGCCTTCCCTTACTGTCCAGGAAACCGAGATCACCGGTGCGAAAATAACCGTCTGCTGTGAATACCTCCGCTGTCAGATCCGGTCTGCCGTAGTAGCCCTTCATCACATTCGGTCCCTTCACGGCTATCTCTCCCACTCCCTCGCTGTTCCTGTCGAGAAGCACGACATCGTCATCGCTGACAACAGGCCCGATGAACCCCGGCTTCTGGCGCCTGTGCGCGGAGCCGCATCCCGCTACAAGCGGAGATGTCTCAGTAAGGCCGTAGCCTATGGCATACGGGAAATGGGCGCGGTGGAGGAAATCCTCAACTTCCCTGTCAAGCGGCGCGCCTCCTATGCCGAAGAACTTCAGCCTGTGCCCGAAAGTTTTCATCAGTTTCCCGCCTATAGTCATGTAGACAAATGTGCCGATCAAAGGTTTCGCGGCAAGGCGTGCGATCTTCCCCTCTCCGCGCAGGACGGGAAGGACCGCAGACCTGTAAACCTTCTCTATCAGAAGCGGGACGGAGAGCATCACATGGGGACGCACCTCCGAAAGCGCAGGAAGGAGAATTGATACGGCAGGCTGCCTGCCGAGGAAGGTTATCTCAAGACCCTTCATCATAGTAAGGACCTGTCCTATCGTGAACTCGTACACATGCGCCATCGGCAGAATCGAGAGAGCCTTGTATCCCGGCTTGAGGCGCACATAGACATCGGTGGCGAGATCGGCGCATCTGAGAATGTTCTTATGGGAAAGCTCCACGCCTTTTGAAGTCCCGGTAGTGCCGGATGTGAATATGATCGATGCAGCATCGCCCTCCGCGGGCTTAACAGCGTCCAGCTCGCTCTTCCTTATCTTCTGGCTGCGGAGGGAGTGCCCCGGAGCGGAGCTGAAGGTCACCCCCTCAGCCACGGAAGGAACGTGGACCATATCATCCATCCTGAAGAGAATCAGATCATTCTTGGCCGGCTCTATCTTCGGATACTGCTTCGTGTTGACGACGGCTCCGATTGCCCCGCTTGCGGAGATTATCGAAAGCATATCACGCGGCGGAAAATCTGGAAGAACAGGAACCGCGACTGCGCCTATGGAAACAATGGCGAGATACATCACCATCCACTCGGGGCAGCTCTCGCCTATCACCGCGATCCTGTCTCCCTTCTTTATGCCCAGAGAGAGCATGTATGATGCCGCAGCTTCGGCATACCACACGAGCTGGCTGTAGGACATATCGTTCTCCTCGCCCGAGCGAAATACGCGGTAGCATGTCCTTCTGCCGTATCTTGAGGATACAGCCTCCATGAAATCCGGGAAGGTGTAGCCCTTCACCGTTTTCATCCTCAGACCGTCGGGACGTTTTATCTTCCGGCAGTCCTTCTCTCTGATCACCCTTCTTTTACTCTTCTTCCCCATCTATGAATCCCTCCGAAAGTCCCCCTCTTTCACATACTGTACAGAATATTCCCGACGGAATCTCCTTCCTGCAGAGCTCTCTCAGAACCTCGGGAGAGTTGTTGTTGGCGCTCAGATGGACGAAGTACAGGCTCTCGCCGTGCCTCGCCGTCCTTTTCGCGAAATCAACCGCCGCGCTGTTGGGCAGATGCCCGTACTCCCCTCTTATCCTCTTCTTAAGAAACGCGGGATAGCTCCCCCTCTCGAGCATCTCCTCATCGTAATTCGACTCTATGAACTTGACGTCAGCGCCGCTGGCAAGCTCCCATGCCGCATCCGGTATGAGCCCGGTGTCCGTCATCAGGAAGAACCTCCTTCCCGAAGATGTGAACATATACCCTGCGCTCCCGTCGGAATCATGAGAAGTCCTGAACGGCACGACTGAGAATCCCGGGACATCGACAATCTCCCCAAATGAGTAGGAAACAAGTCCTGATGTCTCTATCTTCTGTCTGATCATAACACTCTCATTCATCTCAAGCGAGATGTCTGAAAGATATACCGGGATGCCGAGCTTTCTCTGCACCACGCCCACGCCTTTGGAATGATCGGGATGGAGATGCGTCAGGAAAAGCGCCCTCACAGAATCCAGCGGAATTCCATGCTCTGAAAGGCTTCTTGAGAGTTTTGTGAACGTTATTCCGCAGTCGATGATGATGCTGTCTTTTCCATTATGGAATACATAGCAGTTGCCGCAGCTTCCCGTGGTTATCACAAGGTAATGCATCAGGAGTTCTCCCTGATGAATGCCTCGTCAGTTCCCAGCACCGCCTTCTGTCCGCTCCGGAGTATCGGAAGCCGGAGCAGTTCCGGATGGAGCACAAGCTCCTCCTCTGCCGAGAACTCCCTCCACTCATATCCGTTTTTTCTGTAATACGCAGAGTCCCTGTCTATGAGATCATCCGCATCAAGAGAGGAGAAGATGCTCTTCCACTCCCTCTCTGAGAGGTCCCTCTCGTCCAGATCGATGCTCTGGTATGCAATGCGCCTCTCCTTCAGATAGCGCACTGCCTTCTGCGTTTCCCTTGATTTCCTTCTTCCGATCACCTGCAGCATATTGAAATGGTAGGACAGCGCAGGGATGGTTTTCAACAGTGCTTTTGATCTATTTTGAACGCATAGTGAAATCTCACTACTATAAACCTGACCTCCTCTCTCCATTGCATCAAAGCGCGATTAAGGCAATAATCTCCTCAATACTTCCAAGGAGAGTGAAGAGCATGCAGGAGAGGATAAAGGCAATACTCCAGATGGAGCCGTCACCGGAACCGATAAGAGCCGAGGGATGGGTAAGAACCAAGAGAGACAGCAAGAACGTATCGTTTCTGGAGATAAACGACGGATCATGCCTCAAGGGACTGCAGGCCGTCGTTGACAAGGAAAAATTCGACCAGTCGCTCTTGGACAGCATCGGAACAGGAGCGAGCGTCGTGGCAGAGGGCCCGATCGTGGCATCCCAGGGCGGCAGCCAGAAAACGGAGATGCAGGTGGAGAAGCTGACGCTCGTCGGAGCATGTCCGCAGGACTATCCCCTGCAGAAGAAGAGGCATACAGTCGAGTTCCTGAGGGAGAAAGCATATCTCAGGCCGCGCACCAACCTCTTCGGAGCCATTGCGAGAGTGAGGAACACGATGGCATACGCTGTACACTCCTTCTTCCAGGAGAACGGATTCATATACGTCAACACTCCCCTTATCTCGGCATCTGACTGCGAGGGCGCCGGAGCACAGTTCCAGGTTACGACTCTCGATCTGAATAACGTGCCTAAGACGGAGGACGGAAAGGTCGACTACTCGAAGGATTTCTTCGGGAAGATGGCGAACCTCACAGTCTCCGGACAGCTTGAGGGCGAGACGTATGCGACCGCGATGAAGGACATCTACACCTTCGGACCGACATTCCGCGCAGAGAACTCAAACACCGCGCGCCACCTCGCCGAGTTCTGGATGATCGAGCCGGAGATGGCATTCTGCACTCTCGAGGGAGATATGGAGTGCGCTGAGAAGTTCCTCAAATACATCTTCTCCGCGGTGCTTGAGAAGAATGAGGAGGATATGGAGTTCTTCTCCAAGTTCGTCCTTGACGGTGTGGTTGATACCCTCCGCCACGTCATCGAGAGTCCATTCGAGCACATGACATACACCGATGCCATAAAGGTTCTCGAACCGAACAACGACCGCTTCGAGTTCCCTGTGAAGTGGGGCGTGGAGATACAGAGCGAGCACGAGAGATTCCTCACGGAGGAGATCGCGAAGCGCCCTGTCATCGTCACCGACTACCCGAAGGATATAAAGGCTTTCTACATGAAGCTGAACGAGGACGGAAAGACAGTCAGAGCGATGGATGTGCTTGCGCCGAGGCTCGGAGAGATCATCGGAGGTTCGGAGAGAGAGTACAGATACGATGTGCTCGTCTCAAGGCTCAAGGAGCTCGGCATGAATCCGGAGGACTACTGGTGGTATCTCGACCTGAGAAAGTACGGCACAGTGCCGCACGCAGGCTTCGGCCTCGGTTTCGAGCGTGCTGTCCAGTATGTGACGGGAGTCGCTAACATCCGCGATGTCATCCCCTATCCGAGGTACGTCAAGAGCTGCGAGTTCTGATACCGCGGAGCGCCGCATAGAGCATAAGCTGGCCTGACGAGAGAAGTCCCGTTCGGGCCAGCAGTTTTTCTTTCATCCGCCTGACGCTTCTCTCGCTCATGCCGAGGCGCAGCGAAAGCTCGCCGTTGGAAAGCCCGTATGGAAGCTCTCTGAGGAATCTCTCCTCCCTCTCGCTGAACACTATCTCATCACACCGCTTTCCGCCCTGAACAAAATACGGCAGAAGTTTCCCCGCATCATCCATCTCTGCTGCATCCGCAACCGTAACAGAGGGAAAGAGCGCCTCAAGCATCGCCTTCCTGTACGGCTCGGCAAAGACTATCACATCTGTCTCCGCATCCCTCTCCGCCGCCGCTGTACTCTCGCTTATGATCTCACCGATCGAAGGCTTCTCGAGAATGAGCGCATCCGCCCTGCCGATGAATACGCAGGGAGGAAGGAGCGTCACTGAATAACCGGGATTTGCCTCGCAGAGTTCCGGAAAAACGGTGTTCCACCTTCTGACAACTATTCTCTTCATAACAGCAGTACGCTCCGTCCGGGCGTATCCGCCATCTTTCAGCTCTCCATCCGTTCAAGTCTTGAAAGCGCCTTGTCGAAGGCATCGGAGAAGAGCCTTATTGTTTTATCATCAAAGCGCTTCTGCTTTTCGGGAAATATTCCCATCTCGCGGAAGTGCCGCATCGCCTCCCGCTCGGACATCCTTTTCCTGATGTTCTCCGCCGAGAATTCATTTCCCCTGTCGTCTATGACTATAAGTCCCTTTTCTATCAGGCGCTCCGAGAGCGGCACGTCATGTGTTATCGCAAGCGCGGGAGGCTCCGCCATCCTGACAAGCTCATCGTCGGCGCTGTCGCTTCCCGTATCCACAACAACCATGTGGATTCCGGAACCGATCTTCCTTGCCTCTTCACGGGAGAGAGTATCACGGAACGGACGGCGGCGTTCGGCCTTGTCCTCCTCGATGGCTTTCATGACATCCGGCAGGCTCCTGTCGGCGGCGAACCAAGCCTCATATCCGCGCTTTATTATGCGGCGGAGGACTATCTCCCTGTGCCTGACCGGAAGGGAATCGGCATCAATGTAGAGCTTTATCATGGCAATACTCTAGCAGAGCTGCGGAAAATATGGAATTTAAGGCTTCTTTTGCTTATGATTATCTTGGAAAAAGGAGGAATCCATGGATATTTCAGTTCTGCAGAAAGAACGCTACAACTACAAACCGAAGATGCCCCGCATGATAAGGGCAGGAGTTGCGAATATCAGGGCAAAAGAGGGAGAGAAAGCCCTTCCAGCCGATGAGAGGATAAAGGCGCTTTTCCCTAACACATATGGAATGAACGAGGTCTACTTCGAAGAGGCACCGAGCACTGCGGAGAAGAGGAGGCAGGTAGTCGGCGTGATACTCTCAGGAGGACAGGCTCCGGGAGGCCACAATGTAATCGCAGGCCTCTACGATGCCCTTACGGAGGCGAACCCTGACAACGTCCTTCTCGGCTTCAAGGGAGGCCCGTCAGGACTTATCGATGATGACTACATCACGCTCACGGGCGATATAATCGACAGATACCGCAACACCGGCGGATTCGACATGATAGGCTCCGGACGCACCAAGCTGGAGACAGAGGAGCAGTTCAGAGTTGTCACAGAGGTGGCAAAGAAGCATGGAATGACCGCCATCGTCATAATCGGCGGAGATGATTCCAACACCAACGCCGCCGTCCTCGCGGAGTACTGCAAGGCGCATGACACGGGAATCCAGGTGATCGGCTGCCCCAAGACGATCGACGGCGATCTCAAAAACGATGACATCGAGGTCTCATTCGGCTTTGACACAGCGACAAAGGTCTACTCGGAGCTCATCGGCAATGTCGCCCGCGATGCGAACAGCGCAAGGAAATACTGGCACTTCGTCAAGCTGATGGGACGCTCGGCCTCCCACATAGCGCTTGAGTGCGCGCTGCAGACCCACCCCAACGTCTGCCTCATCTCCGAAGAGGTCGAGAAGAAGCAGCTCAGCCTCTCCGACATCGCTGACCAGATCGCGGAAAGCGTCGTTGCGCGCGCCGCACTCGGATACAACTACGGCATGGTTGTTATACCCGAGGGACTGATTGAGTTCGTCCCCGAGGTCAAGAAGCTGATCGCCGAGATAAACGAGACGCTCGCCAAGCACGGCAAGGAGTTCTCGCACCTTCCCACATGGGATGAGAAGCTGGGCTTCCTCACCGCTACCCTCTCCGCTGATTCGATCAACGTATTCAACCTTCTTCCTCTCGACATCCAGCAGCAGCTCCTGATGGACAGGGATTCCCACGGAAACGTGCAGGTATCGAGAATCGAGACGGAGAAGCTCCTCTCCTCCATCGTCGATACAAGACTCAAGGAGCTCAAGGCGGAAGGAAAGTACAGCGGAAAGTTCTCGCCGATGCACCACTTCTTCGGCTATGAGGGAAGAGCTGCGTTCCCGTCCAACTTCGATGCAGACTACTGCTACTCTCTCGGATACACCGCATTCCTTCTGATCGCGAACGGATACACAGGATATCTCTCATCGGTCAGGGGACTCGGAAAGAGCGCAGAGGAGTGGAAAGCCGGCGGAATGCCCATCACGAAGATGATGAACATAGAGCGCCGCGCCGGCGAGGACAAGCCCGTTATAAAGAAAGCTCTCGTCGAACTCGACGGAGCGCCATTCAAGTACTTTGAAGAACACAGGAACAAGTGGAAAACTGAGACAGCCTACTGCTATCCCGGAGCCATACAGTATTTCGGCCCTGCGGAGGTTGCGGACAGACCGTCCATAACCCTTCTTCTTGAGAACGGACTCTTTGAGGACTGACTGAAAGGGAGCGGCTCTGACGGGCCGCTCTCCTCTTCTCTGTCGTTATGCAAGCCATCTCCTTTCGTGCTATCATCGTGCCATGAATATGTTATCAGGCGAATTTCAGAAGATGGTGGTGCTCATAGATGCCGACAACACGCAGCTCACGAAGCTGGAGGAAGTCCTGCACGAGGTCTCGGCATACGGGCGCATCGTCGTGAAGAAAGCCTATGGAAACTGGAAGAAGAGACTTCTCTCAAAGTGGGAAGATGAGATAAAGAGGCTTGCGATAAAGGCGGAGCAGCAGTTCGACTACGTCTCGGGAAAAAACACAACTGACATTGCTATCGTGATCGATGCGATGGATATGCTGAACACCGGAATGTACGATGCGTTCGTCATCGTCTCCTCCGACAGCGATTTCACCCCTCTGGCCGTAAGGCTGAAGGAATCGGGAATATATGTGATCGGCGTCGGAGAGAAAAAAACGCCCGAGGCGTTCTGCTCCGCATGCGACGACTTCATCTATCTCGAGTATCTCGACTCGCCCTCATCGCGTCAGGAGAAGCGCGATACCGCGCCCAAGAACGATAAAACATCCAGCAAGAAGAAGGATACAAGGAAGAACGGGCAGGAAGAACCCGTCAAGCTCCGCGTCAGCTACTTCACCCCCGACATCACGGAGATACACAACCTGCTGAGGATCGCATGCGAGAAATTCCAGGATGACGACGGCTTCACACCGCTCACATCGGCAGGAAACTACATAAAGAGAGTCAAGCCGGAGTTCAACCCGAAAACATACGGCTATTCAAAGCTCTCCGACCTCGTGAAAGCCTTTCCTGAGCTCTACGAGGCGAAGAGATACAGCACCGGCGGGAACTCCTATACGATAGTCTACCGCTGCAGATAGGAGAGAATCTCAGGGAATGGGGCAAGAGCACGTGAGAGGATGCCGTGGACGCTGGCTATGAATATGCCGTAGTTCGTCATCGGCACTCCGCTGTCCTCGGCGCTCCTGTACCGTCTCCGCATTTCTCTCTCTGTAAGCATGCAGCCTCCGCAGTGGATCACAAGAGAATAAGGGGAAAGATCGTCTGGAAATCCTGTGCCAGAGGAGAATGAGAGCTCATGCTTCCGCCCCGCCGCCTCTTCCAGCCAGCTGGGAATCTTCTCTGTGCCTATATCGCCGCACTGCCTGTGATGCGTGCACCCCTCGGAGATGAGTATGCGCGCATCATCCGGAAGCGTACGTATTGCGGCAACGCCTTTAACAGCCTGCTCCAGATTGCCTTTATAGCGCGCGAAAAGGATTGAGAACGATGTCAGCGGCATGGAAGGAGGCACCTCTTTTGATACCTTCCCGAATACCTGGCTGTCAGTGATGACAAGACGTATGTGCTTCCCCAGCTCCGAGATGGTGGAGGCAACCTCATCCTCCTTCACGGCAATGCACCGTCCGCCGCCGTCAAGGATATCGCGTATCGTCTGCTGCTGCGGGAGAATAAGCCGCCCTTTCGGAGCCGCTTTATCCACGGGTATGACGAGCATGACAAGATCGCCGGGAGAGATGAGGTCCCTGACGATGAACCTCTCCTCTTCCTCCCTCCCGATGCTCTCCGCAATCTTCTCCTTCAGTTCTTTTATTCCCTTCTTCTCCAAAGCGCTTACAGAGACGATGAAACGTCTGTCAACGCCTGCGGAGATGAGAGGCTGAGTATCATACTCACCAGCAAGATCAGATTTATTTACTGCTACGACATACGGAATGCGGAGCGAGAGGATACGGGAGATCAGAGAGAGCTCCATCTCCGAAATTGGCTTTGTGCTGTCAAGCACTATGACAGCGGCATCGGAGCGGGCTATCATGCTCTCCGCCTTGCCCTTCCTCAGTTCGCCGAGCTCTCCCTCGTCATCAAGGCCGGGAGTGTCGATCATGACGACAGGCCCGACAGGCAGGAGCTCCATCGACTTCCGGACTATATCCGTAGTCGTGCCGGCAACGGGAGAGACGACGGAAAGATCCTGATTGATCACAGCGTTCATCAGGCTTGACTTCCCGGCGTTTCTCATGCCGAAGAATGCAATATGTACCCTCTCGGATGAGGGTGCGGAATTAAGAGACATCTCTCCTCCTAGAAGCGGAAATCTCTCCTGCCCTCCTCTATGGCGGCAAGATACTTCGCAGCGGTCGCTCTCGTTTTCTCGTTAGGTATGTCGAGAAGCTGGCGTTCTATGAGCTCCTCGCCCTTTTTCCTCGTCTCGGGAGAGGCGTAATCAATGAGATACTCCTTGAGCGTCAGGAGGGCGTTGGGAAGGCAGCAGTTCTGTATCTGCCCTGATTTGCAGAGCGACATGAATCTGTCGCCTGTGCGGCCTTCCCTGTAGCACGCCGTGCAGAACGACGGTACATAGCCGAGTTCTATCAGCCACCTCACAACCTCGTCGAGCGTGCGGTTGTCGCTGACGTCGAACTGGGCGGAGTTCTCATCCTCTTCCTCAGGCACGGCATAGCCTCCGACGCTGGTCCTCGACCCTCCGGAGATCTGCGAGACGCCGAGCTTGAGCACCTTTTCCCTCACGCTCTTATTCTCGCGAGTGGAGATTATCATGCCGGTGTACGGGACGGCGACGCGGATGCAGGCGACGATCTTACAGAATGTCTCGTCGTCGATGCCGTTGTCGAACTCATCGGGATCGATGTCGTCGGCATGCCTGACGCGCGGCACTGAGATGGTATGCGGGCCTACGCCGTGGACAGCTTCGAGATGCTCCGCGTGCATCAAAAGGCCGGCAAACTCATAGCGGTAGAGCTCAAGTCCGAAGAGAACGCCGCAGCCAACATCGTCGATTCCTCCCTCCATGGCCCTGTCCATAGCTTCAGTGTGGTAGTTGTAGTCATGCTTGGGGCCTGTCGGATGGAGCTTGAGGTAGCTCTCCTTATGGTATGTCTCCTGAAACAGAATATATGTGCCAATCCCTGCTTCCTTGAGCCTGCGGTAATTTTCAACGGTAGTGGCAGCTATGTTGACGTTTACGCGCCTTATCGCTCCGTTGCGGTGCTTTATCGAGTAGATCGTCTTTATCGACTCAAGCACATACTCTATCGGACAGTTCACGGGGTCCTCGCCAGTCTCGATCGCAAGCCTCTTGTGTCCCATGTCCTGCAGTGCGAGCACCTCAGTCACGATCTCCTCCTGCGTCAGCTTTTTCCTTGCGATATGCTTGTTCTTCGCATGATATGGACAGTAGACGCATCCGTTCACGCAGTAGTTGGAGAGGTAGAGGGGTGCGAACATGACGATTCTGTCGCCGTAGAAATCCCTCTTTATCTCGCCGGCAAGTCTGTAGACTTCCTCATTGAGCTCAGGAATGTCGCATGCGAGAAGTACAGAAGCATCCCTGTGGTCAAGTCCCTTCCTCAGCCTGGCCTTCTCTATTATAGAGTGGATCAGAGTCTCGTTATGCCTGTTCTCATCGGCATACCTCAGCGTCTCCTTGATTTCATCGTCATTGATGAAATCATCAGCGACCATGGAATATTTGTCGTACATGATTCCTCCACAGGGTCAGCACCGCTTCCCCTTCGGCTGTTATGATTTCCCACGTCCCGGAACGTATCCTCGACTCAGGATGATATGAGGATAACAGATTTCACAGCATTGATCACCACAAATGAGAATGAAATGGTGCTTACAGAATATTTGCACAATAATAATTTAGTTATGATACTATTTATTATATTTATTACATGTTAAATTATATAACTATTATCATGAATATGATGAATTCAATGTGAAGCAGTATCATAAATGTCAATAAGCGAATGATATCACTTTGATGCCGTATCGTTCAGTCTGTGTTTATGAGTGGTATGATATTGTTTCCGCAGCATCACGATACAGCAGTGAATAATGATGATATAAAAGCTATCAGAAAATAATGGCTCAGAGGGCATCGCCGCGGGAGAGCGAGAGTTCATATCCTGCCGCTCTGAATTTCTCGCGAATTAAATCGATGTTCTCGGCAGCCTCGGCTCCGGTTATCTTCTTGTTGTCATAGAGAAGATACTTCTTCCGCACGCTCACAGGAGTAAGATTCGGCATCACGACATTGGCGCCGGCATTAAATCCCTTTATCTCTCCGCCCTCCTCCGCTGTTCCAAGAGCTGTTGTTGCAGGAAGAAGCACACGCGGAAGCGCGATGCGCACGAGAGCAAGCATTCTCAGAGTAAGTGCGACGCTGCCTCGCTTCATCTCTCTGAAGGGAGTGTCATGATGAGGTATGAACGGCCCGATTCCGACCATCTCCGGCCGGAGATCCTGCAGGAACACCATATCCTCGGCAAGAGTCAGCGCTGATGAACCAGGAGAACCTGTCATCATCCCGGCTCCCGTCTGATAGCCAAGTGCCTTGAGAGTTCTGAGGCAGCTGATGCGTTTGTCCAGCGACATCGATGAGGGATGAAGTATTGAGTAGTGGTCATGGTCCGCAGTCTCGTGACGGAGGAGATATCTGTCGGCTCCGGCCTCTTTCATCAGCCTGTAGCTCTCTGCACTCCTCTCTCCGATGCTTATTGTCACAGCTGCTTCAGGACAGTTCTTCTTTATCGCTCTGATGATGGAGACCATGCGATCATCGGTGAAATGCAAATCCTCGCCGCCCTGCAGCACAAAAGTTCTGAATCCAGTTTCATACCCATTTCGGCACGTTTCTACGATTTCATTCTCTGAAAGGCGGTAACGCTCTGCATTCTTGTTGCTGCGTCTGAGACCGCAGTAAAAGCAGTCATTGCGGCAGAAAGACGTGAACTCCACAAGTCCGCGGGCAAAGACTTTCCGCCCGTACACTCTGTCGCGGATCTCCGCTGCAGCGGAGAAAAGCTCTTCATCAAAGCCTTCATCATCACAGTCTATGAAAGCTGCCCACTCACTCTTGTCCAGCATCGCTCCGCTGCGGAGACGCTTCAAAAGGTTTCCGCAGCTCATTTCTTTGTGTAGAGAACCTGACTTGTAACGCCGCTGAGCCTTCCGAGCTTGCCGGAAAGGCCTGAGATCACATCGGAGGGGGCATCCACGACAACGCTTATGATACTGATGCCGCGCCTGCGGTACGGCAGCCCCATCCTTCCGATCACATACTGGCTGTACTGATGGAGGAGGCTGTTCACATTCTCCACCATATCCCCGTTCTCAACTATTATTCCTATAACAGCCACGCGGCTGCCGTCACTCTCCATCTCTGCCTCCGCCTCCATTCTACGGTTTATCAGAAGAGCCGCCTACCCTTCACGAATTTCGCAGTCACAAATTCATCGGGATGCCTGTATGTGTAGAACTCAAGGCGCTCTGCAGGAGAAAGCTGATCGTGAAGGACAGTGCGGCAGCGGCTGTCATCTATCACGACAATATCCGCATCATAGCCCGGCTCAAATGAACCTGTCCTGCCGAAGAACGCACCGCCGCCCTTGCTGGCAAGATAGAAGGCCTCCGAGAACAGAAGGGGCTTCTCACTGCTGTCGACAAGTCTCCACCTGAGCTTGCTTACAGAGACCGCGTCGTGGATCATCTGGAACATCGAGAGCGACGAGCCTCCTGCGACATCGGTAGCGAGGCCTACATGGATGCCCTTCTCCATGAACTTCCTGACAGGGGCGATGCCTGAGGCGAGATTCGTATTGGATGACGGAGCGTGCGCGACGAACACGCCGCCCTCTCTCATCATTTCCATCTCGCTCTCAACGGGCCAGACACAGTGCGCCATTATCGCGGGAGTCTCTCCAAGCATGTGGAAATGTTTGTAGGCATCCGCATAGCTTGATGAAAATGGGCAGAGTTCCCTCACCCACTCAACTTCCGAGAGGTTCTCGTCAAGATGCGTCTGTACGGGAAGTGAATCGCGGAGCACGATCCTGCCAAGCGCTTCCATCAGTTCATCGGAGCATGAGGGGATGAAACGGGGAGTTATTATCGGACGTATCTCCCTGAATGATGCGGCGGCTCTGAGGAAACGCTCTGTTTCGCGTATCGACTCCTCAGTTTCCTCGCGGAGAATGTCGGGAGAATTGCGGTCCATGTTGACCTTGCCGGCATAACCTGAAAGTCCCGCCTCCTCGAGTTTTTTCATAAGGAGAAGCACCGAATCGGTATGTATAGTGCCGAAAACCGACACTCTCGTCGTTGCACCGCGCCGCAGATCGTCAGCGAGGATTGAATAGGCTTTATCTGCATACTCCATATCCCCGTACTTCGCCTCCTCCGGGAATGTATGCTTCTCAAGCCATTCAAGGAGCTCCTCATCCATATAAAGGCCTGCGAAAGCGTACTGCGGCGCATGCAGATGGAGATCGGAAAGACCGGGAATCACCAGTTTTCCCGCCATATCGATCACGGGACACGAGGGACGGTCTTGGGAAACAGAGATGATCTTCCCGCCGTCGACAGTAAGATAACCGCCTTCCATGGTGCGGAACTCTCCCGCACTCTCCGTCCAGATAAGATCGCCATGCACAGAATAAGCCGCCATAATCACCTCCGGGACTGTAGTTAGGTGTTGACGGCAGCCTGTAGATACGCCCGCCCATATCGCAGGCTTATACAGTCCTCGGATGCATTATAGCACAAGGAAAGAGGAAATGCCTCCATTTTGTTGACACTCCACCAGAGGGCATCTACCATCTCCGTATGGATAACAAGAGAACAGCAAGGACGAAAGGCTATCTCAAGAAAGCGATGACGGAGCTTCTCAGGACGCAGCCATTCGAGGATATAACGATAAAGGCAATCTGCGCCAAGGCCGATGTCAACAGAAGCACCTTCTACGCATACTACTCCTGCCGCCGTGATCTCATAGACGAGATCGAGAAAGACATACTCTCACAGCTGCCGGAGTTCGATCCATCGCACAAGTCCTTTCTGGATTCGCTCATACCGTTCATGCAGTACATAAAGGACAACGGCGATACCTTCCGAGTCCTGATGTCCGCCTCTGTGGACAGCTTCTTCGCAGAAGAGCTCATCTCCGCTGTTATGGACAAGTATTCAGGAATTGTGTTCAGCAGCGACAAAGAAGAGGGACGCATGGAGCTCATATTCTGCATCAACGGGGTTTCCGGAATCGTCAAGGAGTGGATGGACGGCGGCTTCCAGTGGCCTGTGGAGCGCATATCCTCATTCATAGCCACGCTGGTGTTCAGATCGACAGATCAGGAAGAATAAGTTACTGACGCGTTTTCCTGACAACCTCACCCCATTCTCCGGATTTATCTTTTCCTGCAGCCTCTACGAATCCGGAGCGTATGACGGCAACTGTGTTCGACCATCTGACAGAGCGGCGCGGAAACGCTGCAAGGAATTCACTCTCTGTAAGGCCGCAGTCTGAGTAGCTCTGCCTGTAGAAACTTCGGAGCGCCTCATCGGAAAGAAGCCTCTCCTCGCATTCTCTCTCGTATGTGATGGCTGCATCGGGAAATACCTCCCTGACAGCCTCATCAAGCTCCTTCTCCCTCCATGCGGTGAGAGGATTCGATTCAGAGTATATGCGCTTCTCCGCTTCCCTCATCGCATCCGCAGCGCTTCCGTCTGCAAAATCCGAGAGGCGTGAAGAGAGGACGGGCACGGACTCGAGAAGCGCGATCTTCCCGTCCTTCTCAAGCCTTGACTTCATCAGCGGAAGTATTTTCCTGTCGCTCTCAAGTCGCGAGAGCACATTTCTCCCTGAGATCACGGAGAACATCAGGCCGTCCTCAAGATGTGAGAAAGCCCCGCAGGGATCGGAGACGATTACCGATGGACGGAGAAGCGCATCAAGTGATGATGAGAAATGCTCGATTATCTCCTTCTGCTCCTCGCTCCTGACTACGGCAAGCGAATATCCCTCTGGATTCTTCTTCATCAGCGGCCATAAGAGGAGTCCGTGCGATGCGTTCAGAACCATCACGTTCTCATACCTCAGGAGCTCAAGGCCGCTGTAGAGCTTCCGCATCAGCGCAAGGAGACTCTCAGATCTTCCCGAGAGCGCCCTCTCGACCCACTTGTCCCTCGCCCTGTCGCCGGGGGAGAACGTCAGGTTCTCCTTATAGAGATCCTCAGTCACAGCCTCAAGCTGCGCCTCGCGGCGGAGCATGACCTCATCCTTTATTGCCGCCTCATAGCCCATATCGGTGGGTTTGTAGTAGACCTTGCCCTGCAGTCCCGTGGGAAGGTACTGCTGCGCGACCCAGTGATCGCGGTAGGAATGGGGATACATATACCCTTCTCCGTGGCCGAAGCCCTTGCTGTCCCTGCTGGGATCGCGGAGGTGGTTCGGAACCTCCTCTGCCTTCTCCTTCTCGACATCCGCAAGGGCATCGAAGAAGCCGAGCGCGCTGTTGCTCTTAGGCGCTGTAGAAAGATATATCGCGGAATGGGCAAGATGAAATCTTCCCTCAGGAAGTCCTATGCGGTCAAAAGCGGAGGCATCAGCCTCAATGACCGCCACAGCATACGGGTCAG
This sequence comes from uncultured Spirochaetaceae bacterium, assembly GCA_944389295.1. GTDB lineage: Bacteria > Spirochaetota > Spirochaetia > Sphaerochaetales > Sphaerochaetaceae > Ornithospirochaeta. Next base: position 46,142 of record CALXLV010000031.1, on the reverse strand, counting down.
CCATGCCGACATCCTCAGCTGCGAGTATCTCCATGCGGCGGAAGATGAAGCGCGGGTCCTCCCCTGCGGCAACCATTCTGGCAAGCCAGTAAAGCGCGGCATCTGGATCGGAGCCGCGGAGGGACTTTATGAAGGCGGAGATGACGTCAAAGTGGTAATCCCCCTCCTTGTCATAGAGGACAGCCTTCTTCTGTATTGACTCCTCAGCAGTCTCCTTTGAAATGACGATCTCCGTTCCGTCAGGCGGCGGGAACGAGTCAGGCGTAGTCTCAACCGCAAGCTCGAGAGCGTTCAGAAGGGAGCGGGCATCTCCGTTGGCAACTGAGACGAGATGCTCAAGCGCGCCATCTTCGAATGTGACGCGGAATCTGCCGTATCCCCTTTCCCTGTCATGAACTGCCTGCATCGCTATATCATGAAGATTCTCGTCGGAGAGCTTCCTGAGCTGGAAGATGCGTGAACGTGATACAAGCGCAGCGTTTACCTCGAAGTAAGGGTTCTCCGTCGTTGCGCCTATGAGTATGAACGTACCGTTTTCAACCCACGGCAGAAGCGCATCCTGCTGGCTCTTGTTCCACCTGTGCACCTCATCGATGAAGAGTATTGTGCGCATGCCGTAGACTTCGCGCCTCTCCTTGGCCGCATCGATCTCGCTTCTGAGCTCCTTTACGCCGGAAAGAACCGCATTTAGCGTCGAGAAATGACTTTTAGTCGTGTTCGCGATGACGCGTGCAAGCGTTGTCTTTCCGGTTCCCGGCGGACCGTAGAAGATAACGGACGAAAGCTGGTCGGCCTGTATCGCACGCCTCAGCAGTCTTCCCTTTCCCAGAATGTGCTCCTGTCCGATGTACTCGTCGAGAGTACGCGGCCTCATCCGCGCGGCAAGAGGCTCGTCAGGCATTGTGCGCGCCGCATCCTCAAAGAGATTCAAGGCATTGCCTCCCAGAAAACGAGATATGGGGAATCCTCGGACTCAGGCATTCTTTCCCTGAGAGATCTCTCTGCATCCGCAAGACGCGAGAAGAGCACGTCATCCGCGATGAAGGCAAGCGCCTGAGGAGAGAGAGGCTCCGGAACAGGCAGGGAAACATCTATTCCGACGGAAGCAAGATTGAGATAGGCATCGCGGACTGATGTGAAGCTGTCATAAGGAACTCTGAATGCATCCTCAGCCTCTGCAGATGCCGCCTCCGAGTGTTCAAGAAGCGATGAGTAGACATCGCGCGCAGCAGCCTCCTGCAGAAGCGATGTAAGCCCCTCGGGGTTATCAAGGGTATCATCATCAGAAAGGGACACTGCCTCCTCAAGATGGGAACCTGCGATCTCAAGAGCATCACCGGCGAGCGGGGAGATTATCGCTGAAAGCGACGAGAGATAATCTGAAGTAAGTTCATCGTAGAGAGGAACATATTCCCTGTATGCGGTGTATGATGCGGGAAGGTACGCCGCCATTGTCTCTTCGGGAATTTCTCCCATGACGGATGCATACGCAATCATGTCGTTTCCGAGCACTCCGAGCGCATGGCGCTTCTCCTCCGTGGAAAACTCTCCCTTCTCCGTACTCGCACAGGATGAGAGGAGGATAATCAGCATCAAGAGGGGAAGGAAACGTCTCATGGCCTGAGTTTAGCCGACAATCGCCGCATCTGCAACGACACGCGGCACAAGAATGCTGAATGCAGATGCGCAGAATTAACCTGCGAAATGCAATGCCTTCTCCTCATCGGAAGATCACCGCACATTATGCACTGGTCAGATGGATATCAGGCAATAGTCAGAATGATTGCTGTATCACCGTGAAACTGTGCTGTGACCGCCTGTACGCATCAGAGAAATGACATCTTCCCGCGTGACATAGTTTATATCCTGCATGATGGAATGCGAGAGGCAGGAAGAGGCCGTCGCGAAATCAACGACTGTCTGCAGGTCACTGCCCAGCTTCTCGTCCTGCAGGGCATAGAGGATGCCTGCCGCGAAACTGTCGCCTGCTCCTATCCTGTCCACGATGGCCGTGATGTCATAAGGCACATATTTGCCGTCTATGCAGGGAGATACATACTGAAGCCCGTTAGAGACATCGTAAAGCGCGGCACCCCACTTGTTGTATGTGGCGCTGATTGACTGTCTCATGGTGGTGGCCAGCATGGTGACGGACGGATACTTCCTGCTGATAGCCTCCGCGATATAAGGCTGCTCATCTATTCTGGAGTAGCTTTCAGGACAGCCGACATTCACATCCAGCAGAGTTTCTGCATCGATGCGGGCAGCGAAAAGGATGTCCACATACTGCATCATCTCCCGGATCACGCGGCCGGCCAGCACTTCCTTGGGGGTTCCCGGCTCCCAGTTCCACAGCTTAGAGCGGAAATTGCAGTCAAAAGAGACAGTCATGCCATGCTCCTTCGCTTTCCGCATGCAGAACAGCTGTGCCTCGGCGGCTTTGCGTGAGACTGCCGGCGTGATGCCGGAAACATGAAGCATCGAGGCTCCTGAGAAGATGCTGTCCCAGTCATATTCCTCACCGCCGGTCTGGGAGAATGCCGAACCGTCCCGGTCGTAGATCACCTTGCCCGGACGCTGGTCTGCCCCCGCCTGCACGAAATAGATACCGAGCCTGCCGCTGTCTTTCGTCAGGATGTACGAGGTATCGATGCCGAGATTGCGGAGATTGCCCATGCAGGCGTCAGTAATGTCATTGCCGGGAAGCACCGTTACGTATCTCGCCTTCCCGCCGAGGAGAGCGACAGAGGCGGCGACATTGGCCTCCGCACCGGCAAAACAGAGTGTCACACTGCCGGGCAGTGACTGGCGGAGAGTGTAATACCCTTCCGTGCTTATGCGTGCCATGATCTCTCCGAACGTAACAATGATGGACATATACTCTCGCCTCCAGAAATGAAACATTGTTTCAATTTTCTGAAGTATAGCACACTCACGTGTCAATGCAAGTCCGCACCGGCCGAAAAACAGACTTTAACCAGTGATTCCCGCCGCTCCCCCGCTCAGCTTCCTGATTCAGCACAGCACGTCATGAGCGCTCAAATGCGATTCTGTCCGTACCGTCGCTGCAGACTATAATGCCGCATCTGACGAAATTCTCGCGCAGAAGCGCCCTCTGCATGGGAATGTTGTCCGCGTGCGTGTCTATCCTTATATGCGGACAATGAAGGCTGACAAATTCCAGCGTCTCATGAAGCACTCCACCTTTCCGCCCGGAAGAGGCGATGCGGTGGATGACGGCGTAATCAGAATCATCCCGCCACGCGCCGTCACGGATGGACAGATAGGTTCTGTCGGGGCCTAGCTGCATCATGAAGACACCGTATATTCCCTCTCCGTCCGCAAGGACATAGAGCCGCCCCGCTCTGATATCCTCTTCAATCATTCCGCGCGACGGATAGCCGTTTATCCACTGCCGCAGGTTGCCGTTCCGCCTCATGAAAGCGCGTGCGGCATCGTAAATAATCATTATCTCAGAGATGTCATTCTCATCAGCTTTTCTGACCATCTGACGGCCTCCTTCCGGCATTGTTCCGGGTATCCGGAATATTCATACAAAACAGTGGAAAAATATGCAATCAGCTTGCAAAAAAGGCCCTTAAAAGGTAATGTTAATCCAATACTAACTATTAGGGAGTGTATATGAAGAAACTCTTGACAGCACTTTTGGTACTTGCTGTGATTTCTTCTGCAGCATTTGCAGATGCACCATTCCACATTGGTGTAGTCACAGGTACAGTCTCTCAGTCTGAGGACGATCTCCGCGGTGCGGAGGCTCTCATTGCTGAGTACGGTGCAGTTGCTGACGGCGGCTACATCCAGCACATGACATACCCTGACAACTTCATGGAAGAGCAGGAGACGACAATCTCCGTTATCCGCGGTCTCGCAGATGATCCTCTCATGAAGGCTGTCATCGTCAACCAGGCTGTTCCCGGAACCGCTGAGGCTTTCCGCCAGATCAAGGAAGTACGCCCTGACATCCTCTGCTTCGCAGGCGAGGCACACGAGGAGCCGTACCTCATCGCAGGATCTGCAGACCTCGCGACATCCAACGACTTCGTGGCCCGCGGCTACCTGATGATCAGAACAGCTCACGAGCTCGGATGCCAGACATTCGTCCACATCTCCTTCCCGCGCCACCTCGCAATGGAGAAGATGCAGAGAAGAAGAGCTATTATGATCCAGACATGCAACGAGCTCGGAATGCAGTTCGTCGATGTATCCGCTCCTGATCCGACATCCGACGTTGGCATCGCAGGCGCACAGCAGTACATCCTCGAGAGAACTCCCGAGTGGATCAAGCAGTACGGCGAGAACACAGCTTTCTTCTGCACGAACGACGCTCATACAGAGCCGCTTCTCAAGCAGCTCCTGACATATGGCGGCTACTTCGTAGAGGCTGACCTCCCCTCACCGCTCATGGGATATCCTGGAGCTCTCGGAATCGACCTCTCCGCTGAGGCTGGCGACTTCCCCGCAATTCTTGCAAAGGTTGAGCAGGCCATCGTTGAGCAGGGCGGCGCAGGACGCTTCGGCACATGGGCATACAGCTACGGCTACACGACAACAGCTGGTCTTGGCTCTCTTGCCATCGAGGCTGTTACTGCTGAGATGAACGGCGAGGACTATGACATCCACTCCATAAGGAACATCAGGAAGAACTTCTCGAAGTACACACCGGGTGCAAACTGGAACGGATCGAACTATGTCAACGCCACAACGAAGGAGACATATGACAACTTCGTGCTCGTATATCAGGACACCTACATCATGGGTGATCCGGGATATTACATGGGCAACACGGACGTAGAAGTTCCAGACTGGTGCTTCTCCATGACAGGAAAGGAATTCAACTGATTCCTTCCTCAAATCCTGCAAAGGGGAGGTTGACCTCCCCTTTGTTTATGTTTAAAAGGATAAGAATGAGCAGTGAAATGACTAAGCCCTTGCTTGAAATGAAGAACGTGAGCAAGGAATACAACGGCAATCCCGTGCTGAAGGACGTCAACTTCACGCTCGGACAGGGAGAGGTGCTTGGCCTCGTCGGAGAAAACGGCGCTGGTAAGAGCACGCTCATGAACATCCTGTTCGGCATGGACGTCATTCATCAGACGGGCGGTTATGGGGGCAAGGTCCTCATTGACGGAAAAGAGGTTAAGTTCACATCTCCGCTTGATGCCCTCAAGTCCGGAATCGGAATGGTGCATCAGGAATTCTCCCTTCTTCCGGGATTCACCGCGGCAGAGAACATCCTCCTGAATCGTGAACCGCAGAACAGAAGCGTTCTGTCTCTGGTATTCGGGGACAGGGCAAATACGATAGATAGAAAGGAACTCCAGAAACAGGCGATCGCAGCCATCACAAAGCTCGGCGTCGAACTTGATCCTGACATGCTGGTCGCTGAGATGCCGGTAGGCCACAAGCAGTTCACGGAGATTTCTAGAGAAATTTCCAAGAGTGCGATAAGGCTTCTGGTTCTCGATGAGCCTACGGCCGTTCTCACGGAGAAAGAGGCAGAGATGCTTCTGAAGGCCATCAGGAACCTTTCCGCACAGGGAATATCCGTAATATTCATCACCCACCGTCTGCAGGAAATCCTCGACGTCTGCAATAAGGTCATCGTCATGCGCGACGGACGCATCGTCAATGAGCTCGATGCCGCTAAGACATCGATCAGCGAGATGGCAAAGCTGATGGTCGGAAGAGAAGTGGCCACGCCCGATTCGGAGAAGCAGGAGGCAAGGCCGATCTCTGACAAGGTCGTGCTTTCCGTGAAGAATCTCTGGGTCGACATGCCCGGCGAGACCGTGCGCGATGTCAATCTCGAGGTGCATGACGGCGAGATACTCGGAATCGGTGGTCTTGCAGGACAGGGAAAGCTCGGAATCCCCAACGGAATAATGGGGCTCTTCCCCGCCGGAGGAAAGGTCGTACTCAACGGCAGCGAGATTCCTCTCAACAACCCGCGCGCCTGCCTTGATTCCTCGCTTGCGTTCGTCTCCGAGGACAGAAGAGGCGTCGGCCTCCTTTTGGACGAGTCGCTCGAGTGGAACATTGCCTTCCCCGCGATGCAGATACAGAACAAGTTCCTCAAGCCTTATCTCGGCGGACTTGTGAAGTGGAGAGACCAGAGCGGAATCAAGAAGGTAACAGACAAGTACATAGAGCAGCTGCAGATAAAGTGCACCTCCTCAAAGCAGAAGGCAAAGGAGCTCTCAGGCGGAAACCAGCAGAAAGTGTGTCTTGCCAAGGCATTCGCGCTCGAGCCTAAGCTCCTCTTCGTCTCTGAGCCGACAAGAGGCATCGATATCGGCGCCAAAGCTCTCGTGCTCAAGGCTCTGAGGGAGTACAACAGGAACTTCGGAGTCACGATCGTGATGATCTCGTCGGAGCTCGAGGAGCTGAGACAGTGCTGTGACCGCATAGCCATCATCACCGACGGTGCCGTATCCGGAATACTTCCGGCATCCTCGCCGAGCGAGGATTTCGGAATCCTCATGGTCGGAAAGACAGCAAAGGAGGCTATGTGATGGAAAAAGCAGTATCACTTCTGAAGTCATTCGGGCTTCCGCGTCTTATAATCACGGGATTCCTGCTTGCGCTTTTCGTGATCGCGCCGTTTGCGGACATCAATGTCGGAGCATCGCTTTCGGACGTTCTCGGACGCTTCGGACAGAACGCGATAATGGTTCTTGCAATGGTTCCGATGATCCACTCAGGCTGCGGTCTCAACTTCGGACTTCCGCTCGGAATCATCTCGGGACTTCTCGGAGCGACGATGGCGATAGAGACAGGAATACAGGGACCTGTATCGTTCCTTCTCGCCATACTCTACTCCACTCCGTTCGCAATCATCTTCGGATGGGGCTACGGCAAGCTCCTCAACAGGGTCAAGGGAAGCGAAATGATGATCGCGACATATGTCGGATTCTCCTCTGTCGCGTTCATGTCGATCATGTGGCTCATCCTCCCCTACAAGTCTCCTACGATGGTCTGGGGCTATACGGGACAGGGCCTGAGGACAACGATCTCCACGGAGGGATTCTACTACCATGTTCTCCGCGACACGCTCTCGCTCTCGATAGGCAGCTTCTCGATATCATTCGGGGAGATCATCTTCTTCGCGCTCTTCGCGTTCATCATCTGGGCCTTCCTTCACACGAAGACTGGTACGGCGATGACCGCTGTAGGATCGAACGCTGTATTCGCGAGAGCATCAGGCATCAACATCGACAAGCAGAGAACTCTCTCAGTCATAATGTCGACGTGGCTCGGAGCGCTCGGAATCCTCTGCTACCAGCAGGGATACGGATTCATCCAGCTCTACCAGGGACCGATGTACATGGCAATGCCCGCAGTCTCCGCAATTCTCATCGGAGGCGCATCGGTCAACAAGGCAACGATAACCAACGTCATCATCGGAACGATACTTTATCAGGGCATCGTGTCCATGACGCCTTCCGTCATGAATAACCTGATTCACACCGATATGTCCGAGGTTCTCAGGATCATCGTCTCCAACGGTATGATCCTCTACGCTCTGACAAGGAAATCGGGGGCTTCAAGATGAAAAGAGAGATAAACAGCAAAGACGTGAGGAATTTCCTCTCGAACAACATAGTACCGATAATCTTCATCGTGCTCTGCGCGGCATGCTTCCCGGTCGCGGGATACTCGCCGGAGTACCTTGCAGACCAGATCATCACGAGAATAATGCGCAACAGCTTCCTCGTTCTCTCCCTTCTCATCCCTATCATGGCGGGAATGGGACTGAATTTCGGAATGACGCTGGGCGCCATGGCAGGACAGATCGGCATAATCTTCATCACAGCGTGGAACGTCGTGGGAATACCGGGACTTCTGCTTGCTGCCATCATAGCCACCCCGATCGCGGTGCTGCTCGGTTGGTTCTGCGGCAAGATGCTCAACATGGCCCGCGGCCGCGAGATGATCACAAGCTACATGATCTCGTTCTTCATGAACGGCGTCTATCAGCTCGTCGTCCTCTACGGAATGGGCCCTGTGATCCCGATTCACTCCGACCAGGTAATACTCCCCAGAGGATACGGCGTGAGGAACACGATCGACCTTCTCAATGTCCGCAAGAGCATAGACAACTTCTGGTCGATAAAGCTCTTCGCTGACGAGAACGGCGTCGGAGGAATAAACATCCCCATCCTGACAATCATTCTCATCGCGCTTCTCTGCGTAGTGATAATCTGGTTCAGAAAGACGAAGATCGGACAGGACATGAGGGCTGTCGGACAGGATATGGAAGTGGCAAGGGAAGCCGGAATCAAGGTGGAGAGGACAAGAGTTCTCGCCATTGTGATCTCCACGGTATTCGCCGCATACGGAATGGTCATCTACCTCTCCAACATGGGAACGCTCAACACATACAACTCCCATTCGCAGATAGGAATGTTCAGCATCGCGGCACTTCTTGTAGGAGGCGCGTCGGTATCGAAGGCATCGATCAAGAACGTGTTCCTCGGAATCGTGCTCTTCCACCTGATGTTCATTCTCACGCCGCAGGCAGGAAAGAACCTCATCGGACAGGCACAGATCGGCGAGTTCTTCCGCGTATTCGTATCCTACGGAGTCATCACGCTCGCGCTCGTGCTCTACGAGATCAGGACAAGACGTGAGAAGGCTGAATCGGCAAAGACGCTCGCTCTCAGCCAGATGCAGGAGGCACAGGCATGATCAAGGGCAAGACAGCAAAGGAAATCTTCGATATAAGGTTCTTCGTGCGCCTCGGCTGCATCATCGTGATAATCGCGCTCGCGGTTTTCCTCTACTTCTTCGGAAAGCAGCGCACGCTCTATGTTGACAACTGGTCTACGGAGATTGACGGAAAGTCGTACAAGGCCGTTGACTGGGCGATGGTGGAGGTCGATGATCTCGGCGATCAGGAGTACTCCCCCAGGCAGAGAAGGGGCATCGCGCTCAGAGGCACGACGCACACGATCTACATCACGACAGAGGATGACGACTTCAACGAGATCGTCCTCGATCCTGTGGAGTTCACCCTCCCCGCCGACCAGTCGATAATCTCGCTGCCGGCGCTCGTTGCGGGACTTCCCGCCGATAAGGCCATACAGGAGTTCATTCCTGAGCCGTCCCCGGTGCAGGCATCGGATACGGCGGCGGAGGAACCTGCTGTCGACGAGTTCGGCGACATGTCAATGGATTTCTGAGGAAATCCGCTTTCAGGAGAGGGCTGCAGAGCGCAGCCCTCTTTCTTTTGCCGGAAGGAATTGCCACAATTCCAACCCTGCCCTTTCCATGCTTTCCGGGCAGGTAGTGACTTAACACAGCAAAATGGTTATATTACAGAGGTTGCATAGTTTGCATTAATCAAGAAGTAAATAGAAGGATGGACTTATGATTACCGAGAAGAGCATCAAGGAACTTGAGAACTCACAGGCAGCTCTTACGCTGACACTGGACACGGCATCGATCGAGGATGCCTACAGCAAGAGGATTCAGAAGTACGCAAAGGAACTCCAGATTCCCGGCTTCAGGAAGGGAAAGGTTCCGGCAAACGTCATCGAGAGGAAGTTCGGCGAGGATATCCGCACTGAAAGCACATTCGATGCGATGGAAGATGCTCTCAAGGAGGCATACAAGGATCTCGACGAGAAGGACAGACCGATCGCTTTCTCCACACCGGTGCTTCAGGATGAGGAGAAGCTCGTCCCGTTCAAGAAGGACAGCGATATCACCTTCACGGTAGTCTATGATGTCCTCCCACGCTTCGATCTTCCGCAGTACACAGGCCTTGAGGTAGAGGTTCCCTCTGTTGAGGTCACGGATGCAGACATCGAGAAGGAAGTCGAGAGATACCGCGAGCAGAACGCTGTCGTCAAGACAAAGGACGGCAAGGCTGAGAAGGGAGATATCGTCACAGTCTCCTACTATGAGATCGGAGAGGACGGAAACCCCATCGAGTCCACAAAGCGCGAGGATTTCACATTCACGCTCGGCACAGGCTACAACTTCTACAAGATCGACAGCGAAGTCGAGGGAATGGCAAAGGGCGATGAGAAGGACATCGAGAAGAGCTACACAGAAGCTGACAACATCCCCGGCTACGCAGGAAAGACCGTGAAGCTCCACGTCAAGGTCACAGAGGTCAAGGTAAGGGAGCTTCCCGCCGTCGATGATGATCTTGCACAGGATATCAAGGAAGAGTACAAGACCGTCGATGATCTGAAGAAGGGAATCAGGGAGGACCTCGAGAAGAGGCTTGAGAACGCTCTCAAGAACGAGAAGTCCAATCTCCTTCTTGACAAGATCATAGCGGAAGTCTCCTTCCCGCTCCCCGAGTCGATGGTTCAGGCGCAGCTTGACAGCCAGTGGAGGAACTTCGTAAGGCAGTCCGGACTGACTGAGGAGCAGATCACGAAGTTCATGGAGATGCAGGGTTCGACGAAGGAATCCATCCAGAAGGACTGGAGAGAGGGCACGGAGAAGGAGATCAGAACCGAGCTCATACTCGACAAGATCCGCGAGAAGGAGAACTTCGAGGTCGATGAAGAGGAGTTCAAGAAGGCGTGCGACGAGCAGCTCAAGAACATCCCCGAAGAGGACAGGGACTCCTACAAGGATATGATCAGGAACGAAATGCAGTATGCAAAGGTACTCCCCTACCTTCTTGAGAACAACACCTTCAAGGAGAACGGAAAGAAGAGCTACGGCGAGTACATGGAGCATGGCTCAGAGGACTGATAGTTGAAAGAGAGAATGAACACGCTTGTCCCTTATGTCGTTGAGCAGTCGGGGACAGGTGAAAGACAGTATGATATCTTCTCCCGCCTGCTGAAGGACAGGATAATCTTCATAGACGGGGAAATCACGGACGCCACCGCAGACCTTGCAGTGGCGCAGCTTATCTTCCTTGAAAGCGAGAATCCTGAGAAGGAGATAAGCCTCTATATAAACAGCCCCGGAGGAAGCGTCACGGCCGGGCTTGCGATCTACGACACGATGCAGTATGTGCAGTGCCCTGTGCAGACGATATGCATGGGACAGGCGTGCTCGATGGCTGCGATTCTCCTTGCCGCAGGCGAGAAAGGAAAGAGATCGATACTTCCCAATGCCAGGGTCATGATACACCAGCCGTCAGGCGGCGCCGAAGGGCAGGCTTCCGACATCATCGTCTCCTCAAGGGAACTCCAGAGGATTTACGAGGTGACGACTAAGCTCCTCGCCCTCCACACTTCAAGAAGCGCTGAGGAGATAAAGAAGGACATCCTCCGCGACTGCTACATGGATGCCGATGCCGCGCTCGAGTACGGCATCGTTGATAAGGTGATGAGAAGATAACATGGCAAGAAACGCGAAATACTGCTCATTCTGCGGACGTCCGTTCGACGGGACAGTGAGATATGTCTCAGGTCCCGGCGTCGCGATCTGCGAGGAATGCGTACACACCTGTTCGGATATCCTCAGCAAAGGCTCGGACGGCGGCAGCGAGAGCGATACAGAGATCAGGGAGATTCCTACCCCGGCGGAGCTGAAAGCCTACCTTGACCAGTATGTCATCGGTCAGGATGCCGCCAAGCGCGTCCTCTCCGTCGCCGTCTACAACCACTACAAGAGAGTGAAGTTCCGCAAGGAGATCGAGGAGTCGGGAGTCGAGATCGACAAGTCCAACATCCTGATGATCGGCCCAACCGGAACTGGAAAGACGCTGCTTGCGAGAACGCTTGCGAAGAAGCTGGACGTGCCGTTCGCAATCGCCGATGCCACAACGCTCACAGAGGCCGGATACGTCGGTGAGGATGTAGAGAACAGCCTCCTCAAGCTCATCGAGGCCGCGGATTTCGATATTCCCAGAGCGGAGAGGGGCATCATCTTCATCGATGAGATTGACAAGATCTCAAAGAAGGGAGAGAACGTCTCGATCACGCGCGATGTCTCCGGAGAGGGCGTGCAGCAGGCGCTTCTCAAGATAATAGAGGGTACAGTCGCATCCGTTCCTCCCCAGGGAGGCAGGAAGCATCCCAATCAGGAAATGCTGAAGATCGACACATCCAACATCCTCTTCATATGCGGAGGCGCATTCGTCGGGCTGGACAAGATAATCGAGAAGAGAGTCGCAGTCTCGTCGATGGGATTCGGCGCAGAGATACGCTCCAGCGAGGAAAAGGATCTCGCCTCGCTCTACAAGGAGCTGCATCCCGATGATCTGATCAAATTCGGGCTCATTCCCGAGTTCATCGGACGTCTGCCCGTGCACGTCACGCTCAACAATCTCACGGAGAGCGATCTGAGGCGCATCATCACCGAGCCCAAGAACTCAATACTCAGGCAGTATGAGACATCATTCGCCCTCGACGGCATAAAGCTCACGTTCACGGACGATGCGATAAACGCCATAGCGGAGAAGTCTTTCGAGCAGAAAACGGGAGCGAGAGGCCTCAGGTCGATAGTCGAGAATCTGATGCTCGGCATAAGCTATGAGATTCCCTCTATGACAGGCGTCAAGGAAGTCATAGTTGACAGGGAGAATGTCGAGAAGAGAACGGAACCGAGGATCGTGAAGGACGATGGGCAGTATATTCCCGCCGTGTGAGCCAAGGCTCATAGAAGCCATTGAAAGCACTGCCGCCGCCATTGTGATCGCACACCGCAATCCTGACGGCGACGCGCTCTACTCCTCACTTGCGATGAAGGAAGTCCTCTCAGCGATGGGAAAGGAAACCCTTCTCCTGAATGAAGGGCCGTTCCTCAGGGACGATATAAAGCCGCTGGAAGCGCTTTTCGCAAAGGAAGCGGGAAAGGATTTCATCGAGCGCAGTCCCCTTGTCATTATCCTTGACTGTTCGACCGAGGACAGGCCGGGTACTCCCCTTGTACCGCTGAAAGAACTCAGGCGCATTGTGATCGACCACCACTCGGCGGGCGTTCCGTTTGCAGATGAGGGTATGAGCTACATTGTGCCTGAGTCCCCGTCGACGACAATGCTTGTAGATGTCGTACGGGAGGCGCTCGGCGTTCCCCTCACAAAGACGATGGCTGATTACCTCTACAGAGGATTCGCCACTGACACAGGGTTCTATCACTTCCTCAATGAAAGACAGGCTCCCGAATGCCTCAGGCGCGCAGCTGCATTCACTGAAACAGGTATCTCTCCGTATGATGTATTCGATGAGATGCACGACGGAAGGAAGCTCGACGACATCAAGAACGCCGCTTCGATAATAGCCGCTGCCAGATCAGAGCTCGGCGGAAAGGTTCTGCTTGCATATCAGCCTGCGGAAATGACAAATGCGGGACTTTCTGACAGCGTCTACGGCTCACTGCTGCAGACAAGCGGAGTTGAGGGCATAATCCTCATAAAGGACAAAGGAGATGCTCTGGAAATAGGGTTCAGAGCAAAGAACAAATCGCTCCTCGATGTCGGAAAGATCGCTGCCGCTCTCGGAGGCGGCGGGCACAGATGCGCAGCCGGCGCTACAATAACGGGATATACAGCCGAAGAAGCCGGGAAAATGCTTCTTTCAATGATGGCAAAGGAACTGAATTGCACAGGTGAGTAAAAAGCTCACCTTTTCTTTTTCGTTTCGCAACATGAAGATAATCTGATGATTTTCCTTTCTGCGGAAATGGCATGGAACATGCATTCAGACAGAAAAGGAGAGTCAGATGGAAAGCTATTTCAGCAGGACGGAGGACGAGGCATTCACACGCCTAGTGCTCGAATACAATGCACTCGGAGAAGATGCTGCAAGGAAACGAGAACTTGCGGAGAAAATAAGGGAACGCACTATGATCCTCCTCTATCTCATTCCGCAGCGCAGCCTTGATCTGCCTGCAGAGGACGCGGGAGCATTCCTGCTCTCCGTGGAGAATGATATCTGGCGGATGATAACCTCATTCCGTCTCTCCGGCCTCACATACAACGGCTACCTCACCAAAATCTGCAGATACAGATGCATGCGATATGGCCGGAAGAAGATGCAGGAGCAGAACACGGAGACGGGAATGACTTTCTCCGATCTCTCGGTATTCGAGGAAGTCAGGGAAGCGTACATCCCCTACTCCGCAGGCAAAGAAACAGGAAGCGACGCGATGGACATGCCTGACCTGATAGACTTCATCATCAGAAATCCCGGAAAGACGGACGCATGCCTTTCAGCAGCGGAGAGGAAGATCGCGGAACTTCTCCGTAATCCGAAGAAGCGCAGGCAGTTCATATCATTCATTCTCTCGCTTCCGGAAGTGGAGAGTCCCGGCTTCATCGCGGATATCTCAAGAGTGCTCTGCACCGATATCTCGGCTGTGGCGCGCTTCTACATGCTGCGTCATGAAATGCTTCTGAAAGCCTCAGAGGAGAACAGAAGAAAACTGGAGGATAAAGCAGGGCGTCACTGGAAGGTGCTTGTGCGGCTAAGGCAGAAGATAGCGGCAGGGGGCGATGCTGAGAAGAGCGATGAGATGAAGGAGAAGTACATGCGCCTTGAAAAGACATACAGAAGGCGTCTTTCCGAGCTCAGGCGCACCTACTCCGGATTCACTCAGACAGAGATAGCAGGAATACTCGGCATACCCCGCTCCTCCGTCACGCATGACATACATTCAATGAGGAAGGCTCTGGAGAAAATTGCCAGGGAGAAAAGAGAGTGACCTGTCAGGAAAATCAATGACATAATTCAGGTGAGTAGCATAAGCACTCCCTTAGGGTTATATTCATTCCATGAAACTTTACTTCGCATCTGGAAATGACCATAAAAGAAAGGAGCTCTCAAGACTTCTGGGAGGATATGAGCTCACACTGCCTAAGGATGAGGGAATAGACTTCGATCCTGAGGAGACCGGGAGTACGTTCATAGAGAACGCAGTCATAAAGGCTGAGGCGCTCTACTCCATCGTCCATGCGCCTGTGATAGCAGATGACTCCGGACTCTCCGTAGATGCTCTCGGAGGAGCGCCTGGAATACACACGGCCCGCTACGGTGAGGAAGAGGCGGGAAGGAAGCTCTCAGACAGGGAGAAGTACATGCTTCTTCTCAGGAACATGGAGGGAGCTGAAGATAGGAATGCACATTTTACTACTGCGCTCTGCCTGATTCTTTCAAAGGACAGACGTATCATAATACAGGAGACATGCGAAGGCAGCATCGCCCTTGCTCCCTCCGGCACAAACGGATTCGGCTATGACCCGGTGTTTGTGATAAAAGAAGCCGGCATGATAAGCGCGGACCTTCCGGAAGGCGACAAGGATAAGTATTCACACAGAGGAAAGGCCGCAAGGCTTATGAAGCTCATTCTCGACAGGGAGACAGGAAGATGATAGCAAGAAGCGAACAGAAGAGTGAGAACACATGGGATCTCTCCGGACTGGTTAAAACGCCTGCGGAGTGGGACAAGGGAATGAAAAAGCTCTCAGGGCTTTTCAGGAAGGCAGGAAAATTCCGCGGAACACTCTCTGGCGGGCCGGACCAGCTGTACGAAGCCCTCTCCTACTACAAGACAGTCTCAATGGAAGCGGAGAGAATCGGGAACTGGGCATACCTGATGTACGAAGCGGACAGCACCGACCCGGAAAACATGAGACGTCTTGCCGCATATGAGGCGGAGGCTTCCGCATTCTCCGAGGCGTTCTCCTACTTCACCCCTGAACTTCTCTCCATTGATACGGAAATGGTAAAGCAATGGATGAAGGAACCGAGATTCAAAGAGTACCGCATCTGGATGAAAAAGACGCTGAGGGAGAAGGAACATGTGCTCTCAGAGAAGGAAGAGAGGATCATGAGCCTCTTCTCGCCCGTCTCCGGCTCAGCTCAGAAAGCGTTCATGGATCTCAACAACGCCGATCTCGATTTCGGAGAAGTTGACGGCAGCAAGCTGACGCACAGCACATATGCAGTCTTTCTCAGAAATGAGAATGAAGCTGTAAGGGAAAAGGCATACAGGGCGTATTACAAAGGATACGACAGCCACAAGCACACGATCGCTGACCTCTACGCGGCCTCGATAAACGAGGATATCTTCACCTCAAAGGCAAGAGGATTCTCATCATCGCTGGAGGCGGCGCTCTTCCCTGACAGGATACCGGTAAAGGTCTACACATCGCTCATAAGCGCAGTGCATGATGCCTTCCCCGTGCTGCACGAGTACTACAGGGTGAAAGCCCGAGTGCTTGGAAAGGAGAAGCTCCGTCACTGGGACTGCTACATGCCGATGGTCAGCGGATACTCCTCGCGCCGCACATACGACGAGGCTGTCAGCATAATAGAGAAAGCCGCCGCCCCTCTCGGAGAGGAATATGTCAGGACACTCATAAAAGGACTGACAGAAGAAAGATGGGTCGACCGCTATGAGAACAAGGGAAAGAGAAGCGGCGCCTTCTCTGCAGGCGGATACATAGGAAATCCCTACATACTCACAAACTTCGAGGAAGATGTGCTGGACTCCGTATTCACGCTCATACACGAGGGCGGGCACTCGATGCATACATGGTATTCAGTCAGGAACAATCCGTATATGAACTGGAGCTACTCCATCTTCGAGGCAGAGGTTGCATCGACATTCAACGAGAACCTGCTGACACAGTATCTTCTCAGCAGCGCCTCCTCGGATGAGGAGAGAGCATATATCATCGGCAAGAACCTTGACGACGAAGTTGCCACTCTTTTCAGGCAGACGATGTTCGCCGAGTTCGAGCTGATAATGCACAGAAAAGCAGAGAACCGCGAGGCTGTAACGCTGGATGTGATGAGAAGTGAATACAGGAAGCTTCTTGAGGCATACTTCGGGCCGATGATGGAATTCGAGGATGTCAGCGACCTTGAAGGACTGAGGATTCCGCACTTCTACAACGCCTTCTACTGCTACAAGTACGCGACGGGAATCTCCGCATCAATCGCTCTGTCAGAGAGAGTTCTCTCCGGCGGAGATAAGGAAAGAAACGATTATCTTTCGTTCCTGAAATCAGGAGGATCGAGATATCCGATACAGGCGCTGAAGCTGGCGGGAGTGGATATGAGCACGCCGGAACCCGTGAAGGCGGCGGCGGAGCACTTCGGGAAGCTGCTTGACGAGTTTAAGAGGATCAGGGGGCTGTAGAGAGCGCCCAGATGCATCCGTTGCGGAAAATGAATGAGAGAACGGTTCCGTCCGAAAGGTCCATTATTGTGACGGCGCCGTTCTTCTCCTCCGATGCGACGGGGTTATCAAAAGGGAGGAGTTCTGAGAGGATCGGGGAATAAGCCTCCCCGAACGCGATCTTGTCGCATGTCCAGGAATCAAGCCACTCCTCAGTATATGGAGATGAAACTGCCTCAAGGGCGATCTCAGTTATCGATCCCTCCCTTACATCCGTCTGTATCCTTCCTATCGTGTCAGACACTGGCGCAGCGGCGGAGAGAGATGAAAGCGTCAGTGAAAGAAGCGCCAGAGCGATAATCCGTCCCATGCCCAGATTCTCCCATCAAAGGAACTCTTTGTGAAGTGCCCGCCGCTGTGCTACTCTCTCCCTGTGACTGGAAAAGATGCATTGGCGATATTGAGCATAGGTTTCGTGCACTCCGTGAAGGACCCACTGTGGGGGAACATTCCGATGACAGCTGGCATGAAGGCGCTTCTGGACACAGATGAGGTGGAGAAACTCTCCAGGATAAAGCAGAACGGCCCCGCGTTCCATATCTATCCCGGAGCTGTGCACACACGCCTCAGCCACTCTCTCGGCGTCTACTACCTCGGCAGGGAAATCCTCCTTACTCTCTCGCGGAAGAAAGCAGAGCTTCCGTTTACGGAGACAGGCATAAGGAGCTTCCTCGCAGCATGTCTTTTGCATGATATCGGACACTTCCCCTACGCTCACTCTCTCAAAGAGCTCTCGATGAGGAAGCACGAGGAGATAGCGGGAAGTCTCATACTCACATCTCCGGGACTGAGAAAAGCAGTAAAGAATGCCGGCGCTAATCCTGAGATGACCGCCGCGATAATAGACACGGATGCCGCATCCGCCTCAGCCGAGACAGATTTCTACAGATCGGTGCTCTCGGGAACGCTCGACCCGGACAAGCTGGATTATCTCTCAAGGGATGCGTTCTTTGCCGGGATACCCTATGGGACGCAGGACACAGGATTCATAATTTCCTCGCTCACCCTGGAAGATGGATGCCTTGCCCTCGAATACGATGCGATCTCACTGGTGGAGCAGGTTCTTTTCTCCAAATACATGATGTACCGCAACCTCTACTGGCATAAAGGAGTGAGAGGCGCCACATGCATGATAAAGAAAGCCGTGCTCTCCGCGCTGCGTGATGAGCTTATATCGTTTGATGACCTCTATCTGAAAGATGACGGCGAGTTCACCGCTCTCTGCTCGCGCTTCCCTGACTACAGGCCGTTCTCGCTCATATGGAACGTCGAGCACGGGCATCTGCTGGAAAGAAAAGCCGTCAAGGACTATGACGGGGAGGGAATCCTCGAAAAGAAAACATCTGATCTTGAAACGCGCTGGGTGGCGGAAGAACAAATATTCTCGCATCTCTCCCATCTCTATCCAGACCTCAGAAGCTATGAGGTGATAATAGACATTCCCGAACCGGTGAGCTTTGAATCGGCAATTCCAGTGCTTCTTCCTTCCGGAGAGCTCACAACGGCAGATGAGGCCGGAATGATCTTCCAGAAAGCCGGCAGTCTCTTCTCCTCAAGCCTGAGAAAGATGGCGCTGTATCTTCCCCAGTATGTGAAGAAGGAGGATGCGGAAGAGGCTTTCAGGGAGGTGCAGCGTGGATGACCGCATTCCATACACTGAACTCATAAAGGGCGACATCCCTCCATGGGTGATGAGATTCATCAAAGGAGCAGGAAAGGCGATAAACCGCTACAGGATGATACAGGGCGGAGATGACGTGCTCATCGCGGCATCAGGCGGCAAGGACTCCCTCGCTCTTGCCCTCGCCCTCTCGATAAGAAGAAAGTGGCTTCCTGTGGACTACTCCCTCAGGGCCCTGATGATAAACTGGACGGAACACCCGATTCCGGAGGAGTACAGGGATAAGCTCGCAGAGTATTTCGATGCCCTCGGCATAGATTTCATGATCATGGACGAAAAGCAGTTTCCCGACTCTTTCGACGGCGACTTCAACTGCTATCTCTGTGCCCGCAACCGCAGGAGGATACTCTTCCAGCATGCGGAAAAGACAGGAACGCGCCTCATAGCGATGGGCCACCATCTCGACGATCTTGCGGAGACAACGATGATGAATCTCTGCTTCCGAGCCTCATTCTCGACAATGCTGCCCGTGCAGGAGTTCTTCGGCGGGAAGATGCATATCATCCGGCCGCTGATAGAGACAAGGGAGAGCATCACAAGGCGGCTTGCGGAGGTCTACACTCTTCCTGTAGTCAAGCCCGTATGCCCCTATGACCAGACCAACGTGAGGGCGAGGCTGAAACCCGTGATCTCGGAGCTCTCGCATATAGACAAGCTGACGAGGGAGCATATCTACAACGCCCATGATTTCTCGATGTGCCTTATGGAAGACCGCACAGCGGAGGGGCAAACGGATGACGGCGGGGACATAGATTCCCGTCACGCCTGAAAATATGTGGTCGTGAGTTATCTTCATGTGCTAAACTACCTTTAGTCAGGCAGATTTGCCTCAGAGGGTGCAACATATGAAGAAGATCCTATCGATGCTTATGATACTGCTGGCGGTATCGGCTGTGACCGTGCTGTCAGCCTCTCAGTTCTTCGTTCTCCAGGAAGGCGATACCGACGAAGTCGAGCTCTACTCGCCGGACGGCAGCAGAATCGATTCCATGTCGGAAGTCGGAGAGAGCGGGATGGTCATAAGGACGGAGGGAGAGACAAAGAAGTTTGTCTCCGACTTCGGGGACATCTACCTCCAGAACGAGTCAATGCTTGCGGTAACAGGTTTTGATGCCGCGGAGCCCTCGCTCTACCTCCTCTACGGCGAGATGAGCATCGATCTCAGGACGGACTTCCCCGTAAGCCTCTATACGCCGTCGATGATGGCCGTCCTCCCGGGAAGCGGCGAGTACAGGATCGTTTCGACAGACGCTGACGAAAGCGTTTTCAACTTCTCAGAAAAGGATGTCACGGTATATGACGGACTCAGAGGCGTAGAGGAAAATCTTTCCCCGATGGAATCTGTCAGCCTGATGGAGTGGCCGAGAACCACAAAGGCAGTCTCAGCTGAAGAGTATTACTCACTCTCGATGACAGCTTCCGCTGCCGAAGAGACAGTGCCTGCGGAAGAACCCATCACTGAACCTGCAGAGGAGCCTGTCACAAGAGTATATGAATACGCCGGATACACCCTCACGGCAGTAATTGACAGCGGCAAGGCGGAGCTTGAGTATCCTGCCTTCATCGCAGACAGCGATACAGAAGCGTTCTTCGCAGCTGAGAACGAAAAGTACGGTCTTGCTGATCTCGGAGTGTCTTATGTCCTCAATGGAAACGGAAAGGCAACGATAAGCTATCCCGCAGAGTACAGCAACGAGACTGCGGCAGCGGAACTCGATCTCCTCGTCGAGGACCTCATCGCATATCTCTCTGCTCCGGCAATTACCGAGACTGCAGAAGAAGAACCTGTCACGGAACCTGAGGAAGAACCGGCTGCGGAGCCTGCTGAAGAGCCTGTCACAAGAGTATATGAGTATGCCGGATACACCCTCACGGCAGTAATTGACAGCGGCAAGGCGGAGCTTGAGTATCCTGCTTTCATCGCAGACAGCGATGTTATAGAGTTCTTCGCAGCTGAGAACGAAAAATACGGTCTTGCTGATCTCGGCGTGTCTTATGTCCTCAATGGAAACGGAAGCGCGACGATAAGCTATCCCGCAGAGTACAGCAACGAGACTGCGGCAGCGGAGCTTGATCTCCTTGTCGAGGATCTCATCGCATATCTCTCTGCTCCGGCAATTACCGAGACAGAGGAGCCCGAAGAGATGGCGGAAGTGCCCGATGCTCCGTTCATAATCTCGCCTGTGATCACAATAGGAGAAGGACCTGCGGTTCCTTCCGCACCTACCCTCTCATATTCAGCGGAAATCGTTGAGGATGCGGCGGAGATCCCCTCTGTCCCATCATTCAAGGAACCTGTAATCACAGTGATCACCGGTGCGCCGGAAGAGGAAGCGAGTGTTCCAGAAGCTCCGCAGTTTACCGGCACAGTGACTGAGACGGAGGAAGAGCCCGCAGCAGAGATGCCGGCAGAGAGCGCTGAAAGCAGCGAAATGCAGAGCACGGAGGCTAAGGAAAGCACAGCCGCTCCTGTGATCACAGGAGAGAGAATCAAGAACAAGCTCGGCTTCGATATCCATCTTGCAGCGCGTGCATATGCCGATCAGAGAGGAAACAGCCTCGTCAGGGCTTCGGTGCAGCCGTACCTGACATACGGATCGTTCGTCCTCGGCCTCAATATCGATCCCTTCTCGATCTATGACACGCTCGATGCCGACGACAACTCGATCGCAGACTGGATAGGCTTCGCCTCTGACTTCATCTCGGAAATCAGGTTCAGATCGCTCGATGAGAGCACGATGCTGACTATTGACAGATACACAGGACTTGACGGCGACAGCGCAGGACTCTTCTCCGGACGCAATCATGCCTGGGACGGCATGCACAGTGCACTCTCGCTCAACCATACATTCAGTTCTGAATACTACGCGCACAGAGTGTGGTTCAGCGATCTTTCGTTCAGGTCTGATCTCTTCTCCGCAGATTCCGGCTACGGGCTGGGAGGCGCGGAGATAGCGATATCGGCAGGAGATGCCTACCCGCTCACGTTCTCTGTGGGAACGCTTGCCGCGATAAATCCTGACGAGATAGATAGCTACATGCTGTTCCCCGAGGCTTCTCTCTATCTGCCCTTCATCTTCTCCGGAGATCTCTCATTCGGATTCAGAGCAGGCGCCGCCACATTCCTCGATGGAAAGAACATGGATGTGAACCCCTTCACAGAGAACGGCATGCTTCTCTCGTTCATGCTTCCCATTGAGTACAAGGGAATCACGATCGAAGCAGGTGCGGCCTACTCCACTAAAAAGATGCATTACGGCATGCTCTCATCGCCTTATGTGCCATCCACCGGCGATGACCTCATAACTCTCAGCATGAAGGCCGGATATGAGGGCAGGTGGTTCGGACTTGAGGCAGAAGGCTGGTTCGATCTCACCACAGACGGACTCAGCATTGTCGAGGACAACAGCTGGTTCGACGGTTCAGCATACATCGACCTTTACGGCATAAGGCTCTTCGG
Source organism: uncultured Spirochaetaceae bacterium (assembly GCA_944389295.1). Classification (GTDB taxonomy): domain Bacteria; phylum Spirochaetota; class Spirochaetia; order Sphaerochaetales; family Sphaerochaetaceae; genus Ornithospirochaeta. Next base: position 23,880 of record CALXLV010000031.1, on the reverse strand, counting down.
AGGCTACAGGACGCAGTTCAGCGACGTAAAGGAGAGAAGCGAATACTATGCAGGTCTCTCTTCCGCGATAGGCCCTGTGGCAGCACGCCTCCAGCTCGGCTACAACAATGCGGATAAGTTCTCGCTCACATTCGCGGGAACGGTATCCACATTCGGAAACGGCAAGGAAAATAGCGGATACGAACCTTCAATTCCTGTATCATTCGATATCGAGACAGGAATCAGGCACTATGTCGGAGAGGATATGATGCCTGTGTTCCTCGTCACGCCGAGAGTGACTATCGGTGAAGGCGATTACCTCATCGCACTCCGCGCTCCTCTGCAGATGACATTCTCCGAGAGCGGAGCTGAAAGAGACTTCGTCCTTGCAGGATTCAGCGGCAGGGATGAATGGAACTTCGGTGCTGACGAGAGCGGAATGACCAAGTCATTCCATGTCCTGACCGACACCGCGGCTCTTATCGACAGGATAAAGCTCGGCGATGCGGATTCAAGCATCCTCTACCTTGAGGCTGAACGCGGCTACTACAAGTCAGGCACGCTCTTCTCGTTCTTCGGCTCTGAGGATGCGCTGAGCGTAAGAGCAGGATTCAACTTCCCGAACCTCTCGCTCTCCATCTACTCCGACAACGCGGAAGCGCCGCATATCTCGGAGATGTCGCTCAGCTTCTTCCCGACGGAGGATTATGACCTTGCATTCAGGCTCAGCTTCCCCGGCGAGCTGCTCATGAAGGACGAGGACAACTACGCCCTGCTCTTCTATCCTGAGTTCAGGATCGACATCCCGTTCGTGCGCAACCACTTCACGCTCTCGCTCTTCGCTCTCGGAGAGGTGTCCACGATCTACCAGAATGGCCTGATGGAGAGCAGCAAGGTCATATATGACTTCGACAAGAAGGCTATGTATGACTACATGACAGGTGCTGAGATAGAGGTCAAGGCCGGCGGATTCACGGTCACTGCAAAGGGAGGAATCAACAGCGGCAAGCTCAGGCCCGCGATGTTCAACGCATTTACGGCCGCACAGCATACAGTCGCAGCGTCTACAATCGAAGAACTTTCCGACCTGACAGGTGAAAGCGGAGCTCCGATGAGAACCTTCGGAGAGCTCTTCATCGCCTACAGCAGCGATATCCTCTCCATAGGAGCCGGATATGCGGTCGGCGATATTGAAGCGCTCATCAGCGGAGACAGCGCGCTCGACATCCTCAGCCTCGGCCTCAGTGCGGAGATCAGCGGGAACACGACGCTCTATGCCGCATTCGCGAAGGACAGCTTCTCGACATCATTCACCGATGCCGATGACTTCATGGATTACATGAAGAACGGTACGCTCTTCTCCGTCGGACTTGACTTCTCGTTCGGTCATGCCGGATTCAGCGCAGAGCTCAGAACCGAATATCTGCCTGACGCCGCAGAAGGAAGCTATGTGAACATTCCTGCTCTCTCCGGCACAAGCGTCGTGTCGCTGACAGTGAAGACAAGGTTCTCGTTCTGATGGGATGCATAAACCTTCTTGACCCGCTCCTCTCCTCGCGCATTGCCGCGGGAGAGGTTATTGAGAGACCGCAGTCGGTCCTAAGGGAGCTTCTGGACAACGCCATCGATGCAGGAGCCACGGAGATAAGGGTTTCGCTCGACAACGGAGGAATAGACAGGCTTTCAGTAGCGGATAACGGAAGCGGCATCAGCCGTGAGGATATCGCCCTGATAGGCTCACGCCACGCTACGAGTAAGATACACACGCAGGATGATCTCTACTCGATCGAAACACTGGGCTTCCGAGGCGAAGCCCTTTATTCTGTCGGTGCTGTCTCCAGGCTGACGATATCATCGAGGGACAGATCAACAAGAGAAGGCTCAACGCTGACAATAGACAACGGCAGGAGGGAGGAGATAACCTCCGCAGCGCCTGACGCTGGGACTGTCGTCTCATCCGAAAATCTCTTCGGCGATATTCCCGCAAGGAGGGCGTTCCTGAAAAGAGCCTCAACCGAGGCCTCAATGTGCCGCAGCATACTGGTTGCGAAAGCCCTCGCCTTCCCCTCCATACACTTCTCTCTCACCGTCGACAGCGCGCTCCGCCTCGACTGGCCTATTTGCGCTACGCTCAAGGAGCGGGTGATGTTCCTCTACAGAAGCGAAGGAATAGCAGAGGCCGACACAGAGGAGCTCCATTACGAAAGCGGCGACTACTCAATCGATATCATCGCAGGCAACTCCGCAGTCAAACGCTCTGACAGGAAAGGAATAAGGATATACGTCAACAACAGGCCGGTTGATGAGTATTCCATAGTGCAGGCAGTATGCTACGGCTACGGCGAGCTGCTTCCGGGAGGATCGTTCCCATATGCAGCCGTATTCATCCACGATAATCCCGAACTTGTGGACTTCAACATCCATCCTGCAAAGCGCGAGGTCAAGATAAGAAACGCGGCAGAGATTCATCATGCGATAACGGTGATGCTCCAGAACGGCATAAAGCGGAAGATTCCGGAGATTTCCCCGCTGCAGCCGGAGTTCTATCTCGGCAAGGCGGAGAGAAGGGAGAGCGTGTTCAGCCCTCAATCCGGAAACCCCTCCCAGATGCACTCTCCGCAGATGAAGGAAATGCCGGAAACGCTCTCAGAGCGCGTGAGCACATACCGTGAGCGCGACAGCAGATGGCTTGAAAAGGCAAAGGCCCTGAGCGAAAGCAGGAAAAAGCTGTCGGAGAAAGTTCCGGAACCTGCAGAGAAGGAGGAAACGGAGGATATCCCCATCCGCTATATCGGACAGGCGTTCAAACTCTTCCTCATCTGTGAGCGCGGCGATGAGCTCTACCTAGTCGACCAGCATGCGGCGCATGAGAGAATCCTCTATGACGAGCTTCTCTCGCAGAAAACTGTGCAGCCGCTTCTTGTGCCGATCAGAATAGAGGCTGATGCGATTCTCGATGAGTTCCTCTCCGGCCACAGCGAGGTCTATACGAAGATGGGAATAATGCTCTCCCGCCGCTCAGACGGGATATGGGAGATAACAGCCCTCCCCTCCGCCTGCCGGCAGATAGAGACGGAGATAACGGATTTCATCTCTTCCGCGCGCTATGACGAGAAGGAGCTTGAGTCAAAACTCTTTGCCGTAATTGCCTGCCGCGCCGCAATAAAAGCCGGGGACAGCATCGACAGATGGAGCGCAGAGGAACTTCTGAAAAAGGTATTCCAGCTTGATGAGCCTGCATGCCCGCACGGACGCACCTTCCTGATAAAGCTCAAAGAGAAGGAACTGCGTCAGATGGTCGGGAGGAGCGGCGATTCAAACGGCACCGAAAGAGTAAGTTCCGTGCCGCTGTCCGAGTAAATGGTGAAAGTGTAATCACCCTCGGGGAAGGAAGCTCCGTCCGTTATCTCAAGACTGTCGGAGCTCTTCATCTCCCCCTCTCCGTTCATTGAACCTTCCCAGACAAGTCCGCCGTACGGAGAAGAGGCTCTGAATGTGTATGTGCTCTCAGGCGCTGAGAACAGCGCCGTGAAAACAAGAGCATCAGACGAAAGCTCAAGTCTTTCATCAGAGACAGAGAACTCCTCCTGAGTGCAGGAGGAGATCATCAAAGCAAGAATGAGCAGAGGAAAGAGCTTCCTCATTCAGTCTCCTTAAGCATCGAACGGACAGGGTTCGCATAGCTGTTGAGGACGAAATCCCTCACGCCCGGAGAGAGATGGCTGAATCTTGAAAGGAACGCATCTCCGTCGAAATCTGCAGTTCTGGTGCTGAACCTGTTTGTATTTTCCAGATAATCATAGGCGAAATAGTTGGTGTCCCAGAGCCTGTATCCGAGGTGTATCTGGCGGTCAACCTCCCTCGCGACCTCCTCAGGAGTGGCGTAATCGCCCTTTACAGGCGTGCCGATGGAGAGGTGCACCCTTCCCTTCCACTCCTTCATTCCGCGGGCCATTGAGATAAGATCCTCGTACTTCTTCTTCTCGTATTCGCCGTTGTTGTGCTCTCTGAGGACTTCTTCCCTGCCCTTGTTGATGTCATTGGGGTCGTACTCGTAGCTTATCGCGACAGGAACAATGTTCATGCGGTTTACAAGCTCTGTGAAAGGAACTCCCTTAGGCCTCTGCGACATGTGCAGCATCTTGATGATCGAGGGCTGGGTTATGTCGAGTCCGTCCTTCGAACGTCCGGAACGCTGCGCAAGCCATACGCAGACATTCTCCTCCGTCACAACTTCGACAAAGTACGATGAGAGCTCAAGCGTCGCCTGGTACTTCTCCCTCATTCCGAGGGCGCGCTTCACGATGATTCCTCCGTTGAGGCGGAAGAGGTCCTCTATGAACTGGCTGCCGATGAGGTTGTCTCCGAAAGCCATCTCGCAGAGAGGCCTGTTATTGTTGAGAAGCGCGTAATCGAGAAGAGCGCAGTCGAGGATGATATCCCTGTGGTTTGAGATGAAGAGATAACCCTTCTCCGGATCGAGAGCCTCTGCGCCTGATACGGAGAACTCCTTTATAGTCCTCTGGATGACAGTGGGGATGAAGAACCCCGCCGTTATCTTCGTAAGGAAATCTGTGTACGACTTGACGCTGCTGATGTTTTTCAGAATCGCATCGAGATATCCGTAGATCGCCTGGATATCGCTGCCGCCCGCGAGGACAGAGATGAACGCTCCGAGATACTCTCTCTTGTCCATTATCCTCTTTATCGCGGCATCGACATCCGCTCCCCTGTATGGTGCTATATCCCTGTATTTGCTGAAATCCATCGTCACCCTCAGTTAATGGTTTTCAGGAACTGGGTTCTCTCCCACTTCCATCCGTCATCGATATGCTCCTGTGAAAGGCGCCCGATGAAATCACCTGGCTCTGAGAAGCCGTGTTTCTCCATCCAGTTCTCTATGAAGGCATTCATCTTCCCGATCACAGGAAAACCCTGCTGGATTACGGCAGTGCAGACCTCTACGGCCTTCGCACCTGAAAGGAGGAGCTTCACCGCAGTCTCTCCGTCATGTATTCCCGTGTTGCCGCAGAGCGTCGCCCTCTTCATCTCGCCGCTCATCAGGCCTATCCACCTAAGCGCCTCGCCGTACTCCGATGCGGATGACACGGGGCTGCCTGACGATATCTCGATTTTCTCGATGTCGATATCGGGACGGAAGAAGCGGTTGAAGAGAACAATGCCGTCAATGCCAATCCTGTCCAGCTCTGCAATCACCCATGCAAGCGATGAGTACTTGTATCCCAGCTTTATCGAGAGAGGGGCATCGATGGTCTTTCTCGCCTTCTCCGCAAAAGCTATGAGCCTTCTGTCGACCTCCTCGCCGGAGACCGATGCATCGGAGGATATAGGATAGTAGTCAAGCTCGATTCCGTCAGCTCCGCACTTCACGAAGCGCTCGCAGTACTCCATCCAGTTGTCCATCGTCTTTGCGCAGACCGAGGCGATCACAGGAATCGAGAGCTTCTTCTTCGCCTCCGTAAGCAGCTTCATATAGCGGTCTATGTAGTAATCGCGGGAAGATGCGGCAAAGAACTCATCTGCAGATGAATGGGCAAGGTATTCCTCGTTCTTCTCCATGTCACTGGAGACATCCTTCTCTATCTGTTCTTCGAAGATCGATTTCAGCACCACTGCGCCGGCACCGGCCTCCTCGCACTTCTCAAGCGATACAATATTCTGCGTAAGTGGGCCGGACGAGACGATCACGGGCGATCTGAGCTCGAGACCCATATATTCAGTTCTAAGCATTTGCAACTCTCCTTCATGCGATTATAAACGCAGAAAGCGCAATGTTCCACCCGCAAGAAAGGCAAAGCCCTCCGGAGAGGGCATTTTCATATGCAGTAAGGCACCCAGAGACTGTGCGACTGGTAGACGACAAAGGTCTCGACCTCCTGAACATCGTCTATCCTCACCAGCTCCGAACGGAAGAAATCGAGGAGCGAGAGTCCCTCGTTCTCCGAGAGCATCAGCTGGACAATGAGATCGTATCGTCCTGTGACGACGGATGCGGAGAACACGCCGCGGAGAGAACAGAACTCCTTCGCCTTCTCCTCCAGCTCCATCGTCTTAAGCTTCACGCCCATCATCACTATCTGAACACCAGGAATCTTCTCCGGGTCGATCAGAGCGGAGATCGAGAGGATACCGTCATCGCACATGCGGTTCACCCTTGAGCGCACGGTGTTTTCGGTTATCCCAAGATCCTCCGCTATAGCCGAGTACGGGCGGCGGCCATCATGAAGGGCCTTTATGATGGCCTTGTTCGTCTCGTCGAGCCTAGCCATTCCTGCGCTCGAATTCCTTCATGAACTCTGCAAGAGACGCGGCATCTTCCATAGGAAGGGCATTGTAGAGGCTCGCTCTGAGTCCTCCGACGGATCTGTGGCCCTTCAGCCCGATCATTCCCTCTTTCTTGGACTCCTCAACGAATTTTGCCTCAAGCTCCTCAGTCGGACATCTGAACACAACGTTCATCCTCGAGCGGAAGTTCTTGTCCACAGGAGAGCGGTAGAATGAGGAGGAATCGATGACATCGTAGATGTATCCCGACTTCATCCTGGCATTGTGAAGCATGCCTTCAACTCCTCCGTTCTGCATGATCCACTTGAGAACAAGCCCGACCACCCAGATGGAGAATACAGGAGGAGTATTATAAAGTCCCTTCTCCTTCGCATGCTTTGCGTAATCCATATATGCGGTGAGCCCGGAGTTGCGCCTATCAAGCATATCCTTCCTCATGATTATCACGGTGGCTCCGGCAGGACCGAGGTTCTTCTGCACTCCGCCGTATATCATCGCGAAGCGGCTCACATCCACAGGGCGGGAGAGGAAGTCCGAGGACATGTCGGCAATGAGAGGAACGCTGCCTGTATCAGGGAAGTCCTGCCACTCAATTCCTCCGATAGTCTCGTTTGAGCAGAGGTAGAGGTATGACGCACCCTCGGAAGGTTTCACGGATGCAGGATCAGGGAGTGTCGAGTAGCCGCTCTCCTTTCCGTCGAAGATCACATTCACCTCACCCAGCTTCGCGGCATCATCTGCAGCCTTGTTCGACCATGAACCGGTTCTGGTGTAATCTGCATGAGTGCCTTTGAGCAGGAAGTTCATCGGAATCATCGTGAACTGCAGCGTCGCGCCGCCGCCGAGGAAGTAGACATCGTAATTATCGGGAATGGAAAATACCTTCCTGAAATCAGAGAGGCACTCATCATACATCTCCTCGAACATTCCGCCGCGATGCGAAGCCTCGATCATCGAAAGCCCCTGCTTGTGGTAGTCAACGATATTCTTCTGGACCTCCTCAAGCACTTCCAGCGGAAGTACGGAAGGGCCCGCGCCGAAATTCATCTTCCTCATATCTTTCCCTCCTTCCTGTATTTCTCTATCGTCTCGACGACCTCATCTCCAATTCTGAGAAGGTTCTCGGTGGTGTTGGCTCCCACATGGGGAGTGAACGTTGCATTCTCGCATCCGAGAAGAGGATTATCCGCGGCCGGAGGCTCAGAGGAGTAGACATCCGTGCAGAACCATGAGAGCGCGCCGCTTGAGAGCGCCTCCGCCACATCCTTCTCATCTATGCACTTTCCGCGGCCTGTGTTTATAAGCACAGGGTGATGCTCCATCTTCGCGATAAGGGCGGCATTCACCATCTTGTCCGTCTCAGGCGTAAAGGGAAGATGCATCGAGATGTAATCTGCCTCCCGCACGGCCTCCTCAAGAGGAAGCATGCGCGCAAGATCGGATGTCTCAACATATTTGTCATAGGCGACAACATCCATTCCGAACGCCCTCGCCCTCTCTGCAACCTTCCTTGCTATGTTTCCCATTCCGAGAAGGCAGAGGCGCTTTCCGCAAAGCTCAGTGCGCTTAACGCTCTTCTGCCACTCCCCTTTCTTCATCGTGCTGTCATAGAACGGAATATGGCAGGGGACGGAGATCATCAGGGCGAAAGCAAGTTCGGCTACGGCAACAGCGGAAGAGCGCGGAGTGTTGCAGGCTATTATGCCTTTCTTCTCGCAGTACTCCCTGTCGATATTGTCCATGCCGACGCCTCCGCGTATTATGAGCTTGAGGTTGGGAGCACTGTCTATGTACTCCTTCGTGGCCTTGGTCTTTGATCTGATGAGGACGACATCGGCCTCACCAAGCCTGGCCTTGTCCTCCGTCACCTCTCCGAATGCGGAGAGCTTTGAGGGAAGGCTCTTGTCGAAAGCATCTGAAATCAGTATCAGCATAGGACACTCCTTTTTATGTTCTGCGTAATCAGTATCCCATGTATTGCGGAAGCTGTCAAAGATAATCGTAGAATCTGATGTAATCGGTAAAGCTATATCTTCTTATTCCTGATTTTCCGCGGAATCAGATACATCGGAAGCCAGCAGATCAGTGCGATGACAGGGAACGCAAGCCTGTACCATCCGCCTATATACCCTTCAAGAAACGAGAGAGGACTGCCCGATGCTCCGCCGTTCATGAATGCGAAATTCGTTCCGAGCACCCTGTTCACACCGTACATCGCACACCAGTAAATGACAATGGGAACGATGAGCCTTCTGAGGTATTTCCATGAAGGAACAAACCCCGCAAAGAGCTGCAGGGCGGAATAGACCACGAGGAGCATGTGTATCGAGAATGAGTGGATGCACATGAAGCTGAGAAAAGGGAGCCGTCCCGTCCAGTCAGGAAAGACCAGTGCCATCGATGCCGTGGGAAGCGTGACTGCGTAGAGATACTCGGCCGCAGTCCGGTTATCCGTAAGTGAATGGAAGAACGACACGAATACAGAGATGGAACAGAGATGCAGCGGAAGGAAATTATACGCCCATTGTCCCGTAGAGACCGTCATGACATCCTTCGCGATCTCATCGAGGATTATCATAATGCCGAGAATCAGGCGCATTCTTTTCCGTCTTTCCTGATCAGACTTTCCGTACGATCTGCCGAGCGTAATGATCAGAAAGACAGTCAGGGCTAGCCAGAGAAAGTGCCCGGGAGAGAAAGTCCCCATTCCCCTTCCGTCCGCGATCGTATATACAGTCCTGAAAAACTCCGGCATGTGTGTGATGATAGCACACAGGGGACATGATTTCATTCAGACAGTATGAAACCGGCCCGCTATGCAAAAGCAGGCCGGAAAACATAATCAGTAGAGATAAGAGACTCCGACATAGGGGGCTGCGTAGAAACCTCCGATGTCGATATCAGCTGAAACGCTGACACCAGAAGCGCTTACATCAGCGCTGGAATAAACAGGGCCGCCAAGCATCATGCCGACATCAATTCCAAGGCAGCCGATAACCGTGAAATCAACGGCAAGCCGTCCATACATATTCAGACTGAAAAGCGTCATATCAGCAGCGAAATTCATCCCAGAACTGGGATCATTGATGGATGTATCCTTCCGGTATTTATGAAGAATAGAAAATATCAACAAGAACACTCCTCAAAGCAAAATGATCCACGGAATATAACAATGGAAATACTAGGAATTGTTTCAAAACATTACATTATGACAAATTTAATGAATGGGTATATGGATAACGACAATCTGTCCTCATATCTAAAGGCTGTACGATATTACGTTGATAGCCATATTATATTATTTTATTATAAAATATAATATGTTTTAGGAGGAAAATATGAAGAAAAGGCTTACGGGGGGGGGGTAAGATATATACCCTGCTTGCAATCGTTCTGGTAATGGCAGTTGCTGTTATCACGTCATGCTCGAATGATACACCAGACAAAATCAGCATCAATGTCCCAGAGGAATTCAGAGGTGTTTGGTTGCTTGATGAGAGTTCGCCAACAACATCGATAATCGATCGGATCGAAATCGAACAGCATGAAATTTATATAGGCGGCATTCCATATGTGAATCTAGTCAATTCATACGGAGCAAATGTAAAAGAGTTCGTGGAGCGAACCGGAGAAAATTATTATTCCATCTATGCAAGAGTAGAAATCAACGGACAGACCATAAATATATCTGAGCAATTTGAAATACAGGATGATGGAAAACTTAAACTAACAGAGCCCAATTCATATGGAGGAACAGATACATACATCTATTATCCAGCAAATCAGAATTGACGCATTTTCTAGACTACGGGGATCTTCAACAAAGTATTAAAGAATAGTACACGAAACGATACACAAGAGTGTACAAATTGTAAAAAATGGCGAAATACTTATCAAAGATATTTCGCCATATTAAAAGAAATTGCAAACTTTTTGTTATTAATCAGTATGCCTTGGAAGCGTGCATCTTCCTTACCTTCTTCATCTGCTTGCGCGCAAGAGCCTTGTTCTTGCGGTTCTGGATGGTAGAGGGCTTCTCGTAGTACTCGCGCTTCTTCCACTCACGGATGATGCCTTCCTTCTCGACCATTCTCTTGAAGCGCTTGATCGACTTCTCGAGCGGCTCGTTCTCATCTACTTTTACATATGCCATACTTAATCACCTCCTCTCCCACCAGGGTCAGAATCCTGTGCAAAACTATCATTTTGAGGCGTCTCTGTCAATAACGGATAGTGACAAAGAATGCCCTGCGGCTTATCATCCTGCATCATGAGAATTCTGCTTCAGCTGTCACTGTTATTCGCGCTTACGCTCATTGGCGAGGCCATATCGGCAGTGCTTCCGTTCACATTTCCCGGAACATTGATAGCCATGTTCCTGCTTCTCCTCCTTTTGGGTACGGGAGTGATCAAGGAACACCACCTCGAAGGTACAGCCGACTTCCTTCTCAGGTACATGGCAATGTTCTTCGTTCCGCCAAGCGTGGAGATAATAGAGAACCTCGAACTTCTCAGAAGCTCATGGCTGCCTCTTGTATTCATATCCGCAGTCTCCCTCGTCACGACATTCTTCATCACGGCAAAGGCCGTAGAGATAACGGACAGGATCATTAAGAGGAGAAACGCTGAATGAAGGAGCTGATAACCACAAATCCCCTTTTCGGGATCACGCTGACAATCCTCTGCTACAAAGCAGGAATGGTAATAGGAAAGAAAACAGGCAAGGCTATCTGCAATCCCTTCCTGATCACAGTTCTCATCATCATAGCGATACTCTTCATCTTCGACATTCCCTTCTCGGCGTATGAGGAAGGAGGCGTGTTCATAAACCTCTTTCTAGGCCCGGTGACAGCGGTGCTCGCTTACTCTATATACAGGCAGAGAGAGACTGTGAAAGCGCATTTCGTCTCGATTCTTGCCGGTACGATCGCGGGAAGCATCTCCGCAGTTGCCGTGATACTCCTCCTCGCTTCCCTTCTCGGACTGGATGACACACTTTCCGCATCCCTTGTGCCCAAGAGCGTCACTACCCCGATCGCCATAGCGATATCAGAGGCCATCGGAGGAGTAAAATCGCTGACAGTTACCTCCCTGATACTCACAGGAGTGCTCGGCAACATGTTCGCCCCTTTTATGATCAAGCTCTTCCGGATAAAGAGCAGGATAGCTCAGGGAGTGGCCATTGGAACGGCAAGCCACGTCATAGGGACGTCGAAGGCGATGGAACTCGGAGAGGACATCGGAGCTATATCCGGAATCGCCCTCTCCTTCACGGGAATCATCACTGCGATAATATCGCTGCTCTTCCTCTGAGCTCTCAGTCAGTTCTCAGCAGCTTCCATATCCACAATGAGTAACTGCTCCTTCTCCGTACCCTTCCAGTAGTTCATATCGGGAGTGAACACCGCATTGACGCGCATTCCCTTTTTAAATGTCTCTCTGTTATGGGGCGTCCACCAGACGGCAGGCCATGCGTAGGCGCCGAAGCGGAGCGAAAAGCGCATGAATTTCTGATCGCTCTTCTCAGGCATCATGTCCGAGATCACAGCGCCGCGTATGTAGAGCCTGAGCGCCTCATTCCCCTGTCCGTAGGGCTCAAGCATCGATGAAAGCCGCCATAGTCCTGTCGTCATGTACTCTGAAGGTATATCGGCATCTGCCGTTATCTCCTCATCCTCCGCCCCGCTGCCATCCATGGAGAGAATCACATTCTCCATCATCTGCAGCAGCATCTCCTTGTTCGCCGCAGGCATCGAGAATCCTGCGGCGCACCTGTGTCCGCCGTAATCATCGAAAAGAGAGCTGAAAGACGAGAGGAATGACTTCGCATTGAAGCTCTCCGGACATCTTACGGAAGCCGATATTCTCTCCCCCACCGATGCCATGACCAGAACGGGAACGGAATATTCCTTGGAAAGTTTTGCGGCGATGGCTCCGGTAAGGCCGCGGGGCACAGACTCGTCGTCGATTATCACGAACCTCTCCCCGAGTTTCTCGAAGCTCTCCTTAGCCTTATCCCTGACGAGCGAGAGGGCATTCTCCTCGTTTCCCTGCCTCTGCCTGTTCATCGCAAGAAGGTTGTCGGTCAGTCCGTCAGCCTCCGCAGCATCATCTGAGAGGAGCAGAGCAAGCGCATCCATCGGATGCCCCAGCCTACCTGCTGCATTGAGAACCGGCGCGATGTAGAAAGAGACATCCCTCGTGCTTATCTTCTTTCCCGCAAGATTCTGTCTGCCCAGCAGCGAGCGCAGGAAGAGCACAGGTTTCTCAGAGAGCATCCTTAGACCGCGCTTCACGATCATCCTGTTCTCGTCCTTCATCGGCATGAGATCGGCCACAGTACCTATAGCCGCAAGCTCCATCACCTCGTCATACTCCGTTGAGAGCGACGGATAGGAGTGTATCGAAAGCGAGCGGAAGAGCGAGACAAGCGTCTCTATCTCCCTGTCTCCGTCCTTGTAGCGGGCTGCACGGCTGAGCATCGAGAGATCAAAGAGAGAGTGCGAGCGGACAACCGGCATCAGCGCCTCGAGTCTCTCCCTTATATCCACAAGAGAGATATCAACGCCGTTTCCGAACGCCCTGCGGAGCATCTTCTTCTCTGTATCGGCATCAAGGACCATCACAGGAAGCCCCACTGCAAGGAACTCCATCAGGCGGTCCTTCTCACGTGAGGCTGCGCCGCCCTCGGCTATCTCCTCGGTTATCCTGCCTATCTCGATGATGTTCTCAAGCCTTACCGCGTTTATCCTTATCGAGCTGTTGCGCGGCTCCGCGTGAAGGACGATGCACTCGCTTCCGTAGAGAGGAGTGCGCGAGAACGAGAGCGCCCATATCATCTTGGCGGCCACAGCGCAGCCGGAGAGTCCGTCGAACGCATATCCGGAACCTTCAACCTTAGGATCGAAGATCGCAACTGCTGGAGGAAGGTTTTCCCCGGGAAGATGGTGGTCGAGGACTATCGTATCGACGCCGTTCCTGCCGAGTTCCCTGATCTCATCGATCGCGGAAATTCCATTGTCAACGGTTATGACAAGAGTGTGCTTTCCATCGAGTATCTCCCTGACGATGTCATCCGTAAGTCCGTACGGCTCATCGCCCTCCGGAAGCCGCACCGTGATATTCTTCGCTCCCAGTTTCTTCAGACCGCGGCAGAGGATCGCAGCTCCCGTGACGCCGTCAACGTCTCTGTCTCCGAAGATGAAAATGCTCTCATCCTCCTCTATCGCGTCGTTTATTCTCTCCACGGCAGTATGGACATCATCGCACTCTAGCGGCGAATGCTGGTAAATTGTATCCGTCTCAAGATAGAAAACAGCATCCTCGGTCCGTTCAAGGCCGCGGCGTTCAAGTATTGTGGCGGAGAGAAGATCGAGGGAGAAGCGGTCTTTCAGACGGCGCACCTTCCCTGGATCAGAGACAGGTATCCTTATTTTCATATCATCCCCTGCACAGAATCCCAGATACCGTACTCAAGGCTCCGGAGCCTGCCGGGAAAAGAATATGGCAGAGTGCGGAGAAGATACCTGAATATCCTGTGTTCCTGCGCCTCCGAGACAAGAAGGGACATAGATTCCCTCATCCCCATCTCCAGCGATCTCCGGAGATATGCCCTCGCATTGGGAGGCAGCGGAAGCGCACCATCCATAGTATCACAGTCATGGCATACGGCAACACCCTCGGCAGAGGAGAATCCCAGTATCTCGCCGTCGCCGTATCCGCGTCCGCAGACAGGGCATGAGCAGTAGTCACCGGAGAGGCCCTCTCCTGAAAGGAAGTGCACGATGAACTCGACGGCGACTTTTTCTGCATCCTCCGTCTCAAGAAGGTCGAGAGCATCGGTATAGAGCGTGTAGAGAGCAGGATCGGCGTTCCTACCTGTTATGACAAGGTCTGAAAAGAGCATCGCGATCTGGCTTCTCATGAGATCATCATGTATGCATTCATGCGTGGAGATGACATCAATGTCCTTGAGCGTCCAGCCTCTTCTTCCTTTCTCTATGGAGAAATTCCCCTCCGTGTAGAGCGGCGCCTTGACTGTGCGTATGCTCTTTCTTGCCCCGTACGATACAATATCGACAAGCCCGAAGGATGGAGAGAAAAGCGTCAGGAGGCGGTCATTCTCCCTGATGTTCATACTCCTGATGACAATAGCAAGTCCCTTCTGCTCCCTGTCCATACTCCGAAGATAGGAAGAGGCGGAAATGTTGTCAATTAATGGCCGGCATGCGCGTCTAAACACTTCATGCTGAAAATGCTATCATCGCGCTATGTTCAGGAATATCCTCAGGAAAATCCTTCCTTTGCTCATACTCCTCACCGCAGCCTCCGCGCTCGGGGCGGCTTCGGTCTCGGGAGGAATACCTGTGCGCGAAGGGCTTTTCTACAGCGAGGAAGAGCTCTGCAAGGTGGATTTCAGCGCTCCGCTCTCATCATCGGAGCGTTCATACTATGAGGAATGCCGCATATACATCGTCACGGCATCGGCAACGGAACCTGTGTATGCATACTTCGGCCATGCCGGAATAGAGGTAGAGGCTCCAGGTTCCGCTCCCGTGATGTTCGACTACGGCACATTCGCATTCGGCGACGGATTCTACCTGAACTTCGCTCTCGGGCTCCTCTACTACAGCCTGAACGAGAGCTATGCAGACTTCCGTCTTGATGATTTCATCAGCGATGACAGAACGGTGAGGCGTCTGGAACTTGAGCTGACGGCGGAAGAGAAACGCGCTGTCATAGCATTCCTCACATTCAACGCGGAGCCGGAGAACAGCACATATCTCTACCACTACTACAAAGACAACTGCGCGACGAGGATAAGGGATATCTACAACGCCACAACAGGCGGAGAGTTCAGGAAGTGGGCGGAAAACATTGAGACAGGGAGGAGCTTCAGGGACTGGTCGACACCGTACATGGCGCCGTCATTTTTCTTCGCCTTCCTCCTCAATTATCTGCAGGGTCCAGAGGTCGACAGACCTGTGAATCTCTATGAGGCATGCTTTCTGCCTGATGTGCTTCTTTCCTCAATCGAGGAATATGAAGGAAGGACCGCAGATACGCTGCATCAGAGCGAGACCAGGAAACCCGTTTCAGAAAACTACAGTTTGACTCTCCGCACTGCGGCCGCGGCAATAGTGTTCGCCATAATCATCTGCCTCGCATCATCAAGATACAAGGCTGCAAGGGTTCTCTCTGATCTTGCCTCTGGAGTTGTATGGCTCTTTCTGGGAGTGCTTTCGGCCGTACTGCTTTTCATGATGACGGCTACTAACCACGATGTGACGTACTGGAACGCGAATGTGCTGGTGATATCGCCGCTTGTACTCGCAAACGCTTTCCTCCACTTCGCATCGATAGGGAAAAAAGAAAGGAGAAGAGCCTTAATGCTCCTCTCCCGTACGCTTCTTGCTGCAGTATCCGTACTGCTTGCGGCAAAGGGCTGCCTTATGGGAACAGCCGTGCAGGACGACATTGCCTACTACATACTCGCCATTACTGC
Source organism: uncultured Spirochaetaceae bacterium (assembly GCA_944389295.1). GTDB lineage: Bacteria > Spirochaetota > Spirochaetia > Sphaerochaetales > Sphaerochaetaceae > Ornithospirochaeta. The sequence goes on along the minus strand of CALXLV010000031.1, from coordinate 8,090 downwards.
ATATGCCGCAGAATACCTCACCGCACGATACGCGTGCCGCCGAGCCCCTCAACAGCAAGGGAAAGATGCTCAGGATCGGTGATCATCCCGATATTCCCCGTCGCCTCGGCATAGTCTATCAGCGCTTCAACCTTCGGCAGCATGGAACCCGGAGCAAACTGCTTCTCGCCTATGTATTTCCGGGCTTCGCTGACGCTCATTGAATCGATATTGCGCTGCGTCGGCTTTCCGTAATCAAGGGCAACCTTCTCCACGGCAGTGGAGATGATAAACATATCTGCACCGAGGGATTTCGCGAGTATCGCTGCGGCAAGGTCCTTGTCTATCACGGCCTCCCTTCCTTCAAGCGTACCGTCCTCTCCTCTCACGACAGGGATGCCTCCGCCTCCTGCTGCGATCACGACAGCACCGCCTGCGGAAAGATAGCGTATTGTATCAAGCTCGATTATCGATACAGGCTTCGGCGAGGGGACCACCCTCCTCCATCCTCTTCCGGCATCCTCTGCAACTGACCATCCGAAGTTCTTCCTGTGCTCCTCAGCATCCTCTGCGGTCATGAATGAGCCTATCGGCTTCGTGGGATTCCCGAATGAAGGATCGTCTGCTCTGACCTCCACCTGAGTGACGACGGTCACCGCCTTCCTTTCTATTCCCCTTCTCATGAACTCATTGTCCAGCGCCTTCTGCAGCTGATAGCCGATGGCACCCTGCGTGTCCGCGACACAGGAATCCAGAGGAACGGCATGGAGTATCTTTCTCGCATACTCAGATCTGAGGAGTATGTACCCAACCTGAGGACCGTTGCCGTGGGCAATGACGACTCTGTGCCCCTTCTCTATTATCGAAGCGATGTGATGCGCTGTTTTCTCGGCAGCGTGGTACTGGGCATCGACCGTGACCTTTTTCGGGTCCTCTATAAGCGAATTTCCCCCGATCGCTATTACTATGAGTTTGGATTCCATATCATCCTCCAATCAGAGCTTACCACAGATGCAACAGAATGCAACAGAAAAGGAATTTCAAGCTGTTTTCGCATTCCATTACCCTGCAAGAAGTTATTTTCTATGCACTATTTATGCTATGTAAGAAATAAGCTGTTTCTTTACAAAAAACGTACCAGTAATATCAATCGAAAAAAAAATTATCATCAAAGAAGATACGCCCAGATAGGAAACATAAATGCAGCACCATATATTGACCATATTATAACAGTGTTATATAACAGCGTTATCCATGAGTGAGACAGAAAGAAGAATACTTGAAACAGCCAAGAAAGAATTTCTTGAAAGAGGATTCCAGGGAACATCGATGAGACGCATCGCAGCCCTCGCAGGTGTCACTACAGGGGCCCTCTATGGCTATTTCGCCTCAAAAGGAGACATTTTCGACTCACTCGTGAAAGATGCATATGAGACCGTGATGGATGCCTATAAAGGTGCCCATGAGGAGTTTGCTGCCCTTCCCTATGATACCCAAGTCTCAGGGATGGGAGATATAACAGCCAAATGCGTTGAGTGGTGCCTGGAATATATCTATGACCATCTTGACGAGTTCCAGCTGATTCTGATGTGTTCTGAAGGCACCCGTTATTCCAACATGGTCGATGAGATGATGAAGGTTGAGGAGGAATCCACAGAGGAATTCATCGCCCTCATGCGGAAGAATGGAATGGAGATACCAGAGATTGATCCCCTTATTGAGCATATGGTCACATCGGGCTATTTCACCTCCTTCTTCGAGGTGGTGAGGCACTCTGTCCCCCGGGAAGATGCAAGGATCTATATCCAGAACCTTCAAGCCTTCTACAAGGCTGGATGGGAACGTCTTTTCGGCCTGAGGCTTTGATGTCTCTTTTTTTTTGAACATAATAGTTAGCTTAAGCTAACTTATTTGGAGGTTTTATGTCAAAGAACAATGACCTTGAACGCCTGCTCAGATATGCAGGCAGATATAAGGCTCTGACGTATCTCTCGTGGATATTGTCAGCAATTTCGGCACTCCTTGCGCTTCTCCCGTTCATCTGCATCTGGCTGATAATCCGTGATGTGCTTGCATCGGAATATGGGATGATAGCCCGCTACGGCGCTTATGCCGTGGTCCTGGCAATAATCTCGATGCTTGTCTACATTGCGGCCCTGATGTGCTCGCATATTGCTGCATTCCGTGTTGCGGCGAACATGAGGAAGGAGATGCTTTCCCATGTAATCGGACTGCCGCTCGGTGTGGAATACCGCTTCGGGAGCGGGAAGATGAGGAAAATCATCAACGATTCAAGTGCCGCTACCGAGACATATCTTGCGCATCAGCTGCCGGACAGAGCTGCAGCAATTGCTACTCCGGCAGGACTCATCACAATGCTTCTGTGGTTCGACTGGAGACTCGGGCTTCTTTCCATTCTTCCTGTCGCGCTTGGTTTCCTGATCATGATGAGAATGACTGGAGAGAGGATGCAGGAAAGGATGAAGCAGTATCAGGATGCGCTTGCGGATATGTCGAATCAGGCTGTCGAGTATGTAAGGGGAATTCCTGTCGTAAAGACATTCGGACAGACTATATACTCATTCCGCCTCTTCAAGGATTCAATCGACCGCTACGAGAAATGGGTGATTGAATACACGAAAGAACTTATGAGACCGATGATCATCTACACCGGAGCGATAAACAGCTCGTTCGCCTTCATAACAGCAGGAGCATTCATTCTTGCAGCTGGCGGAATCACTCCGGAGATCATCCTGAACGTGCTTTTCTATGTAATCATCACGCCTATCATCTCGATAACGCTTACGAAGATAATGTTCAAAAGCGAGGAGGCAATGATCGTTCATGACGCTTTCATGCGGGTCGATACCATAATGGATGAAAAGCCGCAGAGCGATGCCCATAACGGCCTTACTCCTTATGACAGCTCTGTGAAGCTGGAACATGTTGCATTCAGCTATGACGGCAAGAAGGAGGCAGTTCATGATATCTCGCTTGATATCCCTTCCGGTTCACTTGCCGCATTCGTCGGGCCTTCGGGAGGAGGAAAGACGACGCTTGCTTCCCTTATCGCCCGTTTCTTCGATCCGCAGGAAGGAACAATCAGGATCGGCGGACTGGATATCAGGGATATCCCGAAGGAACGGCTCATGCAGTATGTTTCCTTCGTTTTCCAGGACAGCCATCTGATAAAGGGAACGATAAAGGACAATGTGAAGCTGGCCAAGCCGGATGCAAGCGACGAAGAGGTGCTTGAAGCGCTGAGAAAAGCAGAATGCTTGGATATCATCGAGAAGCTCCCTGATGGCATAAACACAGTACTTGGCAGCGGAGGGATATACCTCTCAGGCGGAGAGACACAGCGCATAGCGATTGCACGCACAATACTCAAGAACTCCCCTGTGATCATACTTGATGAGGCGACGGCATTCGCTGATCCCGATAACGAGGTGAAGGTGCAGAAGGCATTTTCCTCAATGCTTGATGGCCGCACTGTCATCATGATTGCTCATCGCCTCTCATCTATTACTAATGCCGACAGGATATATGTGCTGTCCGGCGGAGATATCAGAGAAGATGGAACATTCAATGAGCTTCTGGGTAAGAACAGGCTCTTCAGCCAGATGTGGAATGATTATCAGAGTTCCGTGGAGTGGAAGGTCGGCAAGGAGGCTATGTGATGATAAAGAGACTTGAAAGAATATTCGCACTCTCTGAAAAGGGTGCAAGGGATCTGGTAAAGGGCTTCATTGCCTGTGCTGTGCATAATCTTACGCTCTTCGTGCCTGTCGGTATTCTCTATCTTCTTGCATCCGATATGCTGATGAACACTCTTGCCGGGCGTGGAATACTCTATGCCGTCTTATGCATTATCTCAGTTGCCCTCATCATGATTTCCTACCGATGTGTCTACAAGGCAACATATTTCTCAACCTATGTCGAAAGCGGCGTGAGAAGAGTGAGTCTTGCCGAGAAGCTGAGGAAGATACCTCTCTCATATTTCGGCAGGAAGGATCTAGCGGACATAACGAGTACGATCATGGCTGATGCCGCAACACTTGAGACTGGGCTCTCCCATTGGGTTCCTGAGCTTATAGGCGCAGTCATCTCCACCACGATCGCAGCTCTCTCGATTCTGTTCTTCGACTGGAGGATGGGGCTTGCTGCTCTCTGGCCGGTTCCTGTCTCCATCCTGATAGTCATCCTTTCAAGAAACGTGCAGTACAGACTCTCGAAGCGCTCAATGAACGCGAAGATGGAAGTGGCCGATGGCATCCAGGAATGCATAGAGACGATGAGGGATCTCAAGAGCTGCAATGCAGAGCAGCAGTATCTCAAAGGACTCTTCAGAAAGATAGACAAGGTGGAGAAGAGAGCTATCATCTCGGAAGTCGGTACGGCAGTATTCGTCGTCTCCGCTTCATTCATACTGAAGATGGGAATCGGAACAGTCGCACTGGCGGGCTCCGTTCTGCTTGCATCCGGTGAGATCGATGTGCTCACGCTCTTCATGTATCTTCTGATTGCCTCCAGGCTTTATGATCCTCTGCAGAGCTCGCTGCAGAATCTTGCGGCAGTTATCTCACTCAGGACGAATGTCGAAAGGATGGATGAGATACTCTTTCATCCTCTTCAGGAAGGTAAATCTGAGCTTACGAACAGTGGCTATGATATCGCATTCAAGGATGTGCGCTTCGGTTATGGTAATGGAGAGGAAGTCCTATCGAATGTTACATTCACGGCAAAACAGGGAGAGGTGACAGCGCTTGTCGGGCCATCAGGCGGCGGAAAGACGACAGTCTCAAGGCTTGCAGCCCGCTTCTGGGATTCCGATTCAGGGAGAATAACAGTCGGAGGAATGGATGTCACCAAGACAGATCCAGAGTCATTGTTATCACTCTATTCAATCGTATTCCAGGACGTGACTCTCTTTGACAACACCATCATGGAGAACATCAGGATAGGACGGCGGGATGCGACAGATGAGGAAGTGATCGAAGCCGGGAATATGGCGCAGTGCCTTCCTTTTGTGGAGAAACTTGCCGATGGCTGGAACACGATGATCGGAGAGAACGGATGCGAGCTTTCAGGCGGAGAGAGACAGCGCATATCAATCGCCCGAGCATTCCTGAAGGACTCCCCTATAATCCTGCTTGATGAGGCTACTGCATCACTGGATGCTGAGAACGAGACCGAGATCCAGAAGGCACTCTCGAAACTTATCAGGAACAAGACCGTTCTTGTCATTGCTCACAGAATGCGGACAGTTGAGAATGCGGACAAGATCGTTGTTCTCTCCGGCGGCCATGTTGCAGAGGAAGGCAGTCCAGAGGAATTGCTGAAGCGAAACGGCATCTTTTCTCATATGGTTGCCTTGCAGAAAGAAAGCAGCGAGTGGAAAATCTAAGCATCCAAAATATTGGGAGCAATCTGCATTTTGCGGGTCGCTCCCAATCTTTATTCTTGCCCGCAATTTAATCTGCAAAGGTTATCCCGGATACAATCATGCATGTACATGACAAAGGAATACAAGCTGTTTCTTTCCAAAAGCGTACCAGATAAAACTACAGCAAATACAATCAATGCAGCCTCATGCCATTAGCAGAATGAGTTTGATCCGGATATGTCATTATCCTTTATAAGAAGCATTGCGCTTGTTGATTTTATTCTTTCTAATAAGAGAAATTACAAATCAGACATTATCTTTAGACAAGCACCACTATAGTGATTAACAAGAAGATGCAGATGAAGGCAACCAGCCCTCTTATGTGCTTCCAGATTCTTTAGCCACCCCTATAGGTATTTTCGTTTTATAATGTGAATTTCGTTTCATAGTTTTCTCTCATCACCCTTCATCGTATCCGATTCATGTTTGAAACCCCAGAGCATTATCTGATAGAAGATCGGCATAAGATCCCTTCCCTTTTCTGTGAATGAATATTCAACGTGGGGTGGAATCTCATTGTACTGGATTCTGTTTATGAAACCATCATCCTCCAGCTCTCTAAGCGATTTCGTGAGCATTGTATTAGTTATGCCTGGCAGTTCTTTTTTAAGCAGTCCAAATCTGACAGTATCATGAATACAGAGTTCATATAGTATCTGTGTTTTCCACTTTCCCTGTAGCATCAGAAGCAGCGGTGTCACAGGACAATTCCCCAGATCTGTCACAATACCTTTCTTCACATCTCTCAGATATTCCTCATAAGTCATCGGTTCTTTCATTTCGTTTCTCCTTACTGGTACGTTCCATGATACTTAGTACTATCAGAATGTGTATTTACTACATATTTTATACCAAATAACATATATATCAATCGGAGCAATTTATGATTACAGAGAACCAGATAGAAGTCAAAAGCATTCTCACTAAATCGAATCTGCCTGTCGCGGATTATTCAGTGAATCCATATGTCGGCTGCACTCATGGATGCAGATACTGCTATGCCTCATTCATGAAGAGATTCACAGGGCATACAGAGCCTTGGGGAAGCTTTGTAGATGTGAAGTTCTGGCCTGAGATAAAACATCCAGAGAGGTATGCCGGAAAAGAGCTTTTCATCGGTTCTGTCACCGATCCCTATCAGCCGCTTGAAGAGAAGTATGGACGGACAAGAGAGCTTCTTAAGCAAATGCGGGGAAGCGGATGCAGAATAGGTATCGCAACGAAATCAGATCTTGTTCTCCGTGATATTGATCTTATAAAGACATTTCCAAATGCAAGGGTATCATTTTCAATCAACACACTGGATGAGAATTTCAGGAAAGATATGGATAACTCTGTCCCTATTGAGAGAAAGATTGAGGCAATGAGAAAGATGCATGAGGCGGGAATAAGGACAACCTGCTTCATCTCCCCGATATTCCCGGGCCTCACAGACTGCAAGGCAATAATCTGCGAATGCCGTGACAAATGCAATCTTGTCTGGCTTGAGAACCTCAATCTGAGAGGTGCTTATAAGCCCATCATCCTTGGATATATAAAGGAAAATCATCCTGAGCTTTATCCACTGTATGCGGATATATACAGCAAAGGTGATAGACGATACTGGTTCACACTCAACGAAGAACTGAAGGATTTCTGCCAGGAAGAAGGTCTTGAGTATATACGTGATGATGATTCAATGAGTCGGCCATTCGATGCCCCGCCGATTATCGTAAATTACTTCTTCCACGAGGAAGTGAAAAGGAATGCGACGAAGGAAAATTCTATTAGTTAGGAGAGTAATATGAAAGAAACATCCAATAATGAAAATGAACTGGTTGATTACATCATCAGTCTGGAGAAGGCTGCCCTTGATAAGTGGTTCCAGGGCTATGCTGATTAATCAAGAAATGGAGGATATGCAAATGGAGTTTTATGAAGTAATCAGAAAAGAAGAACGGTACGGGAGTTTCTGGATAAAGCGGTTGATTTTGAAGCAATCAAGCGGATTCTGGAGGCTGGTAATCTGGCTCCTACATGGAACCACAACCGCAACTGGAGTTATATTGTCTTGAGAACAGATGAGGAAAAAGAATATGCCTTTGAATATGCGAAGAAGATTGCCGATAAATTCGATGCGGAAAAATATCTGAATGCACCACGGCCGTATCCGACGACACTTGCGCAGAAAATGTACGGCTATGCGATGCCACGGCAATATACTATGCTCAAAAATGCACCATATGTAGTCATCCCTGTATTCAAATGCAAAGAATTGAACGGAGAATATGTGTCCAAGCTAAATTCGTTTTCAACAATCTGGTGTGTGATTGAGAACATATTTCTTGCGGCTACAGCAGAAGGACTGGCCTGCTCCATGCGGATACCGCTTAACGAAGAACATGACATAGTAAAAAAGAAATTGAAAGTACCACAAACATATATGATTCCTGTATTTATTGGAATCAGATATGCTGATCCGAACGAGACTGCATTGGAGCAGAATGTCGCTGATCTTGATAAACAACTGCACTATGGAAGCTGGAAATGAAAATTCTCGAGACTGTAAATAAGTTTGTGGACATTTGAAAAAGCTCCTAAGCTGGAAGGAAGAAGGCATAGGAGTTTTTGTTATGGCAAAGAAGCCAGTGAAGAAGCTGAGTCCAGAAAGGAAGGCTCTCATTTC